>JAEEVR010000003.1 GCA_016290995.1 Treponema sp. | reverse complement strand
CGCCAAAGAAAATGAAGCCGCGGTAGTCGTATCCTTCCGCGATAAGGCCCTTTAACGTTGGCTGCAAAATGTTTTTGTCAAACTGTTCCATGATGGAGGGCGTTACGTCGGAAAGCGGACAAACAGCTCCCATGCCGCCGGTGTTGGGACCCTTGGCTCCGTCGTTCAATCGCTTGTGGTCGCGGGCGGGAAGGAAGGGGACAATCGTCGCCTTTCCCTCTTTGGCTCCGTCGGGAGTGACGCTTACGGCGGCCAAGACTGACATTTCGATTCCGGCAAGGTAGTCTTCAACGACAAGTTTTTTTCCGGCGTCGCCGACGCGGCCGCTTTCCATAATGTCGTGGACGGCGGCGATCGCTTCGTCCAAGGTCTTCGCTACGACAACGCCTTTGCCGGCGGCCAAGCCGTCAGCCTTAAGGACGATCGGAGCGCCATGCTTTTTTACGTATTCAAGCGCCGCGTTTTTGTCGGTGAAAGTTTCGCTTGCGGGGGCGGCGACCGAGTATTTTTTCATAAAGGCTTTGGCCAAGTCTTTGCTGGCCTCAAGCTGCGCGCCCGCGTATTTTGGGCCGACGCAAGGAATTCCCGCCTTCCAGAATTCGTCGGCCAAACCGACCGCAAGCGGGTCTTCGGGGCCGATTACGGCAAAGTCGCAAGCGTGTTTTTTTGCTATTTCTACGTAAGGATTTCCGGGCAAGCCTTTCGCTTCGTCAAGCGGAACGTTAGAGCACTTTTTTTCGTTGCATGTTCCGCCGTTACCGGGAACGCACACAATACTTTCAACTGACGGGCTTTGAGCCAATCTCCAAGCGATGGCGTGCTCGCGGCCGCCCGATCCTACTACGATTATCTTTTTCATTCCGCCACTATAATGGAAAAGTTGAAAAAAATCAATGAGGCGGCCGCCTGCGTTTTAGTTTGCCAGATTTTTTTTTTACAAGCCAAAAAGGCCGCGGACAAACGGCTCGCAAAGGACAAAGAGCGCGCTGAAGAGGACGGCGGGAAGGTAGTTGGCCGTCTTGATTTTTTTTAGGCCCATCAAGTTGATTCCGATCAAGACGATTAGCGCGCCGCCGCTTCCGGTGATTTCGGCAAGAAGGGAGTCGCTAACGTATTGGTGGATGAAAATCGCGAGCAGGGTAAGCGCGCCTTGGTAGACAAAAATCGCGAGCGCGCTAAAGGCCGTTCCGACGCCCATCGCGGCCGCGAAGCCGATGGCGATAAAGCCGTCCAAAACGCTCTTTAGGAATATGATTGAATAGTCGCCTTCGATTCCGGCCTTAAAGCTTCCGACAATCGCCATCGCCCCGACGCAAAACAAAACCGACGCGTTTAGAAAAGCGTATGCGAAATTCTTTTGCGGCTTTCCGGCCGAAAATTCGTCGGCGCTTTCTTGGGCGGCGGAATCGTTTGAGGCGGCGGCTTCCGGCTTTTTCAAAAAGACGCGCTCCAAAAAGCGGCCTACTTTTAAAATCTTTCCGTCAATGTCCAGCGCGGTTCCGACGATTCCGCCAAAAATCAAGGCGAGCGCAAGGTAAACGACGTTTTGGTATTTAAAGGCCATTTGAACGCCCATGACAAAGGAGACAAGGCCGCAAGCGAGTTGAATCGCGTCGGTGATTTTTTGCGGAATTTTTTTGGCGAACAAAAGTCCGATTACAGAGCCGGCCACGATTGCGGCGCAATTTACGAATACAGCGAGCATATTTTTCCTCGCGGGAATTGTAGCGCAAAAGGCGGGCCTTCCGCAAGCGACGCGCAAGGCTTTAAGGAGGTTGCGAATGTCGCGAAAAGTCGATACTATAGTCTTATGGAAAACATTCAAAACAAAAATGGCGGTGCGGAAAAAAGTCGCGCGCGCCTTTCATTTAGGGTCCTTTGGTTTTTGGCGGCGCTTGTGTCGTTTGCGTTCACATTCATCGATCATGTAAAGTCGCTTGGCGGCGATGGCCGGCCCGTGGCGCTTTTTTTTACGTCTTGGTCTGCTTGGATTTCTTTTGCCGCCGCGACGGCGAGCCTTGCCTTTGAGATTTTACAAAAAGCGAAAGGCGTTCAAAATGCAAAGACTTCGGACCAGACAGTCCTTCACTCTTTGCTGAATTTTTGCGCCGCCATAATGATGACAGCGACATTCCTCATCGCCGCCTTTGTTCTTCCTGACAAAATTTGGACGGCCAACTATTGGACTTTTGGCTCGACGTTCAAGCATTTTATCCTTCCGATTTTTACGATTGCGGACGAAATTCTATTTCCGGGAAAGCATAAAAAATATTTTCCGCTTTTGGGAATGGTCATTCCAATCTCGTGGTGCTTTATAATTATGCGCCGCGCCTTGTCCGCGAGAGCATTTTTTGGCGGCGCCATTCCGCAAAACCTTTGGGGCCAATATTACCCTTACGGCTTTACCAATCTTGACAACGGCCGCAGCCTAAAAGGCCTTTGCCTCTTGTTTTTGGGAATAGGAATAGGCCTTGCCGTTTTTGGCTTTCTCTTCCTTTTGCTTGGAAAATTGAAGGCCCGCAAAGAGCGCTCGGCGGACGTTTGAATAAAGCGCCGCCGGCAAAAGCTCGTCCTTGCGCAATCTTCGTTTTCTCGGTAGAATAAGACTAGACTAACTTCATTCAATGGATTTTATAGGAGATACAATATGTCTGACACAATGCATCCTTTGCAGAAAAACCCCAACTGGAAAGGCCGCCGCGGACCGGTGGTTCTTGTAATCATGGACGGCGTGGGTTACGGAAAATACGAAGAGGGCGACGCGGTAAAAGCGTCAAAAATGAAGTACCTTGACTGGTTCAAGGCCAACTGCCCCAACACAAAGCTAAAGGCCCACGGAACCGCCGTAGGACTTCCGACTGACGACGACATGGGAAACAGCGAGGTAGGCCACAATGCTATGGGCTGCGGCCGCGTCTTCGCGCAGGGAGCCAAATTGGTAGGCGAGTCAATCGCGTCAGGCTCAATGTACCAGGGCGACACTTGGAAAAAATTGGTAAAGAACGTAAACGACAAAAATTCAACATTCCACTTTATCGGCCTTGTTTCTGACGGAAACGTTCACTCCCACATCGACCACCTTAAGGCGATGGCGCAGGAAGCTGTAAAGGAAGGCGTAAAAAAGATTCGCGTTCACGCTTTGCTTGACGGACGCGACGTTCCGCCCACAAGCGCTTTGGACTACTTTGGACCCTTGCAGGAATTTTTGGCCGGCCTTGGAGCGGACTGCCAAATCGCTTCCGGCGGCGGCCGCATGTACATGACAATGGACCGCTACAACGCCGACTGGAGCATGGTCGAGCGCGGATGGAAGGCTCACGTTTTGGGAGAAGGCCGCCAGTTTGCCAGCGCGGTCGAAGCGATCGAAACTTACCGCAAGGAAGTTCCCGGCGTCCTTGACCAGGACATGCACGAGTTTGTCATCGCAAAAGACGGAAAGCCTGTTGGAACAATCGAGGACGGAGACAGTGTCGTTTACTTTAATTTCCGCGGCGACCGCGCTTTGGAAATTACAGCCGCCTTTGAAGAAAAGGACTTCCCGCACTTTGACAGAAAGCGCGTTCCCGCTGTTGAGTACGCAGGAATGATGGAATACGACGGCGACAACCACAAGCCCGCCCAATACTTGGTCAACCCGCCCAGCATCGACCGCACGATGGGAGAGTACCTCACAAAGAGCGGCGTTCACCTTATGGCGATAAGCGAAACGCAAAAGTACGGACACGTCACATACTTCTTTAACGGAAACCGCCCCGGCGAATTTGACAAGAGCCTTGAGACTTACGTCGAAGTTCCGTCTGACGTAGTTCCCTTTGAGCAGCGACCTTGGATGAAGTGCGCCGAAATCACCGACAAAGTCATCGAAGCGATTAAGAGCGGAAAGTACGACCACATTCGCTTGAACTATCCCAACGGCGACATGGTTGGCCACACCGGAGTTTTCAACGCCGTAGTTTGCTCTATGGAAGGAATGGACTTGCAGCTTGGCCGCCTTAAGGCCGCCATCGAAGAAGCCGGCGGAATCATGTGCATCACAGCCGACCACGGAAACAGCGACGACATGTACGAGCACAAAAAGGACGGAAGCGTTTCAAAGGACGCCAACGGCGAGCCCAAGCCCAAGACATCTCACAGCTTGAACCCTGTTCCGGGAATCATCTACGACCCCGAATACAAGGGCGAATACGACAATACAAAGCTCAACGAAGGCTTGGGAATTTCTTCTTGGCCTGCCACAATCATGAACCTTATGGGCTTTGTTCCGCCGACTGACTACGACAAGAGCATTGTCAACATGAAAGCGTAATTTGGCGGAACGGAACGCTTAAGAAAAATGCCGGGCTTTTACGACTCTTACGATGTCGCCGTGGTGGGAGCGGGACACGCCGGAATTGAGGCTGCCCTTGCCGCCGCGCGGATGGGACTAAAGACACTTGTAATCACTCAAAGCGTTGACGCGATTGGAAGAATGTCGTGCAATCCCAGCATCGGCGGAATCGCTAAAGGCAACATCGTTTGTGAAATCGACGCCTTGGGCGGCCAAATGGCAAAGCTGATTGACCGCTCGATGATTCAGTTTCGCCTGTTGAACAAAAGCCGCGGCCCCGCAGTTCAAGCGCCGCGCAGCCAAGCCGACAAAATTTTATACTCCCAGCTTGCGCGGCAAGTCTTGGAATCAACTCCAAATCTTTCTACATTAATGGACACGGTGGTTGACATAATCGCCGCTCCCAGCGACCAGCCGCTTCCGCCCAATTCCGATTCAAGCGCGGCGGCGGGTACGATCCCGGGAGATTCCCGCGCGGAAAATGGTACGCAAGGCCAAAAAGCGGGCCGCATAGATTACGGAACGGCGGAATCGGCGCGCGGCGGCATGCGGCAAAAAGTTACGGGCATCGTGACCGAGCGCGGCCGCGTGATTCCAGTCCGCGCCGTCGTCCTTACGACAGGAACTTTTTTGGGCGGCCGAATTTTCATCGGCGAGTACGACGCTCCCTGCGGCCGTTTGGGAGAGGCGGGCGCTTACGGCCTTACCGCAAGCCTCCGCCGCCTTGGCTTTACCACCGGCCGCCTTAAGACCGGAACTCCGCCGCGCATCCTAAAAAGTTCGGTTGACTTTAGCGTTTTGGAAGAGCAGCCCGGCGACGACGAGGTAATACCATTCAGTTTTGACGACCCAAAAATCGAGCGGCCGATGGTTCCTTGCCATGTCGTTTACACAAATCCTAAAACCCACGAGATAATTCGCGCCAACATCGGCCGCTCTCCCTTGTACAGCGGAAAGATTCACGGCGTTGGCCCGCGATACTGTCCCAGCATAGAAGACAAAGTAATGCGCTTTGCCGAGCGCGAGCGCCACCAAATATTCGTCGAGCCGGAAGGCTTGGGAACGGAAGAGGTTTACCTTAACGGCCTTTCGTCTTCGCTCCCGGAATCCGTGCAAGACCAATTTTTGCGGACGATGACCGGCTTTGAAAACGCCGTCGTAAGCCGACCTGGCTACGCAGTCGAATACGATTACGTTGAGCCGACTCAATTGTTCCCAAGCCTTGAGACTAAAAGAGTCGCTGGCCTTTTTAACGCGGGCCAGATAAACGGAACGTCAGGCTACGAGGAGGCGGCGGGGCAGGGCCTTGTGGCCGGAATCAACGCCGGTTATTACGCAAGGGCTCACAAGGAATTGTGCGGCCCGCTTGTCGCTTCCGACGACGAGATGGAAGGCCGGCCCGCTTCTTTGGAGCCAGGCTGCTTTTGCCCCCGCTTTGACTTTAGCCAAGCCGACGCGGACGCAATGGCCGCCGCAAGCCAAAAAACGGCGGCGGTCCTAAACAAAAAACTAAAAGCTTCTCAAGAGGCTGCGGGATTCGCGCGCTTCAATTCAATCCCAGAATACAAGCCCTTGATTCTTGGCCGCGACGAAGCCTACATCGGCGTCTTGATCGACGACCTAGTGACGCTTGGCACAAAAGAGCCTTACCGCATGTTCACCGCGCGCGCCGAGTACCGATTAAAGTTGCGCTACGACGACGCGGACCGCCGCCTTGCAAAGAAGGCCTTTGACGCCGGCCTAAAAAGCCAGGCGCAATACGAGGCTGTCCTTAAAAAATACGAGGACGTGGCGGAGGCTTCCGCGCTTTTGGAAAAAAATCCCGAAGCGCAAAATCCTGGCTTTGCGCCAAACGTTTGGGCGCACGCCTTGGTTGACGTAAAATACAAGTATTACATAGAAAAGCAAGACCGCCGCGTTGAAAAAATGCATCGTTTAGAAAACCTTCGCATTCCAAAAGACTTTGACTACGGCTCGATTCCCTCTTTAAGCGCGGAGTCTCGCGGAAAGCTAGAAAGCGTGCGCCCGCTTACCTTGGGACAAGCCAGCCGCATCAGCGGAATCCGAAACAGCGACATCATGCTTTTGATGGTGTACCTAAAATAGGAACGGCAAAAAAAATGCCGCCTCGCGGCGGCCTTCTTGGTCAGTATTCAGTTTTATTCGTACTTCTTGATGTTCTCTTCCCAAGCCGCGTCAAGCTCTTTAATCGCCTTTTTCTTTTGCGCGTCCGAAAGGAACGAAGCCTTGTAGCTGTTCTCCAACAAAACCTTGATTTGGTCCATTGTAAAGCCGGCCTTTTTGTGGAGCGACCAGAATTCGTCAAGCAAAGTGACCTTAAAGAATACCGGGTCGTCAGTGTTTACCGTTACCAAAAGGCCTTTGTCAAAGAAGGCGCGGATCGGGTGCTCTTCAATTGTCTGGACAACTTTCTTTGTGAACGTGTTGCTGGTGGGGCAAACCTCAAGCGGAATCTGTTCCTTGGCCAAGAAGTCCATAAGCTTTTCGTCTTGGATGGAAGTGATTCCGTGTCCGATGCGTTCAGAGTTGAGAACCTTGATGGCGTCCCAAACTGATTCAGGGCCAACGTCTTCGCCGGCGTGGGCTACGGCATGGAAGCCGTCCTTGCGGGCCTTTTCGAACACCGGACCAAAATCCTTGCAGGGACCCTTTTGTTCCGCTCCGCCCAAACCGATTCCGATAATGGCGGGGCTGGGATAGCTTTTCATAAGCTGGTAGTTGGTCATGGCGTTTTCCAAGCCAAAAGTGCGCGAAACGTCAACCAACAATTTGATTGTAATGCCGGTTTCTTTCTTGATTTTGTTGATGTTCTTGGTAAAGTTCTTTACCATCTCGCCGTAGTCAAAGCCTTTTTTTACAAAGGCCGAAGGGGCAAAGAAGGCTTCGCAGTGGTTGATTCCGTTTCCCTTAAGATAGCGGGCAAAGTCGTCAAACACATAGTCAAAGTCGCTTACTTCGGTGAACAAGTCCTGGACTTGCAAGAAAGCCTTGATAAAGCCGTTTAGGTCCTCGTAGGTAAAGAGAGCCACTTGCTCGGCCTTGGTCATTTTCTTTCCAAAGCGCTTTTCGTAGAGACGGCATATTGATTCGAGCGTTATGACGGCTTCAATGTGAATGTGAAGCTCCGCTTTTGGAACGCTTTGCATGAAAAGATAGAAGTTCTCTTTTTTCAATTTGCCATACTCCTTTTTTTATTATCGGCAATCAGTCTGCATTTCTTTAACATTTTTTTTCTATATGGACTTGTCCAATTCGTCGATGATTGCGGCAAACTTGTCCAGCGCGGCTTGAACCGGCGCGGGGCTTTCCATATCCACTCCGGCGACTCTTAGCGACTCAATCGGGTAGCGCGATCCGCCGGACTTTAAGAAGTTAAAGTAATCGTTTCGTTCCGCCTCGCCGCCCTTTGTTACGCGGTCGGCCAAGGCCATCGCCGCGCTGATTCCCGTGGCGTACTTGTAAACGTAAAAGGCGGAATAGAAGTGCGGAATGCGCAAGCCTTCCATGTCGCTGTTTTCTTCAAATACCATCTCCGGGCCAAAGTATTCTTCCAAAAGGCCGCGGTAAAGCTTTCGCAAAACCGGCGCGCTTAACGGCGTTCCTGACTCGACCAGCTCGTGGGCCTTAAGTTCGTATTCGGCGAACATTGTCTGCCGGTGCAAGGTGGCCATAATGTCGGCGGCGCGCATCGCCAAAAGGTATGTCCGCATTTTTTTGTCGTCAGCCTTGTTGATCAAGTGTTGGAAAAGCAATTCCTCGTTAAAGGTTGACGCGACTTCGGCCTCAAAAATCGTGTAGTTGTACTGCATGAAGGGATTGTTCTTTGCGCTGTACAAAGAGTGCATTGAGTGTCCGCCTTCGTGGGCCATCGTAAAGACGTCGCGGATAATAGAATCCTTGTAGTTGAGCAAAATGTAAGGATAGCCGGTGTAGCCGCCGTTTGAAAAAGCGCCGCTGCGTTTTCCCTTGTTTTCGTAGCGGTCAACCCAGCCGCCCTTAAGTCCGCCGCAAAGCGTGTCGGTGTATTCTTTTCCTAGCGGAGCGAGGGCCTCGCGGCAAATCTCCACCGCCTGGTCGTAGCTAGTTTTTGTACTGACGTTTGGAACAAGCGGAACGTAAACGTCGTAGTGGCGCAATTCTTTTACGCCAAGCGCGCGCTTGCGGATCGAATAATACTTGCGCAAGGGGCCGAAGTTTTTGTGAACCGTGTCGATTAAATTTCTGTAAACGCTTTCGGGGACCTTGTTGCCAAAAAGAGCCGCGTCAAGGCTGGACTTATATCCGCGCGCGCGGGCAATGAACACGTCTTGGTTGACCGAACCGGCGTAGAGGTTTGCCAAAATGTTTTGGTGGCTTTCGAAATTTTTGTAGAATTGCTTGTAGGCTTTTTCGCGGACGGAACGGTCGGGGTTTTCCATAAACTGGGTCCAAGTGGTTTGCGTAAGGGGCAAATCCTTTCCGTCAACGTTTACCGTTCCAAACAAATTGTTGATGTCAACGTTCTCGGCCACGCTAAAAGTTTTTTCGGCCGTTCCGCCGCTCTCCGACTGAAGGGCTAAAATCCGCTCTTCTTTTTCGCTTAAAATATGCTCTTTTTGTCGCAAGAGTTTTTGAACGTAAATCTTGTAGTCTTTGTAGTCGTCCCGTTCAATCCAAGACGCGATGTCCGCCTCGGGAATTTCCGAAAGTTCCGAGTCAAAAAAGCTTGTCAGCGCGGAGGCCTTTGAGATGGCCATATCGGCGCGGCCTTCCATGTCGGAATATTTTTCGTCGCCTTCGTCCGTTGTCTTTAAGAGGCCCGCGTAGTTTGCGACCAGCTCTATGTTTTTCCAAAGTTCTTCGTAGGCTTTTAGCGCGGTCAAAAGTTCTTGGGGGCCGGCGGCCAATTTTCCCTGGAATGAAGATACGGCCTTTGCGTCGCCTTCGATTTTTGCCAGGGCTTTTTCCCAATCGCTGTCGCTTTTAAATAATGTAGTCAAGTCCCACTTGTCGCCAGCGGGAACGTCTTTGCGTTCAGGAATTGCGTTACTATTCATAATAGTCCCATTATATATAATTACGCGCGCTTTTTCAAGGCAAAAGCGGCTCTAAAAGTTGATGTATTTGTCGGCCTCACGCTGGGTGATAAAGGGCGTTTCGTCGATAATTTCGAGCTTGCTGTCTTCCTCTTCGTCGGAAGGAAGGCCGTAAAGGCCAATGGGACGGGTAAACTCGCTAAAGTGAATGTTTCCCAAAAGCTTAAGCTTTTCCTTAGCTTGGGCAGGGAAGGAATCCACCGCTGGCTGCGAAATCAATATAGGAATGTTCATTGCAAAGCCAAGCGAGCACATTTTGTCGATAACCTCAATGCTGGAGGAAATCATCGTAATGTCAAGGCGGTTTCTGTCGCCGATTACGCCCAGCAAAAGCTCTCCGTTGTGGATTGAAATGTTAAAGGAAACGCAAAGGTAGTAGTCTTCGGCGCGGCGGCTGTTTATGGTCTTTAATTCGTTTCTGATTATTCGAGCCGCGTCCAAGGCTTTTTCGTCTCCGTCGTCAAAGAGGATGGAAATTCCTTGGTTGGTGATTGTGATTACCGTTCCGCCAAGTTGGTGGATTTTATCGATGATGGTGGCTGAGTAAAAGGCCAAGGTTTCAAATTCTTCGCGCAAGTTGATCTTTGTGTTGTCGGGCGATATCACTACGATTCCGATGAACATAATCGTAACTTTGTTTTCTTTGTTCAGTCCGATTTTAAGGTCTGTGATGTTTTTGTTGTCAAAATAGCGCAAGGCGTTTCTTGGCAAAAAGCGCCTGTAGCCAAAGTAAAATTGCGAAAGCTCGTTTTTGATTTTCTTGTCCTGCTTTTGGTGAATTTCAAGAACCGCGGCAAAGTAGGCAATGTCAAAGAAGGCCATTAAGGGAACGAAAAGTTCCGACATCAAATATGTTTTGTCTTCGACAAGCATCGGGAACAAAATGTCTCCGGCAAGCGACACGGCTACGATTGTGTAAAGAACCATGTAAAGGCCCGCGACATATTGCTGGTTCTTAAACGCAAAGAAGGCTCTTACAATTGAATAAGCGGTAAAAATCAGCGCCCAAATTACCTGGTACTTCATAACGTCCACCGCAAAGCCGATCGGCAAGCATAGGAATATTATAAAGGCGCTGAAGTTGCTCGCGGCGATAAAGCGGTCGATGACCGGATGCTTGTTGTAGAACGTTTTGTCGGCGGAATAGAGGAACGCAAATACGCAGGGCGCGAATATAATCGCGTTTTCCAACTTGAATTGGAAGCCAAAGGGGATGACGACTCCAAGCATGTTGAAAAAGTTGACGTTGTAAAGGCTGAATCTAACCGCGATGAGTCCCAGCAAAATCGCGAAAAGAAGGTTTGGAAACCTTGCGTGGTCAAAAATCCAAAGGAACAAGTCCGACAAAAAGCAAAAGAACAAGAGGCCGATTAACAGCGCGTTTATGATGATTAGTTTTTGGAAGAATTTTTCTACGGTGCCCAACTCGCCAAAGAGAATCGGAGCCACGATTCCAGATTCGCCGCCTGTGTAATTTGAAACTTGAACTACAATTTCTATGACGCCGTCTATGTTTGAAGGCGTCGGAGCAAAGAGGGACGATCTTGAAGGCTTGTAGTCGTTTTTGTGTCTTGCAAAGCGGCCGCTTTCAAAAATCAGCCTTCCGTTTGCGAAAATCCTTGACGCGTAAAGGGGCGTCTTTCTTGAGAATATCGCGTAGTCGTAGTTTGCCTTAAGGCCTGTGATTAGAAGGCGGTAAGTGTTGCTTCCGAATCTTGAAACGGTCTCGCCTTGTTCAATTTCTTGCTTGGACCATGAGGCGGGAACCTTGATGAAATTTACTTTAAGCCTTGCGCCCATTAGGGTTTCAAAGGTTTGGTTTTCGTAGAATTCCCAGTCGCCGTTTAGGAACACAATCTTTTTGGGCGTTGAGGAATTTTCAAAGCTTAGAATTCCGTTCATCACGTTTTTGGCATGGAGGGGAGAGCAAATTGTCAAAGCCGCCAAACTTGCCAGCAGCGCGATTTTCTTAAAGTTCATCTTCGTCCTCAATCGGGTCAAGGGTTTCTTCAAACGCTTGTTCGCTCTTCTTTATCGGAAGCGCGCTGTATACCAAAATTTGTTTTCCGTTGGAAATAAAGTAATGGCCTTCGTAAACATAGTTTATGTAGCTGCGGCAATACGGCATCGCTTCTTCTGTAATTAAAATCTGAGTGTTTGTCTTTGATGTCTGTCCGCCTACCGCGTAAGTTATGTTTACGTCTTCGGAAAGCGCCATAGTGTCCAGGCGGGTGTTGGAGCCGATCGTTCCAACCGCGACTTTTCCTGAGTGGATCGCGATGCCGACTGAGATGTCGGTTCTGTTTGTCTTTCTTAACGCGCGCCTAAGCTCGCGGATCTTTCTTTGCAAGCGCGCGGCGCATGTGATTGCGTCTGGACTCTTTTCTTGGAAAATCGCGAGGCAGCCCGAGATTGTGTATTTTGCCACAAAGCCGCCGGAGTCGATGATTATCGGAGAGATGGCTTGGAAAAAATCTGTTTGGATTGTGTAAAGCTCTTCTTTGTTGATGGATTCCGCCAAGCGGTTAAAGTGCTTGATTTGAACGTAGAACAAGATTGCGTCTATGATGCGGCTTTCGCCCGGAATGATTTTAGTGATGTCTCCCGCTCCCAACAATTTAAGGACTTGCGGCGGAACGATTTTTGCCAGCGTGTTGTTTGTAAAGGAAAGCTTTTGCATTTGTCGGTTTACGCGAACGGTTGAAAAGTCTCGATGGTAAGCGTAAACGCCGCACTGCACTACGCCAAAAAGCAAAATGGAAAGCTTGAACGATATGTAAGGATGGATTATGGTTTGCTGTCCCGATGTCAGCAAAAAGTCGTTGACTCGGCAAAAGAAAATTACAATCGTCACAATTGTGCTGACGTTGTAGGCCATGGTGGATTTTCTTAGGCTTCTTTTGTTGTCAAAATTTCTTTTTAACACAAACTTAAAAGGAATCACAAGCCTTACGAACGAGAAAAAGAGCGCGATGCTGACAAAGAACCAATAGTTCTTTTCAAAGAAAGAAAGCGGAACGACAAGAACAGCAAGCGCGTTGGCCATTGCAAGCGCAAAAAGCGTCATTGATTTTCTAAAAGGCGTTTTGTGCAAGTTTATAACGTACAAAAGTTCCAGCGGAGTCACCAAGCAGAAAAGCGCGACGGCCAGCCTTCGGTACAGCCAGAAGGGGAGGAAAATTCCCTTTTGGAATAGCATCGAATATCCAGTCATTGCAATGGCCATGCAATATAGGATGCTGATAAAAATCAAGCTTAGATACGAAAGCTGCTTGATGTTAAGAACGCCCAAAACGATGTTGTAAATAATGTGCGCGAAAAGAAAAGCCAAGGCCAAGGCGTTCAACAAATAACTTAGGTTAAAGCGCCTTCTAAGATTTGATATATCCGAAATGCTGATTTCTTTTGCGATTCCGCCCTTGCATTTTTCAAAGTTCGCCACGTGGAGAACAATGTCAACGACTCCGTTTGCATCGGCCTGAAAGTCTACCGGCGTAAAATAGTCGCCCGCCTTTGCCAATTTTGGATCCTTGCTTACAAAGCCGCCGGTGGCCACGATTTTTCCGTTGCACCAAACTCGGCTTGAACTCATTGCCGCTCCGCAAAAATCGCTGGAATATCTGTTGTAGGGAGTCAAGCCCGACAGCCTGATGTGGTAGGTGGCCAGCTTTGTTCCGTCCTTCATTTTATGCGGAAAGCTTACTATCGAGCCGGGACCCTGCTTTACGGTTGGATAAAATTCCTCCGGGTCAACTAATTTGTCGGAAATGTAATCCCATTTTTGGGATATGTCCACGTATTCCCTTTTTAATATGGAAGGTTCGCTAAAAATAATCCGAGAGTCCGCAAAGAGAGCGGTCGCTTTTGAGAAAAGTAAAAATGCAAAAAGCAGCGCGATTTTGCTTGCTCGGCTACGATTGAACATTTTTCTATTATATCACAGAATTTGCTGTTTTTCAATTAAATTGCGTATCTTTTCGTCGCTTAAGCCCTCAAGCGCTTTTTGGGCCTCTTGGCTGATGTCCACAAATTTGTTGTTTTCGGCAAAGAAAAGGACGCAGCGGACTTTGTTTTGGTCTCCGCCGGCGAACAAATCCGCGGCCGTTTTCTTGTAGCAAGCCAATTGGTTGTAATAAATTTGAGGGTTTGGGGCCAAATCGGTCTTGTAGTCCAAAACGGTCCAAGTTCCGTCTGAATTTTGGAAGACCGCGTCCATCGTTCCCCTGATAATAAAGGACTTTATTTTAGTTTTGAACTCGTATTCCGCCCTGTAGGAGCGGCCGTTTTTGAGGGCGTCATAGGCCGGGTTGTCCTTGACGCCAAGAAATTTGTCTAGTATTTTGAAAAAAGTCTTTAACAAAATCTTTCGGTTTTCCAAAGAAAGCTTTTGGACTTTGCTTTCCCATTCAAAATATTCTTCCGCGGCGATTTTTTCTTGGGTCCAGTTTTTGTAGTCTCTGGCCCAGCCTTCCATAAAGGCGTGGAAGAGGGTGCCGTAATCGTTTTTGGCCAAAGCCGTCGCGTTTACAAAGGAGTTGATTTCTGGATAGGCCAGGCTTGCGCTTTGCGTGATTGAAGGGTCCGCGCTTGCAGGGTCCGCGGCGGCTTCCAGCGCGCTGGGGCTTGTCCAAATGTTTTTGGCTTTTTCCGTTTGGATTTCCTTTGCCTCGCCGTAAATTTTTTTTATGTCTTGTACGGTCAGCTCTTTTCCGCTTGAAGCCGGGCGTTCGCTTCCGCGCGGGTATGGCTCAATGTGGATTACGTCAAAGGGAGCGTCGTAGATATCGTTGTCTTGATAAAATTGAATGATTCCAGGAACCGGCCTTGCGGTTGGATTTTTTGGCGGCTCGTTTCCGACTATAAAAAGCTCTTCCTTTGCGCGGGTCAGGGCTACATAGGCAAGGCGGCGCTTTTCGGCGTCTTCCTTTTTCTTTTCTTCATCGGCGGCCATAAGGACAAAGAAATTGTCTTTTTTATTGCTGGCCGCGACTACCGCTCCAAATTTTTCGCTTTGGAGAATTTTGGAATTGTCGGAATTGTTTCCTTCGCGCGTGTCGGACAAGCCCCAAACAAAGACATATTTAAATTGCAAGCCTTTGCTTTTATGGATTGTCATTATGTTGACGGAGTCTGAGCTTTCGACCGGATAGTCGATTTCCTTTAAGTCGATTTCGGAATGCTCGCCAAAAGACGCAGAGGATTCAATCGCCAATTGGTCCACAAACCACGACAAGTCCTTTGCGTCAAGGTCGGCTTTTCTTGCCAATTCGTAAAGCAAGTCGTAAAGCTCTTCGTCAGCGTTTAACGAAAACTTGTAGCCTTCCTTTTGCCACAAGCGTTCGATGGAATTTGCGATCGGATTTGAAAGCGCGAAGTCCGACATCTCCTTGTAAAAATTTTCCGCCGCTTTGTAGCGCTCTAATTCTTCTTTTGACAAAACGCTTTTGGCGTCAATCTCCGGGTCAAAAGCCTTGCTTGGAAATAGAGAAAGAATTTTTTCGGCGGCGTTCAATGTCATTCCGGCAAAGGGCGAGTTTAAGAAAGACGCAAAGGCGTTTATGTCGGCGGGATAGACGCAAAGGCGCAGCGCGCTGTAAAAGTCATTTGTGGTGGCTTGCGTAAGGATGTCCGCTTGCTCGTCCAGCGCGAACGGAACTTTATTTAGGGTGAATATTCGCGCGATGTTGGAATAGTTGGTTCTGCTTCTTGTCAAAAGCGCGATGTCCCTAAAGGCGACGCCCTTTTCTTGATGCAGCTCAAGAATTTTTTTGGCGATGAAAAGCGCCTTTGCGTTTTTTTCTTCGATGTAATCGTCAGGGTCTTGATCTTCCGACGGATATGAGCAAACGTGCATTCTAGGACACGGGCTTGTGTCGGCTTCTTTCTTTTCCGGAAAAACCGCCCTTGCGTTTTGGTCGTACTTCGCTTCGTAAACTTGAACGCCGCCGTTCTTAAACAACTTTGCGCATTCTTCTTTTACGGTCGGTTCGCTTTTGTCTGTTGGAAAAAAGCCGCCAAAAAATTGATTGAACTCGTCCAGCAAAAGGTTGCTTGACCTGTAGTTTATGCGCATCGGAAGCTTTGCGCACGGCTTGATTGATTCTTCAAGGCTGTTAAAGACCGAAACGTCCGCGCCGCGGAATCTATAAATGGACTGCTTTTCGTCTCCGACAAAGAACAGGCGGTTTTTCATTATGTTGCCGTCGTCGTCTTTTGAGATTAAAAGAAGCAAGTCGCGGTTGGGGCCGTTGTTGTCTTGGAACTCGTCGATCATTATAAAGTCGTAGGAGTCGCGTTCCTGTATTCTTATGGATTCTTGTTCCTTTAAGGCAAGCAGGGCAAGGTCGTTTGTGTCTTTAAAAGTCAGCTCGCCCGCTTTTCTTTTGTAGTCGATTGCCTTGTCTGTAAATTCGTCAAGCAGAGGGTGCAGCCGCTCCAAGCGTTTTAGGTCGGACAAGAAATTTAAAATGTTGTAAAAGTCAGTTGTGATTCCCGTGTCTTCGCCTTCTTTTTTAAACAGCCTGCTTATGAGCGTCTCTTTTATATTGTCATCAGAAACTCTTGAAACGTCAAAAGCGTCGATCGCGTTTTTCAAAAGAATGAAATCGTTTGAGTTTAACAACTCGATGGTCTTGTCCAGGTCTTGGTACAAATCTTTCCGCTCCGCAAGCGCTCTAAAGGCGGCCCTTGCTTTTTGCGTTTTTTCTTGCTCCCAAAAATCATAGGCTTTTACAAGGTTGAGCAGCCATTGAGGCGGCCTTTTGTTCAGCTTGTCATAGGGAACGTATTGGTTGGCTTCTTGTATCGCTTTTTCGATCGCTATGAAGGGGCGCTTTTTGTTCCACTGTTCTTGAGCGAATTCTTTTTGCGCCGCCAAGCTTTGGGCGAATACGGCGCATTTTTTTTCTTTGTTTGCGGAACTGGCGATTGACGCGTTTTTGTTGGCGGCGTCGGCAAAGAGCTTTGCGCAGTCTTCGATTTTTGCCGGATCGGAAATCCATTGGATTGCCGGGTTCCACCTGTTGTCCATGACAAAATCAAAGGCCAAATCGTTTATTTGCGAAGGGTTCGCTCCCGGCGTAAAGTCGGGACGGATTCCGTAAAGGGGAGCCGCCTGCCGCAAAATGCTCGCGCTGTAAGAGTCAAGGGTTTGAATTCTGGCCTTGGAAAAATTGTCGATGGCGTCTTGGGCCTTTTGCTTTGCCGCCGGATCTTTTGCATTTTGCGCGAATCGCTTGAGCGTTAGGTAAATGCGCTGGTACATTTCGGCCGCCGCTTTTTTTGTAAAGGTAAGCGTAAGGATTCTTTCTACGGTTGGATTCTTAATTGTGTTTCCGTCTTTGTCTTTTAAGTCGGCGGTGATCAAATAGGCAAAGCGGCTTGCGAGCGTTTGGGTTTTTCCGCTTCCCGCTCCCGCGGAGACGATTGTGTTTTGCAAGGAACAAATGACTTCCTTTTGGTCTGCGTCCGGAGCCGTATTCAATATCGAAGCGAATTCTGCGTAATCCATTCCGTGCCTCCCTAAAAAGTTGTCCTGCAAAGATTTTTGTAATCGCAAGCTATGCAATGCTGGTAACGCTTCACTTTGTCAAGCTTGAAGCTTCTGCTTTCAAGGCTGTCGTTCATAACTTGGGCTTGCCTTTTAAGGCTTTGAATCGCCGGCTCAAAATCATCTCTGGCGACCGCTTTTTTGCTTGATCCGATGACTTGCTCTTCCTTAAATTTTTTTATCGAGACAAAGCTGGCTTTTTGTATCATGTCCTTTTGCGCGGGATTGCTTTTTTCCCACAAATAAACGTAGGCGGCCATTTGGTAGTCGTCCAATTCTGCCGGCGAACCGTCTGGATTGGCGCTTGCGTCTTTTTGATTTAAGTTGCCTTTTGGTATCGAGCTTTGGCTGTTCTTGTAATCGATTATCGCGATCTCGTTTTCCGGCGAGCGCAAGACCAAGTCCATTCTTCCCCTTAGCATTGGAGGAAGCGAAGCGTCGCGGCCTTCGCCCCATTCAACTTCTTGGATTGTCCATCCGCCAAAAGCGTCTTTTTGGCAAAAGTTTTTTAAGAATTGCATTACGGAATTTGCAAAGAGCGTGTTTTGGCTTTTTAGCGTTTCCTTTACCAAAGCGCTGCGCCTGTAAGAGCGCGAAGCTTCGTATGCGTCGCCGGCGTATTTTTCCAAAAGCGGAAGCAGCTCGTTCTTTTCGTAATCCTCGTCGCCGTTAAGGACAAGCTTTTGGCTTTCTTCTGAGACGGTTGGAATTTTATTTCCGTTTTCCTTTAGGCCCTTAAAATACATTTCCAAAATTTTATGGTTGATGTTTCCTTGGTCGTAAATTTCAAAAAGCTCTGTGTCCAAGGAAAATTCGTTTACTTGCAGCAAGTCTTTAAAAATCCATTGGCGCGGACAGGGAAAGAAATCCCTTAAGTCGCTGGGCGTTAAATGAACCTCGCCCTTTGTTTTTCTTTCTATTGCGGCGGCTAGATAGTCTTTTTTTTCTTGGTTGTCTTTTATTGGGTCCAAGCTTTCCGTGTCGCCGTTTGTTTGAAAGTATTTTTCCAGCGACGCTTTTTGCAAAGCGGTCAAGGCTTTGGGCGCGCTTTCTTTGTTGGCCAAAAATTCTTTTTCAATTTTTATAAAGTCATTTTTGTCCAAGTCTAAAAGCGCTCCTTCTGGATCTTGAGCGGTTGTCAACGCGGAGTGGGGGATCGCAAAGCCGTCAAGGGCCGCTTGCGAACAAGAAAAGGAGCAGTCGCTGTTTATGTCGTAGGAACGGACGTAGGCTTCGGAATGGTCGTCCTTTCTGTCGCCAAGCAAGAGAGCGCGCTCTTTGGGCGACAAGAAGGGCAGCGGAGTTTTTTCGACGGTGATTTTGTCTTGGCTTGCGTTGATCACAAACTGTTTCTTTATCGCCGCCATTGCGCTGACCCTGTAATCGTAAATCGAAACGCCGCGCTCCTTGCTTTGCTTTTGGTATTGCGTGCCTTCAATCTCATTTAGAAAGAAAGAGTAGTTGTCGCTTTTTTCTTTTATGAGTTCCGGAAACTTTTCTTCCAAGGCGATCAATTGGTCCAACAGGGCCACGCAGCGGCTAAGAATTAAATTCGCGCTTTCTTGAATTTCGTTTTGCGGCTTTATAAAAGCGCTTTCAAAGTTTTTCCATTCCCTTTTGATTTTTGCAAAGGAATCCGCCTTGCTGATTTTTTGCAAAGAATTTTTTAAGTTGGCGTAAAAGTCCCGGACTCTCAAATACTCTTTTGTGTTTTGGCTTTTTGGCGCTATTTCGTTCAAATCGACAAGCCAGGGATCGATGACCTTGCCGTCTTTGTCTTTGTATTGAACCAAGCATTTGGACTCTTTTCCAAGCCGCACGAGCATTTCCATTTCGTCCGGGTTTTTCCACGGAAAGTTGGAGTCAAGCAAAAGGGCCCTTACGCTTTGGTAGGAAAAATTGTTTGAGACGCAGTCCTGGATTTTTCTAAAAATTCTTCCCGCTCCGGTCAAGCCCAACTTTACGCCTGACCTTGTGACAAAGGGAATTTGGTAAAGGCCAAGCTCTCGCTCAACATATGGCCTGTAATTTTCTATGTCCGGAACGCAAAGCGCGATGTCGGTCCAATCCGTTCCCGCCTCTTTTTCTTTTAGAATTTTTAGCGCGGTCATTCTTAGCTCAAGCCTTGCCGAAGTCCAATAATCCGCCTTGATCTCTTTGTCGGATTTGGGAATGCGGATCAAATGGACTTTGCCGCTTTTTTCCGCTTGCTCCAAAACTTCCTTGTATTCGTCAAAGTCGTCCAATAGTTCCGGAAAAAATAGAAAGTAAGTTTTTGCGTCGTTTGGCTCAAAGACGGCTTTTTGCCAGGTCGGCTCGAACAAATTCCGTTCCCGCAAAAATTTTTCGTATTCTTGGTAAAGGCGCAAAAAGTCGCGGTTTTCGGGGGTGTCGCGCTCGCCGATGAATTTAGCCGCGAGAGGATCGCCTTCGCCGCCTTGCATAAATTTTTGCGCCAAGCTTTTCCAGCGGCCCAAAGAAGGCAAAATGCCAGAAATCCAATCTGTGAACGAAGGCGCGTTTTCCTTGTAATCGGAATTGACCAAGCGCTCAAAAACATTCGCTCCGCTCTTAATTTTTTCAAGCAAGTCGCGGGCAAAAAGCTTTCTTAGCAAAGAGGGAATTGTTTCCAAACCTTCTTCTTGGATCTTTAGAGTTTGGCCTTTAAAGTCGTCCCAAGCCAAAAAGCGCTCAAGCGCCACGCTTTGCGGCCAGCCGTCTTGTCCGTCTTTTCTTACGATAAAGTCGGTCCAAGAATTTGCGGCGATGTCGCTGTTGAATATGAATACTGAATTTTTGTCAAGGATATTGTCTTTTAAGGTTTTTTCTATTACGTTCACCCCTGTATTATACCACGACAAGCGCTATTTGTCACTTGCGGATTTCCATTAACTGTGCTATTATATGGAACGACAAGCAATGTTTTTCGCAAAAAGATATTCAAAAAAGAATGGAGTCTCTCTTAGCCGCCTTGCGATGCGCAGGCATTCAATAATCGTTTTTTCTATTATTGTGCTCCTTTTGGTTTCGGTCTTTTGCTATTTGATTTTGCGGACAACCACAAGCAACATCAAAAGCTTTTACAGGTCTTCAACCGAATACGCAGTCAAGTCTGGAGCGGAATATCTGGAAAACAGGCTTACGGGTTACGAAGCCGACTTGGAGCGCATTTCGCATATGCCGGTTCTTAACCTTCCCAACACTCGCGCGATTAACGGCGCCCTTGCCGGAGTTGAGGCGATGGAACAGCCGCCTTATGTCTTTGGCCTTTACTTTGCCGACATGAACGGCGATTTTTACACAAAGGACGGACGCAGGCTTAACTTTAAGAAGGAAGAATTTTTTGACGCCTTTTATTCCGGCAGGACAAAGGCCGAAATTTCCCGAGACACGCAAGACAACTATATGAAAAAGGCGGCCTTTACGGTTGCAAAAACGATTTACGACGAAAGCGGAATGCGCGGAGTTCTTTTTTATGTCGTTGACTTAAAGGCGATAAAAGATCCTGTCTCGGCCTTGCCCTTTGCAAGAAATTCTTCATGCTTTGTAATGAACGACTTGAACGAGTTTTTGATCGAGCCGGAATTTGAAAGCGTGATAAAGACAAAGGCTGGCGAAGAAGAGCAGCTTTCGCAAAAAGAAAAGTCCGCCTTGTATGATTTTAAGGACGCGATTAAATATCAAGACGCGGGTTCTGTGATTTTGGAATCCTACATTATGGGAACGGAATACATTTCGTTTGCAAAGGTAAAGAATTCCAAGTGGACGATCGGCCTTGTCGAGACGGAGCATCCGTCGTACATTAATTCATTGAATTCAAGCGGAAGCCTTATCGCGCTTTTTGTAATCTTTGCGATTCTTGTGATTTTTGCCTTTGCCTTTGTGACGCTTTCGGGCTCGCGCGGAAAGTCTTCGCACCGCTTGACCTTGCAGCAAGACAGCGACTTTGACGAGCTTACTGGCTTGTGGACCGAGTCTCGCTTTGAGGAAGAGTGCGAGCGCATATTGGATAGAAATTCCGACAAAAACTACATGCTCTTTGGAATCGACATCCGCGGCTTTAGAATCGTTCAGCAAACCGAAGGCGTCGCGGCCGCCAACGAACAAATTATGATGCTTGCCAAGCGCTTGGGACAAATCGCGATGCTGCAAAACGGAATCGCCGCGCGCGGCGCCATCGACCACTTGTACTTGATGTATCCGCTCAAAGAAAAGCAAGGCAAGAAAGAGGCCCTAAAGGAATTCAACAACTTCTTGTACAACGGAAATTATTTTCCGGGCCGCTCCGGCGAACGCATTTCCACAAAGACCGGAATCGTGTTTGCCGGAAAGGATTTTGAAAAGGACACCGTTCAAAATTTAATCGCAAAAACAAGCTACGCCAAGCACATAATCCAAGAAAACTTGCTTCAAAATTATTCGGTTTACGACGCCAGCATGGAAGAGCGAATCATCAAGGACAAAAAAATCGAGCGCTACATACCGATCGCTTTCGCCCACAAAGAATTTTACGTCGTTTACCAGCCCAAGGTTGATTTGACAAACGGAAAGGTTATCGGCGCCGAAGCCCTTGTGCGCTGGGAGTCGCCGGAACTTGGCCTTTGCATGCCTGACGAATTCATCACTTTGTTTGAAAGGAACGGATACATAAACCGCCTTGACTTTTACGTTTACCAGCAAGTCTTTGAATTCCTTGACGAACGCATTAAGGCCGGAAAGCCCAACGTTCCGATTTCGGTGAACATGTCCCGCTTCCACTTGGGCGACGAGGGCTTTGTAAAAAAATTCTGCGATTTGTTTGACCGCTATAACATTCCCGCTAATTTGATCGAGGTGGAAATCATCGAGCGCTCCGTTGGCGTTGGCGACAATCGCTTGGTTGAAGTTACACGGCAGTTGCACGAAAGAAAATTCCGCGTGGCCATCGACGACTTTGGAAGCGGCGAGTCTTCGCTTAACATTATCTCCGAGATTCCCGCCGACGTTCTTAAGCTGGACCAAAAGTTTATGCGCGTTGACAAAAACGGAAAGCTTCCAAGCGAAGACGAATACAAGATTGTCGCAAAGATCGTCGAAATGGCCAAGTCGCTTGGAAAGGAAACGATTTGCGAAGGCGTTGAAACCGAACAGCAAATCGCCTTCTTGCGTTCCGTTGACGTAAACTATGTTCAAGGCTACTACTATTCAAGGCCTCTAAGCGAAGAAGACTTCATTACTTATTTGGAGAGACACGTTTGAAAAAGCATACCGCAGCCGTCGTAGGAGTTGGCCGCATCGGTTGGACTTTGGGCTTTGACAAAAAGCGCGAGCAGCCTGCAAGCCACGTGACGGCGCTTAAAAAAAATCGACGCATAAAACTAATCGCTGGCGTTGACAATAATCCAAAGACGCTCGCTTTGTTCCGGCAAAAAAATCCCATGCTCCGCGCGTATCAGTCGGTTGACGAGCTTTACCAAAATTGCTCGCCCGACATTGTCGTGGTCGCGGTCAACGAAGACGCGCACTTGGAAGTAGCGCTTGACGTGATAAGCCGCGGTCCAAAGCTTTTGATTTTGGAAAAGCCCGTTGCCCTAAACCTTAAGGACGCTGCCAAGATTAAGGCCGCCGCGAAAAAACACGGCGTTCCGATTTTGGTAAACCACGAGCGCCGCTTTGCCTATGATTACAGGACTGCCGCGGCTTACATAGCGACGATCGGCCCGCTGCAGTCGATATCCGCAAAACTTTTTTCAGGAATGAAGCTTTACGATCCGGCCGCGGAAGAAAGCGGCGCCTACAGCTTGCTTCACGACGGAACGCACTTGGTTGACATCGTTTTGTTCTTGCTTGAAAGCCTTGAGGCGGCGGGCGGAAAGGGCGGCGCCGCTTTTGGCGAATCGTCCGCGCGCTCAATCTTAAAGAATCCTGTCGTCACCGGCGTTTACCGAGATCCAAAAAACAAAGATATTGTCCGCGAGCTTTGCGCGCATTACTCAAGCAAGCTTTGCCCGGAAGTCTCTTTCTTTATGTCGGGCCGCAGCCGCTTTTTTGGATTTGAGTTGGATATTGTCGGAACGGAAGGCCGCGTTTGCATCGGAAACGGCTACGCTAAATTTTACAGGCGCTTTGAGTCAAACCTTTACACAGGCTTTTATTCCCTTAGCCGCGACAAGAAAATCGTTCTTCCTAAAAAGACCGGCTACTTTGCCAATATGGTCCAGAATGCGGCGGACTTCTTGGACGGAAAAGCGCCCTTGATGTCCAACCTGCAAACTGGAATAAACGCGCTCGCGGTCTTGGAAGAAATCAAGGCTGCGCTATAAAATCGCAGGCGCTGTCGGCCGCGATCTTTCCAAAAATCTCAATGTCCGCCACGGCGTTTCCGCCAAGACGGTTGGCTCCATGAACGCCGCCGGTAACTTCTCCCGCGGCAAAGAGGCCGGGAATCACTTGTCCGTTTTTGTTCAATACGCGCGCGCTTGTGTCGATCTTAAGGCCGCCCATCGTGTGGTGGATGGCGGGAGCGACTTCAACGGCGTAGTAGGGCGGGTTGTCCAAGGCGCGGGGCATCTCGCTTGCCTTGCGTCCAAAGGCCGCGTCTCCGCTTCCTGATTTTTGCGCGGCGTTGTATTCGTCAAGAGTTGCCTTTAATGAGTCCGCCGGAAGTCCAAGCGCGGCCGCGATTTCTTCAACGCTCTTTCCTTCTGTCAAAAGTCCTTTCTTTGCGTAGCCTTCGATCGCCTTAAGGGACTCGCGCACGCCTTGGTCAAAGAAAAGCCAAGCGGTTTTTCCTGTTTGGTCCAAAACGTTTTTTGACATTACGTCGCGGGTGGCCATTTCGTTTCCAAAGCGCTTTCCTTCGCGGTTGATCATAATCGCTCCGTTTCCGCGGACGGCCTCTGTGATCATAAAGCCGTTTGAAGGAATTACTGTCGGGTGCGTTTGGATTTGCTCCATGTCCACGGTTTGGGCATTGAATTGTTCAAGCCATGCAAAGGCGTCGCCGGTGGCTCCCTTGTGGTTTGTGGTGCCAAAGCCTTCGAGGTTTGGCTTGTACTGAACGACCATTTTTGGATTGGCTCCAAAGCCGCCGGTCGCGATGATCACGGCCTTGGCCTTGATTGAATATGTTTTGCCCTTGTAGTCAACCTTTACGCCGGCCGGCTTTCCGTCTTGGTTCAATACGTTTGTTACCTTGCTGTTAAGGCGCAAGTCGATTCCAAGCGAGTCAAGGTTTTGCTTTAACACTTTTACCAAGTGCGTTCCGACCGGAGCGCCGCCTTGGGGCCTGTGGGTTCTCTTGTTTGTGCTGCCGGCCATCTTTCCAACGTCCGTCAAATCCGCTCCCAAAGAAATAAGCCAATCTACGATTGCGGCGGAACTGTTGACCATCGTTCTTACCAAAGACTTGTCGTTGATCTCGCGGCCGCCCTTCATTGTGTCTTGGTAGTACTGCTCGTTTGAGTCTTGGATGCCAAGCTGTTTTTGAATGGCGGTTTCGCTGGCGTTAAGGCCGCCGGTGGCCGAGTTTGTGTTTCCGCCGACTGTTCCCATCTTTTCAAGGAGAATCACTTTCGCTCCGCGCTTTGTCGCTTCTATGGCTGCCGTCATTCCGGCTCCGCCCGCTCCGACGATTACAATGTCGCACTCAGTGTCTGAATAAGAAGCCTGCTCTTGCTTTGCGCCAAGGTACTTGTTCCAAGCGTCTCGCAAGGCGGCCGCCGTTCCGTCGGAAGTGATTGTCGCTCCAGAAACCGCGTCAAACTTTTCCAAGCTTTTTGCGCTTATCGCTTGCTCGATGATTTTTGTCTCGGCGGCTTTTGCAAAATCGCTTTCCGCTTCCTTTACAATGCGGGCGGACTTGATTTGATTTTCCGCAACTTTGATTTCAACTTCGATCGGACCGTTGCGTCCTTCGCCGATTCCGCGATAAGTTGATTTGTCCGCGTTTCCGTTTAACTTGACGGAAGCGACAATCGCAAGCGCCGAGACGGCTACAAAGGCCGCCGCAAGCGCGACAACAATTTTTTTGAAGTTCATAAAAGCTCCTTGGATCTATTGTTTTTTTTGCGCGATTCCGCAAAAATCCTTAACTGATTTGTAGCCCTTGCGCTTCATAAAGGCTTCCAAGCCTTCGACGATTTCTTTCATCGCAAAGGGGTTGGCAAAGGTTGCCGTTCCAACTTGAACCGCCGCCGCTCCCGCCATGATAAACTCAACCGCGTCGCGCCAAGTCGCGATTCCGCCGATTCCGATGACGGGAATTCGTTCCTTCTCTGGCAATTTGTTCATTGCTTCAACGACTTCCCAAACCAGGCGCAAGGCGATCGGCCTAACCGCCGGGCCTCCAAAGCCTGCCTTGATTTTGTCAAAGACCGGAACGCCGCGTTCGATGTCGATCGCCACTCCTTGGAAAGAATTGCACAAGCTGATAGCGTCGGCGCCGGCTTTTTTGCAAGCCATCGCGACTCCGACAATGTCAGGCGCTTGCGGCGTAAGCTTTACGATTAATGGCTTTGAAACAATCGCGCGGATTTTTTTTGTGATGTCGCCCGCGCTTTGGCAAGACATTCCCATCGCGGCGCCACCCGTCGCGACGTTGGGGCAGGAGATGTTAAGCTCGATCGCGTCGACGTCGCTTTTTTCCAAAAGACGGGCGCCTTCGCAATAGCTTTCGGCGGTTGAGCCGGAAAGGTTCGTGATTACCGCGCAGCCCAGCTTTTTCATTAGAGGAAGCTCTTCTTTTATAAAATGAGGAATGCCTGGATTTTGCAAGCCGATTGAATTCATCAAGCCGCTGGGCGTTTCCCAAACGCGGACGCCCGTGTTTCCCTGGCGCGGCTCTATCGTCAAGCCCTTTGAAGAAACTCCTCCGATCGCGCCGACGTTGAAGACCGATTCGTATTCCGTTCCAAAGCCAAAAGTGCCCGAGCTTGCGATGACTGGATTCTTTAATTGCAAGCCGCCGATGTCAACGCTAAGGTCAACGCTCTTGAGCCTTTCGCGCTTTTCTGGGCGGGCGGGCTCTTCAAAAATAATTTTTTGTCCGGGGAATACGGGGCCGTCCTTGCAGCAGCGCTTGTAGCCGTCAACCGTTTGAATCGTGCAGCCCAAGCAAACGCCCATTCCGCAAGCCATTTTTTGTTCAAGCGAAAGGTAGCACTGAACGTTGGCCTCGCGGCAAATTCCTTGTACGTATCGCAGCATTGCAAGCGGACCGCACGCGTAGACCGCCGAATATTTTTTTTCGCGCAAGTACGAGACGGTGAGGACGGCGCTTATCATTCCATGAACGCCTTCGCTTCCGTCGTCGGTTGTAATCGTAAGCTCTTTCGCGCGGACGTTTTTCAAACCGTATGAGCCGCTTTTAAAGCTTGCGAAAAAATCGTAGGACTTTTCGGGCAAGCTTGAGGCAAAGCCCGCGATTGGGGCCACGCCGACTCCGGCTCCGGCAAGGCAAATGTTGGCGCCGGCCTCGGGTCGCGGAAATGCGTTTCCGCAAGGGCCAAGCAATTCAACTTGCTCGCCTTTTTTGAGCGAGCAAAGCTCTTTTGTTCCTTGTCCTTTTAGCAAGATTAGGAATTCGATTTTTATTTTGTCTTCGCTAGGAACGTTTGAAACGCTAAAAACGCTGATGGGCCGCGCGAGCAATTGCTGGCTCTTGGCCGACCTTAGCATGAAGAATTGGCCCGCCGCGGGAACAGCCTTTTTGTCCGCGGTTAAAGCCAACGAGTATACGCTTCCGATCGGTTCGGCTCCGATTGTAGGAACGCATTCTTCTACAGCCGCTTGTTGAAAAACCGCGGGCGCCTCATGCTGGCAAAAGTCGCTCATTGTTTGCCCCCGTTTGCCGCGGCAAAGCGCAGCAATTCTGTTTTTGCCGCAAGGCAGGCGCGCAGGGCGCTGTCGGCCATGTCGTCAAGGGTGAGCGCAGAGGCCGCGATTTTTTCTTGCAAGCTTGCGTCCTTTTTGTAGGCGCAAACAATGCCGCGGCTTGAGTTTACCGTTCCGCCGGCTTTTTGCAAAAGCGTTCCGCAAATGTCTGCCGCTCCGCCTTGGGCTCCGTAGCCTGGAATCAAAAAGAAAATGTCCGGGTAAGCCGCGCGAATCGCAGCCGCGTCCGCCTGGTGGGTGCAGCCTACAACCGCTCCAACCGGGGAGCATTCTTGGCCCGCAAAAAGCGCGTCAGTCTCGGCCTTGATTTTATTCAAATGGGCTCCGACGCCGTCCAAGACGAGTCCGCCTTGTTTTAGTTCCTTTTGCTCGATGTCAGCCGCTCCGGGATTGGAAGTTCTTAATAGAACAAAAAAGCCCTTGCCCGCGGACTTGCAATAGTTGATGAAAGGCTCAAGCGTTTCAAAGCCCATGTAGGGGTTTACCGTGATGATGTCGGTTTCAAAGTCGCCCGTAAAATGCGCGCGGGCGTAAGCGTCGGCGCTTGCCGCGATGTCTCCGCGCTTTACGTCGCTGATGGCCACAAAGCCCGCCTCGCGAACGGCGCGCAAAGTTTTTGCGTAGGCCTCCATTCCGGCCAAGCCCATCGCCTCGTAGTAGGCCGCCTGAACCTTAAAGCAGGCCGCGCAATTTTCCGCCTTTACGCGCTGGATGATCGCCTTGTTGTATTCCAAAACCGCCTGCGCCGGCGACGAAAAATTCTTTGCTATGTATTCGGGAACGTACGAAGCGTCGGTGTCCAATCCGACGCACAAGGGGCCGTTCTTTTTGGCGGCCTCCTGCAATCTTTGCATTTGATGAGTCATGGGCATATTTTAGCAAAAAGGGGAGCGGGATTCAACAGGGCAAACGAATTATTCCGGATGGGCCTTTTTTTTACCTTGACACAAATCGCTTGCCCGGTGATAATAGAGCAGGAGTTGTTATGAAAAAGAATCTTTTTATCGCGGCGCTTTGTTTGTTGGCGCTGCCTCTTTGCGCTCAAGTTCCTCCGGATAAGGCGAATCCGGCTGGCGGAGAAAGCTACAGCTTTTCAGTCACGCTCGACGAAATTAAGAATGTTATTACGGGAAAGACAAAAGAACCCGCTCAAGTTGAACTTCCCTCCAGCTCCAATAAAGACGGAGACGCTCAAGATGTAAAAGAAGTTTCTCCAGAAGCGCTTGACCCCAACGCCATCGAAGAAATGACGCGTCTGGCCCAGAGCGGAAACGCAAACTTTCAGTATAATTTGGGCCGCTGTTACGACAGAGGCATTAAGGTTGCGCAAGATTACAAGCTGGCCTTTTACTGGTACCAAAAGGCGGCGGAGCAGGGCCACGACAAGGCCGCAAACAATTTGGGCTGCCTTTACCTTGACGGAAAAGGCGTCGCGCAAGATTTTGAAAAGGCCGCCTACTGGCTTGAGCTTTCCGCTCAAAAGAACGACACATACGCGCTCTTGAATCTTGGCAGCATGTACGAGGACGGAAACTTCGGCTCGCCCGATTACAACAAGGCTTTTGAGTATTACCAAAAGGCCGACAAAATGGGCTGCGCTCCCGCCGCTTGGGAGCTGGGCCATTGTTTTGAAGTCGGCGTGGGAACAAAAGCCAACGCAAAAAAAGCTTTTTCTTTCTATAAAAAATCCGCCGACTTGGGCTATGGCCCTGCCGCCTACGAAACTGGCCGCCGCTACCTTGAAGGCGACGGAGTGAAAAAAGACGCGGCCTTGGCAAAAAAATATTTGGAAATCGCCGTCAAAAAAGGCGAGCTAAAGGCCGCCGGCCTTTTAGGAGCCTTGTGAGAAAAATCATCGCGGCCGTCGCCGTCCTTTGCGTCTTGGCGCTTTTCTCTTGCAGCAATTCTTCGGATTCTCCAAACGCCAACGACGACTGGCTTTTTTTGTGCTACTTTGACGCGGACGACAGCGTCATAAACGACGACCTCTACAAAAACATTCGCGACATCGAATGCGCCTTTGCCAAAACGCGCAACGCGGACGGCAGCCCCAAGGCGGGTTACGCCAAGGTCACGGCGCTTGTCCTTTGGGACGGAATCAGCGAAGAAAAAAAAGGCGGACAACAATTCATTCACCCCGACGGCGCCTTGTACGAAATCGGCGCCGACTACAGCCTTGAATACGTTCCCCAAAGCGGAAACGAATTCGACTCAGGCTATGTTCAGCTTGGCGACGGATTTTCCGTCGGCCCCAACACAAAGGACTTGACTTCGCAGGTTTCGGACTGGCTTCCTAAAGAGCCTAATATGTCCGACCCGGCCACTTTGACAAACTTTTTAAAGTGGGCAAAGGCCCGCTACTCGGCGTCCAACGTCGTCGTGTGCCTGCAGGACCACGGCGCCGGAACCCACAAGGAAACCTACACGGATTCAACCGCCCCAAGCAAAGGCGGCGTTTCAGCTTCTTTGTGCTCCGACGCGAGCGCCGACAACGACCGGCTTTTGACTTGCAAAAACATAACGGACGCGCTTTCTGCCGCGGGCTACACTGGCGCCGACAAGCCAAAGATTTTGTGGAACGACCTTTGCCTGCAGGCTACGGCCGAGATTTTGTGGAACTACAAGGGATGCGCCGACTACTATTGCTCTTCGGCCAACATAAGCTGTATGCCGGACTACTACGGAGTTTTCACCAACATAAAAAGCGGAATGACCGCGCTTGACGTTGGAAAGGTCATCGTAAGCGCCTACATGCATCGCTATTACGCTTGGCCGATTGAGCAGCCCGCTGACGCGGCATCGGCCAAAGACTCCAGGTCCAGCGGCTGCTCTGTCTACACTTCCTCTTTCATGAGCCTTGACCCGCAAAAGGCTTTTGCTCTAAAGGACGGAGTGGACAAGCTTTCCGACGAATTGCTGAAAATAAAAGAAAACGCCCCCGATCTTTTTTATTCGATTTTTTTAAAATACATGGCGCAGAATGTAAGCAGCCTTGAAAGCTGCAAGGGCCTTGCCTATTGCGGAACCTTCGCATGGCTTAACGATTTGGGCTGGCTTTGCCTTGACATCGCCAACGACAACGACAACGACAGTGGTTTGCTCGACGCCGCCAAAAAAAGCGCCCTCTCTCTTTTTGAATTATTGAAGAACGGCGACGACAAGTTGATAATATACTCTTGGGGCGGCCGTCGCGTTTTAAAGAACGCCCAGGACGGATACTCGTGGGGCGACACAACTATCGCTCAATTGTATCTTACCGGAAACAAAGATTTTATTTCCCAAAAAACTGTCGCAACTGTTGAGGAGACTTGCGCCTACGGCCTTTCGATTGTGGGAAGCAATTGGACCAACGCCACTGAACAATACAATCCGATTTTTCATTACGTCGATTGGACTGGCTTTTCAGAAAGCTGGGGCAAGGTCATAAAGGCGTGGTGGGATCTTTACAGCAAGCCCTGATTGCCGAATGGCGCTCATTTACAAAGCGCGCTCATTTTGATAAAATTATTTCCATAAAAAAAACGCGCGTTCCAGCTTGCGCAAATGGAGTGAAAAATGAGCGACAACTTTCCTTTATCGCACGACCAGCTTTTGGAGCTGACAAAAAAATTCCCCACGCCCTTTTACCTTTACGACGAAAAGGCCATCCGCGACAACATGGCGGAGTTCACCAAGGCATTTTCGATTTTTCCAAAATTCACCGAGCACTTTGCGGTGAAGGCCATGCCCAATCCCTACATGCTTAAAGTTTTGGCCGACTGCGGCTGCGGCGGCGACTGTTCAAGCTTGCCCGAGCTTATGCTTTGCCAGATGAGCGGAATCACGGGCGAGCAAGTAATCTTCACGTCGAACGAAACTCCGGCCGAAGAATTTCAGCTTGCATACGAGCAGGGAAACATCATAAACCTTGACGACATCACCCACATAGAATTTTTGCGCGACGCGCTTGGCGGAAAATTCCCGGAGCTGATTTGCTTCCGCTTTAATCCCGGCCCGCTAAAGGAAGGCAACGCGATTATCGGAAAGCCCGAAGAAGCCAAGTACGGCTTGACCCGCGAGCAGATTTTTGAGGCCTACAAAAAGTCGCGCGACTTTGGCGCCAAGCGCTTTGGCCTCCACACGATGGTCGCCTCAAACGAGCTTAATCCCGACTACTTTGTCGACACCGCCAAAATGCTTTTTGAGCTTGCGGTGGAACTTAAGGAAAAGCTTGGAATCAAAATCGAATTCCTTGACTTGGGCGGCGGAATCGGAATTCCCTACAAGCCCGGCCAAAAGAAAGTGGACTTGTTCGAAGTGGCAAAAAAAATCCGCGCTCTCTACGACAGCATGATCGTTCCCGCGGGCCTTGACGGCATGGAAATCAAGTGGGAATGCGGCCGCCCAATCACAGGCCCATACGGCTGGCTTGTCACAAAGGCGATTCATAAAAAGGACACTTACAGAAAATACATCGGCGTTGACGCTTGCATGGCCGACCTTATGCGGCCCGGCATGTACGGCGCCTACCACGAGGTCACGGTCAGCGGAAAAGAGGCCGCGCCCAAAACGGAAGTCTACGACGTTGTCGGAAGCCTTTGCGAAAACTGCGACAAGTTCGCGGTCCAGCGCCCGCTTCCAAAAATAGAAAACGGCGACTTGGTCATCATTCACGACGCGGGCGCGCACGGACGGGCTATGGGCTTTAACTACAACGGAAAGCTCCGCGCGGGCGAAATTCTTATGCGTTCGGATGGTTCCTTTGTCCAAATCCGCCGCCGCGAAACTGTCGACGACCTTTTCGCCACGCTTGACCTTGACGGAGTCAAGGACTTTAAATGAGCGGCTCTAACGGCGCCTTCTTCAAGGGCGCGGCCTGCCTTGTTTTTTCGGCCTTTAACTTCGCTCTGATGGCCGCGCTGGCCCACTTGGCCGGCGACGTTCCCTTTACCGAAAAGGCTTTTTTTAGGAACGCCGTCGCGGTCGTTGTGACGCTCTTTATGCTTTTAAAAAGCCGCGAGCGCATAGCGATTCCAAAAGGCGCCTTAAAGTTCTTGATTTTGCGCGGCCTTTGCGGTTCCGCCGGAATCTTTGGAAACTTTTACGCGCTTGACAGAATCCCGATCGCAGACGCGGCGATCTTGAACAAGATGTCGCCTTTCTTTGCCGTTGTTTTTAGCCTCTTTTTGATTGGCGAAAAAATCAAGGCCGTCCCGATGGCGGCGACAATCGGCGCTTTTCTTGGCGCTCTCTTTGTTATAAAGCCCGGAGCGTCTGCGGTTCATTCGCTTCCGGCCTTGGCTGGCTTTTTGGGCGGAATGGGAGCGGGCTTTGCCTACGCTTGCGTGCGAAAGCTTGGCTCGATGAAAGTCAAGGGCGCTTTGGTCATCGCGTTTTTCTCCTGCTTTTCTTGCGCGCTCTGCCTTCCTTTTATGGCGATGAATTTTACCGCGCCCTCCGCGACGCAGCTTTTGTGTTTGCTTGGAGCGGGAGTCGCGGGCTGCTTGGGCCAGTTCGGCATCACTTACGCTTACTTTTTCGCGCCCGCGCGGGACATTTCGATTTTTGACTATTCGCAAATTATTTTTTCTTCGCTTTTGGGCTTGTTGATGTTCAACCAAATCCCGGACGCGCTAAGCTGGATTGGCTACGCGGTCATCATTCTTATGGCGGCGATCGTGTTTGTTTACAATAGGAGACAATATGAAAAATAAAATGGCGGCGGCGCTTTTTTCGCTGTGTTTGCTTTTTTGGGCGCTCTTTGCGTCTTGCAAAAAGTCCGCGGCGCTTTACCCGGAATATTTTCAGCTGGACAATGGCCTTAGCGTCTTTGTAAAAGAAGACCACAAGGTTCCGCTTGCCTATATAGAAATCGCAGTCCGCGCCGGCGGCGTCACCCAGCGCCGCGACAACACGGGAATCTTTCACTTGTACGAGCACATGATGTTCAAAGGGAATTCCCTTTGCAAGGATTCCGCCGCCTTTCAAAAAGCCTTGTCGGAACTAGGCGTTGACGATTGGAACGGAACGACAGGCGAGCATTGCGTCAATTACTTTTTTACGATTCCGTCGGAAGACTTGAAGAAGGGGATGGAATTTTGGTCGGCGGCGATTCGCGATCCCCTTTTGGATGAAAAAGAATTTGAGGACGAAAAAAAAGTCGTCATCTCGGAAATTCAGGCCAACCTTAATTCACCGGGAACAATTTTATCTTCCTTCTTTACCAAAACTTTTTTCCCAAACGCTCCCTGGCAACTGGATCCCAGCGGCGCCGTCCAAACCGTTCAAAACGCCAGCCTTGACGAACTAAAATCGATAAAGGAAAAATATTACGTTCCCAACAACGCGGCGCTTTTTATCGGCGGAGACGTTGACGCGAAGGAAGTCCGCTGCCTTGCCCAAGAAATTTTCGGCGAATGGAAGCGCGGCTCCTTTGACTTTGACTCGGAATGCGCGGTCCAAACGCAAGAGCCCTTTGACCAGACAAAATTTTTTGTAATGCCCAACGAGCAAGTCTCTCCGCAAATCGCTCAAGTGATGGTTTACTATCGCGGTCCCGACGCGGACTTTGACCGCGCCTCCACTTATCCCTTGGACTTGTTCACAAGCTACATCGCCGACCACGACTCCTCTTTTGTAAAGGACGTCTTTGCGCAAAAAGACTTGCGCGTTATTTCCAAAGATTATGTCGGCGGCGGCTATTCAACCAAGCGACGGACTTCCACGATAAACTTTTATGCGATGATGCTTGAGCCGGAACGTTCGATTCCCGCGCGCGCCAAAAGCTTTTACCAGTTGGTCGCGCAAAAGCTGATTCCCCAATACGTTTCGTCAAAAGAAATTGTCGGACAAAAAAATATCGGCATAATCAAGCAGACGCGCGCCAACGAGCGCCTTGTAAAGTCAGAGCTTTTTCAAGCCGTCTTGGAGGAGGCGCGCTACTGGTGGACCGTTTGCGACAAGGACTATTATTTTTCTTATGGAAAAAATATGGACAAGACCAACGACTCTGCCGTCGCCGCCGCGCTAAAAAAATATGTCCTTGACAAAAACGCCTTTGTCGTGACGATCGTAAATCCGCAAATTTACGAAAGCCTAAAATCGGAATTTGACAATGAAGGCTTTGCGGTAATAAAAAAGGAAGACGCCTTTTGGTGGGCGAGCGGCAATGAAAGCGGCGACAAGGAGGATGCGGAATGAAAAATATTTTTGCGCGCGGCGCTTTATGGTCTTGCAAGCGATCTTCGTTTGGCGCTTTTTTTTGTCTGCTTGCAATTTTTGCCCTTTGCCTTTTTTCTTGCCGCGCTCCGGCAAAGGACGGCTTGGCCTTTGAGTTAAAAAACAAAATTCCCGTTTACTACAAAAGCGTCGACTCCACAAAAATGGCTTCGGTTATTATTTGCGTAAAGGGCGGAACGCTTATGTACGACCGCGAGCATTCTGGAATCGAAGCCGAACTTTTTGAGCTTATGAGCCGCGGAAGCGAAAAATATTCTTACGACGACATAAGGCGCCTTGTCTACGACTCAAGCTTTTCCATCGGTTCAAGCTCCAGCTTTGCCGGCTCCGCTTTTACGCTTTCTTGCCTTTCGTCTTACATTGACAAATCGCTTGACGTTTTTTTGGACTGCTTTCTCAACCCGGCCTTTGACCAAACCCAATACGACAACATGATGACTGAATGCGACCAAGGCTTGCAGCGCTTGGAAAACAATCCGCAAAGCCTTTTGTCTTACACAATCTCAAAGGAAGTTTACAAAAACCATCCCTTGGGAACGTCGTCTTCCGTTTTGCCCGAATCCCGTTCCAACATAACGATGGAAAACCTAAAAAAATATTACAAAGAAATTCTTGACGCAAAAAGAATCTTTGTCGTCGCGGCTGGAGACATAAACCTTTCCAAGCTGCGCCGCGCTTTGGAAAAAACGCTTGCCAAAATCCCAGCGCAAGAAAATGAATTTTTCGTTCCCGATCCGCCTGCCTTTGCCATAAAAGGCCCGGCGGTTTCCTTAAAAAGTCCCGCTTTAAAAAAGGGGAGCGGACACATCGCGCTTGTCTTTAAAAGTCCCGCCTATAATTCGCCGGACTTGATAGCCGCCCGCATCGCGGCCTCAATGTACAACGAGTCGCTCTTTAACATTGTGAGGACAAAGTACGGCGCCTGCTACACGCCTTCGGCCTCTGTTGGCTTTTCTCCCGCTCCTTACGGAATGGTGTTTTTGTACAGGGTTAGCGACATGGAAAACGCCGCCTCCTACATTCCCCAGGCGGAAGAAGACTTTTTGCAAAGCGACATTGAGGGCAACATAAAAGGCTACATAAAAAAATACATAAATTCCGCATATCAAAACCAAATGACTTGCTCCTCAATCGCAAGCCGCTCCGCCACGGCGCTTTTGACTTTTGGCGACATTGACGGCTTTGACAAGCTGGCCGCCGCCGCCAAAAACGTCACCGCCGACGACGTTCGCAGGGTTTTTAGGCAATATTTCCAGTCAAATGACGAGCGGTTTTTTGAAATTTCGGGTGAATGAAAAAAAAACGAGTTTTTATTCTTGACTTATAGCCAAAATAGTATAGAATAGTAAGATATGAGTGATTATCTTGACATAAATAACGAAGAATTGCTAAAAGATTTTTTCACTGAGGCCCAGTCTCAAGTTGATACTCTCGAAAGCAATATTCTTGTAATAGAAAGCGATCCTTCCAATCACGAGGCCATTGACGAAATTTTTAGAGCCGCTCATACGCTAAAAGGCGGTTCGGCCACCGTTGAATTTACGGAACTCGCGGAGTTTACTCATAAAGTCGAAGACGTTTTGGACGAGCTTAGAAGCGACCGCTTAGAGGCCAACGAAGAAATCGTCGACTTGCTCTTAAATTCAATAGACGTTATCAAAGCCATGCTTGACGCTCGCGCCAACGGCTCTGTTTACCAAGAGGACGTTGGTCCGATAGAAAGCCGCCTTAACGCTTTGATTCCAGAAAAAGGCGACAAGAAAAAGAAAAAGGCAACGCCTCCGGCTGGAACTGGTCCTGGCGCCGCTCCGGCTCCGACACCCGCTCCTGCGGCTCCCGCTCCGGAACCTGTTGCCGCTCCCGCCGCCGCCGCTCCGGCAGCCGCTGGCGGACTTCCGCCTCTTAGCGCGGACGATTACAACGAGCTTAGAGACGGCTTGCAGGGCGCCCAAAAGCTTTACAGCGTGGACGTTCGCTTTGACGAAAACAATCCGATGAACTCTGTAGGCGGCATCCAAGTATTCGCCGCCCTTAAGGCCTGCGGAACCGTTCTTAAAACCGTTCCTGATTTTGACGCCCTTTACGAAGACGAATTCTATCCGCAAGTCGTTTACTACTTGGCTTCGGACCAAGAGCCCAGCGCGATCGAAGACGTCGCCTTCCTTAGCGACGTAACTCTCAGCACTGACTGTCAGCCCGTAACTGGCCCGACAGCCGGCGCGGCTCCCGCCGCTGCCGCTCCCGCGCCCCAAGCCGCCGCTCAGGCGCCTGCTCCGGCTCCTGCCGCCGCGCAAGAAAGCGCTCCGGCCCCCGCCGCCGCTCCCGCCCAGGAAGCGCCAAAGGCAGAGGCTCCAAAAGCCGCGGCTCCCGCAAAAGCCGCCGCTCCCGCAAAAGCGTCGGGAACTCCGATTCAGCAAAACGCGGTATTGCGCGTAGATTCAAAGCGCATCGACTATTTGCTCAACCTTGTTTCAGAAACCGTTATCATAAAGGCGGCCTTTAACCAGTACGCCATGCAGATGAACGACATGCAGACTCAGTTCATGATGTATGCGTCCGGCTTTAAAGAAAAGTTCCGCCGCCTCTTTGACCAATTGCCCGAATATCTTAACGAAATGCAAAACGGCATTCCCGCAAAGGACGTAAAGGCAAAGATCGTTCAGGAATACGGCGACCTCTTGACTTACTACGACCCCTTTATGGGCAACTTAAAAGATTTGAACGTAAAGTTCCGCGGCTCTACCCAGAACCTTGGACAAATTGTAGGCGAGCTTCAGGAAGGCGTAATGAAAACCCGAATGGTTCCCATTTCGCAGATTTTCAACCGCTTCCCCCGCGTCGTCCGCGACTTGCAGCGCGACCTCAAGAAAAAGGTCGAGTTGGTCATGGAAGGCGAAGACACCGAATTGGACAAGACTGTCGTCGACGATTTGCTTGACCCGATCATGCACTGCGTCCGCAACTCTGTTGACCACGGAATCGAAGAGCCCGAAGTTCGCAAGGCCGCCGGCAAGCCCGAGACGGGAACTCTGCTTCTTAAGGCCGCCAACGAAGGCAACCAAATCGTTATCGAGATTCAGGACGACGGCGCTGGAATCAACGTCGAAAAAGTCCGCGAAAAGGCCATCAGCCGCGGCATCTTGCATCCCAACAAATTGCTTACGGATCAAGAAGCCTACAACCTTATTTTCCAGCCGGGCTTCTCGACCGCAGAAAAAATCTCAAACGTTTCAGGACGCGGCGTAGGCTTGGACGTTGTCCGCACAATGATCGAAAAGCTTAAGGGAACGGTTTCCGTCACTTCGGGAGCCGGCAAGGGATCGACATTTACGATCAAGCTTCCCCTTACTTTGGCGATTATCCAGGGCCTTTTGGTCCGCGTCGGAACGCAGGTTTACTCGATCCCGATCACTTCGGTTATCGAAAGCCAGCGCGTTCGCAAAGAAGAAATCAACACGATCGACAATTACGAAGTTTTGAACGTTCGCGACGAAGTAATAAGCATTTTGCGCTTGAGCCGCCTCTTCCACATAAAGAGCTCCAACACAAGCGAATATTGTTTTGTAGTCATCGTCGGAACGCAAGAGAAAAAGATTGGCGTTATGGTAGACTCGTTGATCGGCGAGGAAGACGTTGTAATCAAGGCCTTGCGCGACCAGTTCACCAATTCGCCGGGAATTGCCGGAGCCTCAATCTTGGGCGACGGTTCAGTTTCTTTGATTATCGATGTAAGTCAACTGCTTGAGCTTGGAGTTCGGCAGGAAAAAGACGCGCAACAGCTTCAGGAAAAAAGGGCGTAGCTTATGGAAGAGACAGCAGTAGCAATTAACAGCCAGACAGACAATACTGAACGTGACTTTGTCGACGATGAAGAGCGCGAATCAGTCGCTTTGTTCGACTTTAGAATGGCGGCTTTCACTCTTGCGGGAAAAGATTACGCCATCGACATCATGCACGTAAAGGAAATCGTAAAAGCCAGCCGCTTTACTTACGTTCCCAACACTGTGCCGTTTGTTTTGGGCGTTTACAATTTGCGCGGCGAAATCATTCCGATCGTCGACTTGCGCAAATTCTTTAACATTGAAGTTCCTCCAAGAAAGCCCGACCAAGTTGAAAACCTTTTGATAATTTCAATCGAAGACCATGTCTTTGGCGTTGTCGTAGACCAAATCGAAGGCATTGTTGGCATTCAAAAGTCTTCAATCCAGCCGCCGCATCCGCTTTTTGGCGACATTAACATTAAGTTCATTTACGGAATCGTCGAGGCGCGCGACCGCCTTTACGTTTTGCTTGACATTGCCCGCATCTTTGGAAAGAATCCCGAAGGCGACGAAGGCAACGCGCCAAGAGATTACGAGCTTGCAAAAGAACAAGCTCCTGCAGAAGGCGCTGAGAAAGCTCCCGCCGCCAAGCCTGTCAATCCTGACGACGACATCGACGAGCGCTCTGGAGACGTTCCTCCCGCAAAAGCCGCCGCTCCGGCCGCTGACGCTGGATCTGGACCGTCCGCTTCGGCCGCCGAAGCGCCTGCCGAAGATTCCGACAAAAAGTTTGTCATCGACGGCCTTGTGGAATTCAAGAAATTCTACATTACAGAAGTCAACAAGTCTTGGTTTGAAAACCGCTATTCCGAATGGAAGGAAAGCCGCGGCGCTTCGGTTCAGTTCGCTTCGGCAAACGACGCGGACGAGTTCTTAAAGCCCTTCTGGTCAAGCAACAGCGGAGCCTTTTGGACAAAAGAATACGCGGACTCGGTTTTCGATATTTTGCCGGACAACGCCGCCAAGCAAATCTTGGTTTGGAACCCCGGATGCGGAAAAGGCCAGGAGTCTTTCTCGTTGGCTTGCGTTCTTAAAAAGCGCTACCCGCAGTCAAGGATAAGAATTTACGCGCATGAGACTGACTTGCTCAACATCGCCAACGCTCCCTTGCTTACTGTTCCTGACGCGGATGCCGCTGGCTGGCTGGCTCCTTTTGTGCAAAAAAGCGTAACGGGCGAATACACCTTTACACAAGAAATAAAAGACATTATAATGTTTGAGTATCACGACATTAAGAACGCCAACGCGTTGCCGATGACGGACATTATATTTGCAAGGGACGTGCTTTCGCTGATCCCGCCGGAAGGACAAAAAACGGTTTTGACTGACTTTGAGGAAAAGCTCAAAGGAAACGGAATCTTGTTCTTGGGAGAAAACGAAAGCGTTGGTTCTGGTTTGAGCTGGGGCGAAAAGACTCAGGGTTCATTGACGTATTATAGCAAACAATAATATAAGGAGAAATGCATGAGAGTTGAGTATATCAATCCATTTGTAGAAACTTCATACAGGGTTCTAAAAGAGGTTCTCGGTGGAGCTGAAGTAAAACGCGGAGAATTGTCGCTCAAATCAGTGGCTATGCCTGTTATGGGCGTTGCCGCGCTTGTCGGTTTGGCGGGCGACGTTGAGGGTCGTGTTCTTTTTGACATGACTTACGAAACCGCCCTTAACCTCGCTTCAAAGATGAACGGGGAAACTCTTACGCAGTTTGACGACTTGGCCAAGGCCACAATCAGCGAGTTGGCCAACTTGATTACGGCCCAAGCCGTTACAAAGCTTCACGAGCTTGGATTTAAGTTTGACTTGACGCCGCCAACGTTGTTTGCCGGCGAAAAGATGGAAATTGCGGCTTTGCCGGGTTCCGCTCAAAATGTAGAGGCCTTGATTGTTCCTCTCATTTCTGAGTGCGGTGAAATTGAATTGAACGTCGCTATTCGCGAACGCGCTGAATAAGGTTTAAAGGGAGAAGATAATATGAAAACAAAAGGCGATTTTCCTGCAATTAACGAGCGTCCCCCTGAAGGAACAAAAGACGACGGATCTAAATTCCGCGTCTTGGTTGTTGACGATTCAATGTTTGTAGCCAAGCAGTTGGGCCAGATTCTCGCCAGCGAAGGCTACGAAGTTGTCGCCACTGCCGGTGACGGAAAAGAAGGCGTCGACAAATACAAGGAATTGTGCCCCAATGTTGACATCGTAACGATGGACATCACAATGCCGCGCATGGACGGAATCACCGCCCTTGAGCAGATCATGGCTTTTGACAAAAACGCCCGCGTGGTAATGGTAAGCGCTCTTGGAAAAGAAGAATTGGTTAAGAAATCATTGCTTCTTGGAGCCAAGAACTACATCATTAAGCCCCTTGACCGCAAAAAGGTTTTGGAGCGCATTAGCGCCGCGCTTAAATAGAGCTGCCGCTTAAAGGCAATTTTCTCGATAAAAAAACCGCTCTCTAGGAGCGGTTTTTTTTGTTGTTCTTTTAGCCTTGATTATCAGAGGCTGGCGGCCAGCTTTTCCGTTTCGGCCTTGACTTCTTCAAAGAAGCGGGCGATGTGGAAGCCGTCGGCAACGGCGTGGCTGATTTGCATTGTAAGCGGAATCTGGCTTGCGCCGTTGATTTCCTCGGCCTTGCCGATTGTGACGATCGGCGCCAAGTATTTTCCGCTTTCTGACATTTTCATGTTGACCGAGCTGTAGTGCAGCCACGGAACGTAAGAAACTTCAAAAACGCTGTCAGGGAACTCGTCGGCGTTGAGCGTGGCGCATTTTTCGCCTTTGGCTATGTCGGCCGCCGCTCCCTTGGCGAAAGCCTTGTAGTCTTCCTTCCATTCTGTGCAAATGCGGGTAAAAGTCTCTGTGTCCGGGTGGAAAACGCGGTGGATGGGCGAAACGTAGTCCCAAACCATCAACTCGCCGTTTTCCTTGCAGTAGCCTACGCGGAACTCTTTGTGGGCGTTGATAACCTTTGTGATTGCGTAAAGGAGCGGAACGTAAATGTCGTTCCCAGCCTTTTTGGCCAGCGCCGAAATGTCAAGGTTGGCGGTTACGGCGCACATTCCTTTTGAGCCGTGCGCGTAATAGTTGTAGTAGGGGGTTCTGGCCCAAGTTTTCATATCCAACGGCTTGTAGCCGGCTTCTTTTACCATAAATTCCTCCAAAAGTACCGCTATTATAGCGCGCTTTTTTCGTTTTTTCCACTAAAAAAAGTCGAAAAAAAAATTTTCTTTAAAAACTTGATTTTTTAATGGAAGGGTGGTATAATCACTATGATTTAAAATATGGGGGAAGTACGTTGGATTTTTTTATAGGAGAATGGCAATGAAAGCAAAATCATTTTGTCTGTGCGCCTTGTTTGCTGCCGAGACCTTGTTCGCTTTTGCGGTTCCCAGCGCTTCAACTGTCGCCCAGGATTTTGTAACTGTAATCCCCTCTGGCCAGACGGTTCAAGTAAATAATTTTGCGGGAACCATTGGATCGCAAACCATCAAAGGCTTTTCTATCAGCAAATTCGAAGTTACCCAAGATTTGTACAACAGCGTAATGGGCTCCAACCCCAGCTCGTTCAAGAACAATCCCGCCGCGGGAGAAGTTCAGGGCCGCCGTCCGGTGGAAAACATCACTTGGTACGACGCGGTTTTCTTTTGCAACCAGTTGACCGCCCAAACTTTGGGAGCGGCCGCCCAATGCTACACAATAAACGACGTAAAGCGCGACTCTAGCGGAAAAATCGTAAGCGCCACGGTCACTTGCGACCTTACAAAGACCGGTTACCGCCTTCCGACCCAGGCTGAATGGGAATTGGCGGCCGGCGGCGGAAGCCAGTTGGCCAGCTACATGTATTCGGGCAGCGATGACGTAAACGCCGTCGCCTGGTACTACTTTAACAGCGAAAACAAGACCCGCGAGGTCGGAAAGAAAAAGCCCAACGAGCTTGGCATTTACGACATGAGCGGAAACGTGTGGGAATGGTGCAACGACCTTAAGTCCACAAACGGAAAGTGCGCCAACCGCGGCGGCGGCTATGCCGGCACCGACACAATGTACTACGAAATCACCAACCGCAACTGGGACCCCGCGGACTTTTCCAACTTCTACTTGGGAATGCGCCTAGCCCGCACTTTGTAGGAACGGTTATAATCCGCCCAAAACGCGCCCGCCAAACCGCGGGCGTTTTTTTTTTGTGTTTTGCGTTAATATAATGAAACAATTAAGGTAGAATGAAAAAAAGCGGCGCGAAGGCGCGGGGCGGCCGGCGAAAACACTCAATTTGCCCCTGCCGCGATAGCGGCAGACGTAAATAGTTTCAAGGGGCAAATTGCGTGTAGCGACGATATCTAGCGGTTTCGTCGGACGCAGCCGCAACTGGGAGCCGCTTTTTTATTCGTTATATACTTGATTAACTTTATTCTTTTCATTATAATTAACGCTCACACTGTATAGTGTATTATTGTCTAAATTAGGACTTGGGCCCGTTCGCTTCGAGTTCTACATGGAGGTTTAAGGTGGTCAAAATCAGACTTAAGAGATTTGGCGCGGCCAAAAGGCCCTGCTACCGCATCGTTGTAATGGACGCGAGAAAGCCCCGCGACGGCAAGACGATCGAAGAGATTGGCGTTTACCAGCCCATCGAAGTAGCTGACAAGCAAATCGCTTTTAAAGAAGACCGCGCCAAGTATTGGCTTAGCGTCGGCGCTCAGCCTACTGACACAGTGGCTAAAATTTTCAACAAAAAAGGCCTGGCCCGCAACGGTCAGTCAAAGTAGGAATCGCAAATGGAAAAAGACCTGATTGAATACATCGCTAAATCATTGGTCGATAATCCGGACGCGGTTTCTGTGAATGAGACTGAAGGCGAACGCGGCCCTGTTTTGGAGTTGAAGGTTGCCGACAGCGACATCGGAAAAGTAATCGGCAAGTATGGCCGCATTGCCAAAGCCTTGCGCACGGTTTTGGGCGCGACGGTTAACAAAGACGGCAAGCGATACAGCCTTGAAATTCTGGACTGATAGCGCCGATGGATTTGACTGTGGCTTTTGTTCGAGGCCCTCACGGACTTTCGGGCGAATTTAAAGTTGAGAGCGCTTCCGGCCGTTATGAGCACATCGCTCAGTTAAAGGAAGTGACTTTGAGGCTTAAGGGTGAGACGACGCTTTACAAAGTGGAGCGGGTCGAAGGTTCCCAAAACGCCTTTTACATGAAATTGGCGGGAGTTGATTCTCCAGAAGCGGCGAGAAAATTAAACGGCGCCGAGCTTCGCGTTTCCCGCGAGTTTGCCCTTCAGCCTAAAGAAGGCGAATGGTTAATCGAGGATCTAAAAAATTGCTCTCTAGTTTACTACGAGAACGGATTGGCAGATGAGGTTGCGCCTGTAGTTATAGGTTCAATCACAGACGTATTGGAAGGCGGGGCGGGCGACCTGTTGGAGGTTGTTCTTTCCGAGAGTTGCGCTATTCTTGAGGACAGCGTCAAAAAAACTTCTAGCGGAAAGCCGCGGACGGTTTTGATTCCGTTCAACGCGACGCACGTTGGAAAGGTTGACGTTGAAAACAAGACGGTTCAACTGATGCACCTCTGGATTCTGGAGTAAGTCCATGAAATTTACTGTGCTGACCTTATTTCCTGAGATCCCGCGCGCTTTTTTTGAAGCCTCAATCATGGCGAAAGCGGTTGAAAAGGAAATTATTGCCTACGATTTGGTGAATGTCAGGGATTTTGCCCATGACAAACACAGAACTTGTGATGACAGTCCGTATGGCGGAGGAGCCGGACAGCTTATGTTGGCCGAGCCCCTTGGAGAAGCGCTGGACAGCGTTAAGGCTTACAAAAAGGATCGCCGCGTGATTTACGTGACGCCTAGCGGAAAGCCCTTTACGCAAAAGAAGGCGCAAGAATTGAGCCGGGAAAAAGAGCTTGTGATAATTTGCGGCCGGTACGAAGGAATCGACCAAAGAATTATCGACGAATATGTTGACGACGAAATTAGCGTCGGAGACTACGTTATGTCTAGCGGCGAGGTTGCGGCGTTGGTTGTAATTGATTCGGTTTACCGATTGATTGACGGCGTCATCTCTTCCGAATCGCTTGACGAAGAAAGCTACACCGACTCGCTTTTGGAGTACCCTCAATACACTAGGCCGCCTGTGTATAAGGGAATGGAAGTTCCGCAAGTTTTGACAAGCGGAAACCACGAAAAGATCCGAAAGTGGCGTCTGCAAAAGCGCCTTGAAAAAACCTTTATGAATCGGCCCGATTTGATCGCCGAGGCAAGAAGGAACGGCAGTCTTACTGCAGAAGCAGAAAAGATGATTGAGGATATTACGGGTTTTGCTTACAAAAAGCATAATCCTAAACGGAGAAAATGATGGACTTAATTAAGACTATTGAAGAAGGCCAGAAGCGCCCCGGCGCCCAGGCTTTTAACGTTGGTGACACCGTAAAGGTTTACTTTAAGATTATCGAAGGAAAGACAGAGCGCATTCAGGTTTTTGAAGGCCTCGTTCTTTGCATGAAGAATGCCGGCGCCCGCCGCACATTCACAGTTCGCAAGACTTCTTTTGGAGTTGGCGTAGAGCGCGTGTTCCCGATCAACTCGCCCCGCATCGTTAAGGTAGAAGTTGTTCGCCCCGGCAAAGTTCGCCGCGCAAAGCTTTACTACATCCGCGAAAAGATAGGAAAGAAAGCCAAGGTTAAGCAGCTTGTTGGTGGAGCCGTTGCCGCCGCCGTTGCCGCTCGCAACGCCCGCGCTGACGCCGCCGCCGCCCAAAAGGAAGCGGAGATCAAGGCCGAGCACAAGGCTGAGCACGACGCTGCCGCCGCCGCCGAGAAGAAATAATCTGATGGCACGCCTCCGCGCTTTTGACGCGGTGTTAATTGAGGCGCGAAAATTCTTATTCGCGCCTCAAAAAGGCCGAGTCAAGGCCTTGAGAGCGTAGCGTGCCTTGACCGGACTTATGCAAATAATAAGCGTAAAATCACAAGGCGCCCTTTCTGGAGTTCAACAGAACTTGCGGGAGGGCGACTTTGTTTTTGCGCGAGTTCTTAAAAATTTGGGCGGCGGAAATTACTTGGTTTCCTTTGCGGGCGGAAGATTTGCCGCCAAGTCCGCCCAAAATCTTGTCGCCGGCCAAACCTTTAAGGCCCAAATCTCTTTGGCTGGCGGAAGCGTTGCCCTAAAAATAATTCCAGGCGCCGCGGACCAAGGCGGCGAAAATCTAGTAAAAGCTTTTTCTGTTCTAAGCCCGGAGGCGCGGGAATTCTTGGCGGCCCTGGGCTTGCCCGCCGACGGCGTAAGCGCCAAAATCTTGCAGTCCATGATGCAAAACGGCTTTAAGATTGACGCGCGCTTTATGCAAAAAATTCGCCGCTTGGCCCAAAAGTTTAAAGGCCGCGAGTCCCAGGCCGCCGAAGCCGCGCTTGCCTTGGAAGAAAAGGGCGTTGACAGCGACAGCGCCGCCTTGGACCAAATTATGGACGCGCTGGAAGGGCGGGCCGGACAAGAAGGCCAGGCAGGCCAAAACGCTTCCGGCGATGAAGCTGGCGGCCAAGGCGCGGACTACCAGCAAATCCTTGGCGAGGTAAAGCGCTTTTTTGATTTTGCGGCCGGCATTGGCGGCGCGGTTAATCCCGGCGATTCCGGGGCTTCCGGCGTCGCCTTGACGGAACAAAACGCGGGCGCCTTGGCTTTGTTCAACCACTTGCGGGGCGGCGACGGTTCAGCCCAAAAAGAGAAAAAAGGCTGGCTTTTGTTCCCCTTTGAATATCAAATCAATTCCGATAAAAACAGTCCCGTGGAAGAGGGAAATGGGGCCCTGCGCCTGTACTTGGACTACGAAAAAGCCCAAGTTGAAAAAATGACAATAAACTTTAAAACCATTTGCGCAAATTTGTTTTTTGCGCTATACTTTGAGGGTAAAAAAGTACGCAAGCTTATCATCTCCAGCGACGACAAAAAATCGTTGGACTTAATAGGTCAAGAGAATCTACAAACATTGGCAAAATCTTTGGGGCTTGCCTCAAAGATTGAAATCGCGGACTTCGACAAATTTTCGACATTTGGCGCGGAGGACTTGCCGATTTTTGGCGTAGAGGGCTTTGCATGAAAAACGAAAAAAAAGCCGTCGCGTTAAAATATCCCCAAGGAGTCAGCGCCCCTCTGATAGCCGCAAGCGCAAAAGGCTATTTGGCGGAAAAAATGTTGGAAATCGCGGAACGGGAAAAAATCCCTTTGGTCAAGAACGGCGAACTAGCCGACTTTTTGACTGTTCAAGAGATTGGTTCCATCATTCCCCCGGAAACCTGGGAGGTCGTCGCCAAAATTTTCGCCTTTGTTGCGGATTTAAAAAAGTAGTATTTGGAGAGGCCCAAAAATGGGAATGATGAAAAAGTTTAGCGCCGCTGACGCAAAGTTGAACATGGTTTTTTCCGCCCCGGTCTTTTTTGACGACGGAAAGAATATGTTTTTGGCCGAAGGAAAGACCATTAAGCCGTACCACATGGCAGCCATCAAAAGGTGGAACCTAAAGTACTTGCTTACAAGCGGCCACACGGTGGCTTTGGAAGAAGGAGCCAACATCGCCAGAATGGCCGGATTTGACAAAAAAAAGCTTGACAATTCAGACGCTCAAGACGTTGAAGAGCTTGAGGAATTGGAAGAAATTTAGTCTGGATGAGGAATTCTTCCAACACAAAGCCCTTGGGAAAGGCGGGGGAAGACGCCGCCTCGGCTTTTTACGCCCAAAAGGGCTATTCCATAATAGAACGCAACTTTAGAATACGCTCCGGCGAGATCGACATAATCCTGGAAAAGGGCGATTTGCTGGTTTTTGCCGAAGTAAAGGCCCTTCCCAACGGAAACGCCGAGCTTTTGGCCTCCGAATTGGGCCTAAGAAAACGCCGCAAGATAGTAGAAACCGCTAAATATTTTTTGAAAAATCATCGACAATATAGTAACAAGCTAATCAGATTTGACGTGGTGGTAGTGGGGCTTCCTGGTTTTGAAAGCGTTCATCTGATAGAAAATGCATTTTCAGAAAACTAACTATTTTTGGGTGTCGGGAGGAAGATCCTAAGAAATGAGCGCTGCGTTAGATTTTGCCGCTTATGATGTTGCCGAGGCGGAAAGCGAATATGAATATGAAGATTTGCCTCCAAGACTTTTAGCGTTGAGAGAAAAAATCCGCGACTCTGCGTACCTGGAAAATGCGATTAACAGAATTGCTTCTGTAATTAGTCGCAACATGGTTGACAATCCTGACGAATTGCATTTAAATGCAAAGGAAGGATTGAATTAACAATGGGAAGAAGAGACAGAAATAACAGAAGAAACAATAGACAAAAGAGTTCGTGGTCCAACAACAGGCCCGAACAAAAACAGCAGCCCAGGAGCTATTTTAATCCTGAGACGCCTGCCGACATAGCCGCGCGCGAAAGCGCCATCCGCGAGTTTAAGGCCCGCGAGACGATTTGCCCCGCGTGCGGAAAGCCGATCGAAGATTTGTCCAGCGCGATTGCCGACAAGAGCGGAGCGCCGATGCACTTTGACTGCGCTCTTGGAAAGATTTCGGCGACGGAATCTTTGGCCGCCAACCAAAACATCGCTTACATCGGACAAGGCCGCTTTGCGGTAATCACCAGGGAAAATCCCTCGGACATAAAGCATTTTAAGATTGAAAAAATCATTGAATGGGAAGACCGGAACAATCCCGGCGCCTGGCGCGGCGAGATGGCGGAGCTCTTCTCAAAAGTAAAGTAGGAACGGTCAAGGCACGCTTCGCTCAAGGCCTTGACTCGTTCCTTTTGCGGCGCGAATAAGATTATCGCGCCGCAATAGCCGAGCTCTTTTCAAAAGTCAAATAAAAAAATCCGCCGATCGGCGGATTTTTTTTGCCGAAAACCGGGATTGAACCGGCACGGCCTTTTACGGCCGAGGGATTTTAAGTCCCTTGTGTCTACCAATTCCACCATTTCGGCGATAAAGGCATAGTAACAGTTTTTTTTATTTTGCGCAAGAAGGCGAGTTTGCCCTGCGCGCCGGCCGCCATTTGCTTGACAAATTCTCGAGGGGGGGGGTAATATAGTAGAAAGTTTTTATCAAGGAGAATGATTTGAAAAAGATTGCGATGGCGCTTGCCTTTTTGGCCGCGCTTGGAACGGCCGCCATTTGCGCCGCTCCGCCTAAAGTTGATTACGCCGCTTTGGGAAAGGAGAACACTCCGGAAAATTCCGTTGTGATGATTTTTGTTGGCGTCCAAAGAAATTTTGACTTGATGCAGCTTAACCCAAAATTTCCCGCGGACCATATTTGCGTAGAGAAGGCGAGCGGCTGCACGACGCCGATGAGGCCCGGCAGCTTTTATATGGTTGACGAGATTTCTTACCTTACGACTGCGGAATTTGGAAGCCCTTCGCTCGCCCGCAGTTTGCCCTTGCCTTATTTGAATGGAAAGGAGCCCGAGTACTTTGGGCCGGGAACAAGAATCGCGGTTCCCGAAAAGCCGGGCCTTTACATTTCTTATATGGTTATGGACGCCGAGGACTTGGAAAGGTTGAAGAAAATCGGCTTTAAATTCATCGGAGCGGCGACTAGCGTAGAGGAATTGAAAAAGTCTTCGATTGACAGGTTTTTCATAAAAAACATTTTAAAGAAAGCCGCGGCTAAATACGCGGGAACGCCGTGGGAAGACGAGATAAACAAGAGCCTCAAGGAGTGGGAAAAATGAAAGTAAAAACAATTGCCGTTTGCGCCGCGCTTTTTGCCGCCGCGAGTTTGTTGAGCGCCAAGGACGCGGCTCTTCCGCTTCCGCCAAAAGGCACTGTGACCTTGGTTGGGCGTATTTTCTTTTCCAGCGACATAGACAAGAACTTCCTTTTTGATTCCGCAGCCGTTCCCCAAGAAAAGAGGGATTTGCCGGACCTTTGTTTTTTGCCTTTCTTTGACGACAAGGTGGAGCTTGTAAAAAAGAAGACGGCGCCTGCTTCAGATAACATTGCGGACATATTGAAAATGTTTGACAGCATGGAAAAGAAAAAGACTCCGGCTGGAGAAATAAAAAAATTCAGCATGCAGGCAAGGGCTTTCAACGGGCAGTGGTTCTTTGTCCAGTATAAATACAACGCGGACAGAATTATATGCCTTAGAGACGCGACTCTTTTTATCGGAAAGTCTCCGCGCCTTCCTGTGATTCTTCCAATGAACTGCAAGTTTGTCGTTCCAGAGGGAGAGCAGTTCTTGTATGTCGGCGATTTCCATTACAGCGCCAAGGGCTTTGCGTTTGAGCTTTCAAAAAAAATCGTTGACAGTTTTGACGAGGCGCAAGTCGCTCTGAATCAAGCCGTCAAAAAGGACGTAAAGCTTTGCCGCGCGAATGTCGAGCCATACGACAAAGAGCGTGACGGAGGGATTCAGCATATGTACGACTTGCCTACAGTCAGCTTTTCTTCTTGGTACGAAACGTTCAAGTGACGCTTGACAAATTTCCGAGGGGGGGGGTATTATGGAAGAAAGTTTTTATCAAGGAGAATGTGTATGAAAAAAACTGTTTTCGCGGCCGCGCTTTTTGCCGCTCTTCTTTTTGCGAACAACGCTTTTGCCCAAAAAAAGGCTGCGGCTGGAAGCTACGCCGGCCAGTATGACGAGACGATGACGCCTGAAAATTCTTGCGTAATCTTTTTTACGATGCCGGGGAACGACGCGGCGACGTTCAAGCAAATCAATCCCAAGCTTGGCGTTGACGAGCAGTCTTTTGAGTATCCTTTTGGCGACATGCAAAGCTGGACGATTTTCAAGCCCTGCAAGCCCGGAAGCCGCTATATGATTACAAAGATGAAGGGAAGAATGACAGGCGGCGTGGTTCAAAAAGGAAACAAGCTTTTTGGCTCTGACAATGTTTGGGACATGGACTTTAAGCCCAACCAGCAGGTTTTGGTAATCGACGTTCCCAACGAGCCTGGCGTTTACACTTATGGAATGATTTTCGCCGAGTCTGTCGCGGTGGCCGCTTCCACAGGCGAGAAATTTACGGACGTGCAAACGCCCAATAAGCTTGTGTTCAAGGGAAAGCCTTGCACAAAGCAATTCTATAAATTGGCGACGAAAAAATTCCAAAGCTATTACGCCGGCACTCCTTGGATGGACGCGTACAACGAGACGGCCAAAAACATTCAAGAGTAAAGTTAAAAAAGGGCGCCTGCGGGCGCCTTTTTTTAACTTTTGACAACTTGAAAAAAAAGAGCGCTTGACTTATAATCAAACTATGAAAAAGTTTTTGATTGCGTTGGCCGCATTTTTTATTTCGCCGCTTGCCTTTTCGCAAGTAAAAAATTGGAATCCTTCGGGTTTCTTGAATGTGAATGACGGCGTTCTAATATATGGCGTTGGCAATATAAAGGGAGCGTCGCAAATTAACTTTGACAAAAAGCCTGCGTATATCACTTCGCAATGCCGTCAGGCAAAGATGGGCGGAAGCGATTATTTTTGTTTCGCTCCTGTTGAAAAAGGCACCCGTTGGGCAAGGTATGAGCATTTTGACGACAAATCAGTTAGTTTGTCGGAAGCCATGGGAAAGACGGTTCGATGCCGTTTTATGGGAACGCAAGAGACTCTTGAGGCTGTTGCAAATCCTTTTGCAAAGAACTTTTTCGGCGAGCAATGGAACAAATCCAAAAATGATGTCCTTGACATTCCGAATGACAAGAAAATAGTCTGTTGGCAGTATTGGGAGACGGAACCTGATAAATTGTATGAAAGAATGCTAAAAGAATGCGGCGATGAAAAAAAGGCGAAGAAATATTGCAGGTGGATTTGGGAAGAAAGAAAAAAGGCCCTTGAGTTTACTTTGTCTAAATTTAAAGGAACGGAGTGGGAGCCGTTAATCAACGAAGAAATGGAATATGTTGTTAAGGAATATGAGAATGCAAATCAATAAGTCTTTTATAGTTTTTGCGCTTTTGCTTGTGTTCGCAAGCTCTTTTTTAAGCGCCGGCAAGAGAAAGCCAAAGAAAGAAGGCGCTAAGATTGACGCTCCCAAAAGCAATGAGGTTATGTTTGTCGGACGCGTGACTGTTCACAACAAGCAAGACTTGGATTTTTTTGTCAAGACGCGCGGCGTTTCTGAAGACGTTCTTGAAAAACAAGATGTTTACTATCTTCCATATGTTCCTGCGCAAAGCAAGGTTGACGCTTGGGACGTAGGAGTTTTTGAAAGCCAGGCTCACTTTAAGAACGGAGAAATTTTTCTTGCCAATTACGAAAAGACAAAGACAAATAATTTTTGCTTTACCTATCCGTTCCAATATTATTTTCACGGCGACACAAATCTTTTGATTTACCTTCCGTCTGGATTTATGGTAAAGGTTCCGAAGGGCGAAAAATATGTGTATATCGGCGACTTTGAATTTTTTGTCGAAGGCAAAGATTTTAAAGTTGTGGATGTAAAATGCAATGATAATTACGACGCGGCAAGAGATGAGGTTAAGCGTCTTTTTGGCGACAAGGCGCTTCTTACGCGCTCTCCTTTGATGCCTGTAGACACAAGTGACGCCGGATACATAGAAAAATTGACGGTCGTTGAATATTATTAATAAGACTTGAGCAAGTCAGAGCGACTTGAAAGAAAGCGTCCGATGATTTATAATGCCTAATATATGAAGAAGTTTATTATTGCCTCCGCGGCGTTTTTGTTTTGTTCTTTGGCATTCGCTCAAGTAAAAAACTATGTTGGAATCGCTCGGCAAAAATATTCCGACGCGCAAATAAATTTTTTGGAAGACTTTCGCGACAAGCTGCAAAATCGCGGCTACAATTCCTACGCTGAATACGTTGACTCATATTTAAAGGGAGGCTTTGGCTCGGCCTTTGTTTACGTTGACAAGGACGGACAAAACTACATTGTCACAAACAGGCATGTCGTAAGCCAGGCCGCCAGCGTCAGCTTGGAATTTGAAAAGGATGACGGAAGCCTTGCCAAGTACGATAACCTTTATGTCTTGGTTACGGACGACGACATTGACTTGGCGATTTTGCGCTTTGAGAACAACGCCAATTATTTTAAACGCGGCCTTTCGTTTTACTCGGGAAAAGTCTACGACGGCCAGGATGTCGTTTCGGCCGGCTTTCCGGGGCTGGGCGGTGAGCCGGTTTGGCAGTTTGGAAAGGGCAGCGTCACCAATTCCGCGGCCCGCATAAAGGACTTGATTGACCCTGCCATTTCGACGGTGATTCAGCACTCCGCGCAAATCGACGCGGGAAATTCCGGCGGGCCGCTTTTGGTCGCGTCAAAGAGCGCGGCGACTGGCTACGATGTCATTGGCGTCAACACTTGGAAGGCGGTGGGCCGAGACGCGACAAACTTTTCAATTCCGGCCGCGCTTGCCTTAAAGTTGATTGAAAGGTCAAAAAAGCCTGTTGACGACAAGGCTTTTAAGGCGGAACGGCAGGAAAAATTCAAGGCCGTTTTGTCCGAGCCAAATTCCGACTACACTGCGCTTGTAAAATTTATTTCTTACGACATGGCGGCCCAAAATGGCATGGACTGCTTTGAGGAAATTTTCAAGCACGGCGCCACAAAGGTAAAGAACCGAGTCGCCGCCGAGTTTGTAATAAATCCAATCGAAGGCTTGCGATACGCCGTTGCCCACGACCTTTACGGGAAAATGTCGGGCGAGGGCCTTGACGAAAAGCTTTCAAATCTTGTTTGGGAAAAAGAAAGCGGCGTTTACAGAATCGCTTCTGTCCAAGGAACGGACGGCGAAAAAAAGTCAAAGGCCAAGGAAAAAAAATCCGGCGGCAGTTCGGCCAGTTCAAAAAAATCCGGGGATAAAAAGTCGAAGGTTTCTTGGCAGGGTTTTGAGTCTCCGTATACGATTTCGATTGACGGCGGCGCCTTGTTTCCGCTTGGAAAGGATGACGCCAAAGTTGATTTGGACGCGGGCGTTGTTGTCAATTTGGAGATTGTCCCGTTTGAAAGAAATTTTGGCGGCATATTCGAGTTTGAGCATAGAAAAGTCGGCGGCGAGTCTTTGAACATTTTTGGCGTTGGAGCCGTGGCGCGATTGCCCTTGTGCTTTGGCCTTTTTACAATCAGCCCAAAGGCAGACGCGGGAATAAAAATCGCGTTTGGCAATGTCCGCGACTTTCAGATTTTCGCCGACCTGGGCCTTATGACTACCTTTGATTTTGGAAGCGCGTTCTTTAGGCCGGGCTTTGAGGTCGGATGCCGGGGAACGACGGACACGCTGCATTTTTCCGATATTTCTTCGTCCACAGTTCGGCTAAGGCACGCGGACTTTTACGCAAAGATGATTTTGGGCTTTAAGTTTTAGGCGGAACGGATTCTATGTATTCCGACACTCACTTTCACTTTAAGTCTTTGCGCGAGGACGAGGAATGGACCCGCGCCGGCGTTCTAAAAAAAATGGCGGAAAGCGGCGTTAAATTCGCGCTTGACATCGGAACCGACTGCGACGATTTGACCGCCCGTCAAGAGCTTTTTGAAAAAACTTTCGCGCTTATGGAAAGCGGCGCTTCTTTCGACGCGGCCTCAAAAAATGCCGCCGCCGCTTGCAAGAATTTTGTTTGGTTTAGCGCGGGCATTTGGCCCGACCCGGACTCGATTAAAAACCGCGCCGCCTGCGTGGAAACGCTAAAGAAAAACATTTTGGCCTCGCGCAACGATTCTGATCCCTTTAAGAAAAAGCTTTGCGCGCTTGGCGAATGCGGCCTTGACCACCACTGGAATCCTAGCGGCGTTGACAAGCGCGCCCAAGACGATTTTGACGACGCGATGGTTCAAGGCGAGCGCGAGCTTTTTATGGCGCAATTGGAATTGGCAAAAGAGCTGGACTTGCCGGTAATCGTTCATTCCCGCGACGCGGCCGAGCAAACGGTTGAATGCGTAAAGGAAAGCGGCTACGGCGAGAGGTGCGTGATTCACTGCTATTCCTACGGCTTGGAGGAGGCCAAGGTTTTCTTGGATTTGGGCTGCGTGATTAGTTTTAGCGGAGCGGTGACTTACGCCAAAAAGTCCCAGATGGAAGAAAAAGTCTCGCTTTTGGCTTACGTTCCGCAAGACAGGCTTTTGGTGGAGACTGACGCTCCGTACTTGGCTCCCGTTCCGATGAGAGGAAAGGCCAACAACCCGACTTACATCGAATGGACATACAAGTTTATAGCCCAGGCCCGCGGAATGGAAGAGGCCGCGCTTTGCGACGCCGTTGACCAAAACGCCCGCCGCTTTTTTAGGCTTGCGTAAATTCCATATTGTAAAAAAAATCATTTAGCGCTACAATACTCCTCACTAGGAAACCTGATATGGCAAAAACAATTTATCCCAAGCGCTACAAACCGATCCTTGGCGAAAAAGAAACAGAACACGCGATTGTTCTTCTGAAGAATTTTTTTCAAACAGCTCTTTCAACTGAATTGAATCTAACTAGAGTAACCGCTCCGCTTTTTGTAAGGAGCGGAACCGGCGTAAACGACGACCTTAACGGCGTTGAGCGCCCCGTGCGTTTTCCGGTAAAAACTTTGGGCGAGCAAAAGCTGGAAATCGTCCAATCCTTGGCCAAGTGGAAGCGCCTAAAGGTTACCGAGCTTGGACTTGAACCCGGTTTTGGAATCTACACCGACATGAACGCCATTCGTCCCGACGACGACATGGACGCGATTCACTCCCTTTACGTTGACCAGTGGGACTGGGAGATGGCGATAAACGACGTTGACCGCACTGTTTTTTACTTGCACGAAATCGTAAAAAAAGTTTACCGCTGCATCAAGCGCGCGGAGTTCTACGTTTACGACAACTATTCCGAGCTAAAGCCCACGCTCCCCGAGAACATTAAGTTCTTGTTCAGCGACGACTTGCAGCGCGAGTTCCCCAACCTTACTCCCAAGCAGAGAGAGTATGAGGCCGCCAAAAAATACGGCGCGATTTTCATCACGGGAATCGGAGCCGCCCTTGCCGACGGAAAGCCGCACGACGGCCGCGCGCCCGACTATGACGATTGGATTACAGAGACCGGCGACGGCCACAAGGGCTTGAACGGCGACATCATCGTTTGGAACGAAGTTTTGCAGCAGCCCTTTGAGCTTAGCTCTATGGGAATCCGCGTAAGCCCGGATTCTTTGCGCGCCCAGTTAAAGGAGCGCGGCTGCGTTGACCGCGAAAAATTGATGTTCCATTCGCGCTTGCTTAAAGGCCAGTTGACCCAGACTTTGGGCGGCGGAATCGGCCAGTCGCGCTTGTGCATGTTCCTCTTAAAGAAGGCGCACATCGGCGAAACACAAGTAAGCATTTGGTCTGAAGAAATTCTTGCCGACTGCAAAAAGCGCGGCATTAAGCTTTTGCAGTTGAACTAGACGGCGCGAGAAACGGCGTGCAAAGTGAATACAATTTTGACCTTTCAAACATAGACTCTGAATTGGCGTCTTTTGCCAAACGGGGCATAACGGAATTCGCTTTGCACGACCAACGCTTTAGCTCCGACAAAAAGGCGCTGGCCGATTTTGTAAAAAAAGCCGCGCGCATCGCTCCCGACGTTTACTATTCAATTCCCGTAAAGGCGGAAATTCTTGACGCCGAAATAATCGGACTTTTGGAAAATCTTTTTTGCTCGCTTGATGTGGCGATGTGCGGCCAGTTTGGAAAAAAATTCTTTTTGGACAAAAAGCTTTTTTCCAAAAAAGCCGCGCTTTTGAACAACGCTGGAATCGTCTTTGGCTTTTTGATGGACTACGCGCGCGCCGAAGGGGATTCTGTAAAGGCGTTCCGCGACCGCGTTGACTTTGCCCTTACCTTGTATCCAAACCACATTGACTTTGAGCAGCTTTTTAGCGCGCAAAAAGAAGCCAAGAACACCGCGATATTTTCAAGCCAGGACATAACTTGGGCGCGCGACGTTGCCTTTGCGATTAACGTTTTTTATTCTTTGGGCCGGGCGGTTCCCTGGTTCAATTCGGTTTTAAAGCCTTTGAAAATCGCTCCGTCAAAATTCTTTTCTGATTTTGCGGAATGGCAGCGATGCAACAATTGCGGCTACGAGTCGCGCCAAAAGCTTTTGGACGCAAGCCATAAAGAAATCGAAAAAATGCAAATCGTTTTTTTGGAAGAAAAATATTCCGAAAAGCGCTTGGAGCATTTGCTTCCTGTCGTAAGCGATTTGGTAAGAATAAACGGCGCCTTTTCGCGCTTGGAAGGCGAGGGCGAGGAAACGGAGCTTAAGTTAAACTTTAATCCCGACGATCTTATGAGCCCCGCCGCCTTTGACGTGAATTCCTTTGCGGACAACGTTTGCATGGAAGAGTGCCGCGTAAAAATCTACGCCGCAAACGGTTCGCCCGACTATAAGTTTATATGAGCCAAGAAATCCTTTTGACCGTTCAAAGCGCGGCGACCCTAAACGATTTTTTGCGCCAAGAATTGCCCAAGGCTTTGCAAGCCCAAGACATCGCCCGCGCGGACTGTGTTCAAGGCCAAAACGCGGCCCGCGAAAAAGCCGCTCTTAGCAATTCCAAAATTCGCCGCTTGCTTTTTAGCGGGAACGTCATGGTCGCCGCTTCGCCGGAGCGCAAGGCCTCGCAAGCCCAAAACGGCAGCGAAAAAAAAGCCTCGCAAGCCCAAGAACGCGGCGGCTTTTTTGTTTGCAAGAACCCGGCCTTTAGCCTTAAAAAAAACGCGCAGGTAAAAGTTCTTTACGACCAAGAAAAATTCTTTTACGAAAAGCCAAACGACGACATAAAATTTGAGTTGGACGAATCGCGCGTTTTGTATGAGGACGACGCGATAATCGTTGTCAACAAGCCGCCGCGTTTTCCGACTGAACCAACCTTTGCAAAAGACCGCGACAATTTGCGCGCGGCGGTCATCCGCTACTTGCATAAAAAAATCGGTTTGGACAAAAATCCGCCTTACTGCGGCGTCGTCCACCGTTTGGACCGCGACACAAGCGGCGTGATTTTGTTCTCAAAGCAAAGGGCCGCCAACGCCGCGCTCTTTACCGCCTTTGATTCGTCGGAGCTTGTTGGCAATTCTTGCCAAGAACGCGCCGCCCAAAAGCTTTACGTTGCGGTGTGCGAGCCGGCCGACAGTCTTGGCCTTATAAGCAATTCTGTTCAAAGCCAAAAAGCCGCCGCCTTTAAGGTCGGCGACAACTTTTCCGTCCAAAACTACTTGGGACGCGTGTCGCTAAAAAGCCAGGCGGCCAAGTGGGGAACTGTTCCAAAAGAAAAGGGCGGAAAATTCGCGCGGACTGATTTTAAGATTTTAGAGGAAAAGGGCGGCCGCCTTTTGGTTCAGGCCAAGCTGTTTACGGGCCGCACACACCAAATACGCGTCCATCTTAGCCAAAAGGGCCTTCCGATTTTTGGCGACGAACTGTACGGCGGCAGCGCCGCGCAAAGGATTTTTTTGCACGCGCTTAGCCTGGAGCTGCCGCACCCGCTTACGGGAGAGCTCCTCCATTTTGAAGCGCCCCTCCCGCCCGAGTTTACCGTTCGCGCCTGATTGTATATGTGGTGGTAATAAAAAAACACGCGAAGGCGCGGGGCGGCTGGCGAAAACTCTCTGTTTGCGGCTGACGCGAAAGCGGCAGCGTAAAATAGTTTCAAACGCAAACAGCGAGTAGCGACGCTAGCTAGCGGTTTCGACAGACGCAGCCGCAACTGGGAGTGTTATTTTTTTTACCAGCTGCGTTGTATATAAGTCTGGCGCGGGCGAAGTGTAATTACTACGCGGCGGTTTAGCGCTCGGCCTTCTTTTGTGCTGTTGTCGCCTACGGGATCGGTTTCGCCGTAGCCGCGGTAGCTAAAGAGATTCTTGTCAATGCCTTGCTCGATCAAAAGCGCGATGATTGTTTGCGTTCGGTCGATAGAAAGGCGCATTTGGTTTTCGGGCTGGCCGATGTCGGCTGTGTGGCCGGCGACAAAAATCGTGAACGAGTTGTCGCTTAGCGCTTCCTTAAGAAGGTCAGACAATTCCCTTATGCGCGGAAGTTCCTCCGGCAAAAGCTCGGGACTGTCGGCGATGAACTTTAAGTTGTAAGTAAAGCGGATTCCGTCCGGGCCGTCGTCGATTGAGTCGGCGCCTGGCTTTTTAAGCGGATACTTCTTTACGTTCCTGTAAGCGGTGTAGTAAGAGTCGTCCTTTATCGGAGCGGCAACGTCGTGAACCAAAACGTCCTTGTCCAGCAAGAGAACGATTTTTCCAGACTTTAAAAGCTCCGCGTTTTGCGGAACGGAAAAAATGCGCAGCGCGTCGTCGTCGCTGATTACAAGGTCGGTTCTATTGTGGCCAAAAATTTGCTTGGCCGTGATGTGGATTGGATCGGCTCCGACGCGCGAGCGGTAACGGCTTTCGTCGTCGCTCCAATCGTAGCCGCAAATGCTTTTGTCTTTGGCCGCCGCGCTTTCCATCATGTTGCGCTCGTAAACGATTTCCATCTTTTCGTTCCAAACGCGCGGAAAGAGGCAAGGATTGACCTGGCCGTCAACGAATTCTCCGTGAACCGGAAGCTTTCCGCGCGCGTCGATGATGATTCCCGTGTAAACGCGCGAAGAAATTGTTTCGATTGACTTTCTGCGGGAGTAGGGCGACTGGTGGCGCACAAAAAGGCTTCCAACCTGGTTCAAGTTAAGCTTGTGGTCCATCTTGAACAAGAAGCTTTTGTTCTCAAAATAGCCCAAAGTCTTGTTGCCCGATTCGATTATGTCAGTGATTTGCTGGAGAGAAATCTTTCGTTCCAAAATGTAGTCGCCCAAGGTTCTGCTTGAGTCAACGTAAATCGTCAAGAGGGGGTCCTTTATCAAGTTTGGAAGGCGGCTTGTGACGGCGTTTACAGCGGAGTTTTTTCCGCTGGGCATCGGAATGCCAGCCTTGTCGATGTCTAGCGTTACGTTTGAGGTGAACGTTTTGTCAATCCAATTTATCTTGCTCTTGGAGGCCAAAGGCGCGTTGGGGTCGTAGGTTTTGCCTTGGCCTTGCGCGAAAAGGCCGCAAAGCGAAAGTGCCGCCGCGATAAAAAGAGCGTGTTTTTTGGCTTTAAAATAAAAATTCTTTTTCATCTTACTTATTGTCGGCATAATTTTTCTTAAGCATAAGGGTTAAAATAGCGTCCTGGGCGGCGGCCTTCATGCCCCGCGGAAGGCGCAAGTCGTAGCTTTCGTGCGAGGGAGTTTCTTCGTAAAGAAGGGCGGGGTTGAGCGAAAGCAGCGTTTTTTCGTCCAGCCTAAGTTCGGCGGCCAAGGCCTTTAGGCTTACCGCTTGCTTGGTTTCCAAATAGTCAAAGTCGTCAAAAGGGGAATAGATTTCCGCGTCGTAAAAGGCCGCCGGCAAGTCCACCTTGTACCAGCTGGAATTTTGGGCGATGTCGCTTACGGCAAGCAAGTTTGGAACGTAGGCTATGGCGTGGTCGGGAATAAGCTTGGCTTTTGCCAAAGCCCAAAATGTTTTTTGCGGGCTTTTTGCCAAGGCGCGCTTTACCGCTCCCGCTCCGCAATTGTAGGCCGCGATTGCCAAAAGCCAGTCGTCGAACTGCTTGTAGTTGGCCTTTAACTTTTTGATGGCCGCGTCCGTCGATTTCCAGGGATCCCGCCGCTCGTCAAGCCACTTGTTGAGCCTAAGATAGTTTTCAACGCTGTTTTCCATAAACTGCCAAAGGCCAACGGACTTTCCGCTGGCGGGCTTGGCCAAAGGCTTGTAGCTGGATTCGATTACGGGAATGTATTCAATGCAGGCTGGAAGTCCTTCTTCTTGCAAGCGGCGGCGGACGTAGTGCCGGTATTGGCTTCCGTTTTCCAGGATGGAGTTCAGTTCCGCCCGGCCCCAAGAAGAAAGCCAGCGTTCCTTAAAGGGAGCGACTTCCTCCCGGTCGGCGCCCGGCAAATCGATTTCGTGGTAAAAGCCCGCTCCGCCCTTTGGCGAAACAAATTCCTCCGGCGCGAATTCTTGCGGCCCGCTTTTAGGGCTTGCGAACGCGCTCGCCGCGCAAACAAGCGCAAGAGCGGCCGCGCGGGCTACATCATTTCGCCGATATAAATGCCTGCCCATTCCCAAGTACCGTGAATGTCCGGATTGGCCGGATAGTTTACTTTTCTAAAATAGAAATACCAAGTGGGAACCGCCAAAGTCCAGCCCTTGCTCTTTAAGTAGGCTTCGTTGATTGTGGGGCCTGGAATAAGTTCCTCCGTGATTGTGATTCTGTTTCCGTGCATGTAGTTGCGCATCGAAAAGTCCACCGAGCCTGTGGGAATGCTGTCGTCCTGTCTCCAAGAAACGGTAAAGAAATTTACCTTTGAGCGGTACTCGTCCAGCTTTCTTGGCTGGTAGCGGACAATCGCTTCTTTTACGGCGTTGGTCAAGCCTTCCAAAGTTTTGAAAGTCCAGTTTTTGGGAGAGTTGTTAAAGTCGATCAAGTTGCGCGCGTAGTTGTAGATGTCGTGCATGTCTGTGATTTGGATTGAGCTTGCGTCGGGCTGCTCCAAAAAGAGGGTGTAGGTCTTTAGCGCGCGGGTCCATTCGCCGATTTGCTCGTACTCGCGGGCAAGGCGCACGTACATTTCGGTAATGCTTACGTTTGACGGAAAGCGGTTTATCAAGGTGTTAAAGTACTGGATGCGGTTTTCGTGGTTGGTGGAAATTTGAATCAAGCGCTCCAAGCACAAAAAGTGAACCGACTGGTCCTTTACCTTAAGGTCGGGGTAATTCTTTATGATTCGCTCAAAATAGTATTCGGCGACGCGTTCTTGCCGCAACTGGACGTAGGCGTAGGCTGTCATCAAAAGCCAGTAGGCGTTGTATTTGTCGTTGGGATTGCGCTCCACATGGTCGGTAAGGTAAAGAATCAAGTCGTCGTATTTTTGGTCGGCCAGCCATTTGGCCGAAATTTTATTTATAATCGCGTAGCGGAGGTTTTCGTCGCTGGCGTTGGAGGCTTGCAAAAGAGTCTCCAATTCCTTTTGGAACTGCTTGTCTTGCTTTATTTTTGCGGAATTTGCGTTCCCGCACGAAAAAAGCATGGCGCAAAGGATTGTCGCGGCCGCTGTCTTAATTATTGCGTTTTTCTTCATTATAAGACGTAACTTTAGCGCTTTTTGCCTTTTTTTTCAATTGCGGGCGATGTGTTGCCAAGAGGGCGCGTTTTGTGTTAAGATAAAGGTTATGGCTAAAGACAATCGTAAATTTCAGAATATTCTGTTGGCGCTGGGGCTTTTTCTCTTTTTGGCGGGAATCGTCATGGCTTTTTTGCCTCCCGTGGTGCAAATGGAGACCTATCACTTTGCCCTTAACTGTGCCCTGGTGCTGATTACGGCCGCTTTGGTCTACTTTTCGATCTTGTCTCAAAACGCCGTTGTTTTCTATATATCTGTGAACCTTTGCTTGCTTTCTTTGGGCTTGCTCTTTTTGAACGCGCGCCTTGGAGTGGTGCAGTTCAAGCAGTACTGGCCGATCGTAGTCATCGTTTTTGGAATCACCTTGCTGCCCGTGGGCCGCTTTCATTACAAAAAATTCAGAACCCTTTACGTGATTCCTTCGGCGGCCCTTACGGTTTTGGGAGCCTTCTTTTTCTTGTTCACATTTAAAATCATCAATATGAAGATGAGGGTGTTCTTTTCTTACTTTATGCCCTTTATTCTTATCGCTGGCGGAATCTCGCTGATAATTATGTATTACGTTCGCCAAAGCGCCAAAGACAAATTTCCAACGATGCAAGAGGAAGATGACGAGCCGTCTCTCTTTTCGGAGGACGACTGCTAGATGTCAAAAAAGCTGCTTTGCCTTATGACAGCTATTTTCTCTTTGAGCCAGTTGGCTTTTGCGGCCGACTATTCCTTTGGCCAGGAAACGCAAGACAGAATATATTTGGCAAAGCTTGCAAAAAAGAACGACAAAAAATCTGATAAAAAAGACAGCAAAAAATCTGAAAAAAAATCCAAGTCAAAGAAAGAGCCGGAGCCTCCCGCCGAGGAAGAAGTGACCGGCGAAGTGACAGCCATAAACGTAGACCGCGCCAAAAATGACGGCGCCGGATACTTTTCCGGAATAGCCAAAGGCATTTTGGAGCAAGTTCAAAAAGGCTCGCCTGAATCCTTAATGTCAGCCTACGAAAGCATAAAAAAAGCTTCGGTTGACTACCAAGAAAACGAGCGCGTTCTTGTATTTGTAATCGTAGAAATCCTAAAAATCGTTTGGCCCAGCCAAGCGCAAAACCTTAACTTGGACGCGCCCGCGGTTCCCGCCCGCAACGCTTACACCGGCGCCGTCGAGTCCGCCAAAAACGGAATCTACGACACCAGCACCGGCAACGCGGACTTTTTGGCCAACGCGCTTCCGTCCTTGGTGCTAAAAAGCCCGGTGTCCAACCGCGAATATTACCAGAAGGCCGAGACCGACCTTAAAGCCGCGCTTGGCTTTAGCCCAAAAAGCGTTTTGGCCAACTACTTATTGGCCTTGCTTTACTCAAAGTCAAACCGCAACGCCGAGGCCGTTGACCTTTTAAAAATCGCCGCGCAAGAAAGCAAGGCCTTTGAAATCCATTACCTTTTGGCCACTTGCCTAAACGCGCTTGGCCGCTACGAAGAAAGCAAGAACGTAACCGACAACTTGATCGTCCTTTATCCGTCAAGCATCGAATTGCTAAAGCTGCTTTCGCGCAACGCCTACGCAAGCGGAGACTACAACACCGCGGAGCGCTACGCCCTTATGGCCTTGCAGCAAAATCCCGCCGACTTGGAAATGGTTTTGTTCCGAGCAAAGATTTTTGTGGCCACCGGCGAATACCTAAAGGCCACCTCTTTGCTTGACGTTTACGCAAAGTCCGGCGCCAACTCAAAGGATTACTTGCTTTTGCGCGCCCGCGTCCAAAAGGAATGGAACAAAAACACGACGCAGGCGGTTGCGACGATAGAAAAAGCGCTTTCGCTTTACCCCAACGACTTGGAGGCGCTTTTGGCCGCCGCGGAGTTGGCCGGCGAAAGCGGAATCTTGATCGGCAAAAAAAGCGGCGCCGAATTGGCCAACCAAGTCTTGGCTGTGGAGCCGGACAACCAGCAAGCGCTTTCATTCTTGATACAAACATTGGCGCAAGAAGGCAAGTGGAGCGAGGCTTACGCTTCCAGCAAAAAAATAATGGCGCGCCCCAATCCGTCGATTGACGCGATTTGCGCCCACACCCGAATATGCCTCGCGCTGGGCTACTACGCCGAGGCCTGGGACAAGGCCGCCGCGCTTTACAACAAGTCGCCCAACGCCGAAAAGGCCATCCAGCTTTATGTCGAGAGCATGGTGCGCACGGGAAAGTCAGCCCAAGCCTCGCGCTACATAAACGGCGCGTTGGGCGGCGCGTCTTCGTCGATGAAAAGCTTTTTGCTTTACCAGCGATCTTTTTTGGCGGCCGACGAAGCCAGCCAGCTTTCTGACTTGCGTTCCGCCGTAATCGCAAACCCGCGCAACTCGGACGCGCTTTTTAGAATGTACAAAATCTATTACACAAAGCAAGATTACCGCAAGGCCCAGTACTACTTGCGCCAAGTAATCGCGCTGAACCCCAACAAGCAGCAATACCTTAAGCTTAACTCCGACCTTGACAAATTGATTAGATAGCCACCGCGCGTCTCCGCAACGCCCGCGCAAAAAAAACGCCGCCCAATCGGACGGCGCTTTTTAGTCAGTTTTCAGTTTTTATTGACCGTTCCTACTTTGTAGCCAAAATAGCGATGCCGGGCAATGTCTTTCCTTCCAAGAACTCAAGGCTGGCTCCGCCGCCTGTAGAGACGTGGGTCATCTTGTCGGCCAGTTTGAACTTGTTGACGGCGGCTACGCTGTCTCCGCCTCCGACTACTGTCATGGCTCCGCGGCCTGTGGCTTCGGCAACCAAGCGGGCAACCTGCTCCGTTCCCTTGGCAAAAGCGTCAAACTCAAAGACTCCTACCGGTCCGTTCCAAACGATGGACTTGGCTGTAGAAAGAACTTCTTTGTAGGCCTCGACTGTCTTGGGGCCGACATCCATGGCCATCAAGTTTTCGGGAATGTCGATATTGTCAACGGCAACGGCCTTGGCGTCGGGAGAGAATTCCTCGGCTCCAACGTGGTCAACCGGAAGGATGATCTTTACGTTCTTGGCTGCGGCGTCTGAAAGCAACTTTTTGGCTGTGTCGATAAAGTCGTCCTCAACCAAAGACTTTCCTACGTTGTGGCCCTGGGCCTTGAGGAATGTGTAAGCCATGCCGCCTCCGATGACGAGAGCGCTGGCGTTCTTCATCAATGATTCCAAAACCGCGATCTTTGAAGAAACCTTGGCGCCGCCGATGATGGCGACCTGCGGCTTGGGCGGGTTTGTTACCATAGGCTCGATGTTGGCCACTTCTTTTTCCATCAAGAAGCCTCCGACCGGCTTTTCTGACATGAACTTGGCGATTGTGGCTGTGGAAGCCTGGTCGCGGTGGGCTGTTCCAAAGGCGTCGTTAACGAAAATGTCGCCGTATGTAGAAAGCTCTTTGGCCATTGTCTCGCGCTCGGCGTCAACCTTGCTGGTCTCTTCCGGGTGGAAGCGAACGTTTTCCAACATGGCTACGGCTCCGTCAGCCAAAGCGTCGATGGCGGCCTTTTGTCCGAGGGCGTCGGGCAAGAATGTCACCGGCTTTCCAAGCTTCGAGGCAAAGTACTCGACTACGGGCTTCATGCGGTTCTTTCCGTTGATGAACTTTTCCTTGTCGGCGTCTGTCCAAGTCTTTCCGGCTTTTTCGGCCTTTTCCTGGGCCTTTTTTACGTCCTTTTTGGGGTCGCCCAAGTGGCTCATCAATACCAGCGAGCGGGGGCTCTGCTCAAGAATGTATTTGATTGTAGGAAGGGCGGCCATAATGCGGGTGTCGTCCTGCACGACTCCGTCCTTCATCGGAACGTTAAAATCAACGCGCATGATAACGCGCTTGCCTTTGAGGTCAACGTCTTTGACTGTCTTGATCATATAATTTCTCCTTAAAATAATATGAAAATTTATGGCTAACATTCTATACCATCTTGCGGAATTTTACAAGAGCGGAACGGAAGGGGCCGCGCTTTAAGGTCTTGGAAAAAGACTGGGCAGGCCGCCTTTCGGTTGCTTTTTTTACAAATTTACGCTATAATATAGTGTCCTTTTTTTGCGAAAGGAGGAGAGTTATGAAAGTTGTAAAAAGGGCGACAAAGGCCGCGGCTTTTGCGGCCCTTGCATTATTTGTCTCGTTTTTTGCCGCTTGCTCTGGCCTTGCGGGCGACAGTTCCGTTTCATCTTCCAACAACTCTTCCTCCGGCGGCTCCAGCGACAAAATCATAGTCCGCGGCTCAATCGGCGTTAGCGGAGCCGTTCCCAAAGAAATATCAAATTCCCTGGCGGCAGGCGGACAAAGCCAAGCCTCCAAATCGGCCAGCCCAACCGTCACTACTGGCGCCGACGGCTTGTACTACTATTACCTTGTGGCCACCCAGCAAGACGGAAGCGGCCGCGTTGAATACGGAAAAAACGACGCGGCCAACTTTAGCCAAGGCGACAACGGAATCGTATACGAGCTTGGCTTGACGGAAGGCAAATGGATAATAGAGTGCGGCCTAAAAAACAAGGACACCGACGCTCCCGTCCTAAAGGCCACAAGCGGAACCTTGACCCTTACGCCTACAAATAGCGTCATAAACGTAAATCTTGTGGCCGCGCCCGTGAACCAAAGCGGCGGCAAGGGAAAAATCTATTTGGAAGTCCAAGCGGATTCCGCCGTTGACCACGTAAACGTTTATTGCCCGGACTTTTGGGATGGCATGACTCCCTCGGTTGAGCCTGTTGGCGGAAAATACATAATTGACATTCCAAGCATTCCCGGTTCGTCCGACGGAGTCCCCGCCGGCGTTTACCAATTGACTATTTGCTTTTTTAACGATGAAAACATAATGCTTTACGAGACGGTCCAGGATGTGAACGTCCTTGCCGGAATGACGACAAACGCATGGGTTGCAGGCGGCGGAAGCGACTATGACGTCATCAGCGACGGAGTCTTTACCGTTGGTTCTACAGCCTTGGCCTCGTTTAAAAGAACCAGCCTTTATGTAAAAGCAGGCGGCGATCCCGTCATCAACGACGGAAGCCATTTGGCGCCGCTTTGCACAGTGCAAGCCGCGGTGAACGCAATCGCCGCCGCGCCAGGCTCCCAAAAAAGCGACTACAAAATTTTTGTAAGCGGACCGGTAACAGGACACATAAAGTTTCCCTCGACGCTAAACAGCAAGGCCAGCTCGATTTGGATTACGGGGCTGTCCGACATTGATTCTTCCGCGGATCCGGCGGTTTTGAAGGGCGGCACAGTTTCAGGTGAAGGAGGAGTTTTAACGGCGCCGGAAGTAATTGAGGTTGATACTAGCGCTCCGATTTACATAAAGGGAATCAAAGTAACAAAAGAAGGAGCAAGAGTATCCCGAGGAATAAAAATTTCCGCCGAGAACGCAAGCGTCACCTTGCTTGAAGGAACGGTAATCACAGGCAACAGCGTCTCGGACGACAAGGGCGCCGGCGTGTTTGTTGGCGCGGGAACCCTTTACATAAAGGGCGCGACAATTTCAGAAAACGCTTCTAACCAAGACGGCGGCGGAGTTTACGCGTCGGCGGACGGCAAAGTCGTCATGACTTCCGGCCAGATAAGTAAAAACAGCGCCGTAGGAAAAGGCGGCGGCGTATACGTTGATGTTGGCGGAACTTTTGCCTTTAAGGGCGGAACGATAAGCCAAAACACCGCGCCCTCAGACGGCGGCGGCGCCGTTTACAACGACGGAACTTTTGAAATCGGCGGCTCGGCCTATATTCCTTACGGCGACGCGTCTGGAAACAAGGCCGCCGGCAAAAACGATGTTTGCCTTGCCTATGACTCCACAAACGTTTACAAATACATAACGCTGTCCGGCGCTCTTAATCCGCCTTCCCAAGCGGGAAGCGGAGCGATAGCCACAATCACCGCGACTGGCTGGCATCGAGGAAAGCAAGCGATCTTGGCCGTTAACGGCGCTAGCATTGTGGACGACAAGAGCCGCTTTGCCGCGACTGACACGGACTTTAGCGTAAAGGAAAAAAGAAGCAGCCTTAATAGCGGCGTGATTTACGCTCCGATTTATGTGGCCCAGCCAGCCACTGCGATTCCTGACTCCCAGCAGACCGGAACAAGGTCAAAGCCCTTTGATTCAGTGCAAAAGGCGGTGGCCGAATTGACAGAAGACAATGACACCATCACAGTTGTGGGAACCATCTCTGGCGCGCAAACGATAATAAACCCAAGCTGCAGCTTTGCGTTGGAAGGAAGCTCGGAAGCTTCTGGAATTCTTAATGGCGGCGGAACGGAAGACAGTCCCGTAACCACGCTGAGTGTTAACGCTGACGGAAAGACAGTCGTCATAACAAACCTTAAGATAACAGGCGGATATTCAACCTCGGATACAGACGGAGGCGGAATTCATCTTGTAAATGGAACGGTCTGCCTTGGAAAAGGCGCCAAAGTTACAGGCAACCGTTCTTTAAGAGGCGGCGGCGTCTATATGGCGGCGGGAAACCTTTGCATGTACAGCGACGCCGTGATTGGAGAAGGCAATGGCGAGGCTCCCGAAAACCAGGCGGACGTTCTTGCAAACGGCGGAAACTTTGCGGAACAAGGCGCCGGAATATACGCAGGGGCAGGAGCCGTTTACCTTGGCTATACCGAGCCGGGCGTCCTTGCCACTGCCGCCGCAGACAAATTTACAGGCGGCATTTACGGAAACTTTGCAGGAAAGAAAAGCGGGGACAGTTGGACTGGCGGCGGAGAAGGCGGCGGAATCTACAATAACGAAGCGAAGATTGACATCGCTGCCGGCAGCGTCCGCTACAACAAGGCCGGTTACTCTGGCGGCGGAATTTACCAATCCATGACCATCACTACCGGTCGAGAGTCGTTTATGAGCGGCGGAACGATAAGCGATAACATCGCCTTGACCGCTTACACAACATCCGGCGGCGGCGGCGTTTATGCTAACGGCCGTTTTACAATGACTGGCGGAACTATAGAAAATAATTCTTGCCTGACAAGAGACGCGGGTGGCGCCGTTTACCTTGCCGATCACGGCCATCTTGACATGTCGGCTAAGGCTGTCATCCCTTACGACAATAACGGCGCCAAAGGAAACTGCGTTTATGTCACCACGACAAGCACTAACGGCGGCACAATTGGCGTTGACGCCGACTTTGACGCCGAATTATACGCAAACGGCAAAATCGCCGCCTATATCGTTCCTAATGTTTGGACGCGCGGAAACATCGCGATTACCGGAAGCAAGGCCGGAGCCAACGTTGACAAATTTAAAGTGGTTGACACAGACTTTACGATAATAGACAGGTCTACGGATCACAAGGGCGCGCTAAAGGCGGACATTTTTGTGGCCGGAACTTCCACTACAAGAAAGCACTGCAAAAGCAATGCAAGCGCGCTGGATTTTGCCAGCACAAGCGGAACGTCCAGCCACCCATTTAAAACTATAATGGGCGCGATACAATACGCCGTAAACACTAGCGCCACCGAGATCACTATTGACGGAACCTTGGAAGGACAGGACGACATAACAAGTTGGCCAACGGAAGGCGGCGCCGCCTCTGTGTCAGAGATTACAATAAAGGGTTGGAAGGCCGATCCCACAGTGTCAGTCCCAAATCCAACCAGTACCGCAAAAATAGACGGCGGCGGAACAAAACCCGCGCTAAAGATAAGTGTAGCCAAGACATTCACAATCCAAGACCTGGAGCTGACAAAAGGCAGCGACGTCTCTGGCGGCGGACTTGGAATATGGACGTCCGGTTGCAAAGTAACCCTTACTGGAAAAGTGAAAATTCACGACAACAAAGTAACAGGAACGGGCGCCGGCGTTTATGTGTCAACCGGAGCCACGCTGAACATAGAGGACGGCGTTGAAATTTACCTTAACAAAGCCGCCAGCGGTGATATAAACGGCGGCGGCATTTACAACTACGGAACGCTTGACATGTCTGGCGGCCGCATTTACAACAACACCGCTTTCCGCGGCGGCGGCATTTACAACGGCGGAACGGTTTACTTGCGCAAAAACGCCGTCATAGGCGAAAAGAAAACCACGCCTACGCACGCCACCGGCTTGACGGCAAACTCGACTTGCTCCAACAGCGCGACACAGTACGGCGGCGGCATTTACAACACCGGCAGCTCCTCGAATCTTTTCATAGGCTGTAACGCAGATGGAAATGCCAGCGACGATTACAAGCTTAACGACGGCTGCGGCGTATTTTGGAACGGCGCGCAAAAGGGCGGCGGCGTCTATATGGACAACAGAACGGAATTTAAGATAGCCAGCGGAAGCGTTTCTTATAACTACGCTTCTTTAAACGGCGGCGGCATTTTTTATGAGGCTGGCGGATATATAAAAGGCGCCGCTTCTTTTGTTGACAATTACGCGGCAACAAGCGGCGGCGGCTTGTATGTTAATGCCGCGGTCACTATTGACGGAGCCGCAACCTTTACAAAAAATACGTCGACAGCCGGCGGCGCGGTTTACAATAATAACACATTCACTATGAGAGACGGAACAATCGGCGGAGGCACAGGCGACGAAAACACCGCGACCAATGGCGGCGCCATTTACAACGGCGGAGCGTTTGAGGTGAGCGGCTCCGGAACAGTAATGCAAGGCTCGGCGGGCGTTAACGATGTTTACCTGCTCTCTGGAAAATTTGTAGAAATTAAATCTAGATATAACGGAAGCGGCAACAACGCCGACAACAAAATGACTTTGACGCCGCAAGTCTTAAAGCGCCAAGCTAAAGTTCTTGGCGGCAGTTATCTCAGGGCGGAAAACTACGGATATTTTGAAATCTCCGACAGCGAATGGAGCGCGGTGCTCGATAGCAGCAGCGTCGGTAGACTAGAATCCCTCAACATCTATGTGGCTGGAACCGGCCACGACACCGCCATAAGCGACGCTCCTGGAACAGCCGCAAACCGTTACGGAACAAAGACCGCCCCTTGCGCCAGCATATCCGAAGCCACAAACGAGTGCTGGCGTTCTGGCGGCGAGTACAAGATTATTCTTTCCGGCGAATTAAAAGACGCCACCCAGGAAATTCCTGAGACGCTTAATGCAGAAACAGCAAAAACTTTGACCCTGACAGGCTACACAAATTCTACAAAGGATGTCATAAACAGAAACCTCACCACAGCCACAAGCGGAGGCTCCGCGCTTTTAATCAATACGGCGGTTCCTGTAACGATAGAAAAAATGAAAATTACTGGTGGCTGGAGCGGTGGGGATGTGGCAAACGGCGGCGGCATAAAAATCGCCAACTCCAGCGCCGACGTTACGCTTGCTTCCGGCCTTGAAATTACAGGAAACCAAGCCGATATAGGCGGCGGCGTATACAGCAAAGGAAAGCTTGTAATGTCCGGCGGAAAAATATACGGAAATACGGCTGAAGATCGCGGTGGCGGCATTTTCAAATCAGGCGGAACCCTTTATTTGTACGGAGACGGAATTATAGGAAATACAAATTCAAGCCATGTCGAAAACTTTGATCAATATAGCAACAAGGCTAGACGCAATGGCGGCGGCATTTACAACAGCGAAGGCAAAATCTACATCGGCTATAAACCTGTTGATGGCAGTCCAGCAGTTGATGCAAGCAAACAGTTTACAATTGGATACAACGCTGCCCTTAATGGCGGCGGAATTTACGGAGAAGGCCCAGGAGAAATCCATTTTGCGTGCGGAAACATTCAATACAACAGGGCTTTTGTTAACGGAACTTTTGACGGGGTTGGCGGCGGCATCTACTTGTTGGCGGACAGCCTTGAGATGGCGTCATCGGAGACAGATGCCGCAAAACAGCCTCATATTATAGGTTGCAAGGCGGCAAAAGCGGGAGGCGCGATCTACCTTTCCAACACGGCAACCCTTACGGCAACCCTTACCGGCGGCACGATTGAAGACAATACAGTTGAAAGCGGCGGAAACGGCGGCGGTATCTGTGTTGCCGGCGGAGGATTGACGATAGGCGGCGACTTGTATTTTAAGAATCACGCCGTAAGAAATGACGATATTTATTTGGAAACAAATAAAAGATTCCATATTCAAAGCGATCTTGCAAAGCATACAAATTATACCGGCACAAATCCGATAGCCTTAACAATGGCTTCGGATTTTGAATACGGCAAAACTGTCCTGTCTTGGGGCACTGGCTTAACGGATGCTGTTATTCAAAAATTCCTGATTACTAATACTGGCTGGTCAATCTCTTCATATGGCAAGCTTATAAGGTAGGTTTATGGTTTTTGTAAAAGGAAAGTTAAAGGCTTTTATGACTCGCGCAAGGAATCGCGCGATGGCGGCTGGATTTGCGGCTGCCGTCGCCGCGGCGTTCTTTTCTTGCGACATGGGCCTTAACTCGGATTCTTTCCAAAACAAAGTTCAATCCTACTTTCTAGAAATGACCAGCACCGCCGCGGTTGGCGACTACATTATTTCGCCCGGCGACATTTTGACCGACAACAACGGCGCCACTTGCGTTCCGTCTTCAAACGACCACACGGTTACCTTTTTCCTGCGCAATCCTCAAAAATACAGCTTTGCGCTCCACGACAACATGGAACTGCAACTGGGCGGCCTTGCGGAATTCTCATCGTCGGACGTAAGCGTCGCCCAAGACGCAAACGACAAGTCAAAGATTGTCATCACATACTCCGCTTCATTCTTAAGGAGATTCGGCGAGGGAACGGACATCTCGCCCAAAGTCACTTTGCTGCACCCGGTTTCGCGCGCCAACTTTGGCGTTTACGACAAGCTAAACCTTTCTTCAAACAGTCCGCCGCCGGTCCCAAGCGGAGCGGTTGCCATGCAGACAAGCGAGACTCCTTCCAAGTGGGTAGTGTGCTTTGACCTTCCAGTCGCCGGTTCAATGAAGGATATTCACAAAGACTTAAAGACGATAACGATAAACGGCCAGGCCTTTGACATAAGCGTAAACTCTTCCGGCGCCATAAGCTACGACTCTTCCGCCCAAACTGTCTTGACGACAAGCGCTCCCGGCGGCTTGGTGGCAAACCAAAACACCGGAATGTCCTTTGCCTCTAGCGGTCAGCCCTCGTATTTTGCCACCGGCCAAAACGCCGACGAAAACGAAAAGATTTTCAACATAACGCTTACCGACACGGCCGGCTTGTCTTCAAGCCTTTCTGTCAGCGCGCGCGGCTTTAAGCTTTCCAACCCCGCCGCCTTTGAAGTTGACGACACCGCTTACGAGCATCCGTTCACTCTTGCGTCAGCGGCAGGCGACCACAAGAACAACGTGTCCCAAGAAGACGACGGAAGCGCCCGCGTCCGCATCCACGCAGACGCCCTTACCGCCAGCGTGACCTACGACAAAATCGACCCGGACACAGGAACGACCATAGGCAGCGAGACGATAAACCCGCAAGCCTACGATTCTTCTAACGCCTACATCGTTTACGAAGTCTACCAAGAAGAGGCGTGCGCCACCTTGCTTGCCTCGGGAAGGATCAACGGCCTTAACGGAATCGTGACCATGCCCGACACAAACTGCTGGATAAAGGCCTTTGTCCGAAAGCCCCTTTACGCCGACAGCGACGCGATTGTTTGGCAGTGCCACGCGGTTTGCAAAAACTACTACGTAAGCTCTAGCGGCCTTGCGTCCAACCCCGGAAGCAAAGCCGCTCCGCTTGACTCAATCCAGAATGCGATTGACAAATTTACCGCCAACATTAGCGACTACAACCAAAACGACATTGTCACAGTCTACGTGATGAGCGACTTGATTGATTCCGCCCCGGCCAGCTGGAGCCAAAGCGGAGCTACAAAGCCCACGCTAAGAATCGCGGGCTACGGCGGAACAAGAACAATCGACGCGGCCGCGGAAGGTTCTGCGTCAGCCAATGTCATTCACGCCATGGCCGGAAAAGTTATTGTGGACAAACTTAGGTTCAACCGTTGCCAAAACGATTCCGTAATCAAAATCAAAGCCTCTGCCAGCCTTGAATGCAACTCTTGCGTCTTTGACGGTTTGGATACGGATATCGCCGGATGCGCCGTATATTTAGTAAGCGGCGGAAGCCTTGAGGCCAACTCTTGCGTCTTTGAAAACTGTAAAAAAGACAATCCGCTTGGCGTCGGAGTCATATATGTAGAAGCTGGGGCCTCGGCGACGCTCAAGTCTTGCTCTATAAAGAAATGTCACGCCTACAAGGGAGGCGCCATTTTCAACGCAGGAAGCCTTAGCCTTGAGAATTGTACCATCACTCAAAACGAGGTTGACGAAAGTAGCGGCGCCGTCCACAATGTTGGAACTCACTTTGAGATTAGCGGCAAAAACTACATTTTGGGCAACACCCGCGGATCTTCTTCGCGCGACGTCTTCATGCCCCAAGAACCGACTTACTATATGTATGTCGCGGGCCCGATAACCGGCAGCCGCATCGGCGTTTACAGGGACATCAACTCTGACGCATACAAGCCCACCGCCGGAAATCCCAAGGCCTTTACAAGCGGCTTTGGAACTTCTACCACGGGCCAGCCCGCTGGCGAGGTCTTTGTTTCCAACATGCTGTTCGGCATAGACTTGGACCGATACGGCGAGGCGGCCTTTGCCGTTAGCGGCGGCGCCATGTACAACGCGTTTGACTACACGATAAACTTTAGCGCGGCCGACTCTTCGGTAACGGGAATGTACCCCGGCCAGGCAATCACATATTCAATTGAGCCGTATATTTATAGAGACGAAAGCGGCGGAAATTCCACAAGCCTCCACATTAATCCCGTGGACTACAAGCTTTACGCAAACAACGCCGGCGGAACGTATTCCGGCCTTGCTTGCGACGCCGCCGTGACCTTAAAGGCGCAGCTTTGGGCGGGCGCAAGGCTGGCCAAAGACAACCTTGCCGTTTCATACGACAGTTCCGAAACAATCAAGGTTACCGTGCCCGCCCAAGCCTTGGAGGACTCGTACAGCGTAAAGATTATCGCATCCTTCCTTGGCCGCCAGCACTCGGCGTCGTTTGCCCTTGCCTGCCAAAAGAATTTGGCCAACGCTCCGGCCTACATCATGTCTTTGACCCAGCCGACAACTGTGGTCCTCGAAGGCATTCATGACTACACCGATTCTGACACGGATTATCGCGACGCCCTTGAGGAAGCGCGGTCAGCGCTTGCAACGGCTCCTGTTTTGGTTGGAATTGACATAAGCTCTTGCACAGGCTTGACAAAATTAGACAACCGTTTCCTTGCGGCAAAGACTGTGAATAGCAACTCGTCTATGTCAAAACTCAAGTCGCTTGCCTTGCCCGCGACAATCAAGGAACTTAATACAGGCGCGCTGAACGGCTGCTCAAACCTTGAGTCGATAACCTTTGAAGGAACAAAAGACCAGTGGGGCCTTATTAGCCGCGCCGCCACTTGGTATACAAGCCTTAAGACAACGCAAGTCCATTGTCTTGGCGACGACAGCTGGGTGGACTTGGATTTCTTCTATAGAGGAACCAAAGCCCCCAGCGAAAAAAGAGAGGTGGGCGACATTGTCTTTGCCGACGGAAGCGCTGTGCCCTACAATACGTCATTGAACAACTATCAAAAGCAGTATACCGTCGCGGTCATTTTCTATGTCGGAACGTCTGCCAGCGACTACCTTGGCGCAAGGACTTTGGGCTTGGGCCTTGTGGAAGCTGACAAACTCTGGGCTACTGCTAATGCAAAAGCTTATGAAATGTTTGTTCCGGACATTCAGTGCGCCGTAACAGGAAGCGCCGGAAATTATACTTTTAGCGGCGACTTGGACGGAAGCGACAACTTTAAAAAGATTTCCGACTATCTTAAGAGCTCGGAAGGCGGCGGAGTTGACGACACTGCGGCGTCTGACTGGACTAGCCGTTACCCGGCCTTTGCGTTTGCAAAGAATTATTCAAGCCAAAGCTCAAGCCATGTTGCTGGAACCGCTTACGCAAACGACTGGTATTTGCCCAGCATAGCGGAGCTGTACATGGTTTGGAAAAATGAGACTGTCGTTAATCAAGCCTTGATCAATTGCGGAGGAGAAGTATTCCATTATAGATATTGGGCGTCCACTCAAGATACTGAGGGGTCTAAATCTTATGCCCAAGATTTTATTAGCTCTACTTGCGAGGCGGGCAGAGCCAACAAGGATTCTGGCGCGGGAGCCCGCGCGATCCGAGCCTTTTAGCGCAAGGCAAAGGCCGCGGCCTTGATTGCCCCCTCTTCACTAAAAGGCCGCTTTTTGATAGAATGAAAAAAACATTTTTAGGAGTTATTTGCCATGGCAAGAACACATTATATCGCAGGAAACTGGAAAATGAACACATCCAAGGCCGAGGCCGTAAAGTTGGCCCAGGACTTGGTCGCCGCTCTTAAGGGCAAGGCCAACAAATTCATGGTCGGCGTTCCCTTCGTTTACCTTGACGCTGTAGGACAGGTCCTCAAGGGATCCAACATCCTTTTGGGAGCCCAGGACGTGGCCGCCACAGCCAACGGCGCCCACACAGGCGAAGTTTCTACAGAAATGCTCAAGGATTTGGGCGTTCAGTCAGTAATTCTCGGCCACTCAGAGCGCCGCCACGAAATCGGCGAGTCTGACGAGCTTATCAACAAAAAGGTCCGCCGCGCCCTCAACGAAGGCCTTGAGGTCGTTCTTTGCATCGGCGAGTTGCTTTCTGACCGCGAGGCTGGAAACGCCGAGCAGGTTTGCGCCTTCCAGCTTAGCGCCGACTTGGCCGGAGTTACCGAAGAGCAGATGAAGAAGGTTACTATCGCCTACGAGCCCGTTTGGGCCATCGGAACCGGCAAAACAGCCACTCCGGAAGACGCCGAAGCCATCCACAAGTTCTGCCGCAACTATATCGCCAAGCTTTACAACCAGAAGGTCGCCGACGAGACTATCATCCAGTACGGCGGCTCTATGAAAGCCTCAAACGCCAAAGACTTGTTGGCCCAGCCCGACATCGACGGCGGCTTGATCGGCGGCGCCTCGCTCAAGGCCGAAACTTTCGAGCCCATTTGCAACGAGTAAGCCTTGAAAGACTAAAAAACGCCGCCTTTTGGCGGCGCTTTTTTTTGCCCTCCGCTATTGAACAAAGCGCCGCTTTTCACTATAATATTCATTCACAATAGAAAATTATATTTGGAGTAAATATGGGTGTTGTAAAAGCAATTTTGATGGTCGCCTTTGTGATTATCTGCATTCTCTTGGTTCTTTTGGTTATGATTCAGAACGACGAGGGCGGCGGACTTGGCGGCCTTTTGAGCGGTTCAGGCAGCGCGGCTTTTGGCTCTCGCTCGGCCAGCGTAATCAGCAAGACCACTTTTGTGCTTGTCGTCCTCTTTATTTTGGACGCTTTTTTCATTGCCCGCTTGAACAGAAAGCCTGCCGTAAAGCAGACTCTTTCTACAGAAGTTCAAGAGGCCGTTGACACAACTACTGGCGAAGCCGCCGAAGACTTTGAATGGTACAAGTACCTTGACGAGTCTTCTTCAAAGCCTGCTCCCGAGCAGAGCGTTGACAATTCCGTTCAGGAGTAAGCCCTAGTCTTATGTTGGAAACTTTTTTCAAGCCTCAGTTAATCAACGTTAATCTCGAAAGTTCCGACAAAGACGAATTGTTTGAAGAAATGGTCGAGCTTTTCGCTCGCGGCGATTGCGGCATTGACCGCCAAGAAGCCTTGGACGCTTTGATCGCCCGCGAAGAAAAGATGACCACTGGAATCATTCCGTCTGTGGCGATTCCCCACGCTTCGGCGCCTTCCGTAAAGGGCGGCTTTGGAGCGATAGGAATCAGCCGCGCCGGCATTGAATACGGCTCGCTTGACGCAAAGCCGGTTCATGTTGTTTTTATGCTTTTGTTCGGAAGCGACGGAACGGCCCTGCACCTAAAGGTAATGCAGCAGTTGGCCTTGATTCTCAAGGACCCGCAAGCCGCCTCCAAACTGGCCGAAAAAAAGACCGCGCAGGAAGTCTACGACGAACTTTGCAGTCTTGAGGAGGCATTGGCCTAATGCCTAACGAAGAACAGGACGCGATCGCCCATCTCCTTAAAGTAGAGGAAGAGGCGGCGGAATTAATCGTTCAAGCCCAAGAACAAAGCGACAAGGAAATCGCCGCCGCAAGGGCCAAGGCAGATTCCGACTACAATCAAAAATACCAGGACATGGCCTCTCAAATGGAAAGCGACTACAACAATAAAGTCGCGGCCATCCAAGAAAATCACAAAAAGCAATTAGAAGAGTATAAAGCGAAAATCGAGCAAACTCCAAAAGACGTTGGCGCGTTCAACAAGCTTTTGGAAAATATTTTTTAAGAGAGGCGGGTATGGACACTTCGAGCGCTTCTTCTTATGTATACGCCAAAGCAAGCGGAATCTTGGCCCGCTCCTACACGGGCGCCAGGGCGGCAAAACTTTTTGCCGTTCAAAAATTGGCCGAGCTTTGGCCCTTGATTTTTACTGACGAAGTTCCCGCCGTTCCCGAAATTCTTTTGGCAAAGACAATCGAACAAAAGGCCGCCGACCAATTCATTTCCGAATACAAAAAACTTTTGGCCGCTTACGACGCTCCCGCCCAAATATTGGTTGACCTCTTGCAATACTTTGACTACGAAAATTTAAAGGCCTTGGGAGCCGCCGCCGCGATGGGACAAAAAGAACTTCCGCCTTTAAAGGACATCAGCCCCTACAATCTTTTAAATTACAAGGCTTGGCCTTCGATTCAAAAAATCACGCAAGACTCGGACCTTTCTTGGTACAACCGCGCCCCAGAAGTCGTTGAGCAGCAGCAGTTGGACAACGAGCTGGACTTGCATTTTATCGAAAAACTTTGGACTTCCAGCCAAGAGCTTTTTGGCGAAGAAAGAAAGACTGTCCAGGCCTTGATTGCCGAGCGCTACTCGATGCGAAACGTCGTTTGGGTTTTGCGCCTAAAGTTGTATTACGGAATGGACCGCAACCAAATCGTCCAGCGCTTGGCTTTTTTGAATCCCCAAAACGGCAAGAGCGACCCTCTTGGCGGCGAGGCTTTGGCCATCATCGACAAGGACGTAAAAAACTGGGACGATTGGAAAAATTGGAAACATGCCAAATTCTTGAACCCGCGCGAAGAAGGCTCTCTTTGGAGCGTGGACCCAAGATGGGTTGAAGAAAGTTACGAAAAGGAATTCATAAATAAAGCGACCAAAAGGTTTCACGCAAATCCGTGCGCCGAGTCCGCTTTGCTTTGTTGGTATTTTATCAAGGCAAAGGAATTGGATTACATTCGCATGGCGACGGAAGCGTTGCGTTTGAACGTTAAGGTCCAGGAGATTTGAAATGGCAAAGACAACCGAAATGCGCTTGGTTGACCTTATGGTCTTAAAGCAAGATATTTCCAACGTTCTCTTGTATTTGGGAAAGAGCGGAAACTTTCAATTTCAATCTTCGCTTGGCGAAAAGTCAGAGGGCGCCAAGGGCGACAGCGCCGAAAGCGAAATGTACAAGCGCTTGGAGCAAGCCCGCTCGTTTTTGGGAATCGACAATTCCAACATTTCGTTAAAGGACGCCGACCTTCCAAAAGAGGAGGACTTTGCCGGCGCCGAAAATCTTTTGCAAAGCCTTTCCGAATTGACAAAGCGCGACTCGGACGCGCGCGACAATTGCAAGCGCGTTGAGGAAGCCTACGCGGAGGCATCTTCGTTTAGCAACTTAAAGCAATCCTTTAGCGAGTTGGACCACCTTTCGTTTTTGAATTTGCGCGTAGGCAAAATCAATCCCAGCGTTCTTGACGAGCTTAAGTTTGCGGTGGGAGCGCGCGCGATTATCGTTCCGCTTGGAGACGACAAGACCCGCATCTTGGCCGCGTCAAGCAAAAAGGGCCGCTTTGCGCTGGACACTGAATTGCAGCGCTACGGCTTTGTTCCGATGGAAATCCCCAAGGACTTTCAGGGCATCCCGGACGACGTGCTTGATTCCCTTAAGGCGCAAAAAGAAGAAGCCCAAAAGACCGTGGCCGAGTTGGCCCGCGAGCGCGCCAACTTTACCGACAGCCACCAGGACAAACTGTTAAAGTATTTGGCTTCGTTCTGTTTGGCCTCGCAGCTTAGAGAGACCGAAAGCCTTTTGGAATCCACTCAATTGGTTTACCGCTTGACCGGCTGGGTTCCCAACAAGAGCTGCATGGAAATGATGAAGGAGCTTGACGCGATAACGGAAGACCGCATCAGCATCCGCCAGTACAAGCCGGAGGAAGTTCCCGGCGTTTTGGCGGGCCACGAAAAGGTTCCCGTAAAATTGTCGCACGGAAAATTCGTCAGCGCCTTCCAGCGAATGATATTCAGCTACGGCTCGCCCTTGTACGGAACGATAGACCCGACGCCTTTTGTCGCGCTCTTCTTTACGATTTTGTTCGGCATAATGTTCGGCGACGCGGGCCAGGGCTTGGTTTTCTTTATCCTTGGAATTTTGATGGCGCGCAAAGTCGTCAAGCTTGGCGGCTGGAACCAGTTCGCTCCGATCTTTATCGGAATAGGAGCCGCCAGCATGGTGATGGGCTTGCTTACCGGCGAGTTCTTTGCCAACGAATCAATCTTGGAGCCCTTTGAGCGCTTTGTCACCGGCTTGTTCGGACAGCCGCGAAACCAGATTTTGCCGATGATGCCGCAGTCAAATCCGGAATCGATAAAGCGAATGTTCATGTTCTTTGGCTTTTCTATCGCGGTCGGCTTTGTCATCAATTCCACCGGCATCATAATCAATGTTGCCAACAACTTTTTGCAAAGAAAATTCGGCAAGGCGCTTTTTGGAAAGAGCGGCTTGGCCGGCGCGGTTTTCTTTTGGTACGTTGTTGTAATGGCGATAAGAATCGCGGCCTTCCATCACAGCCCCGCGCTTTACGATTGGATTGTGATCGGCGTAGCGCTTTTCTTTAGCGCTTTTGGCGAGCCTTTTATCCGCTTGGTGGAAGGCGAGCGGCCCGTAATCGAGAACGGACTTTTTGCGATGGTGATTGAGGCGGTGGTCGAGTTGTTGGAAACGGTCATCACTTATCTTTCAAACTCAATCAGCTTTTTGCGCGTCGGCGCCTTCGCTTTGGCGCACGCGGTTCTTGGCTTTATCATTCTTACGATGAGCGAGATGGTTGGCGGAGCGGGCGGCATCGCCGTCACCGTTTTGGGAAACGCCATCGTCGTCGTGCTTGAAGGAATGATCGTCGCGATCCAAGCGATTCGTTTGCAGTACTATGAATTCTTCAGCAAGTTCTTTAACGAGACTGGCCGGGAATTCATGCCGTATAAATTTGAATACAATAGCATAGGAGGTTCTTTATGAACAAAAAAATCATCGCTTTGGCGGCTTTGCTCTTTTGCGCGATTGCCGCGGGACTTTTTGCGGAAGAGACATCTTCCTCAAACAATGAAGGCCAGGTTGTAGAGCAAAAGGCCAACAATTCGCAGGCCATCAAGTATGTCGCCGCCGGATTGGCTGTAGGCCTTTCTTGCATTGCCGGCGGAATCGCCGTAGGCAAAATCGGCAGCGCCGCTATGGGCGCGATGAGCGAAAACGCCGAGCTTTCAGGAAAAGCCTTGCCGTTCGTAGGTTTGGCCGAAGGCATCTGTTTGTGGGGCTTCCTTGTAGCCTTGCTTATCATAATTCTGTAGGCAAAGGCCTGTGAATTATTTTGTGATTGGCGAACGCGAAATCGTTCTTGCCTTTGGCTTGGTTGGCGTTTCTGGAGCGGTTGTAGCAAACCGCGCCGAGGCGCTTGACGCTTTTAACCGCGTTACAGGCAAGGGCGGAACGATGAACGCTCCCGCAATCGAAGAACGCCCAAAAGTTCTCATTCTTACGGAAGAAGTTTCCATGTTGCTGGAAGACGAAATTGTTGACTGGCAGAGAGGAGCCAAGTATCCGTTGATTGTTGAAATCCCCGGAATCAACGGTCATTTGAGCGGCCGCAAAACACTTACGGATTCAATCCGCGAGGCGGTTGGCATTCAAGTATAGGGGAAGCTTAGGAAGTTTTTATGGAAGAATTACGCTCAACAGATATTCTTGACAAAGAAATCCAAAACGACGCGCGCAAAAAGGCCCAAGCCTTGCTTGACCAAGGAAAGCAAAAGGCCGCCGAACTTTTGAATCGCGTCAGCGAACGCCTTGAAGCCGCTAAAGAGCAAAAAGAAAAATTCTACGGCGCCAAGGAAGAAAAAATTAAAAAGGATTCGGACGCCTCTCTTCCGTTGGAAAAGGAACGCTTTTTGGTTTCGTTTATCGGAACTTCCATCAATCAAGGCATAGAAGATTATTTAAAAAATTTGTCTTCCGCTCAGCGCCTGCAGCTTGTGACAAAGCTTTTGGACGGAAAGGAAGATTTGGTAAAAGACAAAAAATTCTCAGCCAAGGTTTGCGGCTTTGACAAAAAAGAAGCGCAAGAAGCGGTTGAAAAAAAGCTTGGAAGCAAATTGCTTTCTTGCGAAACAGTTCAGAATGTACATGACCCTGACGGAATCGTTCTTGAGTCGGAAGACCGAGGCGTAAAAATCAGGTTGACAATAGAAGAAATCATCGGCGCGGCAAAGGACAAGCACTACCAAGAAATGTGCTCCGCGCTTTTTGGCGGGAGGCTTTAAATGACTCGCGGAACGATTGAACGTGTTTCCGGCCCGATTATTTTTGCAAAGGGCTTGGAAGGCGCCGGCCTTTACGATGTCGTTAACGTAGGCCAAAAAAAATTGATGGGCGAAATCATCCGCCAAAATCAGGGCAGCGCCACGATTCAAGTTTACGAAGACGTGACCGGCCTTAAGGTTGGCGAAGAGATTGAGTGCGAGGACAGGCCGCTTTCGTTGCACCTTGGCCCCGGCTTGGTCGGAACGATTTACGACGGAATCCAGCGCCCCCTTAAAACGATGTACGAAGAGAAGGGCTCTTTCTTGCTGGCCGGCGAACGCGCCGAAGCCCTTGACCTGGAAAAGAAATGGGAATTTAAAGCAAGCGCAAAAGAGGGCGACCCAATCGCTCCCGGCCTTGCCTTGGGAACGGTTCAAGAAACGTCGTCGATTTTGCATACGATAATGGTTCCGCCGCAAACTCGCGGCCGCGTATTGAAGGAGTTTAAGGGAAGCGGCTCTTACACCGTTGACGAGGTGATCGGCGTAACCGAGCTTGGCGAAGAGATAAAGCTTAGCCAATACTGGCCGGTGCGAAAGCCGCGCCCCTACACGGAAAAACTTGGCGTAACCGAGCCTCTTATCACGGGCCTCCGCGTCATCGACGTTTTCTTTCCGCTTTCAAAGGGCGGAACGGCGGCGATCCCCGGCGGCTTTGGAACCGGAAAGACAATGACGCAACATTCCATCGCAAAATGGTGCGACGCGGACTTGATCATTTACATCGGATGCGGCGAGCGCGGAAACGAAATGACCGACGTTCTTACCGAGTTCCCCGAGATCATCGACCCGCGAACCGGCCGCTCTTTGATGGAACGAACTATTCTTATCGCCAACACTTCAAACATGCCGGTAGCCGCGCGCGAAGTAAGCCTTTATTCAGGAATCACGCTCGCCGAATACTACCGCGACATGGGAATGGCGGTTGCGATTATGGCCGACTCTACAAGCCGCTGGGCGGAAGCCTTGCGCGAGCTTAGCGGCCGCATGGAAGAAATGCCCGCGGAAGAAGGATTCCCGGCGTATCTTCCCACGCGCTTGGCTGAGTTCTACGAACGCGCCGGCCGCGTAATTAGTTTGGACAAAAAAGAGGGCAGCGTAAGCGTCATCGGCGCGGTTAGCCCGCCCGGCGGCGATTTTTCGGAGCCGGTAACACAGCACACAAAGCGCTTTATCAGATGCTTTTGGGCCTTGGACCGCGACTTGGCCAACGCGCGCCACTATCCCGCCATCGGCTGGATTGATTCCTACAGCGAATACGCCGACGAAGTAAAGGATTGGTGGGAGCGCCAGAATCCAGAATGGCTTTCCATCCGATCGCGCGCGCTTGACCTTTTAAAGACGGAACAGCGCTTGCAGCAAATCGTCCGCTTGATCGGCCCCGACGCCTTGCCGGATTCGGAGCGCATTGTGTTGATTGTTTCCGACATGATAAAGAACGGCTTTTTGCAGCAAAACTCTTACGACAAGATTGACTCTTACTGCGCCGCCGAAAAGCAAATCGTAATCTTGTCTTTGATAATGGATTTTTACGACAGGACTTTGGCCTTGATAAAAGCCGGCGCTCCTCTTGGACAAATCTCCGCCCTTAAGTGCCGCGAAGAAATCGTCCGCATCAAGAGCGTCGTGGCCAACGACAAACTTGACCAAGTCAAGGAAATCCAAAGCCGCATGGAAAATGAAATCAGCGAGTTGGAGCGGACATACCGCAAGGTGGAATTGTAATGAAAGGAATTGAATACAGAGGAATTAATTCTGTTGAAGGCCCGATTGTAGCCGTCCGCCGCAGCGAAAACGTTTCCTACAACGAAGTCGTTTACATACGCGACAAAAACGGCGAAAAGAAAACAGGCCGCGTCATCGACTTGAATGAAGAAGCCGCGATCGTGCAGGTTTTTGGAAGCACGACAGGAATCGATCTTAAAGAATCGTCAATAGAATTTTTGGGAGAGCCGCTAGAGCTTCGCGTCGGCGAAGGACTTTTGGGCCGCATCTTTAACGGCCTTGGCCAACCGATCGACGGCTACGGCCAAATCGTTTCTTCCGAAAAGCTTGACGTAAACGGAAGCCCGATTAATCCTTACGCGCGCGTTTATCCCCGTGACTTTATCCAAACGGGCATTTCTTCAATCGACGGAATGAACACTTTGATTCGCGGCCAAAAGCTTCCGATTTTTAGCGGAAACGGTTTGCCTCACAACAAGCTCGCCGCGCAAATCATTCGCCAAGCAAGGCTTAAAAGCTCCGACGACCAATTTGTAATGGTCTTTGCCGGAATGGGAATCAAGTACGACGTAGCGCGCTTCTTTACCAACACCTTTGAGGAAAGCGGCGTTCTTTCAAAAGTTGTAATGTTCCAGTCCCTTGCCGACGCTCCCAGCATCGAACGCATCATCACTCCGCGCTGCGCTTTGACCGCCGCGGAATATTTGGCTTACAAAAAGGGAATGCACGTTTTGGTCGTAATGACCGATATGACAAACTATTGCGAAGCCTTGCGAGAAATTTCAACGACGCGCGGCGAGGTTCCGGGCCGAAAAGGCTATCCTGGCTACTTGTATTCCGACCTTGCCGAGTTGTACGAACGCGCCGGCCGTATTAAAGACAGCGAAGGAAGCATCACGCAGATTCCGATTTTGACGATGCCCAACGACGACATCTCAAACCCGATTCCGGACCTTACCGGCTACATCACCGAAGGCCAAATCGTATTGGACCGCGAGCTTTACCAAAAGGACATGTACCCGCCGGTGGCCGGACTTCCAAGCCTTTCGCGCTTGATGAAGGACGGAATCGGCGTCGCGGCCGACGGCCGAGTCATGACCCGCGAGGACCACGCGGGACTTTCAAGCCAGCTTTTCGCTTCCTACTCAAAGGTAAAGTCCATCAGAAACTTGGCCGCGATTATCGGCGAAGAAGAGTTGGGCGAGCTGGACAAAATGTACTTGAATTTTGGAAACCACTTTGAGCGCGAATTCTTGTGCCAAGGCGAATACGAAAACCGTTCCATCGAAGAGACTTTGGACATCGGCTGGAAGACGCTAAAGTATTTGCCGCGCGAAGAGCTTTTGCGCGTAAGCACGGAATACATCGAAAAGTATTTGCCAAAGGACTGAACGCAATAAATGGCCAAACTGAACATCGCTCCGACAAAATCAAACCTTCTCGCAATGAAAGAGCAGCTTGCCTCCGCGCAAAACGGATACGAGCTGCTTGAGCAAAAGCGCGAGATTTTGGTAATGGAATTGATGCGAATGGTTGACAAGGTAAAAGTGCTTGAGCGCGACATCGACAAGTTGATCGACCGCGCTTATCCAGCCCTTAAGCGAATGTTGATGCACGTTGGCGGCGACCGCGTTGAGCAAATGTCCCGCGCCGTGCAGTACGACTTTAAGATTAAGGAAAAGCCTGTCACAATCGGCGGAATGAATTTTTCTTCGATTGACGTTGAGCTTCCGCAGCGCCAATTGTTCTATTCTTTTTTGGGAACTTTTTCCAGCTGCGACGAAGTTATGGTCGATTTCTTTAACCTCTTGCGTTTGCTTACCGACATGGCCAGCATCCGCACGATCGTTTGGCGACTTGCGGGCGAGGTTAAGAAGACCCAGCGCCGCGTAAACGCCTTGGACAAGATGGTCATTCCGCAAGCGTCGGAAACAAAAAAGTATATCGAAAGCCAGTTGGAAGAAAGGGAGCGAGACAACACCTTTGTTCTTAAGGCGTTAAAGAATAAAGTTAAAGGTTGAGTGGAGGACAAATGATTAAACCGCTTGTAAAAAATGTTTTGGTTGCCATAAACGGTTCCCAGTCGTCGATTCACGCGGCGATGTACGGAATAATTATGGCAAAGCAATATCATTTTAACTTGAAGTTTGTTTACGTCGTTGACACCGCCACGCTAAAGCGCCTTACAATCGGAAAGTTTTTAGTGCAGGAAGAAAGCGCTGATTTTGAATCGAACCTTCACGCCGACGGCGAAAAGTATTTGAACTACGTCACGGAATTGGCAAAGAAAAAAGGCGTTAAGGTGGAGACTGAATTGCGCGAAGGAAGCGTTTGGGTTGAAGTTGTAAAAGCCGCCGACGCTTTTGGGGCAAAGTTGATTTTGCTTGGCGGCCATCCTTCGCGCTATTCGATTACAGGAAAAGCCTCCGACGAATCGGCGATTTTTTCTAGGACCGACAAAGAGATAATCCTTAACGCCAACTGTTCCACCTTGGTAGTGTACGAACCCAAGATCGAGGAGTTGTACAGAATATTGTAAAAGCAAAATGGAAGATTGCTACAAAATATTGGGCGTAAAGCCGAATGCGTCGATTGCCGAAATTCGCCGCGCCTACAGAGAAAAAGTTAAAAAATATCATCCAGACGTTTCGGGCGACGAATCGACAGCCGAACACTTTAAGAAGATTGTTCGCGCCTACGAAATTCTTACAGACCAAAAATCGCGCGCCATATTCGATTCTTCTTTTTCGGAGCATTTTAGAAGGCGCAAGGTCAAGTCGTGGGACTACCGCGAATGGCTTTTGTCGCGCGACGACGACGAAAGCCGCGCAAAGTTGATTTTCTTTGACTTGCTGCACGGACGCGAGGACGACGCGGTCGCGGAGTTTAAGAGAATGCAGACGGAGCGGAGAAAGTTTTCGCTTAAGTATTGGTTTACCCGCGAAAATTTTATGGACTACGGCTTTATTCTTAGCGAGGAACTCCACTTGCGCGGCGAATATTTTGACGCCTTTGCTTTGCTGGAAGACATCATTAAGCTGGAATATTCCTTTGACTACTTTCGCTTGTTCTTTCCCGAAGTTCTCGCGTTTGCAAAAAACATTTTGCATAACCACATTGAAGGAACGATCAGCGACGAATTGGCGTTGGACACTTTTGAGAGGGCGTTGGAGCTGCAGCTTGGCGACGCCGAAGACGCCTTTATTTTGCGAAAAATGGGAATTATCTATAAACGTTTGGGAGACGAAAAAACCGCGCGAATATGCTTTGACGAAGCGGACCGCATAGGAGTGAAAAAATGATTAGATTAAAGAACGACAAACAGATTGACGGCATTAGAAAATCTTGCCACTTGCTGGCGGATATGTTCAAATTTGTGATTCCGCAAGTAAAGGCGGGAATGTCAACAAAAGACGTTGACGATTTGTGCAAGCATTTTATCGTAAGCCACGGCGGTAAGCCCGCATGGTACAAGGAAGACTTTCCCGGAGCGGCTTGCATTTCTATAAACGAAGAGGTTATCCACGGCATTCCCTCCAAAAAGAAAATCATCCAGGACGGCGACTTGGTAAGCCTTGACGTCGGCATCGACCTTGACGGCTACATAAGCGATTCAACGCATTCGGTTTTGGTTGGGAACGTTAAGCCAGAGCTTAAAAAGCTTGACGACGTTACCTTGCAGTGCTTGCAGGCTGGAATCGCCGCTTGCAAGACCGGAAACAGAATCGGCGACATCGCTCGCGCCGTCCAGGAAATCGCCGAAAAGCACGGCTACGGAATCGTTTACGAATACTGCGGCCACGGCGTTGGCCTTGACGTTCACGAAGATCCCAGCATTCCAAACACTCTTGACGCGCTGGACTCCAATCCCCGCATTCAAGCCGGAATGGTTTTGGCGATTGAGCCGATGATCAACCTTGGAACCGCCGACGTTCGCGTTTTGGACGACGGATGGACAGTCGTTACCGCCGACGGAAAGCCCAGCGCCCACGAGGAGCACACCGTGGCCGTTTTCCGCGACCACACTGAAATCTTGACGGCTCTCGACTACTAGTATAGAATAGACGCATGAGTACATATTTCTTTTTGGCCTTGTGCGTCGTTATTTTCTTGTTGGTTGTCGCGAACATTAGGATTGTTCCCCAGTCTCGCGCCTTTATCATCGAACGCCTTGGAACTTACTGCTCCACTTGGCAGGCGGGCCTTCACGTAAAGATTCCCTTTATCGACAGAATCGCCAACACGGTCACGCTCAAAGAGCAAGTGCTGGACTTTCCGCCTCAGCCTGTAATCACAAAGGACAACGTTACGATGAAAATCGACAGCGTCGTCTACATGCAAATCACCGAGCCCAAGCTTTACACTTACGGCGTAGAAGCTCCGATGATGGCGATAGAAAACCTTAGCGCGACGACGCTGCGAAACATCATCGGCGAATTGGACTTGGACACCACGCTCACAAGCCGCGACATCATCAATACAAAGATGCGTGCGATCATCGACGAAGCCACAGACCCTTGGGGCATCAAAGTCAACCGCGTAGAAGTAAAGAACATCATGCCGCCAGAGGCGATTAGGGAAGCGATGGAAAAGCAAATGCGCGCCGAACGAGAGCGCCGCGAAAAGATTCTTATCGCCGAAGGACAAAAGCAAAGCGAAATCCTTGTCGCCGAAGGACAAAAGCAGGCGATGATTTTGCAGGCCGAAGCCGAAAAGGAAGCCAAGATTAGAAAGGCGGAAGGCGAGGCCGCAGCGATTCGCGAAGTTCAGTCCGCCACCGCCGACGGCTTGCGCATAATCAAAGAAGCCAAAATCGACGACGCCGTTATAAAGCTCCGCAGCCTTGAGGCGCTTGAAAAAGTCGCCAACGGACAAGCCACAAAGCTTATCGTTCCCTCCGACATTCAAAACATGGCCGGTCTTGCCGCAAGCCTTAAGGAATTGGTAAAGTGAGCCGCGAGCGTCTTAAAGGCCTTAAGCGCGGCGGCATCGCGGCGCTTGCTTGCGTTGCAGCCCTCGCGCTCTTTGCTTCCTGCAAAGAAAAGGACCCGCTTGCCGAAATCTTAAAGCGCTATCCTAAAGAGATGGTGCAAGCCTTTTACGAGCGCGGAATGATTGAGGCTCCTGCCTACGACCAAAGCGCGATTCCCGGCGGCAGCCTGGACTCTGAAGCGTTTATGATTAGCCCAATGCCCGCCGCCGAAAGCCAAGAGCATAACGAGTGCGGCGCGATGTCGTCCGCCTTTGTCTTGCGCTTTTACGGAGAAAACGCAAAGGGCTTGGAACTATACGATCAGATAGAAGAAAAAAATCCTGACGGAACAATCAATCCAAAGCCGCTCAAAAATTTTTGGGACAAACAGCGCGGTTATAAGATGGACGTTTTTAAAGGCGACGCCGCCGCGCTGAAGAACGCGGTGAGCCATAACATTCCCGTAATCGTTTTGATCAACTGCCCTGGCGGCTGGCACTACGTTCCCGTCGTCGGCTACGACCAGCGCTTTGTCTACATTCAGGATTCCGTTCCGTCCTTCCGCAACTCCAGCGGCGCCACTAACCGCAAGGAGTCATGGAAAGACTTTGAAGCCTTGTGGAACGTAGTCCTCCCCAACAGCGCCCGCCTAATGTTTGTCGCGGTGAAGAAATAGGTGGTTAAAGAGTTTGAATCAAGTCTAAAATAAGTTTCTTTTTTTGGGGAGCAAGCCGCTGGTAGTTTTCTAAAAGAATCTCTTGGTCTCTTTTTGCCTTTTTAGGAGATGAGGGGGCCTTTCCGCTTACTAGAAATTCCACGCTTGTTTCCAGCGCTCTGGCGAGTTTTACGGCTGTTTCCGCGCTTGGCATCGAGTTGTGGGCGCTAAGATAATTGTCGATTGTCTGTTTTTTTATTCCGCTTTTTTTTGCCAGCTCTTTTACGAGCATCCCTTTGTAATCAAGTTCAGCCCTTAAATTTTCCTTGAAACCCATAATAAGATGATACTAAAAATTACATAATGTAATTATTGACAGTATGAAATAATACATATATAATTTATAACAATATGTAAATATTCATATTCCGAAATGGGGGATTTTATGAAAAAGTTTTCTTATTTGGCCACTGTTTTTGCGGCTTTTTTCGCTTTGGCTTGTGCGGGCTGTTCCAACTCTGCAGGAGGCGGTAATGAGTCTCCGTCGTTGAGAAGAACGTATGAAGAAACTTTAACCATTGATTTGTCTTCTGCCTCGGACAAATTGAGCGCGGCGGGAGTGGCCAGCCTTTCCGCCGGAACGGACGTTAGCGAATGGTTTTCGGACAATACCGTTTCGCGCTCTGTTGGCTCGTCTGGATTTATAGGCTTTAAGGCTGTGATAGTTTCGGCTACCGAAACTTCCCTTGTGATAAAAGTGACTGGCGTTTCTGAAGCAAAAAAATGCTCCGTAACACTGTCCATAACAATTCCCGCGACAGTTACGGCGAGCGGACAGGAAGTCAAGAAAGAAAACGTCAAGACCGTTGTCATTGATACGGAACCGGAAATCTTGCAGACTGAACATGTTAAAGTAGAAAAAGTGGCGGGCGGAATTAAGTTTACGATTACGCGCCCGTCGGAGTCCTGCTATAATCCAAACGCAGTCCTTGGAGAAGTGAAAGACGAAAACGGAAACCCAACATATATATATAAGTATGTCGGCGACAATAACGGCGACTATAATAAAGATTTAGAATATGTTGGTGATGGAAACGGCTCGTACAAAAAAGAGCTGAACAAAATATATGGCGGCTGGAATTGGTCTTACATAGAAAGCAGCGATGGAATGTGGGCGGATTTTTATCCTTGTGACAAGGATTATATTGAATGTATTTATCCTCTTTGCGAGCCAGGCAAGCGCTATGATTTTACTGTAAACTTTCAGCCGAAGAATGTCAACCTTAAGGAATTCCACAAATTTGAAAAACTTTCGGTTATTGCGGAGAACGGAATCGGTGAGTTTACAAGTTTAAAAAAAGATGGATGTCTTGACATAGCTTATGACGGAACAAAGGTAATTCTAAAGTTAAAGAATTACAAAGCCCCTGATAATGTAAAAAACCTTAGAACTGTTGTTGAATACTTTGCGACCAAGCAAAGCGAATTGATTGATGGCCATGTTGATTGGAACACTTCATACGCCGTGGTGTGTCTTAAAACAGATAGCTTTGAAGGAGCTGTATATGAATGCGAGTTGGATTCGTTTGACAGCGAAGGCGGAATAGAAACCGCGCTTGCCACAAGGGAAAAAGACACTCTTTACGCGCAGTGCTTCTTTACTTTTGATGTTCCAGAAGCCACAGGCTTTGGTATTACTGGCCATGGTGGATTCCGCGCTCCGTCAATCTATGGGCTAAAGAAAATTCGCTAACAGTTTTTTGCGCGCATGGACGCGCGGATAATCGCCGGATTTTGCCCAATGCATGGGGCGGGTCCGGCGTTTTTTATTAAATAGAGAATTGTTCCATTTCGGCCCCTGTAAGAGGGCGTCCTAATTTTTTTGATAGGAGAATCGCTTCTCGGAGTCTGAAAGGCTTTGGAGATGACGGCTCGACAAGCCTTCCGTCTGGCATGGCTTCGCCAAAATGATCAAAATTGTCTGTAGAAGTTGTAGTTATAAATGCGGCCACAATTGGCTTTGCTTGACATAAAATCATTTCAATTCTCCTGTGGAAAATACTTCTTTATCAACTCAATCGCGCCCTCGGAATCGATATACATCTTTTGCGAATCAATAAGTTTTGCATTGAGCGTTTTTTGATAATGTTCAATTAGCGCGGTTTTTGCCACAAATTGAACATATCCTTCGTTTCCAACGTCCCAGCTTAACTTGCAGGCAATGGCAAATAGATGCGCTCCGACGCCCATAAATTTTCCGTTGTGTCCATAATTGCGCGGGGCAGCTTCAACCAATTCAACAAATGTAAAAAACTGACTTCTAAAATGCTTTAACGCAATCAAGCCCTCTATTTCGGTTGAATCTTTTAATGTAAGAGCGTATATTTCGCAACCGTCTTGATGAGGAACGCTCCAATCAAAAAGCCAACCTTCCGCTTTTAACTTGACAGAATCTTCTTTTGTTATGGTTTTAGCGACAAGCCGGAATTCAGTGTCAAATTTTTCGCCAGAGGCGCGTTCAATGAGGCAATCTGTTAATGAATCAATTTCAATGCTAATTTCCAATTACTTGCTCCCGCTTGTTTCAGTTTATATTATACCATTTATTTATTGTATTGTCAAAAAATCGCTTTTTTCTCTTGACATTCTGAATGAAAAAATATACACTTTTTTGCATAAATATACAGTTTCCGTATTTTGCGCGGATAGGAGAAAAATTATGGCAAAAGCGAAAGACAAAGTTGTTTTGGCTTATTCAGGCGGACTTGACACAACCGTCATCATTCCGTGGCTAAAGGAAAACTACGACTACGACGTAATCGCGGTTTGCATTGACTTGGGACAGGGCGACAATTGGAAGCAAATCAAAAACCGCGCCCTCAAGACCGGCGCCTCGGCCTGCTATGTCGTCGACGCCCGCAAAGAATACATCGAAGAATACTGCTGGCCGGCCCTCAAGGCCAACGCCGTTTACGAAGACGAATATCTTTTGGGAACGTCGACAGCCCGCCCCCTTATCGGAAAAATCTTGGTTGAGTACGCCCGCCAGGAAAAGGCCGTCGCGATTTGCCACGGAGCCACAGGAAAGGGCAACGACCAAGTTCGCTTTGAGCTTGCCATCAAAGCCTTCGCTCCCGACCTTAAGGTCATCGCCGCTTGGCGCGACCCCAAATGGAACATGGACAGCCGCGAGGCCGAGATCAAATACCTTCAGGACAGAAAGCTTGAAGTGCCGATGAAGCACGACCAGTCTTACAGCCGCGACGAAAACATTTGGCACCTTAGCCACGAAGGCTTGGAGCTTGAGAAGACTGAGAACGCTCCCAACTATCCGCACATGCTCAAGAACACGACCGTTCCCGAAGAGGCTCCCGAAAAAGGCGAGTTCGTAAAGATTGACTTTGAAAAGGGAATCCCCGTCGCCTTGAACGGAAAGAAAATGGACGCGCTTTCTCTCTTGGAAAAACTCAACAAGATTGGCGGAAAGCACGGCGTCGGCTTGGTTGACATTTGCGAAAACCGCTGCGTCGGAATGAAGAGCCGAGGCGTTTACGAAACTCCCGGCGGAGCGATTTTGTACTTTGCCCACCGCATGATGGACCACATTTGCCTTGACCGCGACACATACCACTACAAGCAGCAGGTTTCCATCAAGGTCGCCGAGCTTATCTACGACGGAAAATGGTTCACGACTTTGTTCGATTCATTGATGGCCTTTGTCAACAAGACCGAAGAGACCGTTACTGGTTGGGCCAAAGTTTACCTTAACAAGGGAATGATTCGCGGAGCCGGTTCGGGCAGCAAGTACAGCTTGTACAACGAAAGCATCGCGAGCTTCACTACAGGCGACCTTTACGACCACAAGGACGCGCAGGGCTTTATCACTTTGTTCGGCTTGCCGCTCAAGGTTCGCGCGATGATGGAGCAAAAGGTCGGCGAAGGCCAGGCCATTTTGGAAAGCAAGTCTTTCAAAAAGCGCCCGACTGAGTAATAGCGCAAAAAGCCCTCGCGGGCTTTTTGGCTGACGAGTTTTAATTCGCCGGAACGGCGAATCAAAACTCGCGGCGCGATCTTAATTTGATGACAAACCTAGAATCATATTACAAAAAATTCGACGAGGACCACCGCCTTAAAACGCGGCACGGCCAAGTCGAATTTTTTGTTACAATGAAAAACATTTTGGCCGCCGCAAACGAAAAGGCTTTGCAAGGCCAAGAGGCTGCGGCAAGCGGAAATTGTTCGCAAACCCAAGAAGCGGGCGCCGCCAAGGCGCTAAAAATACTTGACGTCGGCGCGGCCACCGGCGCTTACTCCGTTCCTCTTAGCAGGCAAGGCTTTGACGTGACAGCCGTTGAGCTTGTAAAAAGCAATTTGGAAAAACTACGCGCCAAGCACGAAAAAGTAAAGTGCTGGCAAGGCGACGCCCGCGACCTTTCTTTTTTGGACGACGCGACTTTTGACATCGTCTTGATGTTGGGGCCTCTTTACCACCTCCACACGGAAGAAGACAAACTAAAAGCGCTTTCCGAAGCCTCTCGCGTCGCAAAAAAGGGCGGCTTGATTTTTTGCGCCTACACGATGAACGAATACGCCGTCACGCAATACTGCTTTGGCCAAAACAAAATCAAAGAGAACATCGCGGCCGGGCAAATCGACAAAAATTTTAAGACGATTTCGCGCGACGACGACTTGTATTCCTACGTTAGATTGGAAGACATAAACACCCTGCAAAAAAAGAGCGGCCTTGAGCGGGTCAAAATATTTTCGCCCGACGGACCGGCCGACTACATGCGCCGCGAGCTTAACGCGATGGACGAAGAAACCTTTGAGCTTTTTAAAAACTACGCGCTTGAAATTTCCGAGCGGCCGGAACTTTTGGGCGCCGGAAGCCACCTTGTGGATGTGTTGCGCCGCTAGATGCGGTGGATTTCCACGCCCTTGTCAAAGGCATCGTCTTCCACCTGGCACCATTTTGATACCGTGACTTTTTCCAAGCTAGAGCAAAATTCAAAGGCTTTTTCTTCCACGCATTTTACGCTGGAAGGGAATTCCACGGCGCGCAAATTTTCGCAGCCGCTAAAAGTAAAGGCTTCGATTCGCTCCACGCCTTTTGGGATTTTAAATTCTTCAAGCGAGCGGCAGTTCATAAAGGCCGCCTGGCCGATTTGCTGGACGCTTTTTGTAAGCGAGATTTTTTTTAGGCTGGAACAGTTTGCAAAGGCGCGCTCGCCGATCCATTCGACTGTCGGCGGAATGTCGATTTCTTCCAAGGCCCTGCAGCCGTCAAAGGCGTACCAGCCGATCGACTTTGTTCCGCGCGGAAAAACAAGCGAGCGCAAGTCTTTCGTTTGCGCAAAAAGAAGGGAGCGCCATTTGGCGTTGTATACGATTCCGTCTTCGCATTTGTAGGACACGTTCTTTAAAAGGATTTTTCGCGCCAAGTCGCGCGCCTCTTGGTCTTGCGAATCGTTTTGTCCGCGCGCAAAGGCGTTGGGCGCCAGCGCGATGATGTTTGAGTCCGCGACGACTTCTTTTAGGGAAGGGCAGGCGGCAAAGGCGAGCGGCGAAACATAGTTTAGGTTTTTGTTCAAGACCACGCGGCTTAGGTTTGGGCAAGCGTAAAAGGCGCCGACGCCGATTCCGTTCACTTGGTCGTAAAGCTCAAGGTCTTCTAGGTCTTCGCGGCCGCTTTGAGAATAATTTCCGATAAAAAACGCGCTCTCTTCCATATTGTTCCTGTTTCCACTATAATGAAGATATGTTCGAAAAAAATCAAGCGGTTTTGTACAAAAAGAACGCCGCAGTAATAACAGAAATCGAAGGCGACAAGTTCGTCATAAAATATAGAACGGCCGCGGCCACCGACACAGGAAAGGCCGCCAAATACGACTCGGTAAAAGTCCGCGAAAAGGACATCGTTCCGCTTCCTGCAAAAGGAGCGGAGCTTGACGCGCTTTTGGATTTTAGCGCCGATGGAACGGATGAAAAAATCGCCGAGGCCTACGAACTTTTGCAAAGCGACGAAACAACTGCCGGACAAAAAATTTCTTTTGAGGAATTGCTAGGCTTGGTTGACGGAGACGCCGCGGCTAAAGCCGTTTACTTTTACTTTGACAAACTGCGCTCGTCTTTTGAATTTTCTCTTTTGGAAGACGAGCTAAAGAGCGGCGCGCTTTTTTTTGTTCCCCGTTCCGCCGAAGAAATCCAAGCCTTAAAAAGCAAGGCCGACGAAAAAGCCCACGAAGCGGAATACCGAGCCGCCTTTATCGCGCGCCTTAAGGCCAACGCCTTGGAACCGGGCGACTCAAAGTATATGGGCGAAGTCGAAGCCGTGGCGCTTGCAAAAATCGACAAGTCAAAGGTTATGCAAGAAATTGGCTTGGCCGCCACGCCGGAAAACGCCCACAAGCTTTTGCTTGACACGGGCATTTGGCAAATCACAAAAAATCCGCATCCAACCCGCTGGGGCCTTTCGATGCAGTCGGCCTCGCTTTCCCTTTCCTCTCCGCCAGAGGAGGAACGCTATGAAGTTCCGGGAATTTCTTACGCGATAGACAACGAATGGTCAAGCGACCCCGACGACGCGATTGCCTTTGACGGAAAATACTTGTGGGTCCACATCGCCGATCCCGCAAGCGCGATTCTTCCGCAAAGCCCGATAGACAAGGCGGCGATGGGCCGGGGCGCCACTCTTTACATTCCGGAAGGCGCGGCAAGAATGTTGTGCGAGGATTCTTTGGAAGACTACGCCTTGGGCTTAAAGGAAAAAAGCGGCGCCCTTTCGTTCCGCCTTTTGCTTAACGACGACGGAACCATAGAAGAATGCCAAGTGATGAAAACTTTGGTCAGAGTAAAGCGCTTGACCTACCAAGCCGCCGACCAACTTAAGGACGGCGAGCTAAAGGATTTGTTCGCCATAGCCGCGCGCAATTTGGAGCGGCGCAAAAAGGCCGGCAGCGTGGAAATAGATTTGCCCGAAGTCCACATTCGTCTTGACGAAAACAAAAAAGTTTTTGTCGAGCCGGAAGTCCATCCGCAAAGTTCCGAGGTTGTCCGCGAGATGATGCTTTTGGCAGGAGAGGGCGCGGCGCGTTTTGCGTTTGCCAACAAGATTCCTTTTGTTTACGTAAGCCAAGAAGCGCCCGACATTCCAAATGATTTGCCGGACGGCCTTGCCGGGGAATTCAAAACCGTAAAGTGCATGCGCCGCCGCAGCGTAGGCGTGACTCCAAGCGCGCACGCAGGCTTGGGCCTTGGAATGTACAGCCAAGTCACAAGCCCCCTTCGCCGTTACGGAGACCTTTTGTGCCACGAGCAGCTGCGCGCTTTTTTGGACGGCCGCGAGCTTATAGACAAAGACGCGATGCTTGAGCGCCTTGCCGCCGGAGACGAAGCCGCCTACGTTTGCAAAAAGGCCGAGCGAAAAAGCGACTTGCATTGGACGCTTGTCTATCTTTTGCAAAATCCCGATTGGACCGGCGAGGCCGTTTGCGTTGACTTTAAGGGAAACGAAGCGATTTTTATGATTCCTTCTTTGGCCCAGCAGACGATGTTCGCTCCGTCAAAGAAACTCAACCTTAACGACAAGATTGCGCTAAAGGTTAAGAGCGTGGACATTCCAAATTTAAAGGTTAAGTTTGTCGAGGCTTAAAGCTCCTCGTTTTCTTTTAAGAGGCCTGTGTCTTTTCTTCTCGCTTCATCGATGGTCGAGTCGTTGATCGCGTCGATTTGCAAGTAGGTGATTTCGGTTTCAAGTTCAAGGACCGCTTCGGCCACCAAGGGGTCAAATTGCTTTCCGGCGTTGTCTGCGATGATGTTCATCGTTTCGTCGATAGTGTATGCCCTTTTGTAAGAGCGAACGGTTAAAAGCGCGTCCAAAACGTCGGCGGCCGCCATGATTCTTCCGCACAAGGGAATTTCTTTTTCGGCCAAGCGCAAGGGGTAGCCGCTTCCGTTCCACCATTCATGATGCGTAAGCGCCATCATCAGCGCCGTTTGGGTGAACTCGTCGTCTTCGATTCCGGCAAAGGCCTTGTCGATGATTTTTTCACCCCAAAGCGGATGCATTTTTATCATGTCAAATTCTTCGGCGGTAAGTTTTCCCTGCTTTCCCAAAATGGTTTCCGGGATTTGCATTTTTCCCATGTCGTGAAGGGGAGCGGCTTTTTTCATTACTTGCGCGGTGTGTTCGTTCAATTCGTCGGGGTAGTAGCCCAATTCAATCATCTTTTTGCAAATGCGCTCAACATAATGGGCTGTTCTTTGAACGTGCTGGCCTGTAAACGCGTCCTTTGATTCTACCAAGTCCGCGATGCTGATGATCAAGCGCTCTTGGATTTTTTGTATTTTTTGCGTTTGGGCTATAATCTCCCTTGTCTTGGAAACCATTTTTTTTGTGGCCGCGACTCCTATAACCCAGCCGGCAATTTGAATCGCCGCGCATACAATCAAAAAATATGAACTGGGGAAGGGGTAGGCTTTGCGGGCCGAAAAGAAAGTGAGCGCAACGCTGGCCGCGATTGCCGGCGTAATGATCATGTAAAAAATTCCCGCGGCCTTTCGCTCGCTCATAAAGGAGAAATCGGTTTGTTTTGCGCTCTTTGCCATTTGTTTAACTATACTGCGTTTTTTCTTGTAATGCAAGACAACGTTCTCTACCAAATCGAGATTCTGTCTTGCGGCGCCAAGTACATTTTGTCGCCGGGCTTGATTCCGTAGGTTTCGATAAATTCGTCAAACTGTTGCAAGGTTACGTTCGTCCTTAAGTTGGCGTAAGGGTGAGGGTCGTTCAACATTACTCCCGCAAATTCCCTTGAAATCGCCGCCTTCCATACTCTGGCGTACGATTCAAAGAAAAGCTTGTAGTTAAATTCCGGCTTTTTCTTTGCAAGCGCGAGCATGACCTTGACTCCGCCGATGTCGGCCGCCGCCTCTCCTTGGACTGCCTCTCCGTTTTGCCGCGTCGAGCCAAAAGTTGTCATGCCGTTAAAGCGGTCCGAGATTTTTTTAGAGCGAGCCTTAAAGGCTTCCAAATCTTCTTCTGTCCACCAATTGTTCATCTCGCCTTCTTTGTCAAACTGGCTTCCTGTCGCGTCAAATGAATGGCTTATTTCGTGGCCGATTACAGCGCCTAGGCCTCCGTAAAGCTCTTCGTCCGTCATGTCGGGGTGGTAGAAGGCTCCGCCGATTATTCCGGCGATTATTTTTATTGAGTTTGAAGTGAACTCGTTAAAGGCGTTGACTTGGAAAACGTTTTCTATCCACATTCCGCTTCCGTATTTTTTGCCCACATTGCTAAGCTCTTGCTTTGTCCTAAAGACGCGGACTTTTTGAACGGCGCTAAAAAAAGACTCGCCCTCTTTGGCGCTTGAAATTTTCAACGCGCTCCAGTCGTCCCAGCGCGAAGGGTAGGCCACTCGGATTTTTGTCGCGCTGACTTTTTGAATCGCCTTCTTTTTTGTCTCCGCGCAAAGCCAGTCTTGGCCGGCGAGTAATTTTTTGTATTCGGCGATTGTTTGCTTGACGATTTTTGTGACGCGCTTTTTTGCGTTCTTGTCAACGCAGTTGGCGGCGTAAAGCTTTGAAAGGGGAACGACAAGCGCGTCCGCGACAAAGTCAACGGCGTTTTGAGTGTCGTTTGGAGCGTCGGCGATTCCGTAGCGCTTGGCCCGCGCTTTGTTGAAAAAATCGTAGCTTTCCCTGTCCAAGTAGTAAACAGCGTCGCGCGCGATTTTGTCTATAAGCCAAGCCTTTACAAGCCCTATGTTTTCTTCGCTGTAAATCTCGTTCATCTTTTTTAGCCACGCGGGCTCGGCCAAGTAAATCCTCTTTGTCTTGTCCATGCCAAGCGCTTTTATCGATTGGACAAGCGGAAAGGCCGGCGAAAGTTCTTGCAATTGGCCAAGCGTTCGCTCGTTCAATATCATTTCAAAATATTTTGGCGAATTGTAGTCGTCCGTCGTCATCATTGTGGAAGCGAGAGCGCTTTCAAACTGGTATTTTTGCGCGATGATTTTGTCCGCTTCTTGGCCGCTAAAGCCGATTTTTGTCAAAACATGGAGCGAAACCGCGTCGGAAAATTCCTTTTGGTTTTTTCCGTTTTCCGTAAGCCTTTTGTATTCCGCTGAATCCTGCAAAGTCAAGCCCGTCGGGTAAACGGTCAAGGCTTTTTTTGACTTGTCCTTTATGTCTGTTTCAACGACCAGGCCGCACGGATAGGCGCCCTTGTAAATGCATTCGTCGCCGCAAAACCAATCGCTCAGTTCTTGCAGGTTTTTAAGGTTCTTTACGTTTTGGATTATTTCCTTTAGTTCCGCGACGCCGGAATTTTTTCTGCCCTCCCAGTCAAGGAAAAGGTTGTAGAGGTTTCTGACGTTTTGCGCGTCAAGGCCCTTTAGGCTTTTATCGGTCATTAGCGAACGAAGCTCTTCCTTTATTTGGATGCTGCGTTCGGTAAAAGAGTCGATTCTAGGATAGCCTTGAGGAATTTTGGCCGTTAAGAGCCAGTCGCGGTTTACGGAGGCGTAAAAGTCGTCTTGCAAGCGGGGATTATAGCCGTTTAGGGCTCCGATTATCGTCGTGTTTGGCCAGGGTTTTTCCTGTGCGAACACAAAAACAGGCAAAAAGGCCAAAAACAAGGCCAAGGACAGTATTTTCTTCATATTATGGATAATAGCGCGAGTTTTTTTATATGTCAAATTCGCTTTGAAATTCGCTTGAATTTTTTAAAAAAGGGTGTAAAATAGAAAATACATTTATATACACCACGAGGAACGTATGAAGAACTTCAAGCTTAAGGTAATTTTGGCGGCCGTTCTTGCCGTCGCAATCACTGTTGTTGTGACCATTTTTTGGGCTGAACGCGATTTTAGGAAAAACGCCGACACCCAATTGACCCATGTGGCCCAAATAAAGACTTTGGAATTCCAGTCCAGCCTAAACGAGCAGCTTACCTTGGTCCGCCAAATGGTTCGCTCTCCGCTTGTAAAGGAGTACTTAAAGAATCCTGATGATCCCGAAGCCGCCCGCATGGGAAAGATCGAGCTTTTGGCCTATCAAAACTCATATTTGAGCAAGTCTATTTTCTGGGTAAGCGACAAGGACCACAAGTTTTGGAGCGACATGCAGTATGCCTACACGCTTGACCCAAACGACCCTGACACCTACTGGTACAAGATGACGATGTACGAAACTCAGGAATACAACTTTAACATTAACTACAACCCCGACTTGAACAAGACAATGCTTTGGGTAAACGCTGTTGTCCGCAATGAAAAAGGCACTCCGATCGGTATCGCCGGAACCGGCATTCCGCTCACTGACTTTATCAACAGCATGTACGAAGGAATTCCCAAAGACGTAGAAATGTATCTTTACAACGACGGATTGGAAATTACCGGCGCCACCGACCAGTCAATCCTTAAGGACCACGTTTCCGTAAAGCAAAGAATGCCGGACTTGGCCAAGTTTGACGCTCTTCCGGTAGAAATCGCCACTCGCTCCGCTCCCAAGGCGGAATATGTAATCGGACCTCTAAAGCTTATCGATTGGTACATGGTTATGAAGTACGACTACACGCCTATGGCCTTTTTGACCTCCGCGGTAACTCCGATCGCGATTTGTCTTGTAGCCGTCATTTTGATTTTTGTTTTCTTCTATACATCGAACGTCGCGATAAGCGCCAAAACGTTAAAGGGCGCCGTTGACGAGCTTTCCAGCGGAAACGCCGACCTTACCCAGCGCGTCAAGCTTAAGAGCGACAGCGCCTTAAAGATAATGAACGAGCTTGTCGCAAGCCTTAACCGCTTTATCGAAAAGTTGCAGGGCATCGTAGGAAGCGTAAAGAATTCCAACGAGACTTTGGTCAACACAGGAACCGCCTTGCGCGACTGCACCCAGAACACAGTTTCCTCAATCAACGAAATCATCTCCAACATCGACAAAATGGGCAATGGCTTGGAGTCGCAGGCAAAGTCTGTTGACCAAACCGCCGGCGCCGTGACCGAGATTTCAAGCAACATTGAGTCTATGGGCAAGATGATCGAAAACCAGGCGCAGAGCGTAAGCCAAGCCAGCTCGGCCGTAGAAGAAATGATCGGAAACATCAACTCCGTAAACGCTTCCGTTGAAAAGTTGAGCGGCTCTTTTGCCGTTTTGCAAAAAGGCGCCAGCGAAGGCGTCGCCAAGCAAGAAGAAGTCAACACTATGGTTTTGGACGTTCAACAGCAGAGCGAAATGCTTAAGACAGCCAACAGCGTAATCAGCGGAATCGCGCGCCAGACAAACTTGCTTGCTATGAACGCCGCCATCGAAGCCGCCCACGCCGGCGAGGCTGGAAAAGGCTTTAGCGTTGTTGCCGACGAAATCCGAAAGCTTAGCGAAAACTCTTCCGCGCAGACAAAGACAATCGGCGCGCAGCTTAAGACAATCCAGGAATCTGTTGACCAAATCGTTTCGGCCAGCCGCAGCTCGCAGGACGTTCTAAAGTCTGTGGCCGACAGCGTTGCGGAGACAGACGCCTTGGTTCGCGAAATCAGCCAGGCCATGGGCGAGCAGCTTGAAGGCTCCGCTCAGATTAACGAAGCCCTAAGCGTTTTGAACAACAACTCAAGCCAAGTAAAGCAAAGCTCCGAAGAAATGACTCAAGGAAACCAAGCTATCTTGCGCGAAGTCGAAATGCTAGAAAGCGCCACTGGCGGAATGAAGAGCGGAATGGAAGAAATGCATGTTGGAGCCTCGATGATTTCCAATGTCAGCGAGCAATTGCAGAACCTTGCGGCCGAAATGCAAAAGTCCATCGATTCAATCGGAAACGAGCTTGGCCAGTTTAGGGTCTAAGCCGCTTGTTTCCAAGCAAAAAAAAGCCGCCCGAAACCGGGCGGTTTTTTTGTCTTGCAACAGTTATGTGTTGGGGTCAAGCAAGGCCGCGTTGCCTTCTTTTTTCCAACTGACCGCAACGTCGTAAGGAGTCTCGCCGCTTACGTTCTTGGCTCTTTTGCTTAGGCCGTTCTTAAGCAGGCGGGCGACTGTCGCTTCGTCGGCCATGCGAGCGGCGTAGTGCAAGATTGTGTTTCCGCGAATGTCGGTCTTTGCGGCCGAATTCTTTACGATGTAGCCAAGCAAGTAGCCGCTCTTTTCGTTAAAGGCCATTGAAAGCACGCTGCCGCCCTTTGCTGACGTTTGCGCAAAAGGATCGGCGCCCTTTTCCAAAAGCAAGGCGGCGGCGTCCTTTTGGTTTGTGTCGGCGGCGATCGAAAGCGGCGTGTAGCCCGAAGAATTTCTTGTGTCAAACGGATAGCCGCGCTGTATCAAAGACTTAAGGATTGTTACGTTTGTCTTTGACTGGAGGGCGATGTGGATCGGCGTGTTTCCGTCAGAGTCGGCTATCATTTTGTCATTTCCCAAAACCGCGTACATGATTTCCGGCTCCTTTGCAAACGCGATTGAAAGGGGTGTGACGCCGCTCTTGTCGCGCGAAAGCGGATTGGCTCCGGCTCTTCTTAAAAGAACGATTATGTCCTTGTCGCCAATAGTCGCCGCCTCGTGGAAAGGCGTCCTTCCGTTCATGTCTTGAATTTGCGGATTGGCCTTGGCCGAAAGCAAAAGCTTTGTCATTTCGTACTGGCCGCCTCTGATGGCGTCGCTCAAAGCCGTGCGGCCGTTTTGGTCGTAAGCGTTGGGGTTGGCTCCGTGGCTGATCAAAAGGCGGGCCATAGTCGTGTTTCCTTCAACGGCGGCTTCGGCAAGCGGCGTCTTTCCGCCTACGTTTTGGCTGTCAATGTTAAAGCCAAGGTTGATCAACTTTTCGGCGGCGGTCAAAGCGTCCCAGCGGACGGCCGCGTGCAAGGGGCTGCTTCCCAAGTGGTCGCGGGCGTTCAATGACGCTCCGCGCTTTACCAACAAATCGATGGCGTCAGTGTTGTCGCCCTTGGCCGCGCTAAAGAGGGGAGTCTCGCCGTTTCCGTTAACCGCGTTTACGTCCGCTCCCTTTTGAATCAAAAAGTTAAGCGTGTCGTTTGGAAGCTGCCATTCGGCGGCGTAATGCAAGACGGAGTTTCCGCTTCCGTCCCGGGCAGTGATGGTTGAAGAATTCAAAAGCCATTGCTCGCTTCCGTTTTGGCTTTCCAAAGATTTTCTAAGCGGAGAGATGTTTTGCGTGTTGGCGGCAAAGATGTCGGCGTTGCGTGAAAGCATAAGCTCGCCGGCCTTGCGGTTGTTCTTTTCAACTGCGATAAACAAGGCGCTTTCGCCGTCGCGGTTTCGCGCGTTTACGTTTGAGTCAAGGCTTGCGATGTATTCGATTCTTTCGTAAGCCGCGTTCTGCTTAAGCGCGACCAAAAGCGGAGTGTTGCCTTCCGAGTCTGTGCTTGAAGCGTTCTCTTTGATTACCAAAGACTTGTACAAGTCGTCCGGGCGGCGCAAAACGTTGATAAGCGGCGTGGTCTTCTTTGCGTCTTCGGCGTGGATGTCCGCTCCGTTAGAAACAAAGAAGGCGACTTGCGCGGCCTCTCCGTGCTCGATCGCGGTGGCCAAGGGAGTCAAGCCTTTTTTGTTGCGGATGTTGATGTCCGCTCCGGCGCTTGTGAACATTCCCAAAACTTCGGGGCTGATTTTTGTCATCGAGGCGACGTGCAAAACAGTGTCGCCGTACATGTCCTTTTGGTTGACGTTGGCGCCGTTGGCCAAGAGGATTGAGTAAATTTCGTTTTGCTTGTCCTGCGGAATCAAAAGCAAGAGGGGAGTCTTTCCAAGGCTGTCCTTTCCGTTAACGTCGGCGCCGTTGGCCAAAAGCTGCGACACGATTTCTGTCCTTCCGTAGCGGACCGCTTCGTGAAGGGGAGTGGCGCCCGAAATGTCTTGGGCCTTTGTGTCCGCTCCGTTGTCAAGAAGATACTGCGCGATTCCTGTGTGTCCGTAAATCGCGGCCATGTGAAGGGGCGTCTGTCCGTCGCTCATTCTAAGCGACATGTTGCGCTGCTCCACCGCTTCTTCAAAATACTTTGCGTCGCAGTTAACCGGAGCGGCTCCAGCCAAAATCAATTCGGCGGCGATTTGAGCGGTGACGATGTTCTTTGGGTTTTCCAACGCAAGCGCGAGGGGAGTCTTGCCGTTGGAATTCTTTTTGTCGATGTTGATTTTTTTGTTCACGCAATAGTCGATCGCTTTTTTGTTTTGCGTGTTGACAAAGTAGTGGACGATGCCGTTTCCGTTGTTTTCGTCTTTAAGCTGAGCGGTTTTTTCGTTTATCATTATGTCGTAGTAAACGTCGCCGCGGGCAAGCGAACTTTCCAAGGCGCTGATTCCTTCCGCGTCAAGGGCAAAAATGTCCGCTCCCAAGCCGGTCAAGGCTCTTGAAGATTCGTAGCAGTCGGACTTTACGGCCACGTGAAGGGCGGTGTCGCCGGAATTGTTCTTAAGCTCCAAATCCGCTCCCTTTATCACAAGGAAAGTCACCAAATCCGAATCGTTGATTCTAGCCGCCGCGTGCAAGGCGGTGTTTCCGTCTTCGTCAACGTTGTTGATGTCGGCCTGGTTGCTAAAAAGGCCCTTTGCCTTGTCGATTTCGCCGGCCAAAATCAATTCTTGGGCCGTCACAGGCGATTTTTCCGCCGTTTTGCAGCCGTTGACAAAAATGGCCAAAGCGATTGAACAAATCGCAATAATAAAGGTTAAAACTTGGTTTTTCATAAAAATCCACCCCGCGTTTTAAAGATATATATTCTTATATATTGTCGGAATTTTGGCCGCGGAGTTTAGGGGGAAGGGGGAGAATTGACAAGCAAAAAAACGCCCGCGATAAAAACCGCGGGCGTTCTTAGTTAGGAAACTAATTCTAGTCCAAAGCGTGGCCGGCTGAGCCGAGGACGTTCACGCACTTGTGCATGTACATCTTTTTGAGCTCTTCGCGGGCCGGAGTGAGGTACTGGCGGGGGTCAAAGTCGCCCGGGTGCTCGGCAAGGTGGCGGCGGATGGCGGCTGTCATGGCCAAGCGTCCGTCAGAGTCGATGTTGATCTTGCAAACGGCTGACTTGGCGGCCTTGCGCAGCTGGTCTTCGGGGATTCCGACTGAATCCGGAATCTTTCCGCCGTACTGCTCGATGATCTTTACGTATTCAACGGGAACTGAAGAAGATCCGTGCAAAACGATCGGGAAGCCGGGGAGCTTTTGCTCGATGGCGGCCAATACGTCAAAGGCCAACGGCGGAGGAATCAAAACTCCGTCGGGAGTGCGTGTGCACTGGGCCGGAGTGAACTTGCAGCGGCCGTGGCTTGTTCCGATTGAGATGGCCAATGAGTCGCAGCCAGTCTTAGAAGTGAAGTCGATTACTTCCTCAGGCTTTGTGTACTTTGACTCTTCGGCGCTAACTTCGTCCTCAACGCCGCCAAGAACGCCAAGCTCGGCTTCTACGGTGACGTCGTATTTGTGGGCGTATTCGACAACCTTTTTTGTAACCGCTACGTTCTCGTCGTAGGGAAGGGCTGAGCCGTCGATCATTACAGAAGAGAATCCGTTGTCGATGCAGTCTTTGGCAACTTCAAAATTCGGGCCGTGGTCAAGGTGGAGAACGATCGGAATGTCGCATCCCAACTCGTGGGCGTACTCGACGGCGCCGCGGGCCATGTTGCGAAGAATGTTGGCGTTGGCGTAGGCGCGGGCTCCCTTTGAAACCTGCAAGATAACGGGAGACTTGGCCTCAACGCAAGCCATGATGATAGCCTGCATCTGCTCCATGTTGTTGAAGTTGAACGCAGGAATGGCGTATCCGCCCTTCATTGCCTTGGCGAACATGTCGCGCGTGTTCACAAGGCCCAAATCTTTGTAATTAACCATAAAAAAGCTCCTTAAGGATTTTATGCCAAATATTATAGTCAAAACGGCGGAAATGTTCAAGCCAAAAAAACTTGCGCGCCAAGCGCCAAAAGGGTATTGACAAATGAAAAAAAATTCATATTATATTTTTTCCAAAATTCAAAAAAAATTCACGCTTTTTATTGACTAAAGTCCGCCAATCATTATAATTGAATTTACGCTATGTCAGACGATATTTTGCAGGCATACAGTTTGATAAGGAGCGGCAATCCTGCGGAAGCCAAGGCTTTGCTTAACGGAGCGCTCGTTTACGAACTGGAAAACCAAGAAATTCTCTTTGCGATTGACTGCTGCAATTTTTGGATTGACGTGGTGGAACGGTCCAAAAGCATAAAAGACGCTTTTGAACGGGGCGAAAATTACTGCAACGAATGGAAGGGCTTTCTTAACTTCATCAAGCGGCAAAAGACTACTTTTGACAGAACGCTTTTTGCGGTCAAGACCGGAGTTTTTTCTTTGGCGCTTGCTTGCTACAATGAATTGGCGTCCGAGAAGGACCCTTCGCAAAAGGCCGAGATTTTGCGCAAAACAGGCCTTTGCTACAAAAAGCTTGGCTCCTACGAAACCGCTCGCAATTGTTTGACGGACGCAAACTCCGTCAAGCCGGACAACGCGGCGATAATTGCCGAAATGGCCGACTGCTACGCTTTGTGCGGAGAGGAAAGGCACGCAAAGGTTTTGTTTAGGGAAGCGTTTTTCATTGACCCCCAAAAAATCGATCCGGCCTTTTTGGATTCTGAGCTTATCCATTGCTTGATAAGGAACGTTCAGGACAAAGGATACAGCGGCGCGGTTTTGATGGAATGGATTCCGGTTTACGGACAGCTTTACGGCGTGTTCACTGTAAAGAGAAAGCTGCGCCCCACGGAAATCACCCGCTTAAAGCAGGAGATTTACGCAAAGGAAATGGAAATAAAGGATCCGTCTTGCCAGACGGAGCTTTTGACGCCGCGTTTGATAAACCTTTATTTTTGGCTGTATGACCATTACAGTTCCGAAAAAGAGGACGACGGCAAGGCGAACGAAATCATCACAAGAATAAAAATTCTTGATACGGAAATATATGAGCTATATGTCAAATGACAACAGGAGAATCAAATGTCAGAAGAGTTGGTAAAGAAGGTTCAAGATCAGCTAAAGGAAGAGACGTGGACTCGCGCCGCTATTAGCAATGTAACTCAGAATAACATCGAGGAGCTTGAGAAGATTGTCGCTCAAGCGGTTCAAGAAAACGCGATCAGCGAGATTCGCGACGTTTGCGACGAGCAGTTGGCTCACTCAAAGGACAGCATCACGGCGCTCTACATTTCGGGAATGCTTGCCCAAAAGCAAGGCGCTTTGGACAATTCCGCCTTGGTTACTCTTGTTGACATTCTTAACAAGAACAAAAAAGAGCCGATTGTCGTTTACATTTGCAAAAGCATTTTGGCCAGCGACGAGAACAACAAGTTTGCCTTGCGCGCCTTGGCCGAGCGCTATCGCGAAGACAAAAACGAAGAGATGTGGTCTCTTTACGAAAAGATCGTAAAGATTGACTTTGAGGAAGCGGAGATGGCCAAGGCTTTGGCCGAGCGCTACGAAGAAAAGGGCGAGACGGAAAATGCCGTTAGCTTTTACAAAAAGGCGCTTCACCGTTTTGTTTCCCTCAAGAACATCGCTCCCGTTAAAGAAGTTTGGACAAAATTGGTCGGCTTGATTCCGCAAGAAATCGACTTCTTCCTTTCGGTTCAAAGAAAGGTTGCCAAGTCCATCAGCGAAGACAAGTCCGCGCTTTTGATGCAGGAACTTTACGGCTGGTACAAGGACAACCAAAAGTGGGAGACGGCGATCAGCATCCTTAAATTGATTTTGCATATCGACCCCAAAGACTCTTGGGCCCGCCGCGAAATCGTAGAGTGCTACAAGGGCTTGTACGCCGGCCGCTCCAACCTTGACGAGTTCATCGCTTCAAGCGACCTTACGCAGAATTTCCGCAACGTATTCGAAGCCATCAACGACTTTGAAAAGCACATCGCTTTTGACGTTAAGAGCTTTGTATTCCACCGCACATGGGGCGTAGGAAAAATCGTAAAGGCAAAGAACGACAACATTACAATCAACTTTGGAAAGAAGAGCGGCATTCACGAAATGTCGCTTAAGATGGCTGTTGACGCTTTGACGCCCCTTAGCAACGACCACATTTGGGTTCTCAAGGCCACAAAGACTCGCGAAGAGCTTGTAAAGATGGTCAAGGAAAACAAGGCCGAAACTCTTAAGACAATCATCAAGAGCTTTGGCAACGCCTGCGACTTTAAGCGCATCAAGGCCGAGCTTGTTCCCGCGATTTTGGAAAGCAAGGAATGGACCAGCTGGAACAACGCCGCCAAAAAGATTTTGGAAAGCGACTCGACGTTTGGAGTCAACCCCAACGACATCACCCAGTATGTAGTTCGCGACCACGAAATCTCCGGCGAAGAAAAGTTCAGCAACGAGTTCAAGGCCCAAAAAGAATTCTTTGCCCGCATCGACATCATAATGAGATTTGTAAACGACGATTCCACAGACAAGGACAGCGACTTGTTCAGCGACATGTACCAGTACTTTACAGGCTACCTCAAGACTGTAACGCACGCCACAACGCAGGTTGTCGCCGCTTACTTGACCGTTCAAAGAATCGGCGAGTTGATTCCTGCCCGCGCATACCCCTGCAAGTACACTTTTGCCCAGATTTACGGCGACTTGGACAATCCTCGCGCCGTATACGACGAGCTTAAGGACACAAAGAGCACAAAGCTTAAGGAAGGCTTCTTAAAGAACATCAAGCTTTTGCCCGATTGGCAGGAGCAGTACCTCAAGTTGTTCCCGACTGTTCTTGACGTAAAGATGCTTGAGCAGGTTGCCCAAAACGGCGGCGTTGACAAGCTTAAGGCCTTTGTCGCCTCTTGCTTTGAAAACTACAAGGATTACCGCGCAGGTTTGTTGTATCTCTTTGCCAACTGCCAGGACGAAAGCTGGTACAAGGACAGCGGCGTTTCTTACGAAAAGCAGCTTATCGCCTTGCTTAACATCATTGAGCTTTGTTTCCGCGAGATCAACAACCACGTCAACACGACAGAAAACAAAAAGATCGAAAAGCAGGCCGAGGAGCTTTTGTTCAAGAACGAAGCGCTTGCCAATTATATGTTCCAGAACAACGAAGATACTGTCACAAAGATGTACACCTTGGTTGACGACATCCACGACTTGACTCCAAAAATCAAGACAAACCTTCGCAACAGCATCTTGGAAAAGTATCCTGACTACAAGTTCCGCACGACGGAAGAAAAGGCCGCCGCTCCAAAAGGAATGCTTGTCACCCGCGCCAAGTTGGACGAAAAGGAAGCTCTTGCCGAGCAAATCCAAAAAGTGGACATTCCTGCCAACGCCAAGGAAATCGCCGAGGCTCGCGCTCAGGGCGACTTGAAGGAAAACGCCGAATACAAGGCCGCCAAAGAGCACCAGCACTACCTCAACGAGCGTCTTGCCAAGTTGCAGGAAGAGCTTAACCGCGCGGTTGTTTTCGACCCGACAACAGCCTCTACCGCCGTTGTTTCTTTTGGAACGAGAGTCACGCTCCTCAACAAAGACACAAACCAGAACGAGACATACACAATTATGGGACCCTGGGAATCAGACCCGGACAAGGGAATCATTTCTTACATGTCTCCGCGCGGAAACGCCTTGTTGGACAAAAAGGCCGAAGAGGAATTCTCTTTCAGAATCAACGAGACTTTGTACAACTACAAAGTCGTTAAGATCGAAATAGCAAAGTAAAATTATGGAAGACGCAGAAAGACAAAAACTTGAAGCTCAAAAAAAGGGTTTGGAGTCAAACCGCTACTTGTGCGGCGCTCTCTGCGTCTTCTTGATTTACGTAACGTTCAAAGACTTTAAAACCAATCCCGGCAGCCCTCTCTTTTACGCCGTCATGGGCCTTTTGCTTTTGGCGGCGGCGGGCTTGGCCCTTAGGGACACGATTCTAATCGCAAGAATAAAAAACAAACTGCAAAAAGACGGAGAATGATTTTGGCTGAAATCAAATGCCAAGAATTGACGCTAAAGGAACTTGCCTCCGGCCTTTATGTTTTTCCCGGCCCGACGAACATTGGCGTCGCCGCCCAAAAAGTTTCTCCTGACTTAACGGAAATCTATTTTATCGACGCTGGCGAAGACGCTGCCTTTGCGCAAAAAATTTACCAGGCTTGCCAAGATCGTTTTGGAAAGCTTTGCGTAAAGGCGATTGTTTGCACCCACGCTCACGCCGACCACATTGGCGGCGCCGCTTGGCTTAAAGAAAAAACGGGCTGCCAAGTCTGGACCACCCAAGCCGAAAAATCTTGCGCCGAAACTCCGCAAATCCAAGCGACGTCTTTTTACGGGGCCTTTCCCTTGCCGGAACTGGACACGCCGTACTTTCACTCGCCGCAATGTTTTGTTGACCAAGTTGTCGGCGCCGGACAAAAAATAAAATGCGGCGATTTTGAATTTGAATTCATTCCTCTTGCAGGCCACAGCTTTGACATGATTGGAGTGTTGGCGGCCGGCCCCGACGGAAAAAAAGTTTTTTACGCCGGCGACGGAATCTTTGGCCGAACGATGCTAAACCGCTTTTGGACGCCCTTTGTGGTGGACGTAAAATCCTTTAAGGAATCCCTTTTGCGAATAGCCAAAATAAAGGCCGATTTTTTTGTTCCAAGCCACGGAGACGTTTACGACGAAGTTGACGAGCTTTCGGAACTTAATTTGATTTCCACGATTTCAAACGAAAGGCTGATAGAAGAGATTTTGGTCCAGCCAAAAACGCACGAGGAGCTTTTAAAGGCTTTTGCCGACAAAAGCGACATGACCTTGCGCTTAAGCCAATTTATGCTTATCGGAAGCTCCATCCGCTCGTATTTGACTTACCTTTACAAGGAAGGCCGCGTCCGCTGGTTTTTTGAAAAAAACAAAATGTACTGGCAGACGGTCGGCGGAACGGCGGACAAGGCCTAAACTGTCCGCATAATGCCGCGCGTCGCGAGCGTCGCGGGCGACTTATTCTTTCCAGCTTTCCGCAATCGCCACGCCGGCGCTGCAGCCCAAACGGTTGGCTCCGGCCTCTATCAAGGCGCGGGCCGCGGCCGCGTCGCGGATTCCGCCGCTTGCCTTTACGCCCATGTCGGGCCCAACAGTTTTTCGCATAAGCTGAACGTGTCGGACTTGCGCTCCGTTGGGAAGGGGATTGCCCGCGGCGTCTTTTGGCGTTCCAAAACCGGTTGAGGTCTTTACAAAGTCCGCGCCGGCTTTTTTGGCGGCTAAGCATGCGCCTTCTATTTCTTGGTCGGTCAAATAGCAAGTTTCAACGATAACCTTTACAAGCGCTTTTTTGCCCTTTTGGGCGCCGGCTTCCTTTACGGCCTGGACAACGGCCGCGATGTCTTCCTGGACAAGGTCAAAGCGGCCTTCTTTTGCCGCTCCGATATTGATCACCATGTCTATTTCGTCCGCTCCGTCAAGAACGGCCTCTTTAGCGGCAAGGGCTTTTATTTGGCTTTTTTCCGCTCCCAAAGGAAAACCGATTACTGTACATATGGCTGGTGTTTTTCCTTGCAGTTCCTTGGCCGCAAGGGGAACCCAAACCGGGTTTACGCAAACTGACGCAAAGGAGCGCTGGGCCGCCTCCGCGCAGAGTTTTTGGATTTGCGCCTTTGTAGCCGTGGCGGCCAAAAGCGTGTGGTCTATCATTTTGCAAACTTCTTCTTTTGTCATAGGGAAATACTAGCATTTTTTGCCTTCTTTTGCTAGCGGTGGAAGCGGGCCGATAGGGGAATTATTTTCTTGACAAATTAAAATAATATGTTATAATTGAAATGGCGTTGAATTAAAAAAACAATTGGAAAAGTTTATGGCCTTAAATTTTAAAGACGTTGTGGACGAAAAGCAAATTCCCGACGGATTTATAAAAGTTACCGACAGACCCATTCAAGGGCTTTCGTCCGAACAAAAGGCAATCCTCAACAGGCGTGGGAACGTTTTTTTTAACAACGGAGACATCGAAAGCGCTAGGCGCGTTTATTTGACAACCGGATATTCCGACGGATTGATTCGCGTTGGCGATGAATACGCCAAAAAAAAGCAAACGCTTAAGGCGCTTAAAATGTATACGCTTGCGCATAACACCAGCAAAGTTGGGCCGATTTACGAAAAAATCGCCGCGACAATTGGAAGTCTATTAAAAGACGATCAAAACAATGGCGAGCAGTAGCCAAAAGCCTTGGGCGTTGGAGCTGTTCCACAGGAGTTAAAAAATGAGCGACATCGGACAGAATTCATTTGAGGAATATCCAGAGATCAAAATCGATGGAAAGAACAACGAAATCGCCGAACTTTCCAAGCGCGGATACCAGCTTCTTAAAGAAGGCGAGATTGACAAAGCAAAAGCCGAATTTAAAAAGATTCTAGAAATTGAAAACAACAACAATTACGCTTTGGTAGGCTTGGGCGACAGCGAGCGAAAGCTTAACCACTTTAACGACGCCATCGACTACTACACAAAGTGCCTTTCATTTTATCCCGGAAACAACTACGCTCTTTTTGGTTTGGCCGACTGCTACAAAACGCTCAACCAGTTCCACAAGGCGATTGACATTTGGGAACAGTACTTGGTTCACGACGACCGCAACATCACGGTGTTGACTCGCGTGGCCGACGCTTATAGAAAAATCCGCGACTTTAAAAAGAGCAAGCAGCTTTATCTTAAAGTTTTGGACATGGAAGAAAACAATCCCTACGCCTTGATCGGTTTGGGCCACTTGCACTATGACTTTAAGGAATACACTGACGCTCTCTTTTACTGGACAAGAATGCTTGAGCTTAACGAAAACCAGGTTGACATCCGCGTTTTGACCAGCATCGGAAACTGCCACCGCAAGCTAAAGAGCTTTGAAAAGGGCGTTCCGTATTTTGAAAGGGCGCTTAGCCTTGATCCCAAAAACTTTTACGCGCTCTTTGGTTTGGCCGACTGCTATCGCGGAATGAACCAACAGTTCCGCTCAATCGAATATTGGAACAAGATTTTGGACATGGATCCAAACAACAAGGTTATTCTTACCCGCGCTGGCGACGCTTACCGCAATTCCGGCGACTATAGGACTGCCGAGATGTATTATAACAAGGCGATGAACATCGACTTTGACATTTACGCCGCGCTTGGCTTGGCTCTTATTTGCAAGGGCGAGGGCCGCTACGAAGAAAGCGCCGAACGTCTTGGAGCCTTGATCAAAAACGATCCCAAAAATTACCGCCTTTACATCGACTTGGCTGACAGCTACACAAAGATGAACCAAAAGAAAAAGGCGATCGAAACCCTTGAGTCTTTCCAAAAGTTTGGCATTAGAAGCCAAGCCATTAACGACACTTTGGAACGCCTTAAGAAAAACGCCTAGCGTTGATGGAAATGCTTGCCTTGACCGGCCTTTTGCCGGATGAAATTTGCTCTGGGTTAAATTTGTCTCCCGCATTTAGAGGAAAGCAGATTTTTAAATGGCTTTCTCTTGGCGTGGAATCCTTTGACCAAATGACAAATCTTCCCAAAGACTTGCGCGATTCCCTAAAAGAAAAAGCCTCCTTGCGCTCCTCTTGCGTAAACCAAGTTTTTAAAGACGCCGACGGAACGGTAAAGCTGCAAATAAAAACTTTTGACGGCCTTTTAATCGAAACCGTTTTGCTTACCGACATCGAAGGCCGAAAAACCGCTTGCGTTTCTTGCCAGGCCGGCTGCGCGATGGCTTGCGCTTTTTGCCAGACAGGCCATTTGGGCTTTGCCCGCAATTTGACCGCGGCCGAAATTGTCGAGCAGTTTTTGTTTTTGGAAAAGGAATGCGGCCAGCTGCAAAACATTGTCTTTATGGGAATGGGCGAGCCGATGCTCAACCTTGAATCGATAAGAAAAGCGATTGCGGTTTTGACTGACAAAGAAGGCCGCGCGCTTGGAACAAAAAGAATAACGCTTTCAACTTGCGGACTTGTTAAGGGCATTTACGATTTGGCTGACAACGGACCAAAGATTCGCCTGGCCTTAAGCCTTACAACCGCTGACCCGGACTTGCGCGCGGCCCTTATGCCCGTTACAAAGACAAATCCCTTGAGTGAAGTTAGAAAGGCGATTGACTACTACGCGCAAAAATCGGGCCGCCGAGTGACGCTTGAAGCCGCGCTTTTGGCCGGCCAAAACACCGGGCCTGACAGCGCCCGCCGCATGATTGAATTCGCGCGCGGCATTGACGTTAACATTAATCTTATTCCTTGGAATCCAATAAAAAGCCTTCCCTTTGAAGAACCGGCTCAAAAAGAGTGCGAGGATTTTGTAAAAGAGTTGGAGGCCGCGGGCCTTAACGTAACTTTGCGCCGCCGCCGCGGAGCCGGAATCAAAGGCGCCTGCGGCCAATTGGGCAGTACAAAGTTTAGTTAAATGCCGCGCAAACTTCTTTTATCGCGTCCAAAAGCGCCTGCATTCCTTGGCGCGTAGTCTTTGGGCCAAAGCTAAAGCGGACTGACGTTTCCCTTTGCGCCGCCGGAACTCCCATCGCTTCCAATATAGGCCGCGAGGCTTTTTTTGACGAGCAAGCGCTGCCGGTCGAAACGCAAATGCCTTTTGCGTCCAAGGCGCGGAGCATTACCTGGCCCGGAATCTTTTGAAAGCTTGCTTGCACGACCCACGGCGAAAAGTTTTCCTGACTAAGAACGCCGCGCGCGGCGGGAATTATTTCGCAGCCTTTTATGGCGAGCAGTTCCTTTATAAAATCCGTCGTCCAGGCCTTTTGTTCCTCAAAGCGCGCGGCGCTTTTTGGCTTGCCGCCGTTTTTGGGCTCGGCGCGCGGCGCGGAAATCGCGTGGCGCTCAAGGCATTTTGCAAAGGCGATGGAGCCAAAAAGGTTTTCGGTTCCGCTACGAACGCCTCCTTCCTGGCCGCCGCCGCGCAAAAATATTTCTTCCTCTTTTTTTAAGTAAAGAATGCCGATGCCGCGCGGTCCGCAAATTTTGTGGGCGCTAAAGGCTGCCGAGTCAATTCCAGGTTCGTTCAAGAAATCGATCGGTATTTTTCCAAGGGCTTGAACGCAGTCAACGTGAAAGCGCGGCTTTCGCTTGCCCTTGTATTGTTCCTCAAGCGCGGCGGCAATTTTTTGGATTGGCTGTACCGCTCCGGTTTCGTTGTTCACCGACATTACGGACACGAAAAGGGTCTTTGCGTCAACGGTTTGCAACACCGCTTCCGGCGTGACAAAGCCGTTTTTGTCTGCGGGGATCAGCTTGCATTCAATTCCGCATTTTTTTAGTTCGTCGGCCATTTCGCGCAAGGCCGGATGTTCGATTGAGCTTACGGCGACGTTTCCTTTTTCGGGCCGGTTGAGTATGGCGAGCAGGGGAATGTGGTCGCTTTCGGTTCCGCCTGAGGTGAAGAAAATTTGCTTGGTCTGGACGCCCAAAACGGCCGCGCAGTCCGAGCGCGCTTTTTCCAACGCGGCGCGAGCCTCTTTGCCGGCGGCGTGAACGCTTGAAGGGTTGGCCCAAGCCGCCAAGGATTCCTTTAGCGCGGCCTCCAAAATGTCTTGGTCGGGAATCGCGGTCGCGGCCCAGTCAAAGTAGAGTTCTGGATTTACAGGCATTTTAAAATATCCTTGTCGGAGACTTCCGTTATTACTGTATCGCAAAGGCCGCGCTGCAATATCACGCGGATTTTGTTGGATGAATTCTTTTTGTCGCGGCGCATCGCCTCAAGAATTTTTTTGCCGCCGTCTTTTGGGCAAAAATATTTTGGAGCGGCTTTTGTCTCCCATCCAAAATAATCCAAAAGGGCGAAAACTTCTTCTTTGTATTCTTTTGAGCAAAGGCCAAGCTTTTGACTTAGCTCCAACGCTCGGCTGATTCCCCAAGCGACAGCGTCGCCGTGCGCCACTTTTCCAAGACCCGCGCAAGTTTCAAGCGCGTGTCCAAATGTGTGGCCAAGGTTAAGCTGCATTCTGATGTTTTTTTCGGTCATGTCCTTTTGAACCACGCGCGCCTTGGCCTTGGCGCAGGCCTGAATCATCTTAAAGACAAAGGCCTTGTCGCGCTTTTTTACAAGCTCGCGCTTTTTTGAAATTTCGGAAAACATTTTTTTGTCGTAAAGAAGAGCGGTCTTAAAAGCTTCGGCAAAGCCCGATCGGTATTCGCGCTCGTTAAGGCTTTGGACAAAGTCCGGGTAAACGTAAAGCGCGCGGGCGGGGTAAAAGGCCCCGATCATGTTTTTGTAGTCGTCAAAGTCGCATCCTGTCTTTCCGCCCATCGCGGCGTCAACCATCGCAAGCAAAGTTGTCGGAACGAATTCGCAAACCGCGCCGCGCTTGTAAAGCGAAGCGGCAAAGGCTGTCATGTCGGTAAGAACGCCGCCGCCGATCGCGCAGAAAACGTCTTTGCGGGTAAAGGCGCGGTCCAGCGCGGCCGTTACAATTTGCAAAACCGTCTTTATTGTTTTGTATTTTTCGCCGGACTTTACGATGACAAGAGCGTTTCCTTTTGCCGCGCCTGAGCCATCGTAAACTCCGGGCTTGATTTTGGCGGCGGCTTTTTGGTCTTGTTTTCCGTCTGAGCTGAAGAGCGCGACGAAATTTTTAAGGCAGGGCAGGGCGGCCACGTTTGCGTCAAGCGTAAAAAGGCGGCGGCAATCTTTGGCTTGCGAAAAGAAAAGCTTTTTTAAGTCGATTTTGTCCTGGATAAAATGAATTTCGCTTTTTGGCGTCGCGATATATTGCTTTTGGTAATTTATAGAAAAGGCGTTTTCTTGCATAAAGCCATATTACCGCATTTTTCGCGTTTTTGCTAGTGGCAGAGTTTGCCTTGCGCTGTCGGCGCCGCTCCCTATTCAAGGCTCGCTTTTTTTGTTAAAATGAAAGGGAATGCAGGAGGACGCGTGAAAAAGATTTTTAAGATGTTGGGCGCTTTTTGCCTTGCGTTTTTAGCTTTTTGTTTTGCAGCCTGTTCCTACAGCGACAATCCAGTTACAAACATTTATTCCGACGCCACCCAGGAAGAAAGCTTGGCTTTTGTTTCGGAGGCTCTTCCCATCTTGGCGCCAAAGGAGCGGCTTACAGGCTCGATGAGCGCGCGTTTTTATAAGGGCGATTCCTACGTTCCCTATGTGGGCCTTAGGCATTACCTTACGTCTTGCATGAAATATTCAGTTGTTTCGGAGTCGTACTCAAAGGGCGACTACCGTTATGTCATACAAGATCCGGACGCCGCCGCCAAAAGATATGTCATCGTCGTGAACAAAGACTCAGACACGATTTTCATGCCGACCTTCGGTGACTTTCAAAGCATGGACCCAATCGAAGTTGTCGGCTTTCTTAAGCTTGTAAAAACCTACACTGGCGAAAAGGCCAAGACCTTTGACCTTGCAAAATACGGCTTTTGCGTGTATGGCGGAATCGACGACGTTTACATTCCCCTCTTTGTCCTTTCAAATGTTTTTTCAATGATAAATTACGAGCGCTACTTTTACAACGGCAAGGCCGTTTACTTTACCGGAACGGACGAAGATTATTACGACAAGGATTCAGGCTATGCGTCCTTTTACAAAAGCCCCTGGTACACTGATTCCGCGGGCAATTTAATGGAGCGGCCAAAGGAACTGATTTCGCTTTCGTACAATACTTTGCGCTTTATCCACGAAAATCTCTACGGGAGGTCGGGCTATTACGGCTTTGCCGATGACGGAAGCGGATGTCCTGTAAAGGAAAAAGTCGCCGCGACCGACCCTCTTGACTTTGAGCAAATGCTTTTGCAAAACGCGGGCGACATTCGTTCTCTCCTGCTTTCTTCCTCCTACATTGATTACATCGCGGGCCTTGACATGCTTTATAACAGGGTGTACGGAGACGCGCACTCGTCTTTTACCGCCAAGCAGGATTATGTTTCGCAGGCCTATATCGCGGAAAAATACGGACCTCAAAATTGGTTCAGCAATAAATACGCTTTGCTAATAGTGCGCATGCAAAGATATCCGGAGGGCAGGGACGAAAAGAAAAAAACTGCCCCTTCCGGCGCAAGCTACATAGGAAAGTCCTCCTCGGGTTCCGTGACGCCCGCCTTTGAGGTCATCGACTCAAACAAGACCGCGATAATCCGCTTTGATAAATTTGAATATAAAGAAGCCTTTTGGAAAAGCTATTACGCTTCTCCCCGACCAGGAAGCCCAAACCCTGATCCTTCCGCAGGCGGCATTAGCATTCCTGACGACACTGTGGGAATTTTTTACAAGTCCTTTTACGCGCTTGAAAACACGCCCGCCTATAGCTCGGTCAAGAACGTTGTCATAGACCTTTCTTGCAACCCCGGCGGAGACACAGCCGCGCTTCATTACGCCTTGTGTTTTTTGCTTGACCCAAAGGACGCCGCCACCCTTTATTATGATTTTTTCACCGGCGGAAAGAAGGTTGAGACAGGGCCAGCCGACATAAACTTGGACGGAAAGATAAACGACGACGACAAAAAAAAGAACTACAACTTTGTCGTCCTTACAAGCAACGTGACATTTTCGTGCGGAAACTCTTTTGCGAACATTTGCTGGGACAACGGCATAAAAATCGCGGGAATAAGAAGCGTTGGCGGAAGCTGCGTCGTCCGTTATGCCTGCACCGCGGACGGCTTTCCCTTCCAGTATTCCGGTTGCATGCGCGGGTCGCATAAGGCGGACTGGAGCAACAGCGAAGACGGAGCGCCTGTCGAAAAGTCTCTTACGCTTGACCAAATGTATGACAATACGGCCTTGGCAAATGCGGTCAACGAACTCTTTCCGGCTCCTTAGTATGAGCGGTCCATCGCCTCTAGCTTTTCGATTTCGGCGGCCACGCGCGTAAGTTCGCGGCTTAGGATTTTATTGTAGTCCAGCTCCGCGTCGGCTATGCGCTTGTTTTCGTCTTCCCAATTGGTCAGGTCTTCCAAGAACAAAAAGCGGAATTTAGTTTCGCTGGCTTTTTCGGACCAGAGGCGCGCTTCCCGCCAATAGTAAAGGCCGGCCTCGTAGCAGCTTTTGGCTTTTTTTAGGTTTGAAAGGTATTCGTCTTTCCAGGGAGCGTCGTAAAAGCAAATCGCGCGCCTGTCGTAAACGCGGGCAAGGCGCATGTGTTGTTCGATAAGCTTAAGGTTTAGGTGCATTTGGAAAAGATTTCTGTATTTTTCCCATTCTTCCTTGGTCTGAATCTTGGCCCTGGCGTAAAGGGGATTGGCAAAGTCGGCGCGGACGGCCTGCTCCAGCCAGTAAATGTTTTCCATGCAGTCGTCAGGGTACTGCTGGTAGTGAACGTGATAAAGCTTGTAAAAGTCCTCTTTGTACTTGCACATGTACGAAAAAGCCGGCAGGCAAAAAATCGCCGCCGCGGCAAGCGATAAAGAGATGAGAATAATTTTTTTGGCTAACTTTTTCACGAATTTATTATCGGAAGAATTTCCTTCCAGATTAAATCTGAAATTTTTTCTTTTGGGAGCGTGGCGTCAATCTCCACGATTCTCATTTGGTTGTCTGCTAGTCTTTTGTATTGGTCGACTATCATTCTGTAGCGGGAGGCGGTGTCGCTAAGGAACTTTTCGTTTTCGTATATCTCTTTCGCTTCTCCGCGTTTTTCGACGCGTTCAAGGGATTTTTGGGCCGAAATGTCAAAGAAAAACAAAAGTTGGGGCAAAGGAAAGGGGCTGTTGAGCATTTTTGGCAAATCTTCTCCGCAAGTGACTCCCTGGTAGGCCAGGTTTGAAAAGAGGTATCTATCCGATACAACCGTCAAGCCGTTTTTAGTTTGGTCAACAATTCCGCCCGCGCCCCAAAGGTGCTCGGCCCTGTCGGCGGCAAAGAGATAGGCGGCGGTTTGGACGCTTACGGATTCCTTTCCGCTCAAAATCTGGCGCAAAAATTTTCCCGTGGGCCTTTCCGTCGGCTCGGCCGTAAAAACGATTTTTTTGCCTGAATCCCGTTCCGCCAAAAGCCGCATTTGGGTTGAAGTGCCCGCTCCGTCTATTCCCTCAAAGACCACAAACTTTTTAAGTATCATAGTAGAAAACCTCAAAATTTCGACCAAAACAGCCGATAATATATAAGGTATACCATAATGCAAAATTTTGCAATGTCGCGTCTGTTTTTTTTAGCGCGCAGGGGGCTTCGTGTCTAGATGAAGTTCAAGCAGCGTTATATAAAAATCGGCGTTTGCGTGTTATTCTTTTTTTCTCTTCTTGTGGCGGTAAACAGGCTCTTGCACCCTCTGTACAGCCGCATTGGAACGCAAATCCAAAGAACAGTTGACTCTTACCGCGAAAGCTTTAAGGAAAACGCCGGCCTTCAGATTTCCTACAAGTCTCTTTCTCCGTCGGTTTTGTCCGGAGTGAACGTCAACGGCATTTCCGTCGTTGACGCAAAGAGCGGTTTGGAAGTCGCTTCAATCGGCCGCTTGTTCTTGGATTATTCGATGCGCGACCTTTTTAGGGGAAAGCTTGCGGGAAGCGTCGAAGGCCTTTTGCTGCGCGATGTTGAGATTAAAATCCTTTCCGGCGAAAATGATTTTTGGCTCACCCAAATTTTGGAAAAGCGCAAGGCCAGTCAAAGCGAAGGTCTTGAGGCAAAGCCTTACAGCGAGCGCTTTAAGGAACTGCTGGACAAATTAAATTTGCAAAACGCCAACATCAAGCTTGACTCCGACTTGCGCGTTTACCGTTTGCGCTTTCTCTTTAAGTCCGCCGGCCAATCTTTTGAGGCCAACATTTCAAAGGCCTTAATCGGAGCGAGAGGGCAGAACAAAATCGACGCGAATTTTTCCGGCGTCTTGGAAGCGGCTCTTGGCTCTGAAAAAATGTCGGCCGACCTTGACTTTTCGGCCTTGATTCCTCGCGGCGTTGACGGAAGCTCCGCCGTATTGCGCTTTTCCAACATGGCCGCGTTTAACTACCGCGCCCGCTTTATCGGTTTCTTGGCGGAATACAGGTCGCAAAAGCTAAGCTTTAAGATGCTGCCCAGCGCGCGAAACATTTACGCCGAGGCGATCGTCGATTTTGAAAGCGCCGATTGCGTGGCCAACCTTTTTGCCGACGGCTTTAACATGAACAACTTTGTTCAGACCAGCAACCAAGACAAGTTGACTCAAGGTTTGTTTGGATTGAACTTCTCGTTAAAGGCGTCGGCAAAATACAATTATCGAACCGACGAGTTTGGCTATAATTCAAGCGGCGACATTTTCGTTCCCGCTGACGTAATTCCGGCCGAAAAATTCCAAAGCGACACAATCGTTTCTTACTCGCTTTACGGCAACGAAAAAAGAATAACGATTCCGTATTTTAAGACTTCCGGCGAACGCTATAACTTAAGCTTTGACGGCGCCTTTGACTTTGCGGCAAAAAGGCCTACGGGAACTTTGAGCGTTGAATCCTTTGTTCTTCCAAACGGCGGAGAGATTTCAACCGAGGTCTTTATCGATGAATACAAAAACGGCTTTATGTGCTTTGCGCCGCAAGTATTCTTTGGCGAAAACGTCTTTACCGCCGCCCAGCTTACAGCGCTTCCGTCCGCGGATTCGTGGGACTGGACTTTTGAAGTTTCCGATTATTCTCACAACGACGAGCCGGGCGTTGTCTCCGTCTTTGGAAGCTATTCGTCGGAAACAAAGGCGGCGCAAACTTCGCTTTCGTTCAGCGCGATTTATCTTGACAGCATCGTAAAGACCGCCGCTTTCTTTGCGGAAGAAAACATGAAGCCCCTTTTGATGGCTGCCTCCGACGCGGTCAAGTCTTACGTTTTCTCTTGCGACGCCTTTGCTTCGGGCGTAGGAAAAGAATTCTCGTTCAGCGTTCCTTACGCGCTTTTGGCCAACACAAGCCGCGACGACCAAATGCTGATTCTTGAGGCGGATGGAAACGAACAAACATTCCAGTTGTCGCGCCTTGAATTTATTTTTGGCGGACAAAAGCTTTTGATGGACGGCCTTGTCGAAAAGCTGGCCGATTCAAAAGACCGTTTGCTTAACGGACGCTTGGAGTTGAACGGCATTCCGTATACATTCTCGGGCTTGGCAAACAAGGGCTGGATTGAAATCAATTCTGAATACGGCTTGCGCTTTACCCTTAAGACGGATACTTCGGGCGAGGTTGCCAAGCTTGACGGTTCATTTGAAGCGACAGGCTTTCCTGTGAAGATCAACAACAGAACATTCTCGTTTACAACGGAGTCCAGCTTTGCCTATTCAATCGACAAAGGCATCCGCGCCTTGGTTCCATACTTTGACGGCCGCTTGTTGGAAGGAACAAGCTCAATCGATCCTGTCATAACCTTTGCGGCTGACATTGACCAAGGCGGCGCTTACTTTGACAGCGTGACTTATTCCGACAAAGTTTCGACGATGAACGGAAGCGGCGTCGTTGTTTACCGCTTTGACGGAAATATTTTTGAAAGCGCGGACTTTAACTTTGATTTGTCCAACTCGATGAGCGAAGAAAAAATTAAGTTGGAAGGTAATCTTGTAAACTCGTTAAAGACGCCGCTTACTGTCGGTTCGCTTTTCTCTGGAACTTTCTTGAACAATCTTTTTGTCACTACAACGCTCAGCGTTGAGTCTTTGCGCTCCGAACGTTTCTTTGCCGGCTCTGAGGATAGCGACACTGTCAACGCCAACATTGTGGCGCAAGGAATGGCTGGAAACCCCTTTGTTTCGATCGACATTCCAAAAGCCGTTATGACAATCCACGGAAAGCCCTTGCGCTTGTCCGCCCAAGCGATTGTCGAAGACAAGGTGTTCTCAATCCAAAAGGCCGAAGCGACTTGGGGCGACAGCAAGATTACGAATGTCTTGGCGGACTTTGACCAAAAAACTTGGGAAGGAAAGCTGACCTTTGACTTAAGGACAAACCTTTTTGGAACCAATGTCTTTGCCAACGCGCAGGCAAAAGTCCAAGCGCTTAGCGAAGTGGGCAAGGGCGTTCCGGATTCGCTCAACATTGAATTTGACGCGGTGGAAAAGAAGGTGGACAAAAAGCGCCGAAAGAGCTATCACATTGGCTTGATGAAAATCCAGAACCAATTGATCATTTCGTCAAGCCAAAACATCGGCTTAAATGGAACCATCACCGATTTCCGCGATTTGGATTTGGAGATTAGGAATACTGTTCCGTTCAACATGAAAATTCAAGGAAGCGTGTCCAAAGAAGACTTGAACGTTTCCGTTTCCGACATTCAGATTAACGGCCGTGAGCTTGTGGAGTCTCTTGGCATAAAGATAGCGCGAATCTTTAAGGGAATCGCCGTCGGCGGCTTTACATTGACAGGCCCAATTTCTGATCCTAAATTTTACGGACAGATTGACATACCTGACGCGGAATTCAATTTCCCCAATTTCTTTAGAAAGCGCGCTTCTACGCCTATGATTACGATGTTCTTGGAAGGCTCTCAATTCTACACGGAACCAACCCGTTGTCATTTGCAAAACCAGCCGCTTGACGTGACTGTAAGCATTCAAATGAACCGCTTGGCGTTGGACAGCCTCGAAGTCAGAATCCAAACGATAAAGGACAATTTTGTTCCGCTCAACATAAATCTTTCCGAAATCCATGTAAAGGGCGAGTTCCTTGCCGACTTGGCCGTAAGCTTGGAAAATGACACTATCGGTGTGTCTGGTGAATTGACCGCCAAAAACGCCAACGCGGAATTTGGCGCCACCCGAATTGACGAAATCATTACCGGCCTTACCCCTGTCGAAGACAACGACGATGACGACGACGGAATGCCGGTTGACGTTGACCTAAGGATAAGGACTGCTCAACGAGTTCAAATTTCATATTCAACATTCTTGCGCGCTGTAATCGTTCCTGGAAGCGAAATGGAAGTTTCGTATTCCAGCGAAGACAAGCGGCTTGTGTTGGACGGCGACGTTCCGATTAGAAGCGGAGAAATCGTTTACATGAATTCCAGCTTCTACATTAGGGAAGGCGAGATTCACTTTAGCAGCAACGACGAAAGCTTTGACCCAAGCGTTTCTGTTTTGGCGGAATGCAAGACTCGCGACGAAAACAGCGAACCCGTAACGATTACTTTGCAAGTGGAAAAGCAAAGGCTAAGCCAATTGTCTCCAAGGCTAAGCTCCAGCCCCGCCAGGTCAGAGCGCGAGATTATGGAAATCTTGGGAGGCCTTTTGACTGCAAATTCCAAGAACGCGGCCTCTTTGGCCCTGGCGACTGGCGACTACGCCCTCCAATCAGTTTTGATAAGAAGATTGGAAAATGCATTGCGTGATTTCTTCAAATTTGATATATTCTCTGTAAGGACAATGGTTGTCCAAAACGCCGTTAAACAGAGCGTAAATCGAAATTCTTCCGGTTCGGACAACTTAGCCGGTAACTATTTGGACGGTACGACTGTTTATATTGGTAAATACTTTGGCGAAGCAATATTTGCTGACGCGATGTTAAGGCTGGATTACGATAGGAACCGCATTGGCAGTAACTATACGTATGACGGTATTTCGCTCAGGCCTGAATTGGGATTTGAATTGGCGGCTCCTTTTGCTAAGGTTAGATGGAGCATGTCTCCCGATTTGGAAAGCATTCTCAATATGAAAATTGTTGAGAACACCGCGGTTACTTTGTCATGGAAATTTAGTTTTTAAAAAATATTGGGGTTTTTGATTATGCGCTCTCAGTTAAAAAAATTATTTGTTCTTCTATTAATATTCTGCGCTTTTATGTCTTATTCGCATTCAGAAGAGAGCGAAGATTGGTATGTGGACAAGACGATTACCAAAATCACTTTTAAGGGATTGAAAAGCGTTCGCCAGTCCGACCTTTCGGGCATGACATCCAGCTATATCGGCCAAAAGTTTAACGACTGCTTTTACGATTTGCTTAACCGTTTGGAAGGCTTGAACTACTTTGAGGAAATCGTTCCCGGCGCCATCCACGATTCCGGCAACGGCGTAATCTTGGTTTTGAACGTTGTCGAAAAGCCTGTCGTCACTTCAATTAAATTTAAGGGAAACAAAAAGGTAAGGAACCCGCCGCTAAGAGACGCCATCTCCCTTAAGGTCGGAAATGTATTCTCCGACTCGGAGGCCCTGATGGACGAGCGCGCGATTAGAGACGTTTACCTTGAAAAAGGCTTTCCTTCCGTAAAAGTTTCTCATACATACGAAGAGAGCGAAACTGGCGTTGCCGTCACATTTATAATTAGCGAAGGAAATTCAATCGCGCTTGTCGGAATTAACTTTGAGGGAAACTCAGCCTTTCCGACAAAAAAATTAAAGAAGCAGACAAAGCTTAAAAAGGCCGGCATTTTTTCCAAGGGAGCCTTCCAAGAAAGCCAATTGGAAATTGACCGCCAAATGATCGCAAAATATTACATGGACCGCGGTTACCTTGACTTTCACATTGTTGACATTACGCGAGACATCACTCACAACGACAAAAAAGACCGCGACGAGTTGACAATCACATACTACTTGTATGAAGGCTCGATTTACACTTTTGACGGTTTGACTTTTTACGGAAATAAAGTTTTTACAAAGGAACGTTTGGAAGCTCTTGTAAAACTTAAGAAAGGCGATGTCTTTAACCAGACAAAGTTCCAAAGCTCGGTCGCCGACGTAAGCGACTTGTATTACGAAAACGGTTATACAGAAAACTCTTTCCAGCCTTTGGAAAACCGCGACACAGTTGAGCGCAAGGTTTCATACGTTTTGAACATTACCGAGCGCGACAGAAGCCACGTTGAAAGAATCATCGTTCGCGGAAACGAAAAGACAAAGGACTATGTAATTTCGCGCGAAGTTCCGATAGAAAGCGGCGACGTTTTTTCAAAGGCAAAGATTGCAAGCGGACTGCGCAACTTGATGAACTTGCAGTACTTTTCTAACGTTGTTCCTACAGTAGAGCCGGGCAGCGACGCCAACTTGGTCAACTTGATTCTTACGGTTGAGGAACAGCACACCAATTCTATTGAGTTTGGAATTACCTTTACTGGCGTTACAAATCCCGAAGACTTGCCGTTCTCGCTTTTTGCAAAATGGTCCAACTCAAACCTCTTTGGCTTGGGAAAAACGGTTTCGGCAAGCACAACGCTCTCTACGACGGAACAGTCGATCGGCCTTGGATATTCTCAGCGCTGGCTTTGGGATCTTCCGATTGAATGGGCTGAAAACCTTTCGTTCTCGCACGCAAAAGCAAAAGCCTTGCGCTTGTATTGGACGGACTCAGGCCTTGTTGACAAGACGCACTATTACATGGAATACGAGCGCTGGCAAGTGTCGTTTGACCATTCTTTGGCCTATCGTTGGATGCCAAAGTGGGCGATCCTTACTTTGGCGGGCGGTTTGACAAACACGCTTACCAATTATATTTACGACGACAGCCTTTACACTCCGCTTGACTTGGCGATTAGCCGCTACGCGAACCATTGGGGTTTCCAAAACTCAATTTGGACCAAGTGGTCTATGGACGGCCGCGACATCAACTATGATCCTTCAAAGGGTTGGTTCTTTAGCCAGCGCTTGGCATGGTACGGTTTGCTTCCGATTGAGACGGACTTTTACTTGAGGAGCGACACAAAGCTTGAAGGCTATGTGACATTGTGCGACGTTCCTGTAAGCGAAAACTGGAGCTTTAAATTGATCTTTGCCGCTTTGTCAACGGTTTCGTTCCAAGCGCCGGCTCCCGGCTCCTCTGTTAGCGACAACCACAAGCTTTACATCGACGGCATGTTCAACGGCCGCGGTTGGACAAACATTTATGACTCGGTAAAAGGAAAGGCTATGTTCAGCCAAAACTTGGAGCTTCGCTTTCCTGTCATTCCTAGAATGCTTGCCATCGACGGTTTCTTTGACGCTGTCGCCATTAAAGACGATTTGGGATCCTTGCTTTCTAACGTAAGCCTTAATGACTTTTACTTTAGCTTTGGACCGGACATTCGCATCTTGATGCCGCAGTTCCCGTTAAGGCTTATGCTTGCCAACTGCTTTACCGTAAAGGACGGAAAAGTTAAATGGGGCGACACATGGAAGTTCGTCCTGTCATTCAATATTGTAAACAAATAATTTTTAGGAGATTTGCTATGAAACTTTTTTCAAAGAAGACTATTGCCTTTGCCTTTTCGCTTTTTGCGGCCGGAGCCTTGTTCGCCCAGCAGCATATAACCAACTTTGGAGTCGTGGACACAACAAAAGTTTACGAGCAGTTTTTTAGAAACTCTTCGGCGGTAAAAGCCTATGAAGAAAAGCGCGCCGCGTTCCAAGAAGAAATCTCTCGCCGCGCCGACGAAATCCGTTCTTTGCAAACAAAGCTTCAGGAAGCCCAAGACTTGGGAATGGACGCCGAGGTAAAGAGCTATCAAGATTCCATCAGAATCAAGTCTTCCAGCCTTAAGACTTACACTCAGCAAAAAAACACTGAGTTGAACAACATCAAGAACAACCTTTCAAACAACAACGAGTTCTACAAGAACCTCAACCGCACCATCAAAAAGGTCGCCGAAAACGAGGGCCTTTCTATGGTAATCAACTTGCAGCAAAGCAACTCGATCTTGTGGTATAGTCCGGCTGTTGACATTACGGACAAAGTCATTGAGTCTTTGGAACAGCAATAATGGCCGAACTGACTCCTTTAATGGAGCAATACAACAAGCTAAAGAACGATCATAAAGACGAAATTCTTTTGTTCCGTCTCGGAGATTTTTATGAAATGTTCGACGACGACGCAAAAGAAGTTTCGCGCCTTATCAATCTAACCCTTACGCACAGAGGCGCCTCGCCAATGTGCGGCATTCCTTACCATGCCGCCAAAGTTTACATTGCCAGATTGTTGCGCCTTGGAAAAAAGCTTGCCATCGCGGAACAGGTTGGAGAAATCAGTCCAGGCGGCGGCCTTACCGAACGCAAAGTCGTCGAGGTCATCACTCCGGGAACGGTTGTGGACGACGACTACCTTGACCGCGGAAGCAACAACTTTTTGGCCGCTCTTTCGGTCAGCAAGGGAAGGGCGGGCTTTGCCTTTGTTGACGTAAGCACTTCGGAATTTTTGGCCACCTCTTGGCCCGCCTCAAAAATGGCCGAAAACTTTGCCAAGGAATTGGACCGCGCAAGCCCCAAAGAGCTTTTGCTCCCCCAGTCATTAAGGGACAACGGCGACATAAAGCAGGCGCTTGGCTCCGTTCCGCATTTGCTTGTTTCTTATTACCCGGATTGGCATTTTTCTAGCGAGACTTCTTTTGCCCGCCTTACCCGCCAGTTTAAGACAAAGAGCTTGGCTTCCTTTGGGCTTGACGAGTCCAGCCCCGAAGTCGCGCCTGCCGGATTTTTGCTTGACTACTTGGACAAGACAACAAACGCCGAGCTTTCGCACATCGCGGGAATCAAGGTTTACCAAGACAGCGATTACGTTTTGATCGACGATTCTTCCAGGCGCAATTTGGAAATACTTCAAAACCTTCGCGACGGCTCTTCAAAGTTCACCTTGCTTGAATGCGTAAACTACACGCTTACTGCGATGGGAAACCGCGCCGTCCGCCAATGGCTTTCGTTCCCGCTGGTTGACATAAAAAAAATCGCCGCCCGCCAGAATCACGTAAAAATGTTTTTTGAAAACGAAAGCCTTTCCGTCTTTTGCCGCGAAAAGCTTGCCGGAATTTTGGACATTGAGCGTTTGGCAGGCCGCGTTGCCATGCAAAAGGCGCACGCAAAGGATTTGGCGGCCTTGGCCGAAAGCCTAAAGGCTTGGCTTGAGATCCAGGCATCTCTTTCTTCTTATGATTTTGGAATGATGGACGAGGACGGCGCCCGCTTTATAATCGACTTGATTGGCCGCGCGATTTGCGACGATCCTTCAACGGTCTTTACCGAAGGCCGCTTGATCCGCGCTGGCTACTCAAAAGAGCTGGACCATTACAGGGAAGTCCACGACAACTTTAATAAAATCTTGGACGACTATCTTGCCGAAGAAATCGCGGCCACGGGAATCCAAAACCTCAAGGTAAAGCACAACAATTTGGCCGGCTACTTTTTGGAAGTCTCGCGCGGCCGCTTGGACAAGGTTCCAAGCCATTTTATAATGAGGCGCGCTCTTACAAACGCCGACCGCTACACGACCGAAAAATTGCAAGAGCTTGAGCGCGAGTTGAACAGCGCCAGCGTAAACATTATTGAAACTGAGCGCGCTTTGTTTATGGAAGTTCGCTCTCAGATCGAACCTTACGTTCCGTATTTAATGAGTCTTGCAAAAGCTGTCGCTTACACAGACGTTTCCGCCTCGTTCGCTTACGCCGCGCGCGTTGGCCGTTGGGTTCAGCCGATTGTTGACGACAGCCTTGACTTTGACATTAAGGCCGGCCGGCATCCGGTTGTCGAGGCGCATTTGCCTTCCGGCGAATTTGTTCCAAACGACATAGAGATGGTCGCAAGGGGAGAGCCATCGTTCCTGCTTATAACCGGCCCCAACATGGCAGGCAAATCAACCTACTTGCGCCAAAGCGCCTTGATCGCCTTGCTTGCCCAAACCGGAAGCTACGTTCCCGCAAACGCGGCCAAAATCGGTTTTGTTGACAAAATATTTTGCCGCGTAGGAGCCAGCGACAACCTTGCCCGCGGCGAGTCAACCTTTTTGGTCGAGATGACCGAGACCGCCCGCATCTTGCGCGGCGCCACAGAGAGATCCCTTGTTATTATGGACGAAGTTGGCCGCGGAACTTCCACCGAAGACGGCCTTTCAATCGCTTGGGCGGTAAGCGAGCATTTGCTCAACAGCCTAAAATGCCGCTCGCTTTTTGCCACCCATTACCACGAGCTTACGCGCTTGGAGCATTCTTCGATGCGCCTTCTTTGCATGGATGTAAAGGAAACGGACGGCTCCGTAATATTTATGCGAAAGATTAAGGAAGGCGCGAGCGAAAATTCTTACGGCATTCACGTAGCCAGCCTTGCAGGAATTCCTCAAAGCGTAATCGACCGCGCTGGACAGATTCTAAAACATTTGCAGACGCTCGCTTCCGAAAAGCCTTTGATGGTTCAAAACGTTCCCGCGCCGCAAGAAGAGCCGGCTCAAAGTCCCGCCCAAGGCGCGCTCAACGCGCCTGGCCTTTTTAGCGACGAAGAAATTGTTCTTGACGAAATTTTGAGCGCCGACGTTGACAACCTTACGCCGATGGCCGCCCTGCAGCTTGTTAGCCGCTGGAAAAAGTCCCTCAGCGGCCGTTAGTTTTTCCTTGCAAATATTCTGTGAGTTTTCGCGAAGCGGAAACTCATTGAGCGGACGGAGCGTCAGCGACGTTCCGCTCTGCCTCGCTGGCCCGGTAGTATTGGGGGCCGTCGTAGTCGGCGAGCGGCGAAAGGCCCTTGGAAATTTTTTCTTCCGCCAAAGCGAAAAGGCTTTCCAAACTAATTGCGCGGCCTCTTTGCGCGATGATTTTTTTTCCTTTGAACAAATCGTTTTCTTTGCAAGCGTCAACGAAAGCCTTTGCCTCAAGGCCGCAAACTAGAATCGTTTCTTTCGCCGCGAGTTTTTGGTCTTGCGAAAGGCTCTCGCTTGCGGCCAAAACTTTTTCTTCCAGGGCGCGCAAGTCCCAGTCGTCGCAGGGGAGGATTTCGCTTCCGTTTAAGAAAGCCTTTGCGTAAAACTTGTCTTTATGCGCGTCGATGATCGGGAGTACGATTCCGTCAAAGTCCATGAAGGGCCAGGCATATGCGTCCAAGGAATTTATTCCGTAAAGGGGGATTTTTGAGCGGCCGCCCGCCTTTTGGTCTTGGAACGAGTTTTCGTTTGCGCCCGCCTTTTGGGCTTGCGATGAATTCTCGTCCGCCGCCTTCTTTCCGCCAAAAAGCTCGATCGCCTTAAGCGCGGCAAAGCCCAAGCGCAAGCCCGTAAAAGAGCCGGGGCCTTGTGTCAAAACCGTGTAGTCCAAGTCGCCGGGCGTTAAGTCGGCTTGCTTTAAAACATAATCGATGGCGGGCAAAAGCTTTTCGCTCTGCCTCATGCCGATGTCCAGCGTAAGGCTTGCCAAATAGTCGTCGTTTTTTGCCGCGATTTGTATGCAAGAAATCGCCGTGTCCAATGCTAGCGCTTTCATTTTGCCTCCCCAAAGTTTTCGTAGGGCCAGTTTTCTATGTAAATCGCGCGGCGCGTGGCGGCGGCGTTTGGGTCTTTCGAGCCGTCCTTGTCCGCCTGGCAAACTTCCAGCCTGATTATGATTGTCTTTTTGGGAAGCTCGTCCATTATCTTTTCGCTCCATTCAATCAAGCAAACGCCGTCGCCGTAAATCATGTCTTCCGCTCCCAAGTTGGCAAAGTCGTCCGCTCCTTGCAAGCGGTAAACGTCAAAATGGTAAAGGGGAATTTTTCCTTCGTATTCCGAGATCAAGCAAAAAGTGGGGCTTGTGATTGTGTCCTTGACGCCCAAAGAGAGGGCGATGCCTTTTGTAAGGGTGGTTTTTCCGGCCGCCAAGGGGCCTTGAAGCGCGATTACGTCTCCTTTCTTAAGAAAAGAGCCCAAGCGTTTTCCCAGTTCTTGGGTTTCTTCCGCGCTGGACGTGTGGAATGTCATATCGGCAGGGTTCCCGAATTGTCGTTTTCGTTTATGAATTCCCTAAGCGCCTTAATGATCGGGAGAGCCGGATAGTTCGGCTGGGTCAAGAGTTCAACTTCTATTATTTTGTCTCCAAGCGGCCCAGTTTCTATGCTGAATTCTATGTTTGAATCAACAATTTCTGTCGGCAACTTTAAGCTGGCAATGGCCCTGTAGCGTCTTATGTAATAAATGGCGCCAGGTTCACGCGCAACATCCTTTAGCTCAAGTACTGTCATATTCTCCGTGTCCAGCCATTATAGCGCGGTTTGCGTTATAATATCAAGTCGTTATTGATAATTGTAGACAAACGCGAAAATGTCGTTTCTGTCCTTTTCATCGATTTCGATGAACGAAATGTGCAGCGCAAACTCGTTTGTCTCGTTGTTCTTTTGCGCGCTTACAATCAGACCGTAGGCTTCAAATTCTCCCCGTTCGGGAAGGTTTATTTTTATCCACAATTTTTGGTCGCGTTTTATAGGCAATTGCGTTTTAATCATGCAGCCGCCGGCGCTGACGTCCGCCAAAGTTCCTTCGTATTTGTTTTCTTTGGGACTGTAGGTGACTTCGCCGCGTCTTCCGGTTTTTTCCTCAACCGCGCTAAATAGGCATTTGTTTCCGATGTTGATGCGCTTCCATTGGCGGCGGTTTTGCATGCTTACTGCGTTGGAATGGTTTATGACCATTTCGTGGACGCCGCCCGCTCCGTGCTGAAAGCGAATCACTCTTGAAGAAAGGACGTACTGGGTGCCGCGTTTTGTCATGTAAGTCATTACGATTTTGTCCAACGGCTTTGGGCAGAATTCCGTTCCTTCCAAATTTTTGGGAACTTCGAGGACAAGGCTGTCTTGGTCGTTTTTTCTAATCTTGAACGAATAAAAGCGGCCGCCTGTAGCCGGCAAAGTCAAGGTCTCGCCTTCGGGGATGCTGTGGCTTGACGGAATGCTGTGCTGCATGCGCTCGATTCTTTCAAGGCGGCTCTTTAATTTAAAAACTTCGTAAACGTCGGACTCGGCGTTCTTTTGCCTAAGCCTTAAAAATTCTTCGCGCAAAAGTCCGTCCAAATATTCTTCGTCGTTCCACAAGTAGTAGATGTTTCTTGCCTTTTGCCTAAAGCAAATGTTGTACAGCAAGAGCGCTTCTTGGCGCGTCAAGGAAATCTTTTTTGCCAAAGCCTGGATGTCTTTTATCGTCGTGGGCCTGTTCTTTTGCGCTTCGATGTATTCCGGAGATTCCTTTCTTTTTTGAAGAATCTTCCAAACAATCCAAAGCAAAAACAACACGCCGATGCCGACCAAGGCAAAGGCCATGACTGTGTAGGGAAGGGCTGTCTGTCTTGCCGCTAAAGGCGATCCTGTCGCGTCCATCTTAAACTCCTAAATGTTTTTTACCGCTTCCGCAAGGGCGGTAAGGCGAGGGCTGATTTCGTATTCCGCCAAGTCGCCAAGGGTGACTGTGTCGCCGTTTGATAGCGCGCCGTTCAAGTCGTTGAAAATCGGCATAAAGTCTTCAAAGAAGGCGCTTAAATTCTTTCCGTCTATTTTAATCGCCGCGAATCTTTCGGGGAACAAGGTTGAAAGGGCGATGATGTGGCAAAAGTTGTCCACTACGTCGGCAAGGCGCGCGATGGAAGCCTTGGCCTTTGAGTCGCCGCCGTTTTGCAGCTGCGCGGGAATCTGCGTCAAAAGCTCCACGGTGTCCTTGATGTCGGCGGAGGCTTTTTTAAACGCGTCGGCGACGGCGTCTTCGGAAACAACGGTAAGGTCGATTCGCTTTGCGCTTTCGATCGGCTGGTCGGCGGCTTTGTCAAAGTCCTGCGCTTCGATTTGCTTTCCGTCGATTTTTATTCCGACAGTCGCGCATTTGTTTTGCGACGCGGTTTGCTCAAAGGAGCGCAAAACGTCGCCGACAGTTTTTTCGTTTTCCAAAGTTATGTCTAATTTTTGTTCGTTCAAATAAAGTTCCATTTTTCACCCCTCGTTAATTGTTGTTTCGCTGGTTTTGCTTTGTAAAGTTTGTGATTCCCTCTTGTTGCTTTTCCAACGAATTAAGAGCCCCTTCCATCTGGCCGTACTTGGCTCTAAGCTCGGCTTCTTTGTCGTCAAGCTGTCGCTCAAGCTTTGTTATCTTTTTTTGTGTCGAGTCGATTTGCCTGTTAAGGACGCTGTCTTTGTTTGCCAAGATTCCGCCAGTCTGAACGTAGCTGGTAAGCTGCTTGTCGATAAGATAGCCGATTCCTGAGTCCACGATTAAGTCTCCGTCGGAATCGTAGCCAAAGATTTTCTTTATGTCCTCAAGGTTGTTCTTTAAATTTTCGTCAAGTTTTTTTTCGTCAATCTCAAGGTAGCCGCGCATTTTTCCGGGGTTGTAGCCCGAATAGTTTGTGGCGTTTGTCGAGATTCCGATTTGGTTGAGCATCGTGATTTCGGCGTTTTCTGAAAATTTGTATTGCGCCGTTATTATTCTTTGCATCGAGCCTTTGGCGCTGGACAAGCTAAAGTCGTTAAAGAAAAGGCCCAGCTTTTTTTGGTAGCTTTCTTTTTCGTCGCTGGTAAGGTAGTCCAGCTCTTGAATGATTTCCGGCTTGTTTTGGCTAAGAATGTTCATCTCGGCCACGGTCTGGTTGTACTTTCCGACAAATTGAATCAATGCGTCCTTGGCGCTTTCTGTGTCGGGCTTGATTGAAATCGTTGCGGTCCTTTCGGTCTTTTCGTTTACGTGCAGCGTCACTCCGGGAACGACGTCGTCGATGTCGTTTTGCGGACGGGTTATCGTTATTCCTTCGTACTTGATCACCGCGTCTCCGGCCTCGCTTATCGCGTGAACGGCTTCGTAGCCCAAATCTTTTTTTGCGTCAAAGGCGGTCATCGCGCTTACTTCAAGCTCAACGCCGGTGTTGCGGTTCTTTATTGAAAGGGCCTTGATGCCCGGAAACTTTCTTGCGTCAACGCCTATCCTTACTTCTTGGCCTTGGCCGGTCTTTGCGTCAAATTCCCAAGCCGCGGCGGGAACTTCGATTTCGCTTTCAGTTCCGTCTTCCAAGACCGCGTACAATACTGAGTTGCTTCTTATTTCCTGCAAGTCCTCTTTTGGTTTTTCGGGAGCGGGTATTCCGGTTTCGCTGGCCTTGTTTTCTACCGTGACGCCGCCAAATGTTATGCTTCCCGCGCCTGGAATGTCGGGCGCGTCAAGGCCTTGGTTAATAGCCGTTGTAATGTCGCTTGTCTTTCTTGCCTTAATCGTAAACTCGACCCGCGAATTTTCGTTGGACGCCACCGCGGCCGGAATCTTTATCTCGCCGCCGCCGCGCGGGCCTACCAAAAGGCCTGTCTTTGAAGCCTTTACGTTGGCGGCCGAAAGCTCGGGCATTCCCTCTTGCTCGGCTTGCGAAATCGAGTCGGCGGAAGGGGAGGCCAAGTCGCTTGCCCTTGTTCCAAAAGTCGTGGATTTTGAAGCGGTCTTTCTTACCATTTCTTTGTCCAAGGCGTAATCCAAGGCCGCGTCTTCAAAGACCAAACGGTTTTCGGCGCCTGTTTTGAGCGATTCAATCAAGAGCGCTTTTTGGCCCTTGTTGACGCCGATTAAAGACGCCTTGATTGTGTTGGCGCCGCGCTTGTTCAAGGACGTGATAAAGTCCTCGATTTTTCCGCCGCGCCATTTATATGAGATTGTTTTGTCGCCAGTTTTAAAAGTGTATGTTCCTTCTGGAACTTCTTCGCCCTTGGCAATTTCCTTGCTTAAAAAGCGGTCGCAAGTTGCCGGCGTGATTACGTCGATTTTAAATGAATCAAAAGCCGCGTCCCGCCCGGCGTCGGCTGTTATAGCGAATTCATCAGTTGAAGAGGCTAATTTGTTGTTGAATGGGTTGTCATACGAGTAGAGTGTTTTAACGCTGTCTCGCAGTGAGGACATTTTTTGATTAACATCGCGCCAAGCGCTCTGTTGCGTCTTGTAGGATTCGAGCGTATCCTGCTCCCTTGTAAGCGGGATGCGTTCGACTTTCATTAGACCTTCTACGAGATCATTGGTTTTATATTTGTCGCTGACGCCCGGTATGCCGATTCCTGCCATATAACCCCGATGATGATCCCATGTGAGTTTTTAAATCATTTGATCAAACAAAAGACCCATGGTCTTTCGCATGTTGATTTTTATTCTCTGCATGTCCTCGGACGGTATTTCCTTAAGCACTTTGTTGGTGCTGGGGTCAACCACCCTAATTATAACGCTGTTCAACTCTTTGTTGACAGAGAATTGAAGCCTGCGTCCCATCACTTGATCCGACAGCTGTTGGAGCTGCTGGACGTCAGCTTTGGTCTGGGCCATGTTTGCCTCAATGTTTTGTACGACGCTGGCGCCGTCCGCAATATTGAGAGTTTGTTCTACACTTCCTGTACCTGCACTAATAGGAACGGAATTGTAGCGCATTTGGCCATCCATTGCCAAAGACTGCCCTATGTTACTGATCGTATTCATAGGCGTTCCTCCTGAAAAATTAGGAAGAGGGAAGGGGCGCGCCTTCCCTTTTCCACGCATTTGTCAAAAAGATGACATCCAGTAATCTCTTTAACAACTACGATTTAGACTATCTCAACAATCCGAGAACGTTCTGAGACTGTGAGTTGGCCTGAGCGAGCATAGCGGTTCCAGACTGTGTGAGAATCTGGTTGCGTGTATACTCAACCATTTCAGAAGCCATGTCGGTGTCGCGGATGCGAGACTCGGCGGCCTGAAGGTTTTCGGCAGCAACTTGTACGCCGTTAGAGGCCATTTCAAAGCGGTTCTGGTAAGCGCCCAAATCCGCGCGCTGCTTGTTAACAGTTGTAAGCGCGGCGTCCACTGTACCAATCGCCATGTTGGCGCTGTCAGGTGTAGAAATGCTTACCTGCTCGTCTGTGCCCTGTGATCCCTTGAGTCCAAGAGCCTGGGCTGTCATTGTGCCGATGTACACTCTCGCGTTCTGGTCCATGTTGGCGCCAATCTGGAACTGCATTACTCTTTCAGAATTCTCGGCAAAGCCGCCTGTAAGAATATTCATTCCATTGAACTGAGCCTGGCTAGCGATGCGGTCAACTTCAGAAACAAGCTGAGAAACCTCTACCTGAATCTGCATGCGGTCTTCGTCGGAATAGATTCCGTTGGCAGACTGCACTGAAAGTTCGCGGATGCGCTGAAGGATGTCTGTAGTTTCCTGCAAGTATCCTTCTGTAGCCTGAATGAATGAAACACCATTCTGGATGTTTCTGTTAGCCTGGTTCAAGCCGCGGACCTGGCTGCGCATCTTTTCAGATACGGCCAATCCTGAAGCGTCGTCGCCGGCGCGATTGATCTTTTCGCCAGAGCTAAGTTTTTCAATGTTGCCCATGATAGCGTCATTTGACATGCCAAGTGTGCGATTAGCATACATAGCGCTCATGTTGTGGTTAATAATCATGTTAAGCCCTCCATGTGTTATAAACTACATTACGTCTTGTAATGCGTCCTGTTCGCGCGGGCGATGCCGGTTTATGCGCCCCCGGCACGTTTCAACCCCATTGCGGCAGGAAAAAATGCTTCGCGTTTTACGAAACACTTTTTTCTGCCGCCGCTCACAGCGCATGGCTGGCTTGTATATGTCAAAGATCAAAGCGCGGTTGAAAACGCGCCTATAGTTACTACAATTTTAGTCCGATTTTGTTGATTTGTCAAGGCTTTTTACACGCAGAAAAGGGGAGGGCAAGGAAATCAATCGGCTTCCCTGTCCGTCCCCTCCTCTTAATGCTGTATGCCTAAGCTGTCAGACTATCTCAACAAAGACAAGACGTTCTGGCTCTGTGTGTTAGCCTGGGCCAACATCGCAGTTCCGGCCTGCTGGAGGACAGAGTTCTTTGTGAACTCAACCATCTGGCTGGCCATGTCTGTGTCGCGGATGCGGCTTTCAGAAGCCTGGAGGTTCTCAGCGCCGATGTCAAGGCCGCGAACGGCGTATTCCATGCGGTTCTGATAGGCGCCAAGGTCGGCGCGCTGCTTGTTGATTCTCTTGAGGGCCTCGTCGATTACGCCGATAGCGTGGTTGGCGTCATCCGGAGCGGCCAAGGTGATCTTGTCGCCAGTTCCGATTTCGCGAACGCCAAGAGCTTCCGCTGTCATCGTTCCGATGAAAACCTGCATTCTCTGGTCCATGTTGGCGCCGATGTGGAACCACATAGATCCTGTTACAGTGTTTTCTCCCATGGGCTGGGCAAAGCGGCCAGTGAGCATGTTCATGCCGTTGAACTGGGCGCTAGAAGCGATGCGGTCTACCTCAGAAACAAGGGCGCTAACTTCAACCTGAATCTGCATGCGGTCTTCGTCGGAATAGATTCCGTTAGAAGCCTGTACGGCAAGCTCGCGGATGCGCTGCATGATGTCTGTTGTTTCCTGCAAGTATCCTTCAGTTGTCTGAATGAAGCTGATGCCGTTCTGGGCGTTCTCTGAAGCCTGGTTCAAGCCGCGGATCTGGGCGCGCATCTTTTCAGATACAGCAAGTCCAGAAGCGTCGTCGCCTGCGCGGTTGATTCTTTCGCCTGAAGAGAGTTTTTCCATGTCTTTGGAGAGACCAAGACCCGTTACGCCGAGTTGACGATTGGCGTACATAGCTGACATGTTGTGGTTGATAACCATAGATTTCCTCCTTGGAAATATGTCGATGAGCAAAATCCTTTTTGCTCCAAAGTATAAAATTGCGCTTCAGCATAACAAGGCTACATCCACGCAGTTTTATACTGATTCGTCTGAAGTCAGTTCCGTCCGGAACCTTACCCTTCATGACTCTTCATAATTATTTTCGGACGGGGTTTTAAAAAACTTTAACGTTTTTTTTAAAAAAAATGAAAAAAAATATAAAAAAATGACAAAAAAGGCGAAAAAAACGCTCCCAGTTGCGGCTGCGTCATTGCGGAACCGCTTTTTGCCGCCTTTTTTGTCAATTTATAATTTTTTTATTATTTCCAGTATCGTGCGGGTGGCTTTTCCGCGGTGGGAGATGGCGTTTTTTTCGTCGGAAGACAGTTCCGCTACCGTCTTTTTGTATTGCGGTAAGTAGATTATAGGGTCGTAGCCAAAGCCGCCGGAGCCGCGGGCGTCCTCAATGCGCTCGATTACGCTTCCTTCCATAGTTTCTTGGGCGATAAAAAAGCGGCTGGGATTGACCAAAAGGACCATCGAGCAGGAATAGTGGCAGCTGCGGGGGCCGTTTTGGTATAAAAAGCCGTTTTTGGGCGTTCCGGCGGCCAGCGCGGCCGTGGTTTGTTCTATAAGAAAGCGGTTTTGCTCCTCTTGGCTGATTTTGCTACCGTCGGGCTTTCCTTTCATAAAGTCCGGCCCCGCGTATCGCGCCGACCAAACGCCGGGCGCTCCGTCCAAAGCGTCAACGCAAATGCCGGAGTCGTCGGCCATCACAAGGGGAGCCTCCTTTTCCAGCGATCGGGCTTTGCGCCACAAGTCCAGGGCCTTTATCATCGAATTTTGGTAAAAATCCGTTCCCGTTTCCTCGGGATCAAAGTCGATTCCCATTTCTTTTGGAATAACGACCTCAAAATCCGGCAAAACCTGGCTGATTTCGCGTTTTTTGTTCAAATTTCCTGTGGCAAGATATATTTTCATGCCCTCATCCTAGCGCAAAGGCCCTCTTAAGACAAGAGCGGCTTTTGAAGGAAAAGTGGAACTTGGCACGCTTCTTGCTACAAATTCTTCATATTAATCAAATGTTAGAGGGGAAAAAGTTATGGAAGACTGCGAGTTGGATTTGATTCCAGAATTGTGGAAGCAAGGAAAGCTGAGCGAGGAAGAGGCTGTGATGAAAATGCTTGAACAAGTGTACATAAATCCCGGCCGCTTTAATTTGCTTGACATGGACGAGGACGAGCGAAGCGACTTTTTGCTTAGCGCCATTCCCAAATTCAAGGGAATTCTTGAGCGCTACAACAAACGCTTGGGGCCTTTGGGCGCCTATCTTTTTTATTCGCTTCCGGGAATCAGGCTTTCTTGGTCAAGAAAAATGGACGAGGAAACGGCAAGCAAGCGGGCGACAAAAAGAAATCTTAGGAGCATCTACGAAATCGAGGTTGAAAAGAACGGCCGCTTGGGACAGGGCCGGGAAGACGGCGCCCTAAAGGTAAGGGACGCGCGCGCGGAAAAATTTGAAGAGCCCTTGATTTTTAAGCGGGTCTTTGGCCGCCGAAAGAATTTGCTTGAGCCAAAGGAAGTCTTTTACAAAAAGAGGGCTGCCTTTGTCTTGGCCTTAAAGTCGGCGTGGTACATTGACGATTCAAGCCTTGGAAAAATCAGCGGTTATTGCGGCTTTTCCGAGGAGCGTATTTTTAAGACGATGCGAAAAATCAAGGAAAGTTTGTTGGAGCGGAGCGAAAAGCGGGCCAAGGTGGAAGCCAGCCGCGACAGGGCTTGGGGCTTTGTTTGCAAGTACAGGGAGATGCTTTCTAGAACCGATCCCTCAAGCTCAAAATTCCTTTTGCTAAAAAGAAAGCTGGACTATCAAATCCATTCTTGGAAAAACAAAAACAAGCTTTTGCAAAGCTGCCAAATGACGTTGGCTCCCAAAAACAAGGATTTGGCCAAGATTCTAAAGATAAAGCCTTATAGAATAAGCGTCTTTTTGAATTACGCCAAAAAGCTTGAAAAGTCTGGAGAGCAGCTTCTTTGCGCGGACGAAGGCGAAGATTTCGCTAAATCTTGACAAAGGGCGGGAAAGTCCGCTATAGTTGTCGTACAGACTTGATCACTTTAAAAGGACAGGTACTATGACAGTTCTAGACTTTCCCGCCTTCAAAAAAGAGGGCAAAAAAATTTCCATGATCACATGTTACGACGCGGCCTTTGCCAAAATCGTAGGAGCCTCAAACGTTGACTGCATTCTTATCGGCGACTCTTGCTCGATGGTAATGCACGGTAAGCCGACAACAGTTTGCGGAACGATGCAAATGATGGTGGACCACACGGCCGCCGTCCGCGCGGGAACCGACAAATTCATCGTCGGCGACATGCCGTTTTTGGCCACGCGAAAATCCTTGGCCGACACGGTTGAGAGCGCGGGCCGCTTGCTTGCCGCCGGCGCCAACGCCGTTAAGATTGAGCGCATCGACACGCAGGCCGACACGATAAAGTATTTGGTAGATTCGGGCATTCCGGTCATGGCTCACCTTGGCCTTACCCCGCAATTTTTCAACGCGATGGGCGGCCACAAAAAGCAGGGCAAGACAGACAGCGAGGCCGAGCGCATTTACAACGAGGCGCTTTTGGCCGAAAAATGCGGCTGCTTTGCAATCGTTTTGGAATGCATTCCCGAAGACTTGGCAAGCCGCATAACCCACGCCGTTTCAATTCCTACTATTGGAATCGGAAGCGGCCGCGACTGCGACGGCCAGGTTTTGGTTTTGCAGGACGCATTGGGAATGACGCAGGGCGCGCCCAAGTTCGCGCATAAGTTTATGGACGGCTGGAACTTGATTCTTGGCGCGCTGAATGACTACGATAAGGACACAAAGGAAAACTAAAATGAAAATCATACGAACGGTAAAAGAATTTAAAGAGGAGCGCGCCAAGATCGGCGCCGATAAATCTGTCGGCTTTGTTCCCACGATGGGCGGCCTTCACCAAGGCCATATGTCGTTGGTAAAAAAATGCCGCGAGAACAACGACGTTACTGTGGTCAGCGTTTACCTTAACCCGACGCAGTTCAACGACAAAAACGATTTGAACACTTATCCGGCGAACTTTGACGACGACAAGGCCTTGCTTGAAAAAAACGGCTGCGACATTTTGTTCGCTCCCACGTACCCGGAAATGTATCCCGACGACTACAAGTACAAGGTGACTGAAAACGATTTTTCAAAGCTTCTTTGCGGGGCAAAGAGACCCGGCCACTTTGACGGCGTTCTTACCGTCGTTATGAAATTGTTTAATATTGTTCGTCCCAAGAACGCCTACTTTGGCGAAAAGGACTTTCAGCAATATGTTCTTTTGCGCGAAATGATAAAGGCCTTTTTTATGGACATCAACATCGTTCCGTGTCCGATCGTCCGCCAGGAAGACGGATTGGCCATCAGTTCCCGCAACAGAAAGCTTAGCGCGGAGGGGCTAAAGAAGGCTCCGATGCTACATAAAATTTTGGCGGAAAAATCCAGCGTGGCGGAAAAGGAAAAAGCCTTGACCGACGCTGGCTTTACCGTGGATTACGTTACGGAATACGATGGTCGTTTGTACGCGGCCGCGTTCTTGGAAGGCGTGAGGTTGATTGACAATGTCTAAGATTTTATTGTGCGTTACAGGCTCCATTTCTTGCTACAAGGCCGCCGAGCTTGCGAGCCTTTTGGTAAAGAACGGAAACGAAGTGAAGGTCGTTGCAACCGAGGACGCCTTGCGCTTTGTCGGTAAGGCGACGTTTGAAGGCCTTACAAAAAGCAAGGTTTACACCGATATGTGGACCAACGAAAATGAGCCGATCGCGCACATTACGCTAAGCCAAAAATGGGCTGACGCGATTTTTGTCTACCCGGCAAGCGCGGACACAATCAACAAGCTGGCCGCGGGAATCGCCGACAACCTTTTGGGCGCGCTTTTCTTGGCCAACAATTTTCAAAAGCCCTTCGCGATTTCGCCCGCTATGAACTCCAACATGCTCTTGCATCCGGCCACGCAAAAATCTTTGCAAACGCTAAAGGATTGGGGCGCAAGAATTTTGGAGAGCGGGCAGGGCCACCTTGCTTGCGGCGACGACGGCGTTGGCCGTTTGCCGGAGCCAGCCGAAGCCTTTGAATTCTTGAAAGGAATTTTGGGAACGAAATGAGCGCGTTTAGGGTTTTGATTACAGGCGGCGGTTGCGTTGAAAAAATCGACGACGTTCGCGCGATCACAAACACTTCAAGCGGAAAAACGGCGCTTTTAATCGCTCGCGTAATCAAGGCCTTAAATCCCGCCGCCGCTGTCACTTATCTTATGGCCGAGCGCGCGGTCCAGCCGAAGCTTGAGGGCAAGGCCAAAACTGCAGGCGGCAAAGCGGAAACGGTTTGTAAAACTAAAACCGCCGGGGCCGCCGCCCGCGACTCTGTCAAAAACTTCAACTCATGCGCCGACTTGCAAAAACTTTTGCGCGCGGAACTTTCGGCCAACAAATACGACTTGATTTTCCACGCGGCGGCGGTAAGCGATTACAGCGTTCAAAGCCTTGTGGTTGACGGAAAAGAATTTAAGCCGGGAAGGGTCTCAAAAATAAGCGGCGCTAAAAACGTAAGCGTAAATTTAAAGTTGAATCCAAAACTTTTGGCGGAGATTCCCGCCTTGGCAAAAAAGAAAAACAAGAGCGCCGTTGTCGTTGGCTTTAAGCTTACGTCCAACGCGAGCGAGGCCGAGCGCGAGAAGGCCGTTCAAAAATTGTTCGCCGAAAATAATCCGCCGGACTTTGTCATTTCAAACGACCTTAGCGAAATCACGCCCAAAAGCCACCCATGCGTTTTGTGGCGAGCGGGCGACAAAACGCAAAGCGCTTGTAAGGCCAAAAAGGGCGGAGCCGCCGCTTCTGGCGCGGTGATTGTCGCGCGCGGACAAATCCAAACTATCGTGAGGAAAATCTATGCTTTTAACAGTTGATGTCGGAAACACTACGATTCAGTGCGGCCTTTTTGAGGGCGAAAAATTGGCGCTTCAATTCCGCCGCTCCACAAACTCAAAACTGAGTTCGGACGAATTGGGCTTGTTCTTCCGCGACGTTTTGGCGCTGAACAATTTTGACTACAAGGCGGTGGAGCGGATCGCCTGCTGCTCTGTCGTTCCCGCGATAAACCACTCGCTTTCAAACTGCTTTAGAAAATATTTTTTTAAGGAAGCGCTTTTCATCCAGGCGGGAATCAAGACCGGTCTAAAAATCAAGTACGCCAACCCGCGCGAAATCGGAGCGGACAGAATCGCTGGCGCCATCGGCGCCGTTCACGCGGCGGCAAGTTCCGGCGGAGCCAAAAACTTGATCGTCGTTGACATGGGAACCGCCACGACGGTTGACGTCATCACAAAAAACAACGAGTACTTGGGGGGCGCGATCTTGCCCGGCGCCAGCATGAGCGTTCACGCGCTTAGCGAAGGAACTGCGCAGCTTCCCAGCGTAGAAGTCGTTCAGCCCAAAAACGTTTGCGGCTCTTCGACGATAGAGGCGATCCAGTCCGGCGTCTTTTACGGCCAGGCCGGCGCCATCCGCGAGCTTGTTTCCAAAATGGAAGAAAAAGTTTTTGGAGGCGAGAGGGCCTTTGTAATCGGAACGGGCGGCTTTAGCCGTTCCTTTGAAAGCGCGGGCCTTTTTGACTTGGTCTTGCCGGACTTGGTTTTGCAGGGCCTCAAGGTCGCGCTGGACATGAACAATTAGGCCGCTCGTGTTTTTGTTGGCAAAACAAAAATGGTAAGTTCGAGCGGTTTAACCGCGTCCTTTGGACGCTGCAATAATTTAGGAGCTGCATCATGCAAATCACAGTTTTAAAGTCAAAGATTCACCGCGCCACGGTTACGGACGCCAACTTGGAATATGTGGGCTCAATCACGATCGACAAGGCCCTTCTCAAAAAAGCCGGAATGCACCCATGGGAAAGGGTGGACGTCCTCAACGTCAATAACGGCGAGCGCCTTACCACCTACATCATGCCCGGAAAAAAGGGCGAAATTTGCCTCAACGGAGCGGCCGCCCGCAAGGCCGCCATCGGCGACAAGGTGATCATCGTGACCTACACTCAAATCGAGGAGGACGACGCCGACCGCTGGCAGCCCAACATTGTGCAGGTTGACGAGAAAAATAGGGCTAATTGATTTTCTTTTCTATTTCCGCTATAATTTTACCGCTAGACCGTTATTCTAAAAACGTTATTTTTGTGAGGAACTTTCATGCTTACACTTAAATTCGGCGGAACGTCAATGGGCAACGCCCGACGCATTCTTGATTCAACGGACATCGTAATCGAACAGCAGCAAAAAGAGCGCGTTAGCGTAATCGTTTCGGCGGTCGCCGGAGTTTCAAATAAATTGCAGGAGAGCATCGACGGCTCAATCCGCGGCGAAAATCCCGAACGCTTTGTAAAGGACCTTCGCTCCGTTCATTTGGAAATTTGCCGCGAGCTTCAGTCCAAATTGCCCGGCTTTGATTCCGACGCGGTGATGAAAAGCCTTGAGGACAAGTTTGTCGAATTGCAAAACCTTTTGACCGCCGTCGTCGCTTTTGGCGAATGCACGGACACCGCCCACTGCCGCATTATGGGCATGGGCGAATTGCTTTGCGTTCCGATTGTCGAAGCGGTTCTCCTTGCAAAAAAGCAAAGCGTGATCGTTCTCAACTCCCGCAAATTCATCATGGCCACCGGCAACCAAAAAGAGGCCAGCGCCGACTACGCAAAGACGGCGGAGCTTTTGCGCCCCTACTGCGACGGCGAATACAAGTCGCAGACAAGAATTCTTTTGATGCCCGGCTTTGTCTGCTCTTGGATTCCCGGCGAGGGAGCGGAGCCGATCCCAGGCCTCTTGGGAAGGAACGGCTCGGACTTTAGCGCGGCGATTGTCGGCGCCTGCATGGGGGCAAAGAAAGTCCAGTTCTGGACAGACGTTGACGGCATTTACACCGCCGACCCCCGCATCGTAAAGGACGCGATTTTGGTCGACGACATGACATACGAAGAGGCGATGGAGCTTGCCTTCTTTGGCTCTAAAGTCCTCCACCCAAAAACTTTGGCGCCTCTTGCCGCCAAGGGAATCGAAGCTTGGAGCCTCAACTCGCTCAACAAAAGCGCTCGCGGAACCCGCATCGGAAAGGGCCCCTTTGAAAGCTCAAAGGAAGGCGTAAACTTTGTCCGCGGCATTTCTTGCCTTAAAAAGACTTCTATTATTTCTGTTAGCGGAAGCGGCATGCGCGACCGAACCGGAATCGCCGGCCGCATCTTTGACGCGGTCTCTCGCGCTGGCATTTCCGTTTTGCTCATCACCCAGTCTTCTTCTGAATACACGATCAGCTTTTGCGTCCGCGACGAATCAGCCGGCCGCGCAAAAGAGGCGATCGCCAACGAGTTTGATTTGGAAATCCAAGACGGTGTGATCAACCCCGTCGAAATTTATTCCAACTGCGCGATTGTTTCTATCGTCGGCGACGGAATGAAAAAGCAGCTTGGAGTTGCCAGCCGCTTCTTTGACTCTCTTGCCAACGCCGGCGTAAGCATTCTTGCCATCGCGCAAGGCTCAAGCGAACGTTCCATCAGCGCCGTAATCGACGGAGAGATGGGCGACATCGCGGTCCGCATGGCCCACAACTTTTTCTTCCACACAGCGCAGTCAATCCAAGTTTTCGCTTTTGGAGCGGGAAACATCGGCGGCACTTTGCTTGACCAAATCGGCGAGCAGCAGGAAAGCCTTCTTTCGCAAGGCATCGACATCAAGGTTATGGCGATCTCTACTGTTGACGGCCTTATGATTGACGAAAACGGAATCGACCTTAAGACTTGGCGCGAGACGACAAAGAAAATGCCGCTCAAGACAAGCGTTGACGAAATCCTAAAGTTCGTGCGCGAAAAAAAGCCGCTCAACCCTGTCTTTGTAGACTGCACCGCAAGCTACGACTTGCCCGAGCGCTACCTTGACATTTTGGAAGCGGGAATGTCGATCGCCACTCCCAACAAGCGCGCCAACTCAATGACGATGGACTTTTACAAAAAGCTTAGAACAGTGGCCAACAAAAAGCGCCGCCGCTTCTTGTACGAAACCAACGTAGGCGCGGGACTTCCGATCATCGACACATTGCAAAACTTGTTCCGCTCCGGCGACAAGCTTACCCGCTTTACTGGAATCATGTCCGGCTCGCTTTCATACATCTTTGGCCGCTTGGACGAAGGCGTTCCCTTTAGCCAAGCCGTAATCGAAGCAAAGGAAAAGCGCTACACCGAGCCCGATCCCCGCGACGACCTTAACGGAATGGACGTCGCGCGCAAGGGCCTCATCATCGCGCGCGAAGCTGGCTACGACATCGAGTTGACGGACGTTGAGGTTCTCAAGGTCTTCCCCGATGACTTTGACACTTCCGGCTCAACAGAGGAATTCTTGAAGCGCCTTCCGCAAGTTGACGACTACTTTAAGAAAAAGATCGAAGGCCTCAAAAAGCAAAACAAGGTTCTTAGAATGGGCGCTACCGTTCAGGACGGAAAGTGCACCGTCGGAATGTTCGAAGTCGGCCCCGAAGATCCCTTGTACGCCGTCAAGGGCGGAGAGAACGCCTTTGTATTCCACACCGCGCGCTACCAGCCTATCCCTCTTACTGTCCGCGGTTACGGAGCGGGAGCGGGCGTAACGGCCGCCGGCGTCTTTGGCGACATTTTGCGCACTGTAAGCTTCAACACTGAACGCTAGCGGCAAGGATAAAAAATGGTAATTGTATTAAAGAGCGGGATTTCCGCGGAAGAAAAAAAAGCGCTTGCCAAATTTTTGGGAAGCCAAAATTTTAAGACAAACGAAATCGCCGGCGAAGAAAAAACGATCATCGCCGCCGTCGGACGCCTTAAAATGGATCCGCGCGAAGTCGAGGTGTTGCCCGGCGTTGAGCGCGTCATTCCGATTTCAAAGCCATACAAAATGGCAAGCCGCGAATTCAAGCCCCAGAATTCTGTCGTTGAAATTCCTTCGCCCAGCGGCCAGTTGATCCGCGTCGGCGGCCAACGGATTGTCGCTATGGCCGGCCCCTGCGCGGTTGAAAGCCGCGAGCAAATGATGGCTGTGGCCAAGCGCGTCGCCGAAAGCGGAGCGACGATTCTCCGCGGCGGAGCCTACAAGCCGCGCACTAGCCCTTATTCATTCCAAGGCTTGGGAGAGGAGGGCTGCAAAATATTAAAGGAGGCCGGCGACAAGTACGGCTTGCCTGTAGTGACTGAATGCGTGGCCGCCGAATACATTCCCGCAATGCAAAAGGCAGGAATCGACTGCTACCAAGTCGGCGCCCGCAACATGCAAAACTTTGAGATGCTAAAGCGCCTTGGAAAAATAAACAAGCCTGTAATCTTAAAGCGCGGCCTTAGCGCCACGATAGAAGAATGGCTTATGAGCGCCGAATACCTTTTGTCAAGCGGCTGCGAGAACGTAATCCTTTGCGAGCGCGGAATCCGAACCTACGAACGCGCCACCCGCAACACTTTGGACCTTAGCGCCGTTCCGATTTTAAGAAGCTTGACCCACCTTCCGATAATCGTGGACCCCAGCCACGCGCTTGGAATCCGCGACAAGGTAAGCCCGATGGCCTTTGCCTCAATCGCGGCTGGCGCTGACGGCATTATCGTGGAAGTTCATTGCAATCCTGACAAGGCCCTAAGCGACGGCCCGCAGTCCCTTTACCCTGAACAGTTCGACAAGCTTATGCGCGACATCGACGCCTTGGCTCCGATTGTCGGAAGGGAAGTGGCCCACTTGCGCCGCGACGAGGCTCCGATAAAAATTTCGAGCGGCAAAAAATCCGCCGCAAGCAAAAAAGCGGCGCGGCAAAAATTGGCCGTCGCCTTTTGCGGAAAGCGGGGCGCCTACGCCGAGCAGGCGATCACCCGCCACTTTGACGACGAGGCCGAAGCGCTTCCCGTCGATTCATTCCGCGAAATTTTCCAAAGCGTTTTGGACGGCCGCGCCGACTACGGCATGGTTCCGATCGAGAATTCTTTGGCCGGAAGCGTATACGAAAACTACGACAACTTGGCCGGCTTTGAGGACATAAGCATCGTCTCAAGCGTAACCTTGCGAATCCAGCACGCGCTTTTGGGCGTGAAGGGCGCGACTCTCGCGGACATAAAATCCGTTTACTCGCATCCGCAAGGTCTTGCGCAGTGCTCAAAATTTTTGGCAGCCCACACGGACTGGAACAAAATCGATTCAGTTTCCACCGCCACGGCTGCAAAAACAGTTTCCGAAAAAAACTCAAAGGCCAACGCCGCGATCGCAAGCGCGGTCAACGCAAAGTACTACAAGCTTTCTGTAATCGAAGAATCGATAGAAGACGACCCAAAAAACTACACGCGCTTTTTTGTAATCGCGGCCAACCATTTTGTCGCAAAGAAAAAGGGCGACAAGGCGGCCTCGCTTGCCTTTAGGGCGCAAAAGTCGGCCGGCGTAAAGCCCAACGCGGTTTCGTTCATGTTCAGCGTAAAGAACGAGCCTGGAAGCCTTTACAATTGCTTGGGCGTCTTTGACAAGAACAAGTTGAACCTTACGCGCTTGGAGTCGCGCCCGGTTCACGGAGAGACTTGGAAGTACAACTTTTACGCGGACGCGGAGCTTAGCCCCGAAGAGCGCAACGTTGACTACGTGAGCGACGTTTTGGCCGCCCTAGCGAAGGAAGCGCAGGACGTCCGCTTGCTTGGCGTGTACAACGCGGAGACAAGATAATTTTGGAGGTGAAAATATGCAAAAATTCGTTCTTTCTGTTTTGGTAGAAAACCACGCGGGCGTTCTTAGCCGCGTTTCTGGCTTGTTCAGCCGCCGAGGCTACAACATTGACAGCCTTACCGTTTGCGAAACAAGCGACAAGGCGATTTCGCGCATGACGATTGTAGTTATGGGCGACGAGCGCATCCTTGACCAAATCGAAAAGCAGCTTTCAAAGCTGGTTGAAGTCATTTCGATCGAGCGCTGCGACGCCGACACTTGCCAGCGCGAAACTGCCTTGATTAAAGTAAAGGCCGACGGAAGCAAGCGCGAGACAATCGTAAGCACTTGCGAAATCTTCCGCGCCCACATCGTTGACGTCGGCGCCGAAAGCGTCATCGTCGAGGCGTCCGGAAGCGAGACAAAAATCGACAGCCTTATCCGCTTGCTTGAGCCCTTTGGCATTTTGGAATACGCCAAGACCGGCCTCATTGCCATGAGTCGCGGCGGGCAAGTGCTAAAGTAGCTTACGCTCCGCTTTGTAGAGGAAATTATCATACGCCGCTCCAGTCGGAGCGGGGAACAATGGCCAGAGGCGGGGCCGTGCTAAAGTAGCGTCCGCGCCGCTTTGAGCGGGATAAAAAAAGGGGCCGAAAGGCCCCGTTTTTTTTTTAGAATGTAAAGGAACTTTTTAAGGTCAGGCAGCTTAAGCTGCTGTAGGCGCCGTAAAGTCCGTCCTTATTGTCAATTCCCTTAAAGAAGAGGTTTGCCACAAGGCCCAGCTTGATTGCGTCGGACAAGGAGTATTCGGCCGAGATTTCTGTGGCGGAAGAAAGGTCGTTTAAGTCCAAAAAGGCCAGGGCCGAAAGCGAAAGGCTTTCGTTGAAGAAGGACTTTTCGACAGTCAGCGAGGCGCGGTGGATGTAGGCCTTTCTGTCAAGCGTTTCGGCTGATTCAAAGACCGCGTCGGCTATGTACTGCGCGGTGATTGTCCAGCCTCCGCTTGGAGTCCAGTCAAAGCCTGCGAGCGCCGAAAGCTGGTTGCATTTTTTTGAGCCTTCAAAGTCAAGTCCGGCCATTTGCCTTTTTGCCTGCCATTCAGCCGAAGTTTGAACGCTTCTTTGCGGAAAGAAGGCCGCCTCCAGCCTAAAGACAAAGTCGCCCGCGGGAATCGCGGCGTCCGCTCCAATCATTCCCATTCGTTTGTAGGTTCCGGAAACGACCGCGCTTGTGGCGGATGTGGCGGTGTATGTCATGAGGGGAATGTCGTCCCAGCCGTAAAAGCCGTAGAATGACAAGTCAAACTTTGAAAAATAAAGGCTAAGGCGCGCGGCGTATTCTCCGTTTTGAATCTTGCGCTCCGGAAGGTCAAAGTCGCTCCACTTTTGCGGCGTGGTCAAGTCGAAGGAGCCGTAGCGTTTTGGAAAAACGATTTCGCGCAAGGCGCTCTTTTGCGCCAAAGGCAATGCGCTTGGCGTAAAAATCGGAATCCAATACAAGTCGCTTTGGAAAATGTCTCCCATAAACGAAAGACGCAAGGCGTCGACGCCCAAGCGGCTTTCCTTGTAGGTCGAGGCGATTAGGTTGGATTCGTCTTGCGGACAAAGAATGTCGGCGATTTGTATTCCGTCTGCCTTTCCCCAAGCAGCGATTTGGCGTCCCGCCCGGACGCTCCAAAAGCCTCCGTTGTAGTCAAGGTAGGCTTCCTTAAGCTTTAAGGAAAATATTCCGTCGTCGCTTGCGAAGTTTGAGATTCCGTTTGTGGACTGGCTTTGCGTTCCGTCAGCGATTAAAATCGCGTTAAAATAAAACATGCTTTCGCCGGCGTAGGCCTTTAGCGTGTTGTCAAAAGCCAAGTGTCCGGACAAAAATCTTCCGGCGTTGCTTTCGGCAAGGCCTGGGCCTACAAGGGCCGTAAGCTTTCCGCTGTAGTCAATCTCTTGGGCGAATGCCGTTCCCAAAAAGAGAAGGGCGGCAAATAATAATTTTTTTGTCACTTTACCATTTCCCTTTCAAGAGCGCTGACTGTAAAGAGGTTTGCGTCAACCTTAAGGTTGTATTTAACTTCCAAAAGTTCGTAAACGGTTTTGTGAGAAGTCACAATGTTTGACATCGTCATTTTCTTTACTGTCCAAAAGCCGTCGACTTGCTCAATGCTTTCGCAAAGAAGCTCCTTGAACTTTTTGCCCTGGCGGTCATAGTATTCGCCTTTAAGAGTCGTGTAGTTGCTCTTGTCGATCCACATCACGCGGCGGGTGATTTTTGAGTTTGCGTTCTTTGCCGTGTATTCCAACATCCAGCAATCTTTTCCGCCGACGTTCTCCGAGCCCAAAATTTTAAAGGTGTCCTTTCCAAGGCTTCGCTCGCCGATGTCGTCGTAAGTGAAATCCGTTCCCTGGAAGTCGTCGTCCTTGCTTGAACCAGAGACGCGGCGCGCCTTTTTCATCGCCGGGAGGTAAAGCCAGCTGTCGCTGTCCTTGGCGCTTCCGTCGGGATTGTCGGGGTAGTCGAACGAAAGGTAGCTTACGCCCGCCACGTCCTTTGGAGTCCTGAAGACGGTCACGCCTTTTTTTGTAGTTCCTTCTTCCATCTTAAAGGAAGCGATTTCGCGGACGCGGCTTTTTCCGGCCTTGTCAAGAAGGGTAAGGCGAGCCACCATGTAGTTTGTCTTTCCGTCGGGAAGGTCATGTACCTTTTTTGCGATTTCTTCCGCGCTTTGGCCAAAGGCCGCCGCCGACATGCAAAGAGCCAAGGCTCCCAAAATGATTTTAGAAATTTTCATATAAACACTCCTATATGTATGATTTATTTTTTCTCTTTTCCAAAAGGCTTGACCAAGTAAAGCAGCGCGGGCGTTATCGTGTAGTCGGCCAGCAAGGCGGCGGCTAATCCGATGACGGACAAAAGCCCGATCACAAACAAGTAGCGCAAGGGGCTGAAGATGTACACGGTGAAGATTGAGCATAGAATGAATGTCGTCATGAACATCGACGCTCCAATTTCGCGGCAGGAATCTTCCATCGCGGTCTTGTAAGAGCCTGTCTTTTCCAAGCCGTACTTTAAATGCGTGGTCAAGTGAATCGTGTCGTCAACCGCGATTCCCAAAATCATCGGCATA
>JAEEVR010000039.1 GCA_016290995.1 Treponema sp. | reverse complement strand
GTTACATTTACGGTTTGGTCTTGCGCTGGAGCCTTTGGCTTTAACGCGCGGACTTTCTTTTTCTTTGGGGGCCGCGGAGTGTATTTAACAAAAGATTTTGGGTTCAGCTTTTTCTTTGAGTAGCGGAATCCAAGTTGCGCTTGGTATTCCCACGACAAGTCAAACGGCCTCATGCGCTTGTTTGATCCAAGGTTTGCGTTGTCCCAAGTGAAAATTCCGCCGATATTGAAAGACCAGCGGCTGGAGATCGGCATCTCAGCCTCGAGTCCTAGTCCCGCTCCCAAGTGAACGTAATGCCACTTGTCGTGCAATTGATACAAAACGTGAAGTCCGGGCTTTGCGCTTACGGTAACCCAATCCCAAAAGTTCATAGAAAACTTTACGCCGGTAAACAAGTCAAAGTTGTACAAAAGTTGCTGGACAGTCACTTGCTTTACTTTGTTGAATGTGTAGGCGTATGGATAGTAAAAGGCGTTGCGGGCAAACAAGTCTACGTTGACTTTGCGGCCCATGACCAAAAAGTTGTTTGTGGTCATTTCGTAATAGGCGCCGATAAGCTTGTCGTTCCATACAAAGTTGCTTCTGCCGCTTTGCTTTTGGATTCTGGTGATGGAAGCCCAAGAAATTCCCCAATTGTGAAGAAGGCCGAATTTGCGGCCTTGCTGCTCGATCAATTCTTGAATCGTGGCCCAGTGGCCCGGCGTTTCTTCGTCAGGAATCGGGTTGGCCAGTTGTGTTCCGGTGCCGGTGTGAAGGACTTCTGTCTCTTTTTCTTTTGCAAAGGCAAAAGCGCATAGGCAAAGGAGAGCGGCGGCAGCAATATTTGTTTTTAAGTTTTTCATTTTGCGCGTCGCTCCGGTTAGTTGTGGTAAAGAGTAAGTCGAATCGCTTCGCCGTATGAGTCAAACCATGTTAGGTACAACATGCCGCCGCGAATGTCCCATTCGCTGTTGATGCTTCCGTCGTCTTTTGAAAAAGTTATTACGTTTTCAATGACAGCATAAGAGCCGGAATAAGTGTGCTTGCTTTGGTTTGAGTCTATGATTGTAGCGCTGTAGCTTCCGTCGTCGGCAAAAGAAATCTTGTTGCCGGAGTTGTCGGACCAAGCTCCGTAAAGCGGGCTTGGCTGGTAACAAGAGACAAATAACCCAGTGAAGATTGAAACTATAACGAACGCCCAAAAAGATGATTTTAAATTTTTCATTTTATTTTTCTCCCCAGGTCCAATCGGCCTGAACTGCTGAACTGTCTATTCCTGTACGGGTAACGCCATAGGTTCCTCCGCCTGCGGCGCCTCCCTTGATTTTGATTCCGTCATAAACTACGCTGCCTGGATACATTCCTTGAATTGTAACCGTTCCGTCCATGGTGCCGTTGGTGTCCATGCTGGCGCTTGTGTTTGTGTTTCCGTTGAGCAAGAAGTAATGGTAGCCTTTTCCTTTGTCGTTTTGGTGAGCAAGCCAAAATGAAGGAACGCGGTTAATGGTAAAAACTTCCGCATCGTTTAGGGTGGCGTATAGATTGTTGTCGCTCATAATGTAGTAATCAGCGTAATTGTCGTAGTGCATGATTACGCGTCCGCCAAGGCCTGCGATTGAGGCGTTGTAGCTGAGGCTTCCGCCATGGTCGCCGTAAGAGCTTTCGCTTCCGAGCTTATCAGTGGCGCCGCTCTTATGCATCAACGTCAATTTCTTTTGCGAGTTGAGCGTTGTCTTTATGTATTCTCGGACATATTGGTAAGTCGTCAAGGCACCGTAGCCAAAATCCACGTTTGAGTAATTGGCGCCTTGGCCCAAGGAGTTGAGCGAAAGCACGCGGTAGTAGTAACATGTTCCGGCTTTGGCCTGTTCGTCTTTAAATATATAGTACAAATCTGTTACTGGGCTTTCATTGATTTTCTTAAAGCCGCCAACAGGTTTTGTCGAGCGGTAAATGTTATAGCCGCCGTCAGCTCCGCCCGCTGGAGTTTGCCATGTAAGTTTTATGGCGTGAACGCCGTTTGCGTTTGCTTGAGGTTCCGACGGAAAGCCAGCCTTTGATCTGTCGACGACATCTGTGTAGCCTGGGACCGCGGCGTTTTTGCTGGCCTCAAAATTTTGGGCGGCAAAAGGAGCCGGCGCGACAAGCGCGGAGAAGTCGCTTTCCGCAGTTCCGTTCACAGTAGTCATTTTATAGAATTTATAGTCTGGAGCGGTCTCCACATAAAATCCCGGATTGTCGTTTGATTTTGTGGGTCCAGTGAAGCTTGCAACTTCTGTAAATGTTCCTGTGGTTGAATTGCTTGCATACACTTTGTATGAGTAGCTGTTGTAATCCATCTTTTTGTCTGTTACAGCTGAATTTGTCACGCAGTCAGCGCTTCCAATCGCAGCGCTAAAGAGGATTCTGTTATTTGAAATGTTGCCTTGTATTTTTTGAACGGTAAGGCTTTGCGGCGGGCTTAGTAGATAGCCTTCCGCAGGATTCTCTGATGCGTCGCCAGAATCCGACATTTGGCCAATAAGTTCATTGTTGTCAGCGTCAACAGAATAAGCTTGCACTTGATAATAATAGAATACGTTGGGCTTTAGGCCGGTTTTGTCTTCATAAGTTCGGGCCGTTTTATCGTCATTGTCTTTGAGCTGCTTTAAGGTTGAGTCAACGGAAGTGTAGCGGTAAACGCGATAGTTGATTGTTCCAGAGCCTGACGCTGGTTCCCACGCAAGCTCTATTTTGCCTGTCGTGTTGCCGCGGCCGGAAGTTACTGTTACGCCAGATACTTGGCTTGGAGCTCCGCCTTTGAGCGCGTAGCCTAACGCGACGGAGGAAGTGACGCTTTCAATTCCACTTGAGCCGACTGCGACAACAGTAAAATAAAAGAAGTCGCCTTGCTGGTCGGCCTCTACGCCAACGGTGTAGCTATATTTATTTCCATACACTGTGCCGATTTGCGAGCTTCCGCTGCCATCGGCGTTTGACGAGCGGTAGATTCTGTAACTGGCGATTGAGCCCGGCGCTTTTGTCCAAGAGACTTCGATTTGCGTTGCGGAAGCGCCGCAGCTTGCCTTTACATTGGAAGGCGGGGACAAAAGGCTTCCAAAGCTTTCGCTGTAAGTGTAGTCGCTTGATTCATAGTTGTCGATTGAGTTTTGGGCCGAAACTCTGTAAAAGTAAGCGCAATTATACGCTTCGTTGGTGTAGTCCAAAACATTGGCCGGCGAGTTGTCGATTATTGTGTCCGTATAGCTTGTGCCTGAAATGAATTTTGACCGTTCCAAAAAATCGTAGTCGCCTTCGTCCGGTACAAGCCAGTTTCCGTTGGCGTCTTTTTCCGAGCTAATCGCTCGTTCTATGCTGTAGGAGCGGGCGCCCTTCACTTCTTTCCAGCTGACGATTATTTTGTCGGCGTACTCTCCGTTGGTGACAAAGATTTGTTCAGGCGCGTCAAGTTTTTCTATAGACTTTGAGGCGTTGAACATGTTGGCGAGGTTTACATTATTTGAGCCGTGCTGCATTGCTATGCGCTCTTGGAACATATCCGAGCAGGAGAAAAGCGTCAATGCGGCCGCGATTGGCGCGGCAAGGGTTATAAGTCTTTTCATTTGTTGTGAACCTCCCACCATGTGCCGTTCATTGTCGGGTAAGAAGAATCAGTGCCATCGGTTATACCATCATTTAAATGTTGTAAGAGGCTAAAGGGGAACCACTTTTTGAATTCGCTCTCATTTTTAGAGATATTATGTGAACTGTTTGCATAACCATTTGCATAAGATAAAGTTAGATTCCAGTCTTTGGGCCATCCAAAGAAATTTTTGGGATCACAATTTCCACATCCAATAGTTACGGTTCCTTGATAAGATTTTAGTTGCGTTTTATGTGAGACAGTTATTGTATTTGTTCCTAAGCCAATAATTGAATTGTCGGCGGTGGCTCCAAATGGTCCTTCCTCACAGTTTAATATAAAATCACTTGCAAATCTTGAATTTTGGCCAGGTAATTTTCCAAAATTCGCTCTGTAATCGGTGTAGACATAATAGTATTGATAGAATGTAGCGAGATTATATGTCATTCTTGCAAAATAAGATCCATCAGCGCCATTTAAGGTTTTATTTTTTGGACCGGTTTTTACAGCACCCAATTGATATATTGAATCCGCTATTATCAATGTTACACACTTGGCAAATTCGTCAGTAGTGATTTTTCTATAAAGGTCAGCCTTTGTAGAAGTTGTGATTGATTCTCCCTGGCTATTCGTTCTTGTGGCGCTTACAGTGTATGTGTGTATGTAATCGCGCTGGACTTTTAGGATTCCGTTGTGTGTTCCTGTATTGTCAGTTTGATTTATGCTGCCGGGCGTTAGCGACATTGTAATTGTGTCGTCATTGGGTTTGAATTCAATTGTCGCGTCATACCAATTGTAAGCCGTAATTTTATTAGCCTTGTATTTTCTGACTCCGCCTTCGGTTTTGTCGTAGTCGTAAGTGTAAAGAGGCCAACCCTTTTGTTTTCCTGGGTCGTAGTCGGTTATGTTAAGGTTTGTCAAGTCAACTGCATAGCTTGAAATATCGTTTCCAACCGCCCTGTTGTTGTCGTGGTCATAAAGATACCAGTTGAAAGTTTCTTTATAGCTTTCGTTGCTTGCTGTTATTGGCGCGCTTACAATCGCAGGAAGGCTGAACATGTATCCGACATTCATTTTTTCAGCGTCAGTTATTTTTACATTCTTTAGTCCGGACAAATATTCAACATAAGCCGCGTCTTCTCCGCTGGCGTTTGAAATATCCATGCCTGCAGTATAGGTAACTGCGTATTCAAGCGCTTGTATTGTGTCGTCATATTGAGTGCCGGAATAATTTGCAGGCGTTAAGTTTAATGTGTCTACGGTGTTGTCGGTAATGATCTCCGCTCCAATATTTATGGCTTCTGTCCACGCGTCGTTGCTTCCTTTTTTGCGGTACCAAATTGTAGGGGATTTATTTTTGTCAATGGAGCTTTGCGGGCGCTCCCAAGTAAGGATGACTTTGTCGGAGTATTCCGCTTTTGTAGCCTCAACCGCCAAGCCGTAGCCTGTCGTGTAGCCGATTTTTTCTGTACTGTCAATGTTTGCGTAAGTGTCTGTCGTGTATGTGGTCAAGTCAGTGTTTGGAATTTTCCACTGGCTTGGATTGTCAACGTCGTCTGGGTTTTTGTTTTCTTCCGACAAGAGAGGCAAGACCGTGTAAGTGTACGGAATGCCAAGGGCCAAATATTGTTGGTTTTTGTCGTAGGCTCCGTTTCCTGCGGCCTTTGAGTATATGTCAGTAAGGGTAAAAGTTCCGTCGGCAAGCGTTACGTTTATGTTTCCGTTAGTCTTAGTTCCGTCGGCCTTAACATAGTAAACATCCAAGGACGGCTCGTTGCGCGTGGCGTTTCCGCTTGAGTCTTTTCCGGTAACCATCGCGGGGCGCAAGCGGTAGACCGCATAGCCTTTCGCTCCGTCAAGGGCTTTCCAAGTTACTTTTACGCTTGTTGTGGCCACTTCGTTGCTTTCGGTTGCCTTAAGGTCAACGCAAGCGGGGCCGATCGTCCAAACGTCTTTTTCGGCCGGGTTTTTGCCCTTGGGGTTGTTTTGGTTGTCCAAAGCGCTAATGGCGGTGACAACTAGCTTTGCGGCTTTGCCCGAAAGCAAGGCGTTGTTCCAACCGTATGGTTTTGTTATTGTAAGGCTTATTATTCCTGTTGGCGCGTCAAGGCTGCTTGTGACTGTAAGGCCGTCAGGAACATTGTAGGCGCTTCCGTCCTTTGACACCATAAAGATGACGCCGTTTCCGAATGTTCCTGCGCTTCCTAGCTTAACTTCGTATTCTTCTGCGGCTACGGCCTGAGTCCATGTGGCGCTTATCTCTGTGTAAGAGTTCGCCGTAAAGCTTATCACAGGCTTTCCAAGGGTCCTGGCTGTCTTTGTGTTTCCTGTGGTGTTGTTGGCCTTAAGGTTGTAGCGGTATTCGTAGCCTTCTTCGACGGAGTGCTCGTAGCTGCCGGTGTAGGCGCCGTTCACCTTAAGTTGGTCGGAGCTGATTGTGCCGCCGTCAACTTTGCCGTTAGTGGCTATGTTCCATTTTTCCCAAAGAAGGTTGTAGTCGACTTCGTCTTCGGGGAGCCAAGTGACAAGAATTTTATTTGTCCATCCGCCTTCCACCGTAATCTCGGCATTCGGAGCGGTGGCGTTTCTGTCAACGCTGATAAGGTCTATGGCCTCTACTTTGTCCATGTAGTTGCCCAAGATTTTGTCTTTGTCGGTGAACTTGGCAGGAACGACATAAAGGGTGTAGCGGTATAGACCGCTTGCGTTCGCCGCGTCGCCAGCCAAGTCGTAAGTTTGGGTTATTTGCGCGACTTTTTCCAGGCTGCCCAACAAGACATTTCCGTTGGTGTCGGTAATCCAGCTGTCGGTTCCAGTTGAATCAGTCGCGGTCGTTCGATTTTGGCGTATGGCAAATTTGTATTCCTGTGCCTTGTCCAAGTCGTTCCACGAGGCTTCAAAGCCAAGCGAAATGCTGTCAACTTTTGTGTCGTCCGCGGGGTTTATTGTTTTCTTAAAGTCTTTTACTTTAAATTCTGGGTGAGCGGCGGCCCAACCTTGCGCCGTGTTGGCGATCGCTTCTTTGCTTTTTACGGTGGAATCATAGCCGAAGCTGTTCACCGCGCTAAAGTTTGTGTCGATGATCGAAACTATGCGGTAGTCGTACTTGACGCCGCGAGCGACGGAAGTTGAACTGTTTCCCACCGCGTCCGGCCATTCAATCATCGCGCCTTCTGTGTACGCGGCGTAGGCTTCTTTTGTGGGCTTTGTTGTCGTTCCGTCAAAGTAGAGAGTTGGAACAATCGTGCGGTATGTTGTTTCTGTTGAGCGCTTGCGCTGTATTTCAAAGCATAAGGGGAAGTTCTTTTCATCTGAATTGACGCCTGAACCTATGGAAACTTGAACCATCGGCGGAAGCTTGATGAAAAGCTTTACATAGTCTACTGACTCGCCTTGGCTTGCAGTGAACTCTGGAGAAACGGGCGTGTACTGCGAAAGGGTTTTTTGAGAAACCTTTGGGCTGGATTCCACTTGGCTTTGGTCGCTCGTCACGTATGCGTCAACCTTAAAAGTATACTCTACATTTCCAGCCAAATTTTCAAAAGTGTACTGTTCGATGACGCTGGAATTGTTTTCGTCCCAAGCCTTTATGGTTGCGATTTTTTCTTCGCTTCCATGGTATGCGTGAATTTCGTAGACAAGGCTTTTGGCGTATGTGTCGATTCCTACATTTCCCATGTACCAAAAGAGTGTTGCGGATGTGTCTGTGATCGTAATGTCTGTAATTGCGGGAGTCGCTAGGCTTGTTCCCTTTACGATAGAGCTAAAGTCGGAACATTCGCCTTTTGTGTTGACAGCGCGAACTTTGTACCAGTAGGTTTTTCCTGAGCCTATGCTGTCTTCAAAGCTTGAGTTTTTTGTTTCGCCAATTTTGACAAAAGTGTCGTTGATGTTGGCGGCTGAATAAATCTCGTAATACTTTGCGATTTCGATTTTGTTCCAGGAAAGAAATACTTTGCGTTTGCGGCCCTGGCTGACTGTGTAGTATTTTTCGGCATAGGTTACGACGATTGGATTTCCTTGGTCGTCGGTTGTGTGCTCAGGAAAAACAGGCGCCGATAGGCTTTTTGAAAGCGTCGCGGTCATCGTAGGCCTTGGAACAGAAGTTACATTATTGCACGAGTTAATTGCTAGCATACATGACGCGGCAAGCGTCAAGCCCAGGCTCTTTTTAAACAGCGAAAAGCGCTTGGAAAGTTTCATAATCGTAAAATCCCTCTAGTTGTTAGACCCTATCCCATCCCAAATGTTTTAAAAACCGTTACATTATATAGAAAGACAAGGCCTGAGTCAAGAGGAGAATGACATAATTGAGGATTTTGTCAAAGTGGCGCGCGGCGTTTTTGGCGTTGATTTACGCTCCGCAATGAATCCAGGTGAGCTCGTGCTTGTTGTAGTTTAGGTGGACGACGCGGCTATTGGGGATGTCGGCGAACTTTTGGGCGGCGGCCCAGTCGATTCCGCCTTGCATTTTTATTGTGCAGATCATGTTTTTGCAAAGGCCGCTTTTAAGCCATTTTTGGACCCATTCGTAGAGGCGGTCGGGGTAGCAGATTACGTCGCTAAAGACCCAGTCGCAGGCTCCGATGTCTTCCGGGGCCAGGGTAAAGGCGTCGTGGGCTTGGAAGGTCACCAGCGGGTTGTTCATAAGGCGGTCGTCCAAGGGGGAACGGTCCACGGCCAGGACGTTGGCTCCCAAGCCGGCAAAAACCCAAGTCCAACCGCCGGGACAGGCTCCGGCCTCAAAGCATTTTTGGCCGGCCTTGGGAAGTTCCGCCCCAAAAAAAAGGTTAAAAAGCGTAAGGCTTTCTTGAATCTTAAGGTAGGCGCGGCTGGGCGGGTTTACGTGGTCCTCCACAAAAGAAAGCTTTCCCGCTGGCAAGGGGCTTGAAGTCTGGGCGCTGGCCAAAATCTGGTTTTGGCCGGTCAAACAGTAAAGGCCCATCAGGCTTTGCGGTATTTGGACGGGAAAAGTTCTGTCCTTAAGGTTGATGTAGGGCAGCTTTTGCTGGATCAGTTCCGCCCGCCTGAAAAACTGGTAGGAGCAGGGCGCCCAGTTGCGCTGGATTTTCTTTAGTTCCGCCGCGGCCTGGCCGATCGACTCAAAGTTAAGGAAAAAGGGCTTTTGCATCACGCATTGGGCGAACCAAGGTTCCGGCAAGCCTTGCGGATAGTCCTTAAAGTAAAAGAGGCGGCCGTAGCGTTCTGGGCTGGAATTGTAGTTAAAGCGTTCTGAAAGTTCGGACAGCAAAAAGTCTTCCATGCCTTCAAAGGCCAAGAAAGCCGTTCCGCCCGCTTGTTCTATATAAACTGGCATTGAGAGTCCACGATTTGGCTTTGGGAATCTTCCTCATTGTCTTTTTTTGTTCCCAAGGATTCCACAAAGGTCTTTAAGCGTTCAGAGTCGGGGGAGCGGAGAATCGTCATTCCGATTACGGTTTGGCCGCTGTCCTCGTTGACCCACGCCGGGTGGCAAATCAAGCTAAAGTCAGAGGTGGAACTTTCGGCCACTTGAATCAAGAGAGTATAGTCGTCTTCAAGGTGTATCGTCACCGGAACCGAATAAAAGATTTTGCAGCCGTGGGCGCTGATGTCGATCAAGTTTCCCGGAAGGGCGGAAATCTCTTGGCACTGAACGCGGCCCAAAACCTCAAATCTTGGATCCTGACGCGATTTCGCTCGCATGCCAATATTCTAGCGCAACGCCCCGCTCAAGGCAAGGGGTGTTGTTAGACAATAAAAAAACGCGGACTTAAAAGGCGGGTCCCAGCGACGAAAAAAAGACTTAGGTGCCCCCCGTCCTCCGCTTGCGTCTTGTTGCCTTCTGCCAAGCCGCTACGCTGACGGGGCCCCACCAAGCCTTTTTTTCTGCGTCCCGCCCCGCTATGTCCGCGTTTTTATTGGTATCAATACCCTTGCCTTGGGCAAACGTTGCGGTAGAAAGTAACAAAATGTGCGAAGGAGTCGGGCGGTCGGCGGAAACACTCAATTTGCTCCTGCCGCGCAAGCGGCAGACGTAAATAGTTTCAAGGGGCAAATTGCGTGTAGCGACGATATCTAGCGGTTCCGACGAACGCGCGGCGACTGGGAGCATTTTGTTATTTTTTCATATGCGCTTGCCCAAAGCAAGTGCTTTTGTGAAAATGTAAAGGAACGCGGGAGGGGCGGAAATTTGGCGTGAATTTTGCGTGGCGGGCGAGGTTTTTGCTTGACTAAAAGCGCGTTCCCCCTTATGCTGAAGGGGTCAAGGCAACCGGTTGCCTTAAGGGGTGCATATGCGTTTTGTTGAAGAATTTGCGGGAATGCAGGCGGAAAAGTCCGCCGGTTCAATCGAAAAATTTGACGGCCAGACTTGGTACAAAATCGCCAACGTCGATTCGATTCCGCCTTTCTTTATGACGATTACTAGTTCCAGCGACGCCTGGAATTTCATTTGGTCCAACGGAGCGCTTACCGCGGGCCGCAAGGACGCAAGCCGCGCGGTTTTTCCCTATTACACTTCCGACAAAATTCTGGACTTAAAGGCGACCACCGGCAGCTTTAGCGCCGTAAAGGTCAAGGGCGACAAGGGCACTTTTGTTTGGGAGCCTTTCGCCGATCAAGCGGAGTTCAAGGTGGAACGGAACCTTTACAAAAACTCCTGCGGCTCACACATAATTTTTGAAGAAATCAACAAAGAGCTGGAGCTTGCTTGGCGGACGGAATGGACCTCAAGCGACAAGTACGGCTTGGTTAGAATTTGCTCCGTCAAGAACGTCGGAAGCGGGGAGCGCTCCGTAACGCTTTTGGATGGCGCGCAAAACATAATGCCGGCCTGCGCCAACAACGAGGTTCAGGCCACCACTTCAAACTTGATCGACGCCTACAAAAAGACCGACCTTGACCCGTCGGGACTTGCGCTCTTTTCAATGTCGTCAGTTTTGACCGACAAGGCCGAGCCAAGTGAAGCCCTTTACGCGAACGTCTCTTACTTTACAAAAGAATCGCAAGTTTACTTGTCGCCCGAGACCCCGGTCCTTTTTAGGAGCGGAAGGGAATTGCAGGTTGACCGCGTGCTTAAAGGCCAGCGCGCCTCTTGCTTTATCCAGCGCGAGCTGACGCTTGCCGCCGGCGCGGCGGAAAAATGGATTCAGGTTTTTGACACCCGTTTGGAAGCCAGCCGCGCGCAGGAATTGATCGCCGCGCTGCGCGACCGCGCCGCTTTGGAAAAAAACATTTTGGCCGACGTCAACGCGACCCGCGCCTTGTTGGAAGAATACGTTGCCGGCGCCGACGGCTTGCAAAACACCGCCGACAAAATCGCCTGCATGCACCACGAGGCCAACGTAATGTTCAACATTATGCGCGGCGGCGTTTTCGTTCAGAACAACACAATTAATTCCGACGACTTTATAAACTTTGTCGAGACTCGCAGCCGCGCCAAAGCGAGCGACGCAAAGGCGTTGGGCTTGGCAAAAACTGTTGACTACGTGGAGTTGGGAAACCTTGTCCGCCAAACGCGCGACGCCCAGCTTGAGCGCCTTTACTTGGAGTACCTTCCGCTTTCGTTCTCGCGCAGGCACGGAGACCCCAGCCGCCCGTGGAACAAATTCTCGATCAACCTTAAGGACTCGCTTGGCCAGCCGATTTTGAATTACGAAGGAAACTGGCGCGACATTTTCCAAAACTGGGAAGCGCTCGCTATGAGCTATCCGGTTTACATCACCGGAATGATTTCCAAGTTCCTCAACGCGACGACTGTTGACGGCTTTAACCCCTACCGCATCACGCGAAGCGGCCTTGACTGGGAAATCCCCGAGCCCAACAATCCTTGGGCCAACATCGGCTATTGGAACGACCACCAAATCATTTATCTTGCAAAGCTTTTGGAATTGCAGGACAAGTACGACGCCAAGGCTTTGACAAAGCTTTTGAACGAAAAGCTTTTTACCGCGGCCAACGTTCCTTACCATATCAAAATGTACGCGGACATCGAGCAAAATCCGCGCGACACAATCACATTTATGCGCGAGTTGAACCAAAAGATTTTGGCGGACGCCAAGCAGTACGGAAGCGACGCCAAGCTTTGCGGAAAAGACGGAAACCCCTACCTTGTCACGATGGCGGCAAAACTCTTGCAGCTTATTCTGACCAAGTTGGCCAACTTTGTTCCTTACGGCGGAATCTGGCTTAACACCCAGCGTCCCGAATGGAACGACGCCAACAACGCGCTCGCCGGCTACGGCCTTAGCGTCGTGACCCTTTGCTACTTGCGAAGAATGATGGTCTTTGTTCGCGGAATCTTTGAAAAATCCGGCGACGAAAGCTGGACCGTTCCGATCGCTCTAAAAACATTCTTTGACCAAATTTGGGATTTGTACAAAAACGCCGACCTTAACGGCTTGAAAAACCCGGCCGCCAAAAAGGATTTTGTAAAAAGATGCGGCTTGGCTTTCCAAAACGAACGCTTTGCCTTTTACGAAAAAAGCTCGCGCTTGGAAGAAACCTTGGACATTTCAAAGGCCGAAATCTTGCAAGCCTTTGACGCCTTTATCGCGGCGGCCGAACATTCAATCAAGGCCAACAAGCGCGACGACGGCCTTTACCATTCCTACAACACTCTGTCTGTCAGCCCGGCCGGAATGGAAATCGGCTGCTTGGAAGAAATGCTCGAAGGCCAGGTTGCCGTTCTTTCCAGCGGCCTCTTGAGCCCAAAAGAAGTCGTGGACTTGTGCGACGCTTTGGAAAACAGCGCGATGTACGAAAAGCGCCAGCATTCTTACATGCTCTATCCGTCAAAGGAATTGCCTGACTTTGTAAAGAAGAACATCGTTCCCGCGATGGAAGCCAAAAAGATTCCGGTGTTGAAGGCGGAGTTGGAACGGGGCTACACCGCTCCCGACGAAGGCTCGCTTGTTTACAACGACGCGATTGACAAGACTTCCGTTCACTTTAACCCCGACTTTAGGAACGCCAACGTCATGCTTGATGCGGCCGCCCGCTTGTATCCGGACTTGTCGCAAGAGGAACGCAGCCAAATCGCCGCGCTTTACGAAAAGGTCTTTGACCACAAAAAGTTCACTGGCCGCAGCGGCACCTTCTACGCCTTTGAGGGAATCGGTTCGATTTACTGGCACATGGTTTCCAAGCTTTTGCTTGCGGTTCAGGAAAATTTCTTTGCCGCGGTGGAAGCGGGAGACGCGGCCGCAAAAGATTTGGGAACGCGCTACTACAAGATTCGCGACGGACTTTCGTTCAACAAAACGCCCGAACTTTACGGAGCCTTCCCTGTCGATCCGTATTCGCACACGCCAAGCGGCCAGGGCGCCAAGCAGCCCGGCATGACCGGCCAAGTCAAGGAAGAGGTCATCACGCGCTGGGGCGAGTTGGGAATGACGATCAACAAGGGCAAGCTAAAAATCAATCCCGCGCTTTTGCTTGGCAAGGAATTTGACGCGGACGGAAAGCTTTCGTTCACCCGCTTTGGCGTGCCGTTTGAGTACGAGCTTAGTTCGGGCGGCGAGGTCAAGATTTCCGTTGACTCAAATTCTTTTGGCGAGGAGTTGAACGAAATTCTAAGCTACGAGCTTTTTGAGCGAAAAGGCAAGGTAAAGAGGGTAAAGGTAGAGATTCCCAAATCCGCAATTTTTGACTAAACAAAATTTTTTATGTTCCGATAATTTGAGTATAAGACTAGAAAAAATTTGAGGTCAAATTATGGAACAGAAAAAGACTTTATGGATTATTGCGGCCAGCGGCGTATTTTTGCTGGTGGTAATCGGAGCCGCCCTTTTGTTGAACGCGCCTTCGTCAAACGCTCCTGCAACAGCTTCGATAACGACAATTGACACAACGCCTGTTACGGCCAAAGTCGATGAGCCTGTCATCAGCCCGGTTGACACGCCGGCTTCTATGACAGCCTTGGACTCCAATACTTTGGCTTTTCAGAATATTGAGAACGGAGAGCAGCCCGCCGCCGACGGACAAGTTGCCGCGGCCGAAAACGCTCCCGCCCAGACGACAATTGAGTTGAATACAAACGCTTCCAGCGCCGTGACGGCCACAAGCCGCGCCGGACAGGAAGCGCTTTCAAACGCCAGCGCCAACTCAACAGCTTCTACGATTTACACAGGAAATCCTGGCGCCAGCGAAGCCTCAAAGGCTGTTGCCGCCGCTCCCGTAAAGAGCGCAGCCCCGGCTCCCAAAAAGAAGGTTGCCGCCGCTCCCGCTCCAAAGGCTCCGGCCCTTTCTTCAAAGTACTGGGTTCAAGCCGCTTCGTTCACAAACAAAAAGAGCGCCGACAGCGCCCGCGCCACTCTTGACGACAACAAGATTCCGGCCGAAGTGTTCACATACAAGGACAACAAGGACAACTTGTTCTACCGCGTTCGCGTCGGACCTTACACAACCAAGAGCGAAGCCGAATACTGGAAGACTCGCGTTTGCAAGATTGACCTCTTTAAGGACACGCAGAGTTACGTTACTGAGATAAAGATGTAATAGCGGCGAGTCCGTTATTGATCAGAGTTGCCGCCTTCGGGCGGCAATTTTTTTAGCATAAGGCGGGCGATTTTTTGCGCCTGCTTTTTTGCTTTTGAATATATTTGCTTTTCGTCGTCGGAACTGTCGGCCGACATTGAAAACTGGCGTCCAAAGGGCTTTTCGTACGTTCCCTTAAACTGAAGCGTTTCCAATTCTTGACGAGTGATTCCAATCTCTTTCAACAGTTCGCTCATGTCGTTGTAGTCCAAGCTTGTATTGTAAATCCAAGTCAGCGTGTTGCAAATGCGCACAGTGTTTTGCGCGGGCGCGCTCAAATTGTCATTCTTAAGGTCGTAAAGTTTTGTCGTGGCGCAGCCGCCTAATAAAAGCGCCGCGCAAAGCGAGCAAAGCGCGTGTAAGTTTTTCATGCAGATTATAATACGGAAAAACGGCCTCTTGCGCAATACGCTTGTCCGGGGCGGAGCTTTGCGCTAGTATTGAGGCATGGTGACTTCTATTATTGCATGGGGCGATTCGATTTTAAAAGGCGTTGTGTCTGGTGGCGACTCAAAGCGCTTTGACATTACGGAAAAGGATTCTCTTAGCCAAGCGTGCGAGGCTCTTGGAATTGAGCTGGCCAACAAAAGCGTTTTTGGCTCGTGGATGACAAAGACTCGCAGGACTCAGGACAGAAGCTTGCGGAACGGAGCCAACGCGCAAATCGGAATCATCGAGTCGGGAACGAACGACTCTGACTACGACTGGAGCGCGGTGTCCGCAAATCCCGACGCCGACCACTTGCAGCGCTGCCCGCTGGATGAGTTTTCGCGCCTTATGGAAGAAGCCGTCAGTGTCGCCCGCCAAAACAAAATCACGCCGGTAATCATGATTCCCACGCCGCTTGTCCCGGAATGGTGGTTCAAGAACATTTGCATAGGAAACGACGAGGCGGCGATCCTAAAATTTTTGAAAGCCGAAAAAGTGGCGGCGGCCATGCGCCTTTATCAAAATCAAGAGCTCTTTTCGTTTGCGGCCGCCAATGTGGCTCGCTCCTTGAATGTTCAAATCGTTGACATTCGTTCCGAGTTTTTGGCGCATCCAAATTACAAAAGCCTTATGTGCTTGGACGGAGTTCATCCCAATCAAGCGGGGTACGACTTTATGGCTGAGATTTGGAAGCGGGAGATGCCGAGGCTGGGTCTTGAATTTTGACGATAAAAATTTATGTCGCAACAGCCGCTCTTAGCGCGTCTTCGTCTCTGAAGTTTTTGGCTTTCTGAGCATGGCGTAGTGGGTGAGCTTGCTGTGGGGAACGGTTCCTGTCTCAACAAGCGCAAAGCCGAAATGCTCATAAATGGGAACGTTCTTTTTGTCGTGAGTTTCAAGGTAGCAGTCCGCGCTGACGCGGTCAAGATATGAAAGAAGCGGGCTCATGAGAGTGGTCGCGACATGTTTTCCCTGAGACGCCTTTTCAACTGCCAAGGTAAAAATATACCAAGTGTCTTTGCCCGCGTGCTTTGAACGAATTTTACCAGCATATGATTCATAGCTAAGCAGGCGTGGAATGCAAGAAAAAAATTTGAGTCCGCCGTTCATCAAAAAAGATAGCGTTTTTGTTCCTGAGTCCGCCGTTTTTGACGCAATCAAAATTCCGCGAACGTCCGGGGAATCCGCAAGAATATGCGTTTTTTTTGTCTGCGACAATAAGATTGCGTTCCAAAACCGGCGCAGTTTTTCTTCGCTTGCATTTCCGCCCATGCTCCAGTCAGAATGTGAGTAGCCAAGAAAACCGTTTGCCGCGCAGTTCACAAATTTATTCAACTTGTCTTTTGTCAGCGGCGTAAGGCTTGAAAAATCTGGAACAGAGTTTTCGTCATTCATAGATTCTCTCCTTTGCAATTGGCGCATTATATCAAAAGATTCGTAAGAAAGCAACGGAGAGCGTGGAAAGATTTTTTGTTTGCCTGGCGCGCTATGGCATAAGCCAAAAATTTGCGCTAACATGCTCTCATGTCCACAAGTTCCGCAACTTTAAACACAACAGACATCGTCGCTCAAATCAAGCAGGCTGCCGCTGACAACGCCGTTCCTATAATGCAGGACAGCGGAATGGAATTCATTTTAAATTACATCAAGCAAAACAAGGTCCGTCGCGTTTTGGAAATCGGAACGGGGATCGGATACTCGGCCACAAAATTCGCGCTCGCGTCGCCGGACGTTCAAGTGTTTACGATAGAGGCGGACATCGACCGCTACCATCAGGCCGTGCAAAATTTTCACGACGAAAATTTGATGGACCGCGTGACTTGCTTTTTGGGCGACGCGGCCACGTTCAGCTTTGAAGAAAAGTTTGACTTGATTTTTATCGACGGGCCAAAAGCGCAGTACATAAAATTTTTTGAACATTACAAAAACAATTTGGCGCAGGGCGGAGCGATAATCAGCGACAACCTTTCGTTCCACGGAATGGTGGAAGACATAAGCCTTACGCACAATTATTCCACAAAAAAATTGATAAAAAAAATCCGAAAGTACATTCAGTTTTTAAAAGACAACCAAGAATTCAAAACCG
>JAEEVR010000002.1 GCA_016290995.1 Treponema sp. | reverse complement strand
TTATCATGCTGTCAAAATCGTTCAGGCCAAAAAGCCAGGCAAGCGAAAGGTCAAGCGTTTCCTGGAAAAAGGCCTTTGAAACGCTTAGGCTTGTTTGGTGCCTGTAAGAGTCGCGGTCCAAGTGGCTGGAACCGTCAAGAAGCGCGTCCAAATAATATTGGCCGGTGATGGTCCAGCCGCTTGGAGTCCAGTCAAAGCCCGCGAGCGCCACAAGCTGGTTTTTGTCGCGGAACTTTTCTGCGCCCATAAGCTGCTCCTTGGAGCTCGCGGCGAAAGTCCTTCGCGGAAAGACTGCGGCTTCAAGCCTAAGAACGACTTCCTTTATCGGAATCGCGGCGTCCGCTCCAATCATCAGCATTCGCTTGTAAGAGCCGTTGACCGAAAGCGCCTGCGGATTTCCGCCGCCGTCCAAAAGAAGGCTGTAGGTAAGGCAAGGCTCGCGGTCAAAGCCGTAAAAGCCGTAGAGCGAAAAATCCGCGAATGGAAAGAAGGCCGCAAGCCGCGCGGCGAATTCGCTGTTTTCTAGCGAAAGACCAGGAAGGTCAAAATTGCTTTTTGTCACTTGCGCGATTGGGATTGCGGTCCCGCCCATATTCGCGCTTTTTGGAATCATCACTCTTTTGAGCGGATTCTTTTCGGCGAGGGGCAGGGCGCTTGGCGCAAAGAATGGAATCCAGTACGCGTCAAAAACAAAGGCGTCGTTTTTGAACGTAAGGCGCGCCGCGTCAACGCTCAGGCGGCTGTCGGCGTACTCGCGCGCGAGAAGCGTGTTCTCGTCCTTTGGACAAAGAACGTCGGCAACTTGCAAGCCGTCCGCCTTTCCCCAAGCGGTCGATTGCCTTCCGATTCGCAAGGCCCAAAAGCCGCCGTCGTAGTCCATCCAAGCTTCCTTTAGGCGCAGGCGGAAGGCTCCGTTGTCGGAAACAAAGTCCGCCGCCTGGAAGGACGACTGCGAGCCGATCGCGTCTCCCATCAAAAAGCCGTCGATAAAGGCCGAGCAGTCGCCCTCGTACATTTTTAAAGAGCCGTCAAGGCGCAGGTTTCCCAAAAGAAAGTCGCCCGCGTTCTTTTTGTCAAAGCCTAGTCCAACTCCCGCAAAGCCTTGGATTTTGCCTGATGGTGAAAAGTCGACGGCCCATGCAAGACGCGGCGCGACTGGCAATCCAAGCGCGAGCGCGGCGGCCGTCACAATGACGGCGGAGATTTTTTTCATCTTACGCTTCCTCGCTCGATAGCGCTTACGGTGAACATCTTGTCGTCAAGAGGCAAGTTGTAGCGGACGTTTTTCATTTCGAGCAAAGTGGAGTGGCCGCTTTTTACGTTTTGCATGAACATTTTTTGCGTAGTCCAAATGCCGTCGATTTTTGTCGTGTCGGAAGTAGTGAGGATTCTTGCAAGCTCGTTTTGCCTGTCGTAGTACTCTCCCTTGATGACCTTGTAATTGTCTTTTCTGTACCAAAGAATTCTTCGTTGCGTTTTTTCGCTCTTGTCTTTTGCAATCAGTTCCACTTTCCAGCAAGGATTTCCGTCAACGGTGTCTTCGCCCAAAAGATTAAAGTCGTCTTTAGTCAGGCCGCGGTCACCCATGTCGGCGTAGGTAAAGTCCGTTCCCATAAAGTCGTCGTCTTTTCCGCTTCCGGCGATGCGGCGCGTCTTTTTCATCGCGGGCATGAAAAGCCAGCTGTCTCCGTCGGGCTTGGTTCCGTCCGCCTTGTCTGGATAGTCAAACGAAAGGTAGGCGACGCCCTCTACGTCCTTGGGAACGACAAAGACCACGACGCTTTTCTTTACGTCTCCGTAATCTTTGTTGCGGCACATAATCTCGCGCGTCCTTACCGCTCCCTTTTTGCTTTTAAGCGTCAGCGTCGCCGTGTAAGAGCAAGTCTTTCCTTCGTCAACTTCGTCGCCGCGCTTGGCGATGTCGTAGCCGGTCAAGTTTTGGGCAAAGGCCGCAAAGCCCGTCATTGCAAGGACGGCCGCAGCCGCCACAGTTCTAAATCTTTTCATACATTCCTCCTGTTTATTTGTTTCCGCGGTCGCGCGCGGAAAATGGTTTTGTCAAAAGTATAAGAGCGGGCGTAAGAGTGTAGTCCGCCACCAGCGCCGAAGCCAAACCTATCATCGCCAAAAGGCCGACCCTAAAGAGGCAGCCCATCGGACTAAAGGTGTACATAAGGAACATCGCGCACAAAATGAATGTCGTCATTCCCATCGTCTTTCCGATTTCGCGGAAGGAAGCGGCGACAGACTTGGCGTAGTCTCCCGTAAGCTCGTAGTGGTACTTTATGTGGTTGATAAAGTGAATCGTGTCGTCAACCGCGATTCCCAAAATCATAGGCATGATTGTCATCGTAAGCATGTCAAGCGAATAGCCTACATAGCCCATGACGCCGCCAACCACGATTACCGGCGCCAAATTCGGAATCATTCCTATAAGGCCTGTCTTAGCGCTGGAGAAGGCCAAAATCAAAAGGACCGCGATCACCACAAGCGAGAACGAAAAGGATTTTAGCTCGGCGCTTACAAGTTTGTGGTTCATCTCGGCGTATTCGACAACCTCGCCCACGATGCTGATCTTCGCGTCCGGGAAAAGCTGGGCCGCTTTTGCCTTGGCGGCGTTTATGTCCTCAACTATAATGTTCGCGTCGTATCCCAAAAGCTCCACGTGAACGCGGGTCGTTCCGTAGTCGTCGCCTTCTATGTCAAACCAGTCGTCAAAGTTGGGCGCGTAAAATACCAAGTTTTGCGCGACAACCGCGTCGTCGTCGGGAATCGCGTAAAATTCCTTTTGGTCGTTGTTGAACATTCGGTTAATTTCCTTCATCATTTGGCAACCGCTTGTGACGCGGGGCTTTGTTCCGGAAATTTTAGTCAGCTTTAGTTTTCCCAGCGCGCTTTCCAACTCTTCCAATTTCTTGAAGTTTTCCGCTTCCTTAAAAGCGTCCGGATCGTCAACGCGAATCATGACGTCGTAGCTGTAAAGGCTTCCCAAGGGGCCGGAGAGCGTGTCCAAAATGCGCGCGACGTAAGGGATCTTTCTTCCCATCATCTCGATGTAGTCCATGTTGACTGTGATTCTAAAAAGTCCCGGAACAAGCGCGAGAACCGCCGCGAAGGAAAGAACGGCCACAAGCTTCTTTCTTTTTTCTACAAGCTTTCCAAAGTTTTCAAAGGCAAGGTCGGCCTTTGTGGCGCCGGTTTTTTGCGCCGCGCCTTCTTGCGCTTTTCCGTCCTTTCCAAAGCTCATCAAAATCGGAATCAGCAAAATTACGTAAAGGTAAACGGCAAAAACAATCGCTGTTGACGCGCCTCCCATCCAGCGGATCGGCTCGATTCCCGCGAACAAAAACGAAACGAGCGAAGCCATCGTCGTTATGACTGTAAACAAAATCGGCCAGCCTGTTTCTTCCACCGCCTTGACGACAGACGCTTTGCGCAAGCCCGTGCGTCTAAAGTGCATTCTAAATGAGTTTACATAGTGAACGGAATATCCGACCGAGAGAGCCATTCCCAGCAAAATCGGAAGCGTGACCATGTTTGAGTCGGCGACGATTCCCAAATGCGCGCTAAGGCCCAAGACTGATCCGATTCCTACTGTGGTCGCCAAAAGCGGAACGATTACTCCGCGCAGCGAGCGGACAAAAAGCAAAAGGCAAAGAATCATCACGACAAAGCCGCTTAAAACGCGGATTTTTGTCTCTGTCTCGATAACGTCGTTTTCTTCCATTTCGCTGTAGGACATTCCCATCGGCTTTAGCTCGTAGGCGCCGTTCGCTTTTTGGGCTTCGTCAAGAATCACTTTTTGCGCGTAGCGGGCGATTCCTTCGGCGGCGAACTCCATTCCGCCCTCGTAGTTTTCCAAAGAAAGAATGACCCATGTTTCCTTTGCGTCGGCGGAAACAAGGTTGTCGCAAAGAGACTCGCGGCTAAGGATGAACTGTTTCTTGGCTTCAAGCTCGGTAGGGTCGGAGGGGATTCCGCTCTCAAACGGATTTTTTATTTCGATGCTGTCTTCCGTTCCGATAGGAATTTCCGCCGTCATGAGCGACGTGACTTCGTCGGCGTATGGGACTTCCTGTTCAAGCCGCTTTCCAAGCCGCTCGATTCCTTGCAATACTTCCGGCTTAAAAACGTCGTCCGCGCGGACCATAACCATAATCGCGTCGTCGCTTCCAAAAATCTCCTTGAACTGGTCGGACTCTACCTTGATTTGCTCCCAATTCTCAAACCAGGCTTCGTCGTCGCTTGCCATCTTGAACTTTGGAAGGCCCGCAAGGCAAAGGGCCGACACCGCCAGCAAAGCGGCCAAAATCGGCCATCTAAAGCGCAACTGCCAGGCTCCGACTTTTTCAAAAAACTTGTTTATGCTTGAAACTTTCATAACTCTTTTGTCTCCTGATATTAGATAACACCGTTATCATTTTCGATAACGCTGTTATCTTAGTGATAACAGCGTTATCTGTCAATAGGTTTTGATAACAATGTTATCTTTTTTTCTTGACTTTTTTTGGATTTTGGGGCAAACTAAATCCATGGCGGATTCCTCAATAGAAACAAAGAAAACGCTTTTGGAAAGCGCTAAAAAAGAATTTCTCCAAAAAGGCTTTGCCGGCGCTTCGCTAAGGACAATTGCCGCCAACGCCGGGGTCACTACGGGCGCTATGTACCGCCACTTTAAGGACAAAGACGCCTTTTTTTGCGCCCTTGTCGACGACGCGGTGGAGGCGACCAAAAAAGTCGTCATGTTCGCGGATTCCAAGACCCACGCCGGCTTTGACTCTCCCCACATGCAGAAACACATTGATTTTGAGACAAAAATGACCTTTGATTTTTTGGACTATATGTTCGAAAATTTTGACGCCTTTACGCTTTTGCTTACAAAAGCCGGCGGAAGCGCCCACGAGCGCTTTCAGGAAACCATTTGCGAGCTGTATACAAAAAATTGCGAGGATACTTTCAAATGGATGCGAAAGCAGGGCTTTGCCGCAAAAAAAGTTTCTTCCATGACCGTTCATTTTATGGCCTCGACGGTCATAAACGCCTTTTGCGACATCATTCTTCACAAAATGACAAAAAAACAAGCCGCGGCCTACATTTCCGACGTGATGGAATTTACCCGCGCCGGCTGGCTTGCTTTGTCCCAGTGCAAGATCTAGCGCCATTGCAATTGACCACGCCGTAAATTTTCGCTAAACTTGCGTCATTATGATTAAAAGAAACACAGGTTTTGCCAATTTGACCGCGGGTTACCTCTTTCCGGAAGTCGCCCGCCGACGCAAGGAATATCAGGCCAAAAATCCGGCCGCTAAAATCATCAGCCTCGGAATCGGAAACACGACCGAGCCCTTGACTCCCCACATCGCAAAAGCGATGAGCGACTATTCGCTTGGACTTGGAACCGCGGCCGGCTATTCAGGCTACGGAGACGAGCAGGGCAACGCCGAGCTTCGCGAAAAAATCGCCAAGGTTTTTTATCCTGGAATGGCCGACGCAAGCGAAGTCTTCATTTCGGACGGAGCCAAGTGCGACATCGCGCGCATTCAAACTCTTTTTGGCCGCGACGTTCCGATCGCCGTGCAAGACCCCAGCTATCCGGTTTATGTTGACGGATCTGTCATCATCGGAGCGGCCGGCGCCAACAACGGTTCGGGCTACGCGGGCGTGACATACCTTCCGTGCAATCCGGAGAACAACTTTTTCCCGGACTTGAGCAAGGTAAAGCCCAACACATTGATTTACTTTTGCTCGCCCAACAATCCGACTGGCGCCGTCTCCACAAAAGAGGAGTTGAAAAAACTTGTGGACTTCGCGCTTGCAAACGGCTGCATAATAATTTTTGACGCGGCCTACCGAGAGTTCATCCGCGACCCTTCGCTCCCCAAAACTATTTACGAAATCCCCGGCGCCAAAAAGTGCGCGATAGAAATCAACTCCTTCTCAAAGCCCGCGGGCTTTACCGGCGTCCGCTGCGGATGGAGCGTCGTTCCCAACGAGCTTTTGTTTGAGGATGGAACGTCTGTCAACCGCGACTGGAACCGCGTAATGACAACGCTCTTTAACGGAGCGTCAAACATCGCGCAGGCTGGAGCCCTTGCCGCGGTAAGCGAGGAGGGGCTTAAGGAAATGAAGTCCGTCATCGACTACTATTTGGACAACGCTCGCGTCATAAAGAAAGCGGTGGAGGGCGACAACTTCAAGGCCGCCGGCGTCAACGTGTTCTGGACGGGAAACTCGCCGTACTTGTGGGTTCAGTTCCCCGGAAAGAAAAGCTGGGACATCTTTGACAGGATTTTGAACGAATGCCAGGTCGTAACAACGCCCGGCGCTGGTTTTGGCCCCGCCGGCGAATCCTTCATTCGCATTTCGGCCTTTGGCCATCGCGCCGACGTTGAGGAAGCTTGCAAGCGCCTGGCTTCTTGGCAAATCTAAAGCGCTAAAAAAAAAGCCCGCAATCGCGGGCTTTTTTTTTAGAATACTCTCTTCGCGCCGATGGTGAGCGAGAAGTTTAGCGACGGGCTTCCCGTTATGTCTAGAACGCCGATTTGCGCTATCGTCTCGATGCTTGCGATTCCGCTAAGCGGGATTTCCGCGTACGGAGTTACGTAAGCGTTGTAAATCGCCTTGCTCAAGTCTTTTGCTTGCGCGATGTCGCCGAATGTAATTCCTTTTACAGAAAAGACGCTGTGGATTCCAAGGCAGATGTCTCCGCGCTTTCCTTCGATGTCGTCTTTGTAAAAAGTAAAGCCCGCGCCGATGGGGTCCCTTAAGTAAGCGAGTTCCTTTACGCTTTTTTCGCTAAAGGAGTAGGCGGTGAGGGTAAAGCTAAAGGTGTTGAACTTAAGGCGGGGCTCGAACAAGAATCTAATCTCGTCTCCGTTAAAGCCGCTTCCGTTGTTTCCTTTTACAACAACGTCTTCCAAGCCCGCCTGGATCAAGAGGCCGTGAGTGTATTTGCTTCCCGCCAAAAAGTTGATTCCGCCGTGCAATGTGATTGTGTCGATCACTAAAACTACGTCTTGGTTTTTGTAAGTGTCCTGAAGGGGAGAGCCGACGCCGAACACAAAGTCAAGCGTCACAAGGTTTGTGGCCAAGGCAAAGCGGCCGTCCAAATTGATGGCCCAGTCGTTGTCCTTGTTCTTGCTAAAATAGAAGGACACGCCTGTGGCGATGGGCGCCTTGTCAAAGTTCACTACATAAGACAAACCGGCTCCCTTTGTGTCGTTTAACGGGCTTCCGACCAAGCTTGTGTATGATTTTGTAAGGCGCGAGCTGATGGGCTCAACGCCAAAGTGCCTCATCAAAAAGGCGTCGCTTCCGATCGGCTCGTAGGCTCCCAAGAAAACGGAAAAATAGTTCGTGGCCGTAAAGGCTCTTCTTTGCAACACAAACGAAAGTTCGTTGAGGCGGACGTTGGCGTCGCTGTCGGCGAAAATGTCGTTAAAGGCAAGGTTTGAAGCCCAAGCCGCGATCTCGCCGCGCGCGATTGCCCAATCCGTGATGTTGGCCTGGGCCGCAGCGTACGCCGCCAAGGGAATCGTTCCCTGCGCCTTGTCTCCGTTAAGGGGAACGTTTAGATCTCCACCTGCGCTTCCGCCTATCGCTCCGCTAAAAGAGGGAGTCGCGCTTAAATACGCTCCGGCCGTCAAAACCGCCGCGAAAAATAAGATTTTATTCAATTTCATAAGCCTTGCCGCCTATTCTTTAGTTTAAAGTTCTTCCCTTAGAATATCGGCAAAAAGAGGCTAAATCTTTAATTTTTTCCAAACGTCGTCGTAAAGGCGCCATTCGTTTTTTGTCGTTTGAACGCGGCAAAGCTTAAAGGAACTGGGGCAAAACAAAAAATCCAGGCCGTCAAAAACGCATGTCTCCGCGGCGCCGGCGCGATTTGCGCTGTCTGCAAGGCCCGCGGCGAGCGCGAAAATTTTTTCCAAGCTAAAATCTTTTGCCAACGTATGGTCAAGCGCAAAAGGAATGGGCAGGGACAAGGCCCGCGCCTTTGTCGTTATCCGCGCCCAAAAACATGTTGGCAGGCCGGCGGCCGCTCCTTTGGGCGAGTGAATCTCAAATTTTTGGATGGACAAAAATTCCTCTTTGTCAAAGTCATTCGGCGCAAGGCACAAAAGGGGCTGCAAAAAAATCGGATGCCCTGCCAAAAACTTTTGGCGGACGCGGCCGCTTTGCTTGTCCAACGACAAGGGCTGTCCGCTTCCAAACAAGGCGGCGCGGGCCTTTAGCAGTTTTAGTTCCTGAGAAGGGTTAAGTTTTATCGCGTTAAAGTCCATTTTATGCTTGAGAGAGTTTTGGGTTGAACTCGCGCTCCACGCCAACAGTCGTCGGCGGGCCGTGGCCGGGCATAATGACCGTGTCGTCGGTTTGCGAAAGAATTTTTTGCTTTATGTTTTTTACCAAAGTGCGTTCGGAAAATTTTGAGTTGGTGGAACCGATTCGGCAGGCGCTGAGGGAGTCGCCCGTAAACAAAACGTTTCCGATTTTGTAAACCATCGAATCGTTTGTGTGGCCGGGAAGCGAAAAGTATTCAACGTCAATACCCGCGACTTGAATCACGCCGTCGTCCTTAAGAACGTTGGTGTCGTTTCCGGCGACTTCCCAGTCGGCTGCGTATACTTGGGGCTCGTAGATTTTTCTTAAAGTGGACAAGCCGGCCACGTGGCTTCCGTGGTTGTGCGAAATCAAAACGCCTGTCAGCTTGTAGCCGCCGATCTCGATGTGGTTGATTATTTCTGTGGTGATTTGGCCCGGGTCAATGATTATGGCCTCTCGCGACATTTCGTTTACGATTACGTAGCAGTTTGAAAATCCTTCCAAGTTCAAGTGAAAATAAATTTTCATCCGCGCCTCACATCGAGTCCTTTAGGAACATTTCGCTTCCGCGCTCGTCAAAGATCGCTTCGCGAAGGTTGGACGACTTGAACAAAAGGTTTTGTTTTTCGATATTAAAGAACATCGTGTTCTTGATGTTGCAGTTGCGGAAGGAAGTGTCAACCAATTTGGCGCCGATAAAGCGGGAGTTGTACAAGTCCGAGTCGTCAAAGGAAGACTGGTAGGCTTGGATTCCGCAAAAGTTGTCGTGGATCATGTCGCTTCCCGTAAGAAGGATGTGGGAGAAAATGCAGCCGCCAAAAGAGCAGAACTGCATGTTGCTTTCCAGCATAGCGCAGTCCGAAAAAATCGAATGGTCAAAGAAACTCATTCTTGAGCGGAATTTTGTAGAGTGAATGTTGACAAAGCGGCAGTTTTGAAAGTTGCAGCCGTAAAAGCGTTTGTCGGTAAGGTCGATGTTCTCAAAAGTGATTCCGCTGGCGTTGAGACCGACGATTTTTTGCCGCTGGTTTATGTAATTGTAAATGTCGTCCTTGATTTTTTGCTGGTCTGGAAAATGGTCCACGCAATAGTTTTCGCCCTCGGCAATCTCGCCGTAGTAGTTAAAGACGGAAAGAGACGTTTTTTTGCAGCCTTCGGCCAAACACTTGTTCTGCTGGAACATTCTTTGATTATAAACCATCTTTGGCCGTCGCGCAATAGACAAGAGCGCGTTTTTTTGCTACTATGTTTTTTATGAACGCAAGCGAAATTGAATTTTTGGACAAGGCCATTAGGCGCGTGCCGGACTTTCCCAAGCCCGGAATTCTTTTTTACGACATCACAAGCATTTTGACAAAGCCCGATGTCTTTAAGTTCTGCATCGACAAGATGGTCGAGCTTTACAAGGACTCAAAGATTGACGCCGTCGCCACTGTCGAGTCGCGCGGATTTTTGTTCAGCGCTCCTTTTGCCGAGCGCCTTTCAATTCCCCAAATTCTCATTCGCAAAAAGGGAAAGCTTCCCGGAGACACATACTCTTGCAAGTACGCCCTTGAATACGGAACCGCCGAAATCGAAGCCCACAAGGCCGACATCGAGCGCGGAAAAAATTACTTGGTAATTGACGATTTAATCGCCACGGGCGGAACGCTTGCCGCGGCCAGGAACGTAATAGAGCAGGGCGGCGGAATCGTAACCGACTACTTTGGAATCATCGGCCTTCCCGACTTGAACTTCCAAAAAGTCTTGGCACCCGCAAAAGTCTCAACTCTTATCGATTTTCATGGAGCATAAGCAGGGCCTTCTCCGCTTCGGCGGTGATGATGTCCCACTTTTGGCCGCTGATAAATTCCTTTTTTACAATCCACGAGCCGCCAACCGCCAAGACGTTTTGTTTTGCCAAATAGGCGGCGGCGTTTTCCGCGGTGATTCCGCCGGTGGGGATGAATTTAGTTTTGGGGAAGGGGCCGGCCATTGCGTCCAAGAAATCCGTTCCGCCAAGCAATTCCGCCGGAAAAAGCTTTAAGACTTCCAAGCCCAATTGTATGGCCGCGGAAATTTCCGTCGGCGTCGCCACTCCCGGAACGACCGCAATGTCGCGGCTTTTGCAGTATTCGACAATCTCTTTGTCAAAGCCAGGCATTACGATGAACTTTGCGCCGCACGCGATCGCTTCTTGCGCTTGGGCGACGCTTGTCACCGTTCCAGCGCCCGCCAAAATGTCGGGGCAATGAGCGCTAAGCTCGCTGATCGCTTTTGGAGCCGCGTCGGTGCGGTAAGTGATTTCGGCGATTCTTATTCCGCCCTTTAAAAGCGCGTTGGCCAGGGGGACGGCGTTCTTTTCGTCTTCGATTGTGATTACGGGAATTATTTTTGTCTGTTTGAAAATCTCAAAAATTTTGTTCATGGCGCTGCCTCCTAACATTACTATTATAACCTGCCGCCGCGCGCATTGCAAGGCGTTCCTCCGGCAAAAGAACTTTATTTTTTGCAAAAAATGTGATATAATAGAAACATTATGCGTAAACTTGCTAAAAAGGGAAACATGAATTCCCGCATGAGCGTCGTGCTGAACAAATTTAAGACGCGAATCACTTCTTATCCGCCGGGAATGTGTCCTCTTGTCCTTTACCGCTCCCTTTTGCAAATGTCGATGAACCAATCGTGCGGAAAATGCGTTCCCTGCCGCGACGGTCTTGCCGAGGTTGACGGACTTTTTTCTTTGATACTAAAGGGCGAAGGCTCGCAAGAAATTCTTGACAAAATGAAGCGCCTCTGCCTTATGATCGCGCAAACTTCCGACTGCGCGGTGGGCGTTGTCGCGGCCAACATGGTTTTGGACAGCATGGCGGAATTTGAGGACGAATACCAAAGCCACATCAACAGCCGCCGCTGCGTCGAGTCGTTCGTCCAGACGATTCCCTGCGTGACCCTTTGCCCCGCGCACGTCAACGTTCCGGGCTACGTGGCGCTCATAAAAGAAGGCCGCTACGCCGACGCGATAAACCTTATCCGCGACAAAAATCCCTTTCCGACGGCTTGCGCTATGGTGTGCGAGCACCCTTGCGAGAACAAGTGCCGCCGCTCGATAATCGACGAGCCGATAAACATTCGCGGCCTAAAAAAATTCGCCGTCGACCAAGTAAACGCGCGGGAAGTCGTTCCCCCAAAAGCGAACGTAAAGACTGGCAAAAAAATCGCGATAGTCGGAGGAGGTCCTTCAGGCCTTACTTGCGCCTACTACCTTGCGCTTATGGGCCACAAGGCTGTCGTCTTTGAGGAACACCAAAAGCTTGGCGGAATGCTCCGCTACGGAATCCCCGAATACCGCTTGCCAAAAGAAAAGCTTGACGACGACATTGAAGTTTTGGTCAAAGCCGGCGACATCGAGATTAAATGCGGAACGAAAGTCGGCCGCGACATCACCTTTGAGGAATTGAAGAAAAATTACGACGCGGTTTACCTTGGAATCGGCGCGCAGCTTGGAAACAGAATGCCAATCGAGAACGCCGACCTCCCAAACGTTATTCCGGCCGCTGACTTTTTGCAAAACGTCGCCAAGGGCGAACCGATGGATTTAAAAGGAAAGCGGGTCGTCTTGATCGGTGGCGGAAACGTCGCTATGGACGCGGCCCGAACCGCCGCGCGCTTAAACGCCGCGACAATCCACGTCTTTACAAGAAAGCGCGACGACATGACCGCTCTTCCAAGCGAAATACGGAGCGCTATGCAAGAGGGAGTCCGCTTCAGAACGCTCCTAAGTTTCTTGCATATCGAAGCGAACAAGGAAACGGGCCTTGCCCAAGCGGTCTGGCTTCAACCGCAAATCGTCGGCCCTTACGACAAAAACGGCATGATGACGACCGAACACTCGAGCGCCTATCCCTACAGGTTTGTGTGCGACGTCTTGATTTTGGGCGTCGGCCAGCGAAGCGATTCCGAGTCGTTTGAAAAGGCCGGCGTTCCTGTGGAGCGGGGAAGAATCCTCGCGGACGAAGCCTGCCAAGTTCAGAATATGGACGGAGTTTTTTCCGGCGGAGACTGCGTCACAGGACCATCGACCGCAATAAACGCCATCGCCGCGGGACAAGTTGCCGCCTACAACATCGACGAATACCTTGGCTACCATCACAAGGTTGAATGCGACATTAAAATTCCCGGAGCGCTTCCAAACAATTGCGTTCCCACAGGACGCGCGATGATTGAGGAGCGGGACCCCTTTGAGCGCGTTTGCGATTTTGCCCATGTAGAAATTCCCATGGTGGAAGAGGAGGGCAAGCGCGAGGCGGGCCGTTGTTTGCGCTGCGACCATTACGGCTGCGGCTGCATGGTGGGAGGTAAAGGCGAATGATCAACTGCACGATTGACGGAAAAAAAATAACGGTCCAAGACGGCGCGACGATTTTGGAAGCCGCCCGCCAAAACGGAATTGAAATACCGACTCTTTGCTACTTAAAAGAAATCAACCAAATTGGCTCTTGCCGCATTTGCATGGTCGAAGTCGAAGGCCTCGACCATTTGATAGCTTCTTGCAAAACTCCTGTCACCGAAGGAGCCGTGATAAAGACTGAGTCCGAACGCCTTTCTTTATACAGAAAGGAAATGCTAAAACTGATTCTTTCAAATCACGTCGTCGACTGCCTCAACTGTTCCCAAAACGGAGTCTGCCGCCTGCAATTTTTGTGCAACAAGTACCAAGTGACCGAAAGCGGCTACCACGGATCGCGCACAAAGCTTGCCGGAAAATACCCGGTACAAGACTCGAATCCCTACATCGCCTACGACCCCACAAAGTGCGTCCATTGCCAAGCCTGCATTAGCGTTTGCAACAAGGCGGCGGCCAACCACGCCCTTAAAAGCGGCCGCACAGGCGTCTTCCATTTAGTGGAGTCGCCCTTTGGCCAAAACTGGAAGGAGACAAGCTGCGAGTCGTGCGGAAACTGCGCGGCCGCCTGTCCCACCGGCGCGCTCACCCTAAAGCGGCAGAAAAACTACCGCGCGTGGGAGACAAAAAAAGTTTTGACGACTTGCCCCCACTGCGCGACGGGCTGCCAGTTCTACCTTGTCGTAAAGGACAATAAAATCGTCAACGTCGAGGCGGCGGACGGGCCTTCAAACCACGGCCTTTTGTGCGTAAAGGGCAGAAGCGGAAGCTTTGACTTTGTCCATTCCGCCGACCGTTTGACAAAGCCGCTCATCAAGAACAAGGCGACCGGTAAATTTGAGGAAGCCTCTTGGGACGAAGCGATTTCTTACACGGCAAAAAAATTCCTTGAGCTAAAAGAAAAGTACGGCGGAGACTCGCTTGCGGGCTTTGCCTGTTCCAGAAGCGCCAACGAGGACATTTACCTTGTTCAAAAAATGGTCAGGACTTGCTTTGGAACGAACAACACCGACAACTGCGCGCGCGTTTGCCATTCGGCCACCGTCGCCGGCCTTGCCAAAACTTTGGGAAGCGGCGCGATGACAAACCCTATTTACGACATCACCCACGACGTTGACTGCATAATGCTGGTCGGCTCCAACCCCGAGGAAGCGCACCCGGTTGTCGGAATGCAAATCCGCCAGGCGGTCGAAAAGGGTACGCGCCTTATCGTCGTGGATCCGCGCGACATAGGCCTTGCCTCAAAAGCCGACATTCACTTAAAACTGCGTCCCGGAACGAACGTGGCCTTTGCCAACGGCATGATGAACGTCATGATAGAAGAAAAGCTCATTGACCAAAACTACATCGATGAATTCACCGAAGGCTTTGAAGAAATTAAAAAGCTTGTCAAAGAATACGCGCCCGAAAAGGTCGGCGAGATTTGCCACATTGATCCCGACAAATTGCGCGAGGCTGCCAGAATGTACGCCGCGGCCAAAAAGGCGCCGATCATTTACTGCCTTGGAGTCACCGAACATTCAAGCGGAACCGAAGGCGTAATGAGCATGTCCAACATGGCGCTCCTTTGCGGAAAGCTTGGAAAAAGCGGCTGCGGCGTAAACCCCCTTCGCGGCCAGAACAACGTTCAGGGCGCGTGCGACATGGGAGCGCAGCCGACAGACTACACCGGCTATCAAAAGGTTGACAACGACGAGGTCCGCCAAAAATTTGAAAAGGCTTGGGGCGTTCCGCTTAGCGCCAAGCCCGGCCTAAAGGCGACTGAAGTTTTTCCGGCCGCGATAAAGGGCGACATAAAGGGCCTTTACATTTGCGGCGAAGACCCTGTCGTCTCCGATCCGGACACGGCGCATATCATTAAGGCGCTTGAGAGCCTTGAATTTTTTGTGGTCCAAGACTTGTTCCTTACAAAGACCGCCCAGTATGCCGACGTGGTTCTGCCTGCGACAAGCTACGCCGAAAAAGAAGGAACCTTCACCAACACCGAGCGCCGCGTCCAGCGCATAAGAAAGGCCGTCGACGCTCCCGGCGAAGCGCGGCTTGACACCGACATTTTGATCGACCTTATGAACGCGATGGGCTACAAGCAGCCGCGTCTTGCCGCGTCTCAAATTATGGACGAGATCGCTTCGCTCACTCCGAGCATGGCCGGCGTTTCTTACCAGCGCCTTGACGCGGGGCAAAGCCTCCAATGGCCCTGCAAGGACAAAGAAAGCCTCGGCACTCCGATCATGCACGTCGGAAAGCCCGTCCGCGGAAAGGCCTTGCTTTACCCGGCAGCCTACAAGCCGGCGGCCGAACTTCCTGACAACGAATATCCCTTCTTCCTTACGACAGGACGAATACTCTACCAGTACAACGCCGCGGCGATGACCAGCCGCGCGCCAGGCCTTAACGAAATCGCCGGCGAGGGCTTTGTCGAAGTGAACTACAAGGACGCGGAAAGGCTAGGCTTTAAGAACGGCGAGAAGGTTCGCGTTTCTAGCCGCCGCGGCTCGATTACCGCGACCGCGCGCGTGGGCCGCAAGGTGTCCGAGGGCGAAACTTGGATGCCCTTCCATTTCGCCGATTCGCCGGTCAACGCGCTTACCAACGCCGCGCTCGATGACTTTGCGCGCATTCCGGAATTTAAAGTTTGCGCCGTCCGCTTGGAGAAAATCTAGCGATGGAAATTGAAGAGGCGGTTTCCATTCTAGAAAAAAATCTTTCGCCTCTTGGCGGCGGAACGGCAGGCGCGGCTTTTGAGGAAGTCGCGCTTTGCGACGCGTTGGGGCGGATTCTTTTTGAAGACGTTTTCGCTCCGATGAACGTTCCGCCGTTCGCAAAATCCGCGATGGATGGATACGCCGTCCGCGCCGAAGATGTTGCGGGAGCGAGCAAGGAAAATCCTGTTGAGCTTTGCGTCGCGGGAGAGCTTTGCGCCGGCGATTGGAGGGAAATTCCCTGCAAGAAAAAATCCGCCGTCCGCGTTATGACGGGCTCCCCGGTTCCGCAAGGCTTTGACGCGGTTGTCATGCAAGAAGACACCGACTACGGCCAAGAAAAAGTTTTGGTCTATGACAGCGTCCGCCGCTTTGAAAATTATTGCGCGGAAGGCGAGGACATAAAAAAGGGGAGCCTTGTTCTTCCTAAAGGAAAAAGAATCGGACGCGTTGAAACCGCGCTTCTGGCGAGCTTGGGCATTTCTTTTTTAAGGGTTCGCGTTCCTGCCCGCGTGAGCGTTTTGGCTACAGGGAGCGAGCTTGTCCGCGCGGGGGAGCCTCTCGCTCCCGGAAAAATTTATTCCAGCGTGGGCGAGCTTTTATGCGCCTCGATAAAGGCCGCGGGCTTGGCCGTCGCGCAAAACAAAATTCTTATTGACGACGAAGACGAAATCAGAATCGCGCTAAAAGGCGCTTTGGAGTCGTCCGATTTTGTGATAACCACGGGCGGAATCTCTGTCGGAAAAAAAGACCTCCTTCCAAAAGTTTTGTCCGACATCGGAGCCAAGACTCTTTTTACTGGCGTGAACGTTCAGCCTGGAACGCCGACGACCGCCAGCGTCTTGAACGGAAAAGTCATACTAAGCCTTTCAGGAAATCCCTACGCCGCGATGGCAAACTTTGACATTTACTTTTACCGCGCCGCCGCCGTTTTGATGGGCTCCGATTCCTTTGTTCCAAAAAAAGTATGCGCAAAACTTTGCGACGAATGCGGCAAGGTTTCCAAGCGCCGCCGTTTTTTGCGCGCCCGTTTGGAAGGCGGAAGCGTTTTCCTTCCAAGCCAAAGTCACGCCGCTTCTGTAATCAGCAATCTCCTTGAATGCAACGCTTATGTTGACGTTCCGGCAGGCAAGGCGCTTTGCAAGGGAGACGAAGTTGCCGTTTGGAACATGGGAGCGGCGCTGTGACGGTTGCGATTCTTTGCGGCGGAAAAAGTTCCCGGATGGGAAAAGACAAGGCGGCGCTTATTTGGGAAGGAAAAACTTTTTTAGAGCGCCTGGTGTCTGAGTTTTCGGAAGCTGACGATTGCGATGAAATTTTAATTTGCGGAAAAGCGGAAGGCGTTCAAGGCCCAAACTGCGGCTCGGAGCCTGAATTCCTTCAAGACCAAAAATCCGGCGCGAAAGCGCGCTTTGTGCCTGACCAAAGGCGCGAAAAGGGTCCGCTCGAAGGAATCCGCCGCGCGCTTGGCGAAGCCAAAAGCGATTTGGTTTTTGTTTGCGCCGTTGACATGCCTTTTGCCGCAAAAGAGATTCCTTCTTATCTAAAAGAATTCGTTTGTTCAGACTACGACTGCTATGTTCCTCTTGTCGACGGTCGGTCCGAGCCCCTTTGCGCGCTTTACAAAAAGTCTATCCTGCCAGTTGTGGAAGGGCAAATGGCGGCGGACGATCTAAAGCTTTCGCGCCTTTTTGAAAAAGCTCCGACAAAATTTGTGGCGGTGGAAAAATCTTCTTTGCCCAAAAAACTTTTTGCCAACGTCAACGCGCCCCAAGATTTTTTGGCTCTTCTAAAGCCCTTTGTCTTTTGCGTATGCGGCATTAAAAACAGCGGAAAGACGCGAATGGTATTATCCTTGCTTTCTGAGGCCCAGTCAAAGGGCTATAAATGCGCGGTCGTTAAGCGCGACGGCCACGACAGTTTTAGCGACGCTCCGGGAACGGACACCTTTAAGTTTTCTGAAGCCGGAGCCCTTGGAACAGCGGTCTTTTCCGACAAGCGCTTTATGCTCTGCGCTCCTGAAATTGATGGCAAGGCCAAGACTGCCGCCGCCCAAGAATTAGTCCAGGGACTCACGGCGCGCTGTCCCGGCTTGGACTTTGTGATAATCGAAGGCCTAAAGGATTCTGCTCTGCCAAAAATAGAAGTGTTGCGGCGGGAGGTGAGCGAGCGGCCTTCTTGCAATCAAGAAAACCTGATTTGCCTTGCGAGCGACTTCACTCTTGACGATGCGAGCGGCGGCGTTCCAACAGGCGTTCCCACAATGGATTCCACCGACGCGAATGGAATTTTTTCTTGCGTGGAAAAATATTTTTTACAAGGAATTATCGATGAAGCTTGTTCAAACTAAAGACGCTGTCGGCCACGTTCTCTGCCACGACATCACGCAAATAATTCCCGGCGTAAAAAAGGGGCCTGTCTTTAAGAAAGGCCATGTCGTGCGCGAGGAAGACGTTCCCGTTTTGCTTTCGGTCGGAAAAGAAAACCTTTACGTTTGGGAAAAGCGCGATGGCTTTTTGCACGAGGACGAGGCAGCCGAAATTTTGCGCGACATTTGCATGGGCGGCCCTGATTCCCCAACGATGAGCGCAAGCCAGCCCAGCGAAGGAAAGATAGAAATTAGCGCAAAAATTTTTGGCCTGTTAAAAATCAATTCGCAAAAACTTTTGGAGCTTAACTCGCTGGGCCAAATGATGGTTGCGACGATTCACTCAAACACCGTAGTTCACAAGGGCGACAAGCTTTGCGGAACGAGAATAATTCCCCTTGTGATAGAAGAAGAAAAAATGAAGCGCGCGCGAGAGACCGCCGGAAGCGAGCCGCTTTTAAAAATCGTTCCGTTCAAGCATAAAAAAATCGCGCTCGTCACGACAGGAAGCGAAATCAAAAAAGGCTTGATAAAGGACGGTTTTGGCCCCGCGCTTCAAAAAAAACTTTTGGAATTTGACGTAGAGATTGTTGGGCAAGTTTTCCCCGGCGACGACTTGGATGAAATCAAGGCCGCGATCCTTTCGTCAGCAAAAAGCGCCGACATCGTTTTGTGCACGGGCGGAATGAGCGTCGATCCCGACGACAGGACTCCGGGCGCGATAAAGGCGGCTGGAGCGCAAATCGTTTCTTACGGCGCTCCGGTCCTTCCCGGCGCGATGTTCTTGCTTTCGTACTTGCAATGCGGCGGGCGGAACGTTCCCGTTTTGGGCCTTCCGGGCTGCGTGATGTACGCGGGCAGGACAGTCTTTGACTTGGTTTTTCCGCGTGTTCTTGCGGAAGAAAAACTTCGCCCATCAGATTTGGCGCAATACGGGGAGGGCGGCCTTTGCCTTTCTTGCGAATATTGCGTCTACCCAAATTGCGGTTTTGGAAAATAGGATTTTTGTATGGAAGAAAAAACGAACGGCTTTACGCACATCGATAAAAACGGCAAGGCTTGCATGGTTGACGTAAGCCAAAAATCGGATACCGACCGCTTCGCGCGCGCGAGCGGAATGATTTTTGCAAGCAAGGAAGTCATCGACGCAATTGCAAGCGGCGCGGTCCAAAAGGGCGACGCCTTGGCCGCCGCAAAAATCGCTGGCATTATGGCCGCAAAAAAAACATCGGACTTGATTCCGCTCTGCCACCCCCTCTTGCTTTCAAAAATCTCCGTCGACTTTACTCTTTGCCCGGAGCGGGGAGCGATTCGCTGCGAGTGTTCGGTGAAGCTTTCGGGCAAAACCGGCGCCGAGATGGAAGCCTTGACCGGCGTTAGCGTCGCGCTTTTAACTATATATGATATGTGCAAGGCGATTGACAAAACGATGGAAATCTCAGAAATTCATCTTGAGGAAAAGTCCGGCGGAAAGTCGGGCGCGTTTAAAAGATCGGAGGCGTAAAATGAAAAAGGGATTGTTTGGTTTGACAGAAGTTCGCGACGGCCGCTTTTTTTGTCTTGCATTCCATTCTCGTTTTGGCCGCATTCTCGATCTTGTATTAATCCTTGCGACGCTTTTCGCTTCTTGCTCAAAGGCCGGTAAAAAAACGGAGCTTACGGTTTTGGCCGCCGCCTCCTTGACCGATGTTTGCGCAGAAATTAAAGATTTGTACCAAAAAGAAAATCCCAATGTGGAACTTTTCTTTTCGTTCGGAGGCTCTGGCGCGCTGCAGGCGCAAATTGAGGCGGGCGCTCCTTGCGACGTTTTTGTTTCGGCCGCCAAAAAGCAAATGGACGCGCTTGTCCAGAAAAATCTTATGGAAAGCGGCTTCGTCACAAATCTTTTGCAAAACCAAGTAGTCCTGATTCTTCCAAAGGCAAGCGCGCAAAAGATTTCTTCGTTTGAAGAGCTTGCAAGCCCCGCCGTAAAATTGATCGCAGTTGGCGAACCTCAAAGCGTTCCCGTTGGCCAATACGCAAAGGCCGTTTGCGAGTCTCTTGGTATTTGGGCCTCCGTCAGCGCCAAGGCGAATTTCGCAAGCGACGTTAGGACGGCCCTTTCTTGGGTGGAGGAGGAGGCTTGCGATTGCGGCATTGTCTACGCCACCGACGCGGCTTCAAGCCAAAAAGTTCGCGTGGCGGCGTATGCTCCAGAAGGCTTGTGTCCGCCCGTCATTTATCCTATTGGAATCATAGCGGCCAGTGAACACAAGGATGCCGCGCGCGCTTTTGCCGACTTTTTGCATTCTGAAAAAGCCGCGGCTGTTTTTAAAAAGGCCGGCTTTAAAATGGCGGACAAGTGATGGATTTTTCGCCCCTTTGGATTTCTTGTAAAATCGCTTTTTCCGCAACCCTGATAACGTTTGTGCTGGGAATCCTTTGCGCGTGGGGGGTGGGAACGACTCGCCGCGCGCGCCCGTTTTTGGACGCCCTTCTTTCGCTTCCGCTCGTTCTTCCGCCGACAGTCGTGGGTTTTTTTTTGCTGCTTCTTTTTAGCAAAAACGGCGGCGTCGGAAATTTTCTTTTTAAGTTTGGAATCAATCCGCTTTTTACTTGGGGCGGAGGCGTTTTCGCGGCGACTGTGGTTTCGTTCCCGGTGATGTACAGAACGGCGCGCGGGGCCTTTGGGCAAATCGATCCTTCGATAATCGCCGCGGCGAGAACCTTGGGTTTGGGCGAGTTTTGGATTTTCACACGAATAATGATTCCGGTCTCGCTTCCGGGAATCGCCGCTGCGGTCGTTCTTTCGTTCGCGCGCGCGTTGGGCGAGTTTGGCGCGACGATTATGGTTGCCGGAAACCTTCCCGGAAAAACGCAGACGATGGCCGTCGCCGTATACACCGCGATGCAGGGCGGGAACAAGGCTCTCGCGCTAAAATGGGTTTTGATAATTTTCGCGCTTTCGGCGGCGACGCTCCTATTGATGAACCTAGCGACTGAGCGGGCGGCTGGCAGGGGAGGCGCGCGGTGAGCCTAATCGTTAATATTGAAAAACGCCTTGGAAACTTTTTTTTGCGTGCAGACTTTGAGGCCTCTAACGAAACTCTCGCCGCGCTTGGCGAGTCGGGCGCCGGAAAAACCTTGCTCCTAAAATGCATTGCGGGAATCGAGCGGCCCGACAAGGGAAAAATAATTTTGGACGGCCGCGTTCTTTTTGATTCGAAAAAGCGTATAAACCTCGCTCCGCAAAAACGGCGGGTCGGCTTTCTTTTTCAGGAATGCGCGCTTTTCCCCAATATGACGCTTTTGCAAAACATTCTTTGCGCGGCAAAATCCCAAACGGCTTGGACTGACGCGGCCGCATATATAAAGCGCTTTGGCCTTTCAGGAAAAGAAAACCTTTATCCCGCCTCTCTTTCCGGCGGGGAACGGCAGAGGGCGGCGCTCGCGCGGCTTTTAGTCTCCGAGCCAAGAGTCTTTTTGCTTGACGAGCCTTTTTCAGCCTTGGACAGCAACAGAAAGTCCGAGCTTGAGCGCCTTTTGCTGGAACTGTTGGAAGAAAAAAAACGGCCCGCGATTTTGGTCACCCACGACCGAAACGAAGCCTTTAGGCTTTGCTCAAAAATCGCCTTTGTCGAGCGCGGAAAATTTTCGCGGCCTGTTGACAAGCGCGAATTTTTTGAAAGGCCTGCCACAGTTGCCGCCGCGCGCCTTTCCGGCTGCAAAAACATAAGCCGCCTAAAGTGGCTTTCCGACGGCGCGGCCTACGCGCTTGATTGGGGCATAAAGATTCGCGCCGCTGCCGACGTTTTGGTCAACCAAGATGGCGCGGGGCTCGCTCCTGACGTTTTTGTTAACCAAGAACACGCTCGCCCAAAGTTCGCCGGCTTCCGCGCCCACTATTTGGAGCTTTGCCAAGACGGCGCGCAAGGCCACGACGCGGCCGCCGAAAACGTTTTTACTTGCGACATAAAGCGTGTGATAGAAGACGCGTTTTCCTATACGGTTTACTTTATCCAAGAGCGGCCGCAGGGCGACGCGTCCATCGCTTACTGCGAACCCAACGAGCGCGCAGAGCCCGCGCTGATTGCTTGGGAAGTCGAAAAATCTTTGTGGAAAAAAATAGAAAGTTCCGCCGCGCAAAATAAAATCCGCGCGCGGATTCCTAGCGGCAAAATAATGCTTTTGGAGGGCGGCGAGTGAAAGACGCGTTTGGCCGGACTGTCGACTACCTAAGAATTTCTCTCACCGACAAATGCAATTTGCGCTGCCGCTACTGCATTCCAAAAGAGGGCGTCGCTCTCGTTCCCCACAAAGAAATATTGACTTTTGAAGAAATCGAAAAATTCGCGCACGTGACGGCGGGCTTGGGCTTAAAAAAAATCCGCCTTACAGGAGGCGAGCCTCTTGTCCGCCGCGACGCGGAAAAACTTGTCGCCGCGTTGGCAAAGATTCCCGGCATCGAGGAATTGTGCCTTACCACAAACGGCCTTTTGTTTTGCGAGCGCGCTGAGGCGTTAAAGGCCGCTGGACTTAATCGCGTGAACTTTAGCCTTGACAGCGTGGACGAAGAAACATTTTATAAAATTACAGGAGTTCACGGCGCGGCCGAAGTTTTAAAAGCCGTCGATCGAGCGCTTGAGCTTGGCTTTGTCGTAAAAATAAACTGCGTCGCCTTTGAATGGAACAAGGACCAGCTTTGCAAAGTCGCGCTCCTTGCAAAAGAAAAGCCGATGGACGTCCGCTTTATCGAGCTAATGCCAATCGGCTGCGCGCGCGAAATGCAGGGCCTTTCCAGCGATTTTGTTTTACGCGCTTTGGAAGAAGCTTTTGGAAAGGCCCAGGAGTGTTTGGCCTCTCCGCGCTCGCCCGCTCGCCTCTATCAATTTAAAGGCTTTGAAGGCCGGATAGGCCTCATAACGCCCATGAGCCGCGCCTTTTGCGATTCTTGCGGAAGGCTTCGCTTGACTTCCGACGGAATGTTAAAGGCCTGCCTTTGCGACGAATCTTTTTTTGACATAAAAAAAATTCTTAGGAGCGGAAAGTACGAGGCGCAAATCAAAGGCGCGCTCCAAGAAGAAATTTACAAGGCGCTCGCTTCAAAGCCAAAAGCCGGCGCGCTCAACTTAAAGCAAAAATCGGTTTCCAAATTGATGTCGGAAATCGGAGGATGACTATGATAGGAAAAGTCCGCGCGGTTTGCGCAAGCGCACAAAAGGGAACGGCAAAAGCCGACATCGGCTCTTGCAAGGTGATAGAAAATTTCGGCTTGGAAAACGACGCGCACGCCGGAAGCGAGCGCCAAGTAAGCCTCTTGTCTTACGAAAGCGTCGAGGCCTTTAAGAAGACCGGCGCCGACGTTAAGGCGGGCGACTTTGGCGAAAACCTTTTGGTCCAAGGCTTTGACTTTAAGGCCTTTCCTGTCGGAACGCGATTTAAATGCGGCGGCGCGATTTTAGAGCTTACCCAGATCGGAAAAAAATGCCACTCCGCCTGCAACGTAACCCAGCGGACAGGAAAATGCATCATGCCGACCGAAGGCGTTTTTGCAAGCGTTGTCCAAGGCGGCGTTGTCAGCGTGGGCGACGACTTTGAGCTTTTGGAAGGCCGCCGCTTTTGCGCCGCCGTTCTTGTTGCAAGCGACCGCTGTTCCGCCGGCGAGCGCGAGGACAAGAGCGGTCCTTTGATAAAAGAAATTTTGCAAAAGGCCGGCTACTTAGTTTGCGGCGTGACGCTCCTTTCCGACGACGAGGACGGACTTTTCTCCGCGCTCTGCCACATCGCCGACATCCAAAAGCCCGACGTTATTTTCACTTCCGGCGGAACGGGATTCTCGCCGCGCGACAACATGCGGGAGGCAACCCTCCGCGCCGCCACAAAGGAAGCGCCCGGAATCGCCGAAGCGCTCAGGGCCTACAGCATGACGATTACTCCAAGGTCGATGCTTTCGCGCGGCGCTAGCGTCATTCGCGGCAAAACCTTAATCATTAATTTGCCTGGAAGCCCCAAGGCGGCGAAAGAATGCGTCGAATACGTCCTTCCTGTTTTGGAACACGGCATTCCGATTTTGCGCGGGGAGGTTATTGAATGAACGTTGTAGAGCAAAAAATTGTCCGCGTTTACTCGGACTCAAAAAGCGAGAGAAAGGAAATCCTTCTCTTAAAGGAACACACGCTTTTGATAAAAGTGAACGGCGCGGCATGGACCTCGCTTGTTTGCGCTGACACAAACCTTATGGAATTGGTCGCGGGTCATTTGCTTTCCAGCGGACTTATAGAAAAAAAAGCGGACATCGCGCGAATCGATTTGAGCGCGGACAAGAGCGAGGCCTACGTTTCTCTTTCGCGCGCGTTTGACGCGGCCGCTTCCGTTCCGCTAAAAAAAATCGCCGCCGCCCCCTGCGAGCCGGAATGGATCTTCAAACTGGCGAAGGCTTTTTCAAACGAAAGCGCTATACACAAGCGCACGGCGGGGACTCATTCCTGCATCCTTGCAAAAAAAGGCGAGCCGCTTTTTGTGGCCGAGGACATTGGCCGCCACACCGCCTTGGACAAGGCCTTGGGCTGGATGCTTTTAAACGACGTTCCGCGTGGCGAAGTCATGCTTTACACGTCAGGCCGCGTTCCTGTAGACATGGCGGAAAAAGTTATCCGCGCCGGCGTGGGCGTTTTGGTTTCAAAGTCCGTTCCCACGGCGGAATCCGTAGCGCTTTGCAAGGAGTGGGGGCTTAGGCTTTACTTCCGCGCCTGGCCGGATTCTTACGACACAATTTAGGGGAAGGGGAGCCGCGTCGGCGCGGTATGTGATTACGGGAATTATTTTTGTCTGCTTGAATATTTCAAAAATTTTGTTCATGGCGCTGCCTCCTATATGCCGCTACTATTCTACACTCGCTTCGAGTTTGTTTTCAAGAGCGTCGTCAAGCAAATAAAAAAAGTCGATGCCTGTCCGCTTTTCTATTTGGTCAACGCTGACCCGGTATTTTTTGTAGTCCTCTTTTCCCGCCGACGCTGGGATGATGTAGGCTTCCATTTTAAACTCGTCTCCGTCTTGAATCAAGGCCGCCTTGTAAAAATATTCGGGAACGGCGACTTTGTTTGGGCCGATTGTCGGGTAGGAAACCTTTTCAAAGACCGGGCCGGTGGCGATGAAAATTTTTTCGTGTTTTTTTGCCAAGTTTCTAAAATGCTGCTCCAAGGAATTCCAGACGCCCTCGTTAAATGCGTGGGGCTGGGGGCTTATGTTGCTTAGCAAAAAGGATTCGCTCATCGTTTGCTGGCTGTAAGCCATGTCGCCGGCCGGAGCCAAGTGGCCCCTGTCATAGCCGGAGCGGCGGTAGTCGTCCAAGGCCGCCGAGCCCGTGACGATGTCGTAGTCTTCCCTAAAGTCGTTTGTCCGTTTTGCGTTCTTTTCCAGTTTGGCGGCGTCCAAGGTGTAGGCCACCCAGTCGGCTTGCTCGCGCTTTTCGTCGTAGCAAAGGGCGTATCCAAGGCGCTGGACAATCTGCCGGTTTTTGTCCGTCGAAAAAAAGGGAAGCTCGTAGCGCTGGCTTTGCAGGGCGTTTTGGTAGAAAAGCTCGTTTTGTTCTTTTACGCGTTCCCTTGCCGCCTGGCCGCTTACGCAAGAGAAAACCGCCAGCGCCGCGACAAACAGGCAAATTACGGCAAAGAATGGAAGCAGTTTTTTCATAATACGTTGAGGGCTGGGCTACGCTTCCACCGCTTGTTCGGAAATTTGTTTTTGCAATTCCAATACTTGTTCCAGCGGCAAACCTTGCGCTTGCGCGATTTGTTCAGGGGTGAGAATTTTCATTTTGAGCAGGTTGGTTGCGGCTTCGATGGCCTTGTCTTGCGCTCCGTCCTCGTAACCTTCTCGGCGACGGTGGCGGTCGTAGGCCTCTTGGTCAAATTCTGTCATGCTGAACATAATTATGTCCTCCCTCTGCCGCTTGAAAAAGCCGTCAAGGTAATTGTTGATAATCGCAAAGTCAACGGCGCTCACGACAGCGGCATGTTTGTCCATTCCCGCAGCAAGGTTGTCCTTGACCCGCGCCACAAAACTAGAGTAATGATATAACGAAACACACTTTTTGTGAAGAGTTTTGTTGCAATTTTTATTGATGTTCACGACTGTGGCTGTCCATTCAAAGTCACAGTCCTTTCCAACGTCTTTGTCGGGTTTTATGAACGCTTCTGACAGGCGGAATTTTGTCACATCCGGCAATTTTTTGTCGCCGTTGTAGAATACCAAGAAGCGCGGAGTGGGTATTTTTACGAGGGTTTTGCCGAAGATGTCCACGTCCTTTTCATTGAGGTAGGCGAGGTACAGCTGGCTAAAGTAGAGAAGACCGCGCAATGGCATGTTGGGGTTGAATGTCGATTGTTGCTCATAGAGATTCATCTGGCTGTCAAGCAGGAACGACACGTCGTTTTTCATCGTGATGTAGATGAAGTTTTCGATTGTCGTAAGCTTTAGTTCGTTTGGGTCTGTGTAGCTTGTGTCATTTAAGGCGTTGTAAAGTTCCAGTCGCCACCGTTTGCTTTCCTCTGTGTCGCGGCCAAAAATGGCTTTGAACAATCTGTCTTTGTATTCCCTTTGGGGAAGTGTTTGAAATTCCATAAATTGCTCCTTACAGTTTTTTTACATCTATAAGGTAGACATTTTTTTGCGGATTTTTGCGTTTTTTTGAAAAAAATTAATCTTTTTTTATATCAGGGGGAACGGTTGTGAGGCGGGGGGATTATCTTCTGATTTTTTCTTTTAGTTGGCTACCTAATTTGACAAGCTCTGTGTCGATTATGTTGTCGATTTTTGTAAAAAGGCTGTCGTCGCCTGAGAATTCGTTTTTTGTGTAAAAGAAAGTCGCCGGGCTTACCTTAAAAATCACGCAGAGGGCGTCAAGGACTTCCGCCGTTACAAAGGATTTTCCGTTTTCGATGCGGCTCAAATGGTTTGGCGTTATCCCCAGCTTTTCCGAAAGCTCTTCCTGTGTTATTTTGTTCAATTTTCTAAAATGCTTGAGGTTTTTGCCAAAGATTTCTTTTGAGTTCATGCGCTAAATTTTATAGTCAGATTTCCTTATAAAACACAACATTAAAAGATGGTTTTATTGATAAAAATGCTGTTTAATGCCGAATTTTCCTTGCTTTTCCCTGCTTTTGGCGCTAAACTATTAGAATAACCTAACATTTAAGGCAAAGTTTGCATTGGGGGATGGTATGAAAAATTTCTTTAGAATTGCGGCTCTCTTTTTGGCTTTTGGACTTGTGACGGCCTTTGCCGCTTGCTCCAACGCTTCGGGCGGGGGCGGAATTTCGATTTCGGAGGCGGCAACTTACACCGTGAGTTTTGACGCAAACGACGGAAGCCAAAATCCCGCCAAGGCGACGCAAATATTCACAGCCGGAACTCCGCAAAATTTGACGTCAATAGCAGACCTTGGCTTTAAGAGGGACAATTTTGCCTTTGCGGGCTGGGCCTTGTCCAGCGCGGCGTCGCAAGCCGCCTACGCCGACAAAGCGGAATACACAGGCAATATTAGCATAACCCTTTATGCCGTGTGGACTCCCATTTATACTGTAACTTTTGACTCCAAAGGAGGAAGCGAAGTTGTCGGACAAAAAGTGACAAGCGGCCAAACCGCCACAAAGCCCGCCGACCCCGCAAAAGAGCATTTTAACTTTGCCGGCTGGTGTTCTGATGAAAACTGCCAAACGCCCTTTGACTTTGCCGCGCCCATAACGGCGCCCACAACCCTTTACGCAAAGTGGAGCGACCTTCCCGTTTATGTCGTAACCTTTGACTTGAACGGCGGAAAATACGGTTCAAGCGACGCCTACACGCAAAATGTGGAAACAGGTTCCAAGGCCATTCGCCCCGCTAGCGCACCTACAAAAGATGACAACGTAAGCGCTGATGTGACCACAAAATACTCGTTTGACAATTGGTACGCGGACGCAGGCTGCGGAACCTTGTTTGACTTTGACACAACGACTATAAGCGGACCAACGACAGTTTACGCAAAATGGAGCGAGACAAAATATTGTGCCGTAAAAATCTCAAGCGGCATTGAACATGGAAGCGTGGTTTCGGACGCAGCGGAACATGTCGCCGCGGGAACAATTGTCACGCTTACAGCAAGTCCAAGCGTGGGATATAAGTTTGGCTCTTACTCTGTGACCGACGCGGACTCAAATCCTGTAACTGTTACCGACGGAAAGTTTACGATGCCCGCACGACCTGTAACTGTGTCGGCGACATTTACAGCAATAGAATATACAGTAACATGCGGATCGTCAGAAAATGGAACAGTGACAGCCAACAAAGCGAAGGCGGCCATAGGAACGACCGTAACTTTGACAGTGACTGCAAGCGATCGTTATGAGTTAGAAAAGATTTCGGTTAAGAATTCTAGCGGAACCGATGTTTCTGTGACGGATGTTGCGGCAGGAACTTCTTACACGTTCACAATGCCGGCGGATAATGTCGTTATTACGGCGACATTTAGACCTCCCGCTCTTACGCTTGAAGCGATTGAGGCTGGCGCTAAAGTTACTTTTAATAATAAAGTGAGGCCGGTAACATACAGGGTGAACGGTGGCGTGCCGCAAACAATCGGAAGTAAAACGGCTGTAGATATAACGCTTGAAAAAGTCGGCGACAGAGTTTCTTTTTACGGCGACAACACGACTTATGCGTATGCAGTGGATATATATAGCACAATTGGATGTAGCAAGGATTGCTATGTTTACGGAAACATAATGAGCCTTGTAGACAGCGCAAACTACGAGAGCGCAAAAAAACTTACAGGGACATTCACATTTTTTAGACTGTTCGAGGACAACGCTCACATAAAAAACAAAGCGGGGAAAGATTTGCTCTTGCCCGCGACGACGCTGGAGGGGGATTGCTACTATGGCATGTTCAGCGGCTGCACGAGCCTTACAAACGCGCCGGAGCTTCCTGCGACGACGCTGGCGGAGGGTTGCTACGCTTGCATGTTCAGCGGCTGCACGAGCCTTACAAGCGCGCCGGAGCTTCCTGCGACGAAGCTGGCGGAGGGTTGCTACGGTAGCATGTTCTACGGCTGCGCGGGCCTTACAAGCGCGCCGGAGCTTCCTGCGACGAAGCTGGCGAAGGGTTGCTACGCTAGCATGTTCTACGGCTGCGCGGGCCTTACAAGCGCGCCGGAGCTTCTTCCTGCGAAGGAGCTGGCGGAGAAATGCTACCGTGAAATGTTCTACGGCTGCGCGAGCCTTACAAGCGCGCCGGCATTGCCCGCGACGACGCTGGTGAAATATTGCTACTATCAAATGTTCCGCGGCTGCGCGAGCCTTGCAAGCGTTAAATGCGCTGCGTACTATATTTCAGCGGACTTTTGCACGACGTGGTGGCTCGCAGGTGTAAAAGACACAGGCACCTTCGCCAAAGCGTCAATAAATTGGTCAAGTGGTTACGGCGGCATACCCAGCGGTTGGACTGTCGTTAATTATTGGGAATAGTTTATAGGAGGAATAAAAATATGGCAAACTTAAAGAAATTTAAGGAATTTACGAAGTATTTGGATGTGAAATGGAAAAGGAGTGGCAATAACCCCGGAACTAAGGAAGATGAGCATACTCCGGATGTGGATGAATACATTTATTGGTATGACTTAGAAAAAGATGATAAAGGGAAAATTGAAAAATCAATAGTTATGGGCGAGAAAAGCGAAAGCCTTTGGTTTTATTCTTGGGGAAATCCAAATACAAAAGCGGGCGAAAAAATAATTCAAGCTGTCAAAGACGCTTTCCCTGGCGTTACAGTAACCAGAACTAAAGAATCCGCGTATATCCGTATTGGCGATATATCCAAATGCAATGTTAAGAAAACGAGTGAGAAAATAAAAAAGCTTTTGGAAAAGTAATTTTCAAGCCATAGCGCGTGAAGGATAGGAATATTTCTCCGCGTGCATCGGCTGCTTTTTTCGCTTTTTTTTCTTGACTTTTCGCTGAATCGTTGCTCTATTTTTATGTATAGGGTCAAGAGCGTTGCCTTTTTGCGATGCGTCGAGTTTTTTCTCGCTTGGTTCTCTTTTTTTTTACTGAAAACTTTTTCGAAATTTGCAAAAGTTTTCACTATACTGAAAACTTTCTTGACTTTTTAAAAAGTTTTCAGTATAGTGATTCTATGCTGATTCGGGAAAAATACATAAAACAGATTCGTCCGTTTTACGATAGCGACCTCATCAAAGTCATCACGGGAATTCGCCGTTGCGGAAAGTCCGTAGTCCTTGAGCAGATTAAGGACGAAATTTTGGCTAAAAAAAAGCCTGTCATTCACCTTAATTTTGAAAAGCGTGACGTTTATTCTAAAATCACAAACGACAATGACTTGGTTGATTATATAGAAAGCCAGATAAAGAAAAAGCCTAAAAGTAAATGGTATGTGTTTTTGGACGAAATTCAGACTGTCAAAAACTGGAACCTTGCATGCAAGTCGCTAAGACTTGAAAACCTTTCTCTTTTTGTCACCGGTTCCAACTCAAAACTGCTGTCAAAAGAATTTACAAAAGAGCTTAGCGGCCGCTATGTGTCCTTTACGATACGGCCCTTTGTTTACAAAGAAATTTTAGAATACTCCAAGGAGCTTAAGCGAAAGATTTCTGTAAACGACTATCTTGTTTACGGCGGCTTTCCCAAGCGCTTTGAATTTTCCGACACGGATTCCCTTTTGCGCTATTTGGACGACCTTGACCAGACAATCGTTCTCAACGACATAATCAACCGCTATAAAATTAGGAAAGACGCGATATTTAAAAAGTTGGCGGACTTTGTCCTTGTTTCCAACGCGCGCATCTTCAGCTCCAATTCCATTCACAATTACTTAAAGTCGCAAAAGACGGAATGTTCCATTAATACTGTTATGAAGTATTTGGGATACCTTGAAGAAGCTTACGTAATTAGAAAGGTTCCGCAGTATTCCACAAAGGCAAAAAAGAAGCTGGATTTTTACGCAAAGCTTTACAATGAGGATGTTGCATTCAATTCAATCCGCCAGACAAACGGAAGGTTCGACCTAACCCATAATTTGGAAAACGTTGTTTATAACGAGTTGGTTTTTATGGGCTACGAGTTAAGCGTTTATAATGTCGGCGACAAGGAAATCGACTTTTTGGCCGCCAAGGACGGAAAGGAATTTTTGATTCAAGTCGCTTACAGCGTTGCGGAAGAGTCAACATACGAGCGTGAATTCGCTCCGTTCAATCTTGTGGACAACGCGCGGAAAAAAATTCTTATAACCAACGACGAAAACGACTTTAGCACGAGTACGGTCGTTCACTTAAAGCTAAAGGACTTTCTTTTGATGGAAGAATTGTAGCGCCATTCATTCTCCCGTCTTTTCCCTATACAATTCCAGCGCTGCTATCATAAGCGCGTGGGGGCATTCGGGACCGCCCATTTTTGCAAAGACTTCCTCTTTGGGAACGCGGACGCAGTTTAGGAACTCGTCGGCGTCCAGTTTTTGCGCTCCGGCCGCTTCTAGGCCGCGCGCCAAAAAGACGTGGAATTGGTTTGTAAAAAGGGCGGGGTTGGGGCTTACGCTTCCTAGGTGGACCAGGCTTTGCGCGCGGCAGCCGGTTTCTTCCAAGAGTTCTCGGGCGGCGCCGGCCTGGGGCGACTCGCCTGGGTCGACAACGCCTCCCGGAAATTCAAGGCTAAGCGACTGGCTTCCGTGCCGCCATTGCTTTACCATTAAAAAGCAGCCGTCAACTTCTGGGATTACCGCCGCCCAGTCGGGAGCGTCAATCGTGATGTAGGCGCCGCTTCTTCCGTCAGGAGCGGTGTTGTCGCTTTTGTTCACCGTGAATATCGGCGTGTCCAAGAGTTTTTCTTTGTTTCCGATTTTCCAAACCAAGCCCGCGTCGCTTGTTTGGCCGCTTTTTTCCTTTGACATATTTCCGTTCCTGCTTTATAATATAGTATAAACCTAATTTTCCGTTTTGTCATTAAGGGAGGAGCGTTATGGCAATTGTTTGCATGGCAAGACAAGTTGCGGCCAAGGGAGACGAAATCAGCGCCGAAGTCGCAAAGCTCTTAAACTATAAATTCATCACCCGCAAGGACATCGAGGCCAAAATCGTAGAGCTTGGATTTCCGCAAGAAAAGCTTCACAAGTACGACGAGGTAAAGCCCGGCTTTTTCGCCTCGCTTGCCAAGGACCGCGACGAATACTTGGACTACTTGCAGACCGCGATTTTGGAGTCGGCCTCCGACGGAAACGTTGTCCTGATTGGCCGCGGCGCATCCTATGTCCTAAGCGACCTTCCCAACATGCTGTCCTTCCGCTTTGTGGCCGACCACCAAACTCGCCTTGAGCGCTTGGAAGAAGAATTCAACTTTACCGAAAAGCAAGCCCAACAGCGCATCGACGAAAGCGACAATAACCGACGCGGCTTTCACAAAAGCTTTTTCAACGCCGACGCCGAAGACCCGGCCCATTACCACTTGGTCGTCAATTCCGGAAAGCTTGACATAAAGAGCGCCGCCGCCTTGATCGTTTCCATCGTAGAAACCGAAATGACAAAGGACATCGAGGAGCAGGGCAAAAAGAAGGTGGCCGAAATGCTCTTGGCCCAAAAGCTTGTAAACTCTTTGGTCTTTGAGCACAACATCACGGTCAACTTTTTGCGCGCGCTTGTCATCGACAAAAAGATTGTCTTGCAAGGAATCGCCGACTCAAGCGCGATCGTCGAAAAGGCCGTCGTGCTCGCCCAAAAGGCTTATCCCGACTACAAGATTGAGTCGGCCATAAGCGTCGTCCAGGATTTTAAGACCTACAAATGAGCGCGCAATTGAATTTTCAGTCAGCCGTTTTTATCAATCTGGCTTTTGTTTTTTTGGGAGCTTTTTTAGGAAGCCTTGCCTGCCTTTTGTGCGGAAAGCTTTTGCATAAAAAGTATTTTCACTTTCGCCTTTCGCTTTGCTTTTTGCTTTTGTCCGCGGCGATTGTCTTTGCCGTTTTGTTTGTGGTGAACGAAAAGTCCGCCAGCGCGGCGGCCTTTAAAAGCCGCTTGTCGCAAGACGCCTTTGTCTCGGCGCTTTACTTTGCGCTGGGATTCTTCTGTTCCGCCAGCATAAAAATATTTTTTCCAATCGCGGCGCTTTTGTACATCGCATGGACCTTGGCCTTTGGCATTTTCCTTTACAAACAAATTCCGCTCCCCCAAAAATACACGATAACCGTAAGCGAGTCCTTTGTCCGCGACGACGACAGCGGAAGGGAATGGAATTTTTCTTCGCAGAGCCAGGGCGCCTTTTTGGACTTTAGCGTTTGCGAGTTGGACAAAAACGCGCTCTTTCCGCTTCCTCGCTTTTGGCACTCTTTGACAGGAGCCAGGGGCCTTTCGGAAGCGTCGCAGGTCCATGCCTTTTTTGAAGGAACGGAAGCCGATTCCGCATCGGGCGGCTTTGCGGAAAAATTGCAAAAAGTTTTTGCCTCGGCCGCCAAAAAGCTTTTGGGATCGCCATACTCCTACAGCCTGGAAATCCCCAAACAGGCGCTTTATCCGGTAATCTTTGAAGTCAAAGTCTCCTCAGAGGGCGGAAAATTTTCCGCCAAGCTTGAAAAAATAATGTAAAAAGACTTGCAATTTTATGCAAAAATCGCTAAAATTACTGTATATTTTTGCATAAAACCCTAAAAAAAGAGGTAATTATGGTTAAATTTATTCATGGCGGAGTTTGCGCCGCTCAAGGTTTTACCGCCAACGGCATTCATTCAGGACTCAAAGCAAGCCGTAAGACAAACGACGCCGCGCTCGTTTACAGCAAAAAGCTTTGCGACGCGGCGGGCCTTTTTACCTCCAACAAGGTTAAGGCCGAATGCGTAAAATACACGATGCAAAAAATCAAGGGCAAAAAAATGCAGGCCGCCGTTTGCAACGTATGCTTTGCCAACGCTTGCACGGGAGCGGAAGGCTACGAAACCGCCGCCCTTACCGCGCAGGCTGTCGCCCAGGAACTTAAGATCAGCGCCGACCATGTAATCGTTTGCTCAACGGGCATTATCGGCCAGCCTGTTCCCCGCGACATATTGCTTTCCCACATTCCCGAATTGGCGGCGGGCCTTTCCAAAGACGGAAACGAGCGCGCCCGCGCCGCGATCATGACGACCGACACCCATTACAAGGAGTGCGCCGTTCAGACTGAGATCGCGGGAAAGACTGTCAAAATCGGAGCGATGTGCAAGGGAAGCGGAATGATTCACATCAACATGGGAACGATGCTTTCTTTTGTAACGACCGACTGCGACATCTCGGGCGATATGCTTGAGGAAGCCTTGCGCCAAGTCGTTCCCGCCACATACAATTGCGTCAGCGTTGACGGTGACACTTCGACAAACGACACGATTACGATTATGGCCAACGGAACGGCAGGCAACCCGCGAATCCAAGAAAAAAATTCCGACTGGGAAAAGTTCGTCGAGGCCCTGGCCGCCCTTAGCGAAGTGATGGCCAAAAAAATCGCTGCCGACGGCGAGGGAGCCAGCCGCTTGGTTGAGTGCGTAGTGAACGGAGCCAAAGACATTCAAACCGCGCGCCGCTTGGCAAAAGAAGTCATCGCTTCAAATCTTGTAAAGGCCGCGATGTTCGGACGCGACGCCAACTGCGGACGCATCCTTTGCGCGATGGGCTATTCGGGAGCGGACTTTGATCCCGACAAAACCACCGTGCGCTTTTTGAGCAAGGAAGGCGCGGCGCGCTACTTTGACGATCCGGCCGCGGACTTGTTCGCCGGCGCGGAAAGCGTCGAGGTTGTCCGCGACGGAGTTGGGCTTGCCTTTGACGAAGATCTTGCCACAAAAATTTTGGGCCGCGAAGCCGTTCAGATTGCCGTTGAACTAAAGGACGGAAGCGCGCAGGCAAAGGCGTGGGGCTGCGACCTCACTTATGATTACGTAAAGATTAACGGCGACTACCGCTCGTAGCGGCGGCCGCTTTTTGCGAGGAAATAAAAATGGAAGAAGAAAATAAAAGCGTAGACCCCAGGCTTGACAACGACAGTTGGTCCAGCGTCTTGATCGAGGCGCTTCCTTACTTTAAGCAGTGGGTCGGAAAAACCGTCGTCGTAAAGTACGGCGGAAACGCGATGCTCAACGAAGACCTTAAGGCCGCCGTAATGAAAGACATCGTTTTGCTTTCTACAATCGGCGTGCACGTCGTATTGGTTCACGGCGGCGGACCTGAAATCAACAAGATGCTTGAGCGCGTCGGAAAGGAAAGCAAGTTTGTCAACGGCTTGCGCTACACCGACGACGAGACGATGGAAATCGTCGAGATGGTTTTGACCGGAAAGCTCAACAAGGACATCGTCCGCATTTTGCTTGAAGAAGGCGGAAGGGCGGTGGGCCTTAGCGGAGTTGACTCTGGACTTTTGCGCGCTCAAAAAATCGACAAGGACGGAGTGGACTTGGGCTTTGTCGGCGAGGTTACAGAAGTCAACACCGAGATTGTGACTTCGCTTTTGGACCAGCATTTTATTCCGGTAATTTCAACAGTGGCGATGGGACAGGGAAGCGACAAGAATTTTTACAACATCAACGCCGACACCGCCGCCGCAAAAATCGCCGTGGCGCTTAAGGCCGAAAAGTTTGTCCAGCTTACAAACGTTCCCGGAATCCTAAAGGACATCAACGATCCAAAAAGCTTGATTCCCCGCATCCCGCTTCCAAAAGTTTCGGGCTACATGCAAGACGGAACGATTGCCGGCGGAATGATTCCGAAAGTCGAATGCTGCATGATCGCGCTTAAGGGCGGAGTTCCGCGCGCGCACATCATCGACGGCCGCGTTCCCCACTCATTGCTGATAGAGATGTTCAGCGAGCGCGGCATCGGCACGATGATTTATTAGTAGCGGAACAATCAAGGAGTTTACTATGGAAAAGAAGGTTGTAAATAATTACGGAAGCTTTGACACGGTCTTTGTAAAAGGAAAGGGCGCGACGCTCTGGGACAAGGACGGAAAAAAATTCATCGACTTTATCGCGGGAATCGGCTGCAACGCCTTGGGCCACAACAACAAGGCGCTCGTAAAGGCCGTACAAAAGCAGGCCGCCAAGGAAATTCACATTTCAAACTATTACCTTAGCGACGCGGGCCTTGAGTTTGCCGACAAGCTTTTGGAGGCCACTGGCTTTGAAGGCGCATACTTTGGAAACAGCGGAGCGGAAGCCAACGAGGCGGCCTTTAAACTGGCCCGCAAGTACGGCTATCTTAACGGCGGCGAAAAAAGGCGCGTCATCTACACTTTAAAGCAGTCCTTCCACGGAAGAACGCTGGCGACCCTTACCGCGACCGGCCAGGACAAATTCCACCCGGACTGCTTCGCCCCTTACGTTGACTGCTTTAAGACAATTGCGGCCAACGATTGGGAAGCGATTAAAACCGCTTTTGACGACACGACGGCCGCCCTTATGATTGAGTGCGTCCAGGGCGAAGGCGGAGTGAACCTCATCGACCCGGAATGGGCCAAAGCCGCCGCCGAAGCCGCGCGCAAGGCCGGAGCCATCGTAATGGCTGACGAAGTGCAGACCGGCGTTGGAAGAACCGGCGCCTACCTTGCAAGCGACGCCCTTGGCTTTAAGCCGGAAGTAGTGACGCTTGCCAAAGGAATAGCCGGCGGAATCCCGATGGGCGCCTGCTTGTTCAGGGGCAAGGCGGCGGGCGTTTTTGTCGCCGGCGACCACCAGTCGACATTTGCAGGAAACCCCTTGGCTTGCAGGGCCGCGATAACGGTATTGGAAACGCTTCAAAAGCCTGGCTTTTACGAGCGCGTCCAGGCGGCGGGCCAAAAAATCCGCGACGAAATTTCCTCTTGGAACAATCCCCTTGTCGTTCAGGTTAGGGGAAAGGGCCTTATGATCGGCGTTCAGATTAAGGAAGGAACCAAGCCTTTTGACATTGAAGTCGATTGCATGAAGCGCGGCCTTTGCGTCAGCACCGCCGGAAGCGACGTTGTCCGCTTTTTGCCGCCGCTTGTCATAAGCGACAAGGAAATCGCCGAAGGCCTCAAGATTTTCAAGGCCTCGCTTGAATCTTTTTCAATGTAACTTTTTCTGGCCTTCGTTCGTTTTATTTAAAAACGAACAGTGTTTCGGAGGTAAAAATATGAACAGAATGACAAAAAACATTGTAGGCGCGGGCCTTGCGGCGGTTTTGTCGTTTGGTCTGATTTCTTTTTCTTGCAGCGGAAAGGGAGCCGCTTCCAACGGCGCCAACACCGCCTTTGCCGACACGGTTCCGGCTGTGAAAATTCCCGCGGAATCATTGAGCGTCTTGGAAGCGATGCAAAACGTTTTCCGCTCGATTTCTTCACAAGTGTTGCCGTCAGTCGTCGAGGTTGACGTAACCGAAAAAAAGACGCGGCCTGCCAATCCTTTTGGAGACCTTCCATTTAAATTCTTTGGCATTCCCGAAGACGACGGCGAGCGCGAGTACGAAGCCCAGGGTTTGGGAAGCGGCGTAATCATCCGCAAGGACGGAAAAAAATATTACGTTCTTACAAACAACCATGTCGCCGGAAGCGCCACAGAAATTTCTGTAAAGCTTAACGACGGCCGCAAGTTTGACGGAAAGCTTGTCGGCGCCGACGAGCGAATGGACGTGGCGCTTGTTTCTTTTGAGGCCGACGATTCTTCGATTCCCTGCGCCGTCTTGGGCGACAGCGACAAGGTTCAGACCGGCGACATTTGCTTTGCGATGGGCGCTCCCCTTGGATACAGCCAGTCAGTTACGGAAGGAATCGTTTCCGCCACAGGACGCAGCGGCGGACAAATCGGAAACATCAACGACTTTATCCAGACCGACACTGCGATCAACCAAGGAAACTCCGGCGGCCCGCTTTTGAACATTTACGGCGAGGTAATCGGAATCAACACATGGATCGCAAGCCAGTCGGGCGGAAGCCAAGGCTTGGGCTTTGCCATTCCGATCAACAACATAAAGCACGCCATCGACGAGTTCATTTCAAAAGGAAAAGTCACATACGGTTGGCTTGGCGTAAGCCTTGTTGACGTTCGCGACCAAGTGAAGGAATCCCTTGGCGTAAAGGGCAAGGACGGAGCCTTTGCCTCGCAGATTTTCGTCGACTCTCCTGCTTTTAAGGGCGGAATGCAAGCCGGCGACTACATCATCGAGTTGAACGGCCGCGCTGTTAAGAGCGTAGACCAGCTTGTCCGCGACGTTGGAAGCCTTCCGGCCAACAAGGAAGCCAAGTTCAAGGTAATCCGCGGCGGAAGGGAAATGCCGCTCAACATTATGATCACCGAGCGCACAAAAGAAGTTTCTTCTTCCACCGCAAAGTTGTGGCCGGGCTTTATCCCCGTTCCGCTTACTGACGACGTGCGCAAAAAGCTTGAGCTTGACAGCAAGGTGGAGGGCGTGGCTGTAACAAACGTTCAGGCCAAGAGTCCCGCGGCGTCTTTGCGCTTGCAGGACGGAGACGTAATCACCGCCGTAAACGGAAAGAAGGTCAAGAACTTGGCCGAGTTCTACGCGGCGCTTGATTTGACAAAGACCAAGAGCATCCAGTTTACGATTGGAAGCGGCGCGGGTTCAATCACAACGGGAACCTACAGCTTTTAATGGAAACATTTGATGTAAAAGCGGCTAAGAGGGAAGCGCGGACAAAAATGCGCCGCGCCCTTTTGGCCATAAGCGCCGCCGAGCGGGAAGAGCAATCCCAAAAGGCGGCTGCTTCGTTTTTAAATTCGTCTATATATAAAAGCGCTGAATGCGTGGCGGCGTTTTTTTCGCTCGCCGACGAGGTTGACGTTTTTCCGATAATCGCGCGCGCCTTTATCGACAAAAAGCGCGTTTTGCTTCCCCGCATTGTCGCCGGCTCAAACGCGATGGACTTTTACGAGCTGGCCGCGCCTCTTGGTCTTGCAAGCGATTTTAGCGCCGCCCCAGTCTTGGGCTTGCAGAGCCTTGACGCGCAAACAGAAGCCAACCAGTGGGGCATCCGCGAGCCGCTTGCGACGCTTCCGTTAATCCCAAAAGAAAAAATCCCCGCTCGGACCGCGATCCTTGTTCCAGGCCTTGCTTTTTGCAAGGACGGCCGCCGCCTTGGCCGCGGAAAGGGCTTTTACGACCGCTACTTGTCGGAATTGCTCGCGCGAAACGCGGCCTTCGCCGAGCGCGGAAAAATCTGCGGCTACTGCATGGCCGTCCAAATTATGGACAACGTTCCGACCGAAGAAAGCGACGTCCGCGTCCAAGAACTTTTTTGTGGCTAGGCCGCGCGCTTTTTGGGCCTTGCAAGGCGTTGACAAATTTTTAATCTAGTGGAATAATGGCGAAACATGCGTTTTTAAGGAGGCATACTATGAAAAAGATTATTATCGCACTTTGCGCACTTTGCGCTCTTTCAGCCGCGGCATTCGCCAAGCCCGCCAAGGCTCCAAAACTGGGCGGATGGAAAGACATCGCGAAAATCGCTGACAAGAATGACTTGGAAGTCGTTGAGAATTACAAAGACTGGTACGTGGCTAAATCTTCCGACGGAAAGGAATTCGCTTTTTACGCCATTAAAGATTACGCCGACCTTAAAGTTACGCTCGCAATGGCTTGCATTGACGGAGAGGTTTATTCAAGAACGACTTGCGTCGACAAAGAGTCTAGCGCTCCGCTTCCGATATTCGCTCTTGGCGAGAATGACGAAAAATGCATTGTGGTCAACGCCGACAGCCTTAGCGTTTATTACAAGGAAGAAGGAATTGTCATGTGGACTGAGGAATGCAAAGCTCAGCGCTCAAAGCTTTTGGCAGAACTGTCGCAAAAGTATGGGCTTATAGCTCCCCAAAAATAAAATATTTCAGTGCTTTATTCAAATAAAAAGCGGTTCGCTATGGCAAGCATATTTTTTCTCGCTTTGTCTGTCGCGGCCGCTTTCTTTTTTTCTTGCGACCTTGGATCCGGCGGAGGCCTTCCCAAAAAGAACAGCGATTGGCTCTTTTTGTTTTACTTTGACGCGGACGACGACGTTCTTAACGACGACATGTACAAAAATATCCGCGAAATAGAATACGCGCTTTCCCAAATGCGAAAGCCTGACGGAAGTCCAAGCGGGAATTATCCGTCGGTGACCGCGCTTGTTTTATGGGACGGCATAAGCGAGGCGCTAAAGAAAGAACAAAAATTCATTCACCCTGACGGAGCCTTGTATGAGCTTGGCGCCGACTACAATTTGGAATACACCTCTTACAGCGGAGAAAACAAATACAACTTAGGCGTCGTAAGTTTAAAAGGAAAGGGCGATCTTGGCGACAAATTTATTGTCGGAGCCAACACGATTGACTGGACGGCTCAGGCTAGGGCGGAAGGCTATTTGGATGTTGAACCCAATATGGCTAACTACAAGACTTTGGAAAGATTTTTAAGGTGGGCAAAGAGCCGCTATGACGCGGCTAATGTCGTCCTTTGCCTTGGCGACCACGGAGCCGGCCCCTACAAAGAAACTTACGCGGACACGACCTCCGATTCAAAAAGCCTTTGCTCGGACAAAACTAACGGCGGCTACCGGGATTTGTCTTGCAAAAACGTCAAGGACGCTCTGGCTGCCGCAGGCTATGTCGGAAGCCAAAGGCCCAAAATTTTATGGAACGACGTTTGCTTTCAGTCCAGCGCGGAAATAGTCTGGAACTACAGGGGCTCGGCGGACTATTTTTTGGCGTCTCCAAATCTTTCCGTCTCGCAGGAGTTTGTCCGCATTATGACAAGCATGGGCAAAGGCAGCGCTCCGATTGATTTTGGAAAAATAGTCGTAAGCGCCTACCACCAGCGCTACTATGAAGATCCGCAGGACTGCCCAAAAACAGAAACTGACGCAAAAAATAAGCGCGCAAGCGGCTATTCGCTTTTTACATTTTCGTTTTTAAGCTTGGACGAGCGAAAGGTTCTTGCGCTAAAAAACGCCGTCGACGTTTTTGCCGACGCTTTGCTTGAATTGAAAAACGGCAGCGAGGACGAAAAGAAGCTTTTTCAAAAAGTCTTTGACGATTATGTGGACCAAGACCCCAACGACTACTCAAAGTGCAAGGGCCTTTCGTATCAAGGAACTTACGCCTTTCTTAGCGATTTGGGCGACCTTGCCTTAAGAGTCAAAAATGAATCTAGCCTTTCCGACTTGCATAATAGCGCCGACGCGCTCTTGGCTTTGCTAAAGCATGGCGACGACGGTTTGATTCTATACGCTTGGGCGGGAAAAAAGGCCGGATCGGAAAATCTTCCGTCGTGGGGAAGCGTAAGCGCAAATCAATTGTATCTTACCGGCGCTTATGATTACATTTCCGGCGATACTGTGTCGGTGGATCGGAACGAAGATGTTTACGGCCTTACGATTGCGGGCTGCGCCGTGTCTCCTAACACAGATGATGACATAACGGAAAACTACGACAAGTGGGTAGGTTTTTCGGCAAAGTGGGGAGACGTCATAAAGGCTTGGAAAGCTTATTATTGAAGCCGCGCCTTGATAATAAGCCAAGCGTCCAGTCGGGCGCTTATTTTTTTGCCGCGTCGCTGTAAAGCTTGAAGCGTTTTGCAAAGAAGGCTTCATAGACTGCGGCAAAGTCCGCCGCGCAAGCCTTTGTCACGGCCTCGTAGTCGTCGGCTTGCGAATTCTTTGCGTCAAATTCCTTTTCTTGCGCGCGGGCCAAATCGATTTTCTTTGCCATAAGGCGGGCAGCGTTTAGGTTTTGGTCCGCTCCTTCAAAAGCCTTTACAAGCCAAAGACTCTTTATTTTGTCCAGCGCGGCGCCTTGCCCGGGTTCTTGGCTTTGGGACAATTCTTCTTTTAGCCGTTCAAGCGCTTGGTCAAGGATCGCGTCCGCGTCCGAAACATACTGGACGTTAAAAAAGGTTATCGCGCCAAAATCAACCAAGGGGCTTCGCTCCTCGATTCGCGCGGACATTTTTTGGTAGCGGTCGGAACTGGCAAAGGCCGCTTGGCAAAGGGAATGCAATTCAACAAAAAGCGCGTCGTAAAGAGCCCTTTCTTTTTGGCTTTGCGGAGCGTTGAACCAGTACTGGACCGGGTCGGCAAAGTCCGTCGTCGGAATCAAGACGGCGGGGCGGGGGCCTGCCTTGTCGGCGCTGATGTCCGTCAAAAATGTGTGCTTGATTTTTACGCGGAACGAATTCTTTCCAATCGGCTTTGCCTGCGCTAAAAGCGTCTTTTCTTCCCACGAAGACGAAAGGCCGCCAAAAACTTCTTGCGCCTTTTGCGCCAAGCCTTCAAAAGAAAAGTTTCCAACCGCGATTATTTCAAGCCTTCCCGCGTCAATGAATTTGGCGTAGGCTTCAAGGATTTGCGTGTAGCTTACGTTGTTCAAGATTTCTTGGCCGGGAGCGTAGAGCGCCTTGTAAAGGGGCGACTTGTAAAAGTTTTTTATTCCGGCCGAGTAGAGCTGGCGCGGCATGGCTGAAGACTTGATTATCTGCAAGCTTTTTCGGCTGGACAAGTACACGTCAACTTCGGCGGGAACGATGTCGCAAAAAATCATCGCCTCGGCAAGCGCTTCAAGGGCGGCTCCTTCGTCTCCGGCAAGGCATTCAACCGTCACAAGCGAGCTTATGTCCTCGCATTGCGCGTTGACGTTGGCGTTTTTCATTTGGCCTGAATATATTTTTTGCGCGCAAGCCTTTCGCGCGTTTTGCGCCAAGACGCTTGCCAAAACCGCTTCCTGTCCCGGCTCTTTTTGAGCGCAGTAGGCTTCTCCGCCTTTTATGTAAAGGCCAACGACGCTGGTAAAGCGGTCGGGATAAGTTTTTGCGTGGAAGCCGATTCCGTTTTGCAAGCGCGCGCTTTGGCCGCTTTCAAGGCTTTTTTGAAAAAAAGTTTGGTCAAAAATTTGCGGAGCGTCTTGATCCGTTTTTTCTTGCTCGTTTTTTGCAAGCGAATTCTTTATCGCGGAAAACATTTCCTGCGTGTGCCATGAGGCGTTCTTTGCCGTCACGCTTTGCCAGCCAGTCTTGTCAAAGGCGGACGCGAGGCTTTGATAGCTTTTTGAGTTGACAAGAACAAAGACAAAGGGCTCCTCGTTTTGAAGCGCTAGCTTTAGCTCCAAAAAGTCTTGCGCCATAATCCGCTGGCCGCGCGCCAAGAATCTTTGGACCAAGCTGGAAGCGTCGCCTTCCTGGCCGCTTTGCTCGTAGGATTTTTTCGCGATTCCGTCAACCGCCCAAAATTGCGACAAGAGTTCCATAAAGCCGCGCGGATTTCCAGCCGCCACCTCAAAGTCGGTCAAAAGAAAGGCTTTCGCCGCTTCAAACTCTTCTTCGGTAAAGCCACAGATTTTTTCCTTTAAGATTTTTCCAAATAGCTCCGCCTTTTCAAAGTCGTTGGCGTTGGATTTTTCCAAAAGGCTTTGGATTATCAAGCGGCTCGAAGAGTTTTTGTGCGCGGCGTCTGCGTTGATGTAGTCGCTTCCGCGAATGTTAAGCGCGGCCTCAGCCGTAAGCGCTTGCTTTAGGGCCGAGTCCCGCGCGTTTAAGACAAGGGCCGCGATGTCCGCTTCCTCCATAGAAAGGCTTGTGTACTGGCAGACGACTTGCGCCATGTCGGGCGAAAGCTCCGGGTCGGACAAAACGAATTTCTTTTGAGCGGGATTGGCCGCGGCTTCCGCTTCCGTCGGAACAAAGGCCGGGCGCGGGGCGTAGCTTCCAAAAGTTTTTTCGGCCAATGAAAGCGCCGTTTCTTTTGTCACCGCTCCCGTGACAAAAAGAGCGGAGTTTTGCGGCGAGTAATAATTACGCGCGATTTCGGTCAAAATCGAGCGGGCTTCGGCAAGGCTTTGTTTTTGGAAAAGCGCGGGATAGATTCCGCTGTCGTGCTTCCAGGGAGCGGCGCTAAAGACGCGCGAGTCGATCGCGCTGTTGATAAAGCCTTCCACGCTAAAGGCGTTTTGCGCGGCGCTTTCTTTGGCTTCCTTTAATTTTACCGCCAATTCTTGGTCTTGAAAAAGGGGAGCGAAGGCGCAAAGGCCCAGCTCTTTAAAAATCTCTTCAAGCTGGTTGGGGCTTGCGTCAATAGTGTAACGGGCGCTGTCGGCGGTACATTCGGAAGCCAGGCCGTCCAAAAGCCAAACGCCTGAGTCGTTGGAATAGATTCCGGCCTTTGAAAAAAGCTGGACGTAAAGTGGAGCGTAGCCGGCCGTCGCGGGGCCTTGCGCCGAAAAGCCCGCTTTTGCCGCGTATTCAACCCTCACAGTGGGAGCGGAAAAATCCTCGTAAACGCAAACGGTCATTCCGTTTGACAAAACAAAGCGTGAAAAGCCTTCCGGCATCGTAAGGCCAAAAAGGCCGCTCGGCAATAGAAACACGAGCGCTAAAATCAGTTTTTTTAACGAAGCTTTTTTCATTGCTACTATAATAAAGAAAGTTTGAATTGATTTCAACCTAAATCCCTAGTAAAAACAAAGGTTTAGCGCTATAATAAAAGAATGGTAACAATCACTCCGGCAAAAAAGAAAACGACGGCTCCGACATTTCCCAAGGAATGCCTTAAAAATACCCGCGCCCTCACAGGCGCCGAAATAGAAACGTTAAAAAAGAACCGCAACCATTCCGACCGCTCCGACTGGAGCAACGTGCTTGTAAGCAAAAAAGGCTTTGACCCCGACTTGATTTACGGTTCGGCCTTTTCGGGCTTTGTCGTTTTGGGCCAGCTTAGGAACGCAAAGGTAAAATACCACGATTTGGAGTTGGAGTGCGGAATCTACAATTCCAAGCTGCGCGACGTGGTCACTGGAAACGACAACGCGATTCACAACGTGGCCTACTTGGAAAACTACCGCCTCGGATCCGGCGTCATTCTTTTTAACATCCAGGAAATGTCTTGCACCAAGCATTCCAAATTTGGAAACGGAATCTTAAAGCAGGGCGAAAGCGAGGACGTCCGCGTTTGGATCGGCGTCGCCAACGAAAACGACGGACGCGCCGTTCTTCCCTTTGAGTCGATGATTCCAGCCGACGCCTACTTGTGGTCGCGCAAGCGCGGCGACAAAAAGCTTTTAAAGCGCTTTGTCGAGCTTACCGAAAAAGGCAACACAAAAAAGAACGACACTTACGGAACTGTTGGAAACGAAACCGTAATCAAAAACACGACGCTTTTAAAGGACGCCAAAATCGGCGACTGCGCCTACATCAAGGGCGCCTTTAAGTTAAAGAACATCACCGTTTTGTCGTCCGCGCAAGAGGAAAGCCAAATAGGCGAGGGCGTCGAGATGGTCAACGGAATCATGGGCTACGGAAGCCGCGCCTTTTACCAAGCGGTCGCCGTCCGCTTTGTGCTGGGACGCAATTGCCAGCTAAAGTATGGCGCCCGCCTGTTGAACTCAATTTTAGGCGACAACTCCACGGTGTCGTGCTGCGAGCTTTTAAACAACTTGATATTCCCATTCCACGAACAGCACCACAACTCTTCGTTCTTGATTGCCACCACCGTCATGGGCCAATCCAACATAGCGGCGGGCGCCACTATCGGCAGTAACCACAATTCCCGCAGCCCCGACGGAGAGATTATCGCCGGCCGAGGCTTTTGGCCCGGCTTGTGCTCCGACTTTAAGCACAACTCCAAGTTCGCCTCGTTTGTTTTGGCCAGCAAGGGCTCTTACCAACGCGAGCTTAACATATCGTATCCCTTTTCGCTGATCGCGGCGGCAGGGGAGAACGAGCCGATCCAAATAATGCCGGCCTACTGGTTTATGTTCAACATGTTCGCCATAGCGCGGAACCGTTACAAGTTCCAAAAGCGCGACAAGCGGGTCGTTAAAGTCCAGCACATAGAAACCGATCCTTTGGCGCCCGACACGATGCAGCAAATCTTGCCGGCCTTGTCGCGCATCATCGAGCTGACCAAAAATTATTTGCAGGACGCCGGCCTAGAAAACATTTTGGCCGCCAAGGGCGACGCGCAAAAGTTGCAGGCCGCAAAAGACTTTTTGCACCAAAACCCCAACGCGGACTTTGTCTTGCAAGACGAGCTTTGCCAAAAAAAGTGCGGCGCCCTTATTCTTAAGCCGGTCAAAGCCTACAAGGAATACCGAAAAATCGTAAAGTACTTTGCCGCCCGCTCCTTGATGGAATTTTGCTCCGTTCATAAAATAAAAAAATTGAGCGCTTCGGCCATCCAAAAAATTATGGCGATTGAGCTTTACACAAAGTGGACCAACGCCGGAGGACAAATTCTTCCTTCCAAAAAAGTCGACGAGCTTTGCGCCAAAATCAATTCCAAAAAAATCGACTCATGGGAAGCCGTCCATAAATTTTACGACGCGTGCCAAAATTCTTACGGCGACTACAAGGCCCGCTACGCGATTTATCTTTTGGAGGAGCTTTACTCGCGAAAGATTTCGGACTTTACAAAAGAAATTTTCCAAGACATAATCGCCGACGTCACGGCTGTTTCAAACGACATTTATTCCGACTCGATTTACTCGCGCAAAAAGGACTACGACGATCCCTTCCGCCAAATGACTTACGGCGACGCGGACGAAATGACCGCCGTTTTGGGAAGCATTAACGACAACGTCTTCTTGCGCGACCTTAAGGTTCAGACCGCGCAATTCAACGAGCGGCTTTTGGAGTTGTTATGAAGCGCATCGCAATCGTAACCGGAGCGTCAAGCGGAATGGGCGCGGAGTTTGTCCGCCAATTGGGAGCGGAGCCCTGCGCCGACGAGATTTGGCTTTTGGCCCGCCGCCTTGACCGCCTTAAGGAAGTCGAGGCCGCGCAAAACGCCGCCCATAAAGAAAACCCGACGCTTCCCTTGGCCCGTTCCTTTGCGATAGACCTTGCAGGCCGCGCGGGCGTTTCGGCCTTTAAAGCTCTTTTGGACGCCGAAGAAATCATTGACAAAAAAGGCAAGGACGACGGCTTTGAAATCCGCGTCTTGGTCAACAACGCGGGCTTTGGAACTTACGGCCCCTTCGCCGACACGCCGCTGGAAAGCGAGCTTGACATGGTTGAGCTGAATTGCGTTTCGCTTACGGGAATCGCGGGCCTGGCCCTTCCGTACATGAATAAAGATTCGGTCTTGATAAACACGGCGAGCCTTGCCGCCTTTATGCCGCTTGGAAACTTTAGCGTTTACGCGGCCACAAAGGCTTATGTCTTGAGTTTTAGCGAATCCCTCGCCGCCGAAGTCGCCGACCGGGGAATAAAGGTTTGCGCCTTGTGCCCCGGCTCCGTCAGCACGGAATTTGCCAACGTGGCCTCTAACGGGGCGCGCAAGGAAGTGCTTGGCGGCCTAAGCGCCGAAAAAACTGTCCGCCACTGCCTTAAGTCGGCGCGCGCCGGAAAAAAGACCGCGCTTTGGGCCCTTAAGTGGAAGGTCACGGCCTTTTTGTCGCGCTTTGTGGGCCGCTACTTTGTGGCGCGCTGGACCTACCTAAAGTGCCCGCGCCCCCGCAAGAGCCGCTCGTGATTTTTAGGAACGGTCAAGGCGCGCTGCGCTTAAAGCCTTGACTCGTTCCTTTTGCGGCGCGGACACAATTTTCGCGCCGCAATAGCTCACTTTTTTCCGGCCTTGCGGTCTTGGATTTTTTTAATCATTTGACGCGCCGCAAAGTTTTGGGGATAAAGCTCCAAAATTTTATTGTACCATTCAATCGCCTTGTCCCACTTTTTTTGCTTGTAGAAAGTGTAGCCGATCGCGGCATAAATCATTTGGTAGTCAAAGCGTTCGATTCTTATGTACTTGTCGTCCAACACGCGCAACAAGGCCTTGCGGCTTGACTTAAGCTTGCAGAAGGGCCAGGGAGCGTAGGCGTCCTGCGCGATGACCATAAATTGGCCCAAGCCGTTTGAGTAATCCAGCGCCACGGCTTTTTTTGCGTTGGCGCGGACCTTAAGGCCGTTGGCCAAAACGTAAGAAACGTTCTTTGCCGTGCAGTTCATCGAAATCGCTTGCGCCAAAGTGGAGTAGCCGTCGCTTCCTTTTTTGATTTTGAGCGCTTTGTTGCATTCGTCAATCGCCTTGTCAAAGTAGGCGCCGGCCCTGTCGTTTATGCTTTCGGTCGACTTTGTGTCGCCCAAGTCCATGTTGTCCAAGCTGGTAAGGTCAAAGCTTTCCATAATCGAAAGGCCGTAGTAGTAGTCCGCGCGGGCAAGCGTTATTAATTTTGAGTATTCGTCCGTCATTTCTTCGGCGGCCTTTACGCTCGCCTCGTAGTAGCGCTTGCGGCCTTCTTCGTTGAAAATTTTATGGCCGTAGTGAGCCTCGCAAAAATCGACTCCGGCTTTTGTGTAGGGAACGTCGCGGGGAAATTCCGACGGAAGCCGCTTTGGCGCGTTTTTTGAGTTGGCGAACTTGTCCTCGCCGTCGTCGGCGGCCATAAGGTCCGAGGCGCTTTCTCCCGAAAGGTCCGCGTTCTTAAGGATGCGCTTTTTCATTTCGTCTTCGCTTTCGGCGAACAAAAGGCCCGCAAAAACAATCAAAAGGGCCGCCGAAATTATCTTCTTTCCAGTCATTTTCATGTCATATACCTCATTATTGACTTTTTACGTCGATTAAATTATTCTATTGAAATGCTTAATTCTTTTCAAGCGGAATTTTTGTTCAACGTCTACGTTTTTATCTGCGTTCTCTCCTTTGTTTTGTACTTGCCGCGAATTCGCTATTACATCGCAGGCCTAAAGCGGCCAAAGCATTTTGAAAATCCCACAAAAAATAAATTGGCCGTTATCGTTCCGGCCAAAAACGAAAAAGGCCTTCGCGTCTTGCTTGACAGCCTGGCCGCCCAAACCTACGACAAAGATTTTTACGACACATACGTCGTCGTCGGAGACGAGGCCGACCCCAACATTCAGCTTGCGGCCACATACAAAAACACTTACTCAAAAGTCGTTCCCAACCAAACATGCAAGGGCCAGGCGCTTGACGGAATTTTGCAAGACCTTTTGAGCGATTCCAAAAACAGCTACGCGGCCTTTGCAATCGTTGACGCTGACAACATCGTTGACGCCAACTTTGTGATGGAAATGAACAACGCGCTTGTTTTGGACAAGCAAATAATTTTGGGCAAGCGCATGGTAAAGAATTATTTGTACGGAAAAAAATATCGTTCCTGGGCGGTAAACTGCAACGCGCTCACTTACACCTTCCTTGACAAAATGGGAAACTGCTTTAGAAGCGAGCGCAACATGTCCAACACTATTTGCGGAACCGGCATTATGGTCCGCCGTGACTTGGTCCAGCAAATGGGCGGCTGGCCCTACCGATCGATGACCGAAGACTTTGAGCTTACCGTAACCGCTCTCCTGAACAATTGGGCCAGCTATTATTACGAGTACGCCGTCACCTATACGGAGGAGGGCATTTCGCTCCGCAGCTGCAACGCCCGCCGCCGCCGCTGGCTTATGGGCTACGCTCAGGTTGGCGTAAAATACGGAAAGGAAGTTTCAAAAAAATTCTGGAAATACGTCCGCGACTTTTTTAGCGGAAGCAAGACTTCTGTGGAGCGCGACCCTAAGCAGGCCGAAGTCGTTTCGGGCAATTTTTGGGGCTGCTTTGACTATCTCTTTTCGTTTATTCCGCTTTACATTTACTTTGCGGGAACGGCTGTATGCGCCTTGGCTTTTTTGGCCGACGCGGCCTACAAGTTTTTCGCGCTGCAAACTTTGGATTGGTTTTCGCTCCATAGCGCGATAAAAATCATCTTAGTCTTGTACGGAACGCTTTTCTTTTACACAGCCATCGCCTTTGTCGAAGACCGCGCGATGTACACGATTAGCGTCTTTGAAAAGCTTTTTGCGTTGATTGTAAATCCCTTTTACATCACCCAGTACGCTCAATTTTACATTGAGTCATATTACTTGCTTTTGACTCACAAAAAGGCCAAGCAAAGTTGGATTCAAGTCGAAAGGATGGAACAGTGAAATACGCCGGAGTTGAGCAGCTTCCCTATGAGGAGCAGCAAAAAAACATAAAGATTGCCGAACAAAAGGGTAACTACAACTGCGAAATTCAAGAGCCCGACTGGCGCTTGATGCAGCGCGTTGACGAAAACTTTCAGTACAAGCGAAAGGGCTTTCTTAACAATCTTGGAACGCTTTTAATTCGCTCGTCCTTTTTCGCTTTGGCCAGGCCCGGCTGCTGGTGTTTGATCGGCGACGGCTACTACGGAAGAAAGAATTTGCGCGGAATAAAAAACTGCGTCTTTGTCTGCAACCACGTCCACAACCTTGACAACGAAATGTCGCGCTGGGCCTGCTGGGGCCACAAGCTTTACATCGTCGTCGCCGAGTTCAACAATATGACCGGCCTTTTGGGAAGCGTAATGCGCGCCGGCGGAATCTTTCCGTTAAGCTCCAATTTTAGCGCGATGAAAAAATTTACCGCCGCGGTAAACGAAGTTCTTCACCAAAAGCGCGGCTCGGTTTTGTTCTTCCCCGAAAAGTCAATGTGGCCTTACTACGAGCAGCCTCGTCCATTTATGGACGGAGCCTTTCACGCCGCCGCGATGAACAACGTGCCTGTCATTCCGCTTTTTATCACTTGGAGACAGCCCCGCGGTTTGGAAAAGCTTTTCTTTAAGCGAAAGCGCGGCGAAATCCACGTCTTAAAGCCCATTTACCCCAAGGCCGAGCTTAGCCGCAAGGAAAACATCGCCTATCTTCGCGACGAGGCCTTTAAGGCGCAATGCGAATGTTACAAGGAAACATACGGCCGCGAGCCCGACACGATAAACGCCAAGTTCACCTTGGAAGAAATCTTCCAAAAAGGCTACGACGCTTACTTAGCGGAGCAGGCTGGCGGTAAAGAAAGCAAAGACAAGTAAGAGAGGATCGTAAATGTCCATAAAGCTAGAAAACCTTCAAAAGGAATACCATCTTGCCGACGGAACGTTGGTGCGAGCGGTAAACGGCGTAAGCCTTGAAATTCCTTCAAACACAATCTACGGAATCATCGGAAAAAGCGGCGCGGGAAAATCAACCCTTGTCCGCCTTATAAGCCTGCTTGAGCGGCCCGACAACGGAGCCGTTTGGTACGACGACAAGCGCGTTGACAACCTTTCAAAGTACGACTTGATCGAGCAGCGCCGCCACGCCGGAATGATTTTCCAAAATTTCAACTTGTTCAGTTCCCGCACGGCCGCGGGCAACATCGCCTATCCTTTGGAAATTTGCAAAACGCCCAAGGACAAAATCAAGACCCGCGTGGAAGAGCTTTTGGAATTGGTAGGGCTTGGCGGCCGCGGCGACGCAAAGATCAGCTCGCTTTCGGGCGGACAAAAGCAGCGCGTCGCCATTGCCCGCGCCCTTGCCAACTATCCCAGCATTCTTTTTTGCGACGAGGCCACAAGCGCCCTTGACCCGCAAACGACGCGAGCGATTTTGGACTTGATCAAAGACTTGCAAAAAAAGATGAACCTTACGGTCGTGATGATCACCCATCAAATGGAAGTCGTGCGCGACGCTTGCTCGCTTGTAAGCGTTTTGGACGAAGGCCGCGTGGTGGAAGAGGGAAGCGTAGCCCAGATTTTCACCCAGCCAAAAGCCGCGATCACAAAAGAGTTTATGGCCAACATCCGCGCGGCCAACTACGTTCAGTGGTCGGACCAAAAGGGCGGATACGTCTTGCGCTTTGAAGGCCCCAAAACCGACGAGCCGCTTGTAAACGAATTGATAAAGAAGTTTGACATAGAAGTAAACATTCGCGGCGGCGGCATCCAAGACGTTCAAAGCAAAAAGGTCGGCGTTTTGCGCGCCGACATCAGCGGCAACGAATTGCAAAAGGCCGTCGCTTTCTTAAAAGACCGCGGCGTCATTGTGGAGGAAGAGTAATGCAAATATTCACACTTGTTTCAAAAGCGACATTGCAAACTTTGGAAATGGTTGTCTTTAGTACCTTGTTCTCAACCTTGCTGGGTTTTCCTTTGGGAATCCTTTTGTGCATGACAGGCCCCAGCGGCATCACGCCCAAAAAAAAGCTAAACGCGATCATAAGCCGCGTGGTTAACGTGTTGCGCTCGTTCCCCTTTATCATCTTGATGATTTTGCTCTTTCCCTTGTCCCGCTTGATTTTGGGAACCAGCATCGGAACGGTGGCTACAATCGTGCCCTTAAGCATCGCCGCCGCTCCCTTTGTAGCCCGCGTTATCGAAAGCGCCCTTAACGAAGTCGATCCAGAAGTGGTAAAGGCCGCCCGCGCGATGGGCAGCCAAAACCGCCAGATAATCTTTAAGGTTTTGATTCCCGAGGCGATGCCTTCGATTGTTTCGGGCGTCACGCTTACAATTATAAACTTAATCGGATATTCGGCCATGGCCGGAGCGATTGGCGGCGGCGGCTTGGGAGACCTTGCGATCCGCTACGGCTACCAGCGCTTTAGGACTGACGTAATGTTCTGGTCGGTAATCGTAATTTTGGTCTTGGTTGAGGCGATACAGTTTGTGGGAACGAGAATTTCCAACAAAATGCTGGCTTCTCGCTAATCTGTTACTTTTGCAAAAAAAATTTGTTTTTTTTAAAAAAGCGCTTGACAATAAAAGCTTAAATCGGTATAAATAAAACATACTTTTCCGCTAGGAAATGGAGGTAATAAAATGAAAAAGATTCTTTTGACAGCATTGGTTCTCTTGGCCGCCGCTTCGGTATTCGCCAAAAAGAACAAGAAAGACGGTCCGCTCGTAATCGGCGCGACTCCCGTTCCGCACGTACAGCTCCTTGAATTGGTAAAGGCTGATGTAGAAGCCAAAGGCTACAAGCTTGACATCCGCGAGATGACAGACTACGTTATCTTGAACGACGCCCTTGAGTCTGGCGAGCTTGACGCCAACTTTGACCAGCACACTCCCTACATGGAAGCCACAAACAAGGACAAGGGCTACCACCTTGTAAACGCCGGCGGCGTTCACATCGAGCCTTTCGCCTTGTATTCAAAGAAGTACAAGAAATTGGCCGACCTTCCCGCCAAGGCTAAGATCGCCATTCCCAACGACCCGACAAACGGCGGACGCGCCTTGCTCTTGTTGCAGGCCGCCGGCTTGATCACCCTTGACAAAAAGGCCGGAATCACAGCCACTCCGCTTGACGTAGTAAAGAACGACAAAAAGCTTCAGTTCATCGAAACTGACGCCGCAAGCCTTCCGCGCGTTTTGGCCGACGTTGACGCCGCCACAATCAACGGAAACTACGCGATTCCCGCGGGCCTTTCAGCCGCCAAAGACGGACTTTTCGTTGAAGGAAAGGATTCTCCGTATGTTAACATCATCGTTGTAAAGAAAGGCAACGAAAAGGATCCCCGCGTTACAGCCCTCGTTCAGGCCTTGCAGAGCCAGAAAGTAAAGGATTGGATCAAAAAGACTTTCCCCAACGGCGAAGTCGTCGCGGCTTTCTAAGTCTTGGAACAGTTTCTTGAATGAAGCTTAAGGCTAAATTCATAATTCCGCTTGCCATATTGCTGGCAGGCGGAATTTTTTTCTACGATTATTATTTCTCCGCAAAAATCCAAGAAGTCCCTTACGCGGACTTTTACGCCCAAGTTGAGGGCGGAACTGTTTCCGGCGCCAAAATCGCCAGCGTCAAAATCGCCGAAGACCAAATCTATTTTGAGGACTCGGACGGAAATCATTTTAAAACCCAAAATCCCGACAGTCCCACTTTAAAAGAATTCTTATTGCGCAAGGGCGTCGTTGTCAAAAGCGAAAAGTCCGCGGCCCAGCTAGTGTCGCTGGCGTTGGACATTCTCTTTTACGGCGTTTTCTTTGTTATAATCATAGGCGTTTTTAGAAAATTCATTTCGCCAAACACATTTAAGGTCGTCCGCAAAACCGGCGTAAAGTTCGACGACGTTGTCGGCATGGACCAGCTTAAAAGCGACATGGCGCAAGTCATGCAAATAATGAAAAATCCGCGCGAATGGGAAAAGAAGGGAGTGCGCCTCCCCAAAGGCATATTGCTTGAAGGCGAGCCGGGCAACGGAAAAACCTTGTTCGCCAAGGCTTTGGCGGGCGAGGCCAGCGTAAACTTTATTCCGGCCAAGGCCACAGACTTTGAGTCTATGTTCATGGCGATCGGCCCGCTCAAAGTAAAACTGCTTTTTGCCAAAGCCCGCCGCCGCGCTCCCTGCATTGTCTTTATCGACGAGTTTGACGGAATCGGAACAAGGCGCAATTATTCGGGAAGCGCCATCGAAACCGAGAACACCCGCATCGTCACAGCCTTGTTGAACGAACTTGACGGCTTTGAGCCGACAAAAGGCGTTTTGGTCGTCGCGGCCACAAACAGCGTTCAGGCGCTGGACCCGGCTTTGATTCGCCCCGGCCGCTTTGACGCGCGCTTTAAGGTTCCTTACCCTGACGCCGCCGCCAGAGTCCAGCTTGTCCAAAAGTACACTGGGGCCAAAAAACGAGCCGCCTCTTGCAGCGACCAAAAGCTTGCCCAGCTTTTTGACGGCTTTTCTTGCGCCAAAATCGAAAGCGTCTTGAACAAGGCGGCTCTTTTGGCCAGCCAAGCCGGCCGCTCCGAGTTCACCTTGGACGACGTTGAGGCCGCTATTCGCGCTCTATAGCGGGATATTGACGGATTCTTAAACTAGCGCTATTATAGAAAGAACCAAAGGCGTGGAGCGCAGAATAACACTCGTGCGCGTCGCGCCATTTTTTTTAAAATTCTCGGAGGATAAAAAAATGAAAAAAATCGTTCTTGCGGCGATGGGAGCTTGCGCTCTTTTCGCTCTCGCTTCTTGCGGCGGATCTAAGGATTCAGTCGTAAAAATCGGAATCTACGAGCCCGCTTCCGGCGACAACGGCGCTGGCGGAAAGCAGGAAACTTTGGGAGCCATCTACGCTAACGAAGTTATGCCTAAAGTAAACGTAGGCGGAAAAGAATACAAAGTAGAGTTGGTTCGCGTTGACAACGAGTCTTCAAACGACAAGGCCGTTACAGCCGCCAGCGAATTGGTTTCAAAGGGAGTTTCCGTCGTTCTCGGCTCATACGGATCTGGCGTTTCAATCGCCGCCAGCGACACATTCGCCGCCGCCGACATTCCGGCCATCGGCGTTACTTGCACAAACCCGCAGGTAACTTTGGGCAACGACCACTATTTCCGCATTTGCTTCCTTGATCCTTTCCAGGGAACAGTATTGGCCAACTTTGCCGTTGACAAGTTCAAGGCAAAGAAAGCCTATGTATTGGCCAAACTAGGCGACGACTACTCTGTAGGCCTTTCAAACTACTTTACAGAGGCCTTCAAAAAGCTCGGCGGCGAGGTTGTTTTTGAAACATTCCCCGAAGGAACAAGCGACTTTGCCGCTTACGTAACAAACGCCAAGAACCAAAAGGCCAGCGTTTTCTGCGCCCCGGTTTCAACAGAAGCCGCCGCCCTCATCATCGAGCAGGCCAACACTCAGAACCTTGGCATCCCGATTTTGGCCGGCGACACATGGGACTCAAACGTAATCTTGGGAGCCGTAAAGGGAACAAACGTTGACATCAATGTAACAACCTTCTTTGCCGAAGGCGCCGAAGACGCCGACATCGCCACATTCGTTTCAAACTTCCGCGAATGGCTCAACGCCGACGCCGGCCGCTTGACCGACAACGGCGGAAACGACATCGTAGCCGCCAACCCTGTAATGGCTTACGACGCTTACTTTGTCGCTCTCGAAGCGGTTAAGATCGCCGGATCTACAAAAGGCTCCGACATCAAAAAGGCTTTGCCCAAGGTTCGCTACAACGGAATTACAGGCTTGATCGAGTTTAACGAAACTGGCGACGCCAAGCGCGACGTGGCTTACGTTAAGCACGCCAACAACAAGACTGGCCAGTGGGAATTCGTAGCCATTCAGTCTGTAAAGTAAGATGAATTTCTTTAGCGCCAATCTGCCTTACGTTCTCGCCGGCATTTCGACCGGCGGGCAGTATGCCCTTATCGCCATAGGCTACACGATGGTCTATGGCATCTTGCGCCTGATAAACTTCGCCCATGGCGACGTTTTTATGGCGGCGGGCTTGATTTTGATTTACGCTTCCACGGTTTTGCCTCTTTACATTTCAATACCCTTGATGATTGCGGTGACTGTCTTGATCGGCTTTGCCATTGAGCGGGCGGCTTACAAGCCCCTGCGAACTGCGCCTAGAATGTCGGTCATGATTAGCGCTATCGGTGTTTCATACTTAATTCAAAATTTGGCGCTCTATGTAACGGGCGGCCTTACAAAATACTATCCGCCCATTCCTTGGGTCAGCGACTCAATAGAAATCTTTGGAGCGATGACAAAGCGCGTTACGGTAATCACTCCGTTCCTTACAATCGCGCTTGTAGTCGCCCTTGTCCTTTTGATCCGCTACACAAAAATCGGAATGGCGATGCGAGCCGTTTCGCGCGACTTTGAAACCGCCCAGCTTATGGGAATTAAGTTGGACGCGGTAATTTCAACTACGTTCGTAATTGGAACTTTCTTGGCCGCCGTCGGCTCGCTTTTGTTCTTTTCAAACTATACCGGCGTAACTCCCACAGTCGGAGCGATGCCTGGCCTCAAGGCTTTTGTCGCCGCAGTCTTTGGCGGAATCGGCTCGATTCCCGGAGCGGTTATAGGAGCCTTTGTAATCGGCATTTGCGAAAACATCATAAAGGGCTTGGGTTGGACAACCTTTAGCGACGCCTTTACTTTCGTTTTGCTGATATTCGTCTTGATGTTCATGCCAACGGGAATCTTTGGCGAAAAGTCCACGGACAAGGTGTAAGGCATGAAAAATTTACAAAACAATTTGCAAAAACAAAAAATCACCGACTGGATAATCGCGGCCAGTCTTTTGGTCTTTGTCTTCGTTTTGGTTTTTGTCTTGGAACAAGTTCTCCCCAGAACGTCGATGCTTTTCACTGTGTTAAAGAAGGGAGCGATTTACGCGCTTGTCGCCGTTTCAATGAATTTGCTCAACGGCTTTACAGGCCTCTTTTCGTTGGGCCAGGCCGGCTTTATGATGATCGGCGCCTACACTTACGCAGTCTTCACGATTCCCGTGGCTTTGCGCCCGGCGGTCTACCAATACTTTGACGGCGGAGCGATTCAATTCGCCATTCCCGTCTTTGCCGCGCTCTTGCTTGCCGGCCTTGTCGCGGCGCTCTTTGCCTTTTTGATCGGCCTTCCGGTCCTTCACTTAAAGAGCGACTACTTGGCCATCGCCACTCTTGGCTTTGCCGAGATTATGCGCGCGCTTTTCCAATGGGACAAGCTTGGCGTAATCACAAACGGCTCCAACTTGCTTAGAAAGTATCCTGTCTTCCGCTCAACGCTCTTTCCGTTCGCAGTGTCCGGAATCTGCATAGCGTTGATAGTTCTTTTGATAAACTCAACTTACGGCCGCGCCTTTAAGGCGATTCGCGACGACGAGGTGGCCGCTGAGGCTATGGGAATCAATCTTTCAAGCCACAAGCGCTTGGCCTTTACGATTTCCTCGTTCTTCGCAGGAATCTCGGGCGCGCTTTTGGCCATGTTCCAAACGACGATTCAGGCCAACCAATTCAAGTCGGCGATGACCTACGAGATTTTGCTTATCGTAGTTATCGGCGGAATCGGTTCTGTAAGCGGAAGCGTCATTTCGTCAATGCTTTTTGTGGCTTGCTCGGAATGGTGGCTCCGCTTCTTGGACAACAACAATTTGATGATAGGCGACTTCCATGTTCCTTTGTTAAAGCCTGGCTTTAGAAAGGTTGTCTTTGCGATTGTCATTATGCTTATCGTAATTTTCTACCAACGCGGAATTATGGGCGAAAGCGAATTTTCGATTGCCGGAATCCGCCGCGCCCTTAAGCGTTTTGCCGACAAGCGCGCCGGCCGCGCTTCTGCCGCCGGCAAAAAAGGAGGCGCAAAATGAACGAGCAAAATCAAAACGTATTGCGCCTTAGCGACATTACGATGCAGTTTGGCGGCGTTGTGGCCGTAAACTCGCTTTCGCTTGAGATTAACAAAAACGAAATCGTTTCCCTCATCGGTCCAAACGGCGCCGGAAAGACGACGGCCTTTAACGTAGTCACCGGCGTGTACGCTCCCACAAACGGAGCGGTTTACTTTAACGGAGAGGAAATCGTAGAAAACTATCCGCGCGGCAAGATGAAAAAAATGTACGCGGGAACGGAGCGGGGCAAATACGCTAAAGTGATCGAGCCCACTCCTGACAAAATCACACGCCTTGGAATCGCGCGCACGTTTCAAAACATCCGCCTTTGGAAAAGCCAAAGCGTATTTGACAACATTCTAATCGCCAAGCACTGCCGCCGCAGCTCAAACTTTTTGACAGCCACTTTCCGCCTAAACCGCGCGGAAGAAAAGCGCCAGCGCGAGGAAGTTTCGGAACTGTTGAACATATTCGGCCTTTACGACGTAAAGGACGAGCTTTGTACATCCCTTCCTTACGGCCAGCAGCGCCGGCTTGAAATCGCGCGCGCTCTTGCCACAAACCCCAAGCTTTTGCTGCTTGACGAGCCCGCAGCCGGCATGAACCCGCAGGAAACCTTGGAATTGACCGAGTTCATCCAGCAAATCCGCGACGACTTTAGGCTTACTGTCTTTATGATCGAGCACCATATGGATTTGGTAATGAACATTTCAGACAGAATCTATGTACTAAATTTTGGCGCCCTGATTTCAAAGGGAACGCCGGCGCAAGTTCAAAGCGATCCGGCCGTAATTTCCGCCTATCTTGGGGAGGACAAAAATGCTTGAAGTAAAGAACCTTTCCGTGTCTTACGGCGGAATCAAAGCCTTGCGCGGAATCAATATGGAAGTCGCCGACAAAAAAATCGTCTCGCTCATCGGAGCCAACGGCGCCGGAAAGTCCACCTTGCTTAGAACGATCAGCGGCCTTGTAAAGGCTCAATCTGGTTCGATAAAGTTTGAAGGCGAGGAAATCCTAGGCCTGTCCATTGACAAAATTTGCAAAAAGGGAATCGCGCTCGTGCCGGAAGGCCGCCGCGTCTTTACAGACCTTACCGTAGCCGAAAACCTAAAAATCGGCGCGTATCTTAGAAACGACAAAGACGGAATCGCAAAAGACCTTGAATGGGTTTACGAGCTTTTTCCGCGCCTAAAGGAGCGCAACTGGCAGTTTGCCGGAACCCTTAGCGGCGGCGAGCAGCAAATGCTTGCCGTAGGCCGCGCGCTTATGAGCCGCCCCAAGCTTTTGATGATGGACGAGCCTTCTTTGGGCCTTGCGCCCTTAATCGTGCAGCAGATTTTTTCAATCATCGAGGAAATCAACAAAAAAGGCGTCACCATTTTGCTCATCGAGCAAAACGCAAACATGGCGCTTAAGGCCGCCGACACGGCTTACGTTTTGGAAACCGGCGACATTACCCTAAGAGGAAGCGGCGAGTCCCTTTTGGCCGACGAAAAAGTCCGCGAAGCCTATCTTGGAAAAAAGAAAGATTAGTATACGATCTTGATGTCCTTTATCGCGTAGCCTTCCTGTGAACGGTGGTTGTTGTTTTGGATTACCAAAGCGTCAACCAGCGCCCAAGAAAATTTTCCTTCGGACACTCGCCAATTTGTTTGGGCTGTCCAGCCACCGACATCGTTAAGTTTTTTTAACGGAATTGAAACTTTGCGCCAAGTTCCATCGGGCTTTACATTGTCTGTCGTTACAAGGGTTGACGCTCTCCACGGGAATATTTTGGCTTCCATGTCCCTAAAGTAAACTGTGATGTCAAATTTTTTGTCCGAGCTTTTTACATAAAATTCCAACTTTGCGTTTTGTTCCACAAGGCTTGTAAAGTCGCAGGCTTCCTTAAACTGGAACAAGAGTTCGTCGTAAGGCTTTAGATCCTTTAAGTTAATGAATTTTTCGTCTGAGCCCGCTTCCGTGGCTGCCAAAGAGCCCGAAGCGCTCCAAGACTGCACTCGGATAAGGTCCGCGGTTCCGTCTTTGTAAATCGTGTAATCGCCGGTCTTGTTGGCGCGAGAAAACCAAGTTTCGCTCTTTGCGTCGGAAGGGTACTTGTAGCCCATCGCTTCGATGACCGATCTGTTCAAGTCGTCGGGGAAGCGGGATTCTTGCGGAGAATTGTATAGGCCAAACTCTTGCGTGTAATCCCAGCTTAAGCGCGCGATGTTGCGTTCGTCCATCCACTTGCACTTCATTCTGTACCAGTTGGCGCGCTCGCTTGGTTCGGCAAAAGTCATAAGGACGCCAAACTCGTTGCACATAAGGGCGGCGTTCCTTTTATTTGCAAATTCCACAGCCTTGTTAAGGGGAGCGGAAAGGTTTTTTTCTGAAGAAGCTTCTTGATATGTGTTTATCTCCCATTTTTCGGCGTCGGTCGCGTTTGGCGGAAGCGGCGGCATTTTTTCTTTTACGTAAGGGAAGGGAACGTTAGTGATGCGCTTGGAAAAGGTCCACGAAGTGCCTTGGTGCGTGAACAAAAAGGGAGTGTAGTCGTGAAAGTTGTAGATCAAATTGTCGTCCTTGTAAAAAGGAAGCTTTAGCATCGAGTCTAGGGAATCCCAATAGCCGCCGCCGACAATTATCGAATGTTTTTTATCCACCGCCCTTATGGCGTCAAGGACTTTCCCTTGGACTTTTCCCCATTTTGAGATGTCGGCTTGAGTGTTTCCGCTTTCAAAGTGGGGCTCGTTCATTATCTCGTAAATGACAAAGCTGCTTTTCTTTTTGTAGTGTTCCGCTATTTGGGGCCAAATTTTTAGCAGAACGTTTTCTATTCTTGGATTGGTTTGCGAGGCGCCGCTGCAGTCGTTGTGAAAGTCGATTATTATATACATGCCCATTTGTTCGCACCAATTTACGGCCCTGTCCAGTATTTCAAAGCAGCCGGGGTCAAGCTTGTAGTCGTTGTTTTTGTCGGCCCAAACGTCAAACCAGACGGGAACGCGGACGGCTTCCACGCCCAGGCTTTTTATGTTCTCAAAGTCTTTTTTTCCATACAAGAGGGTGTTGAACCTTCCGTATTCCATCCAAACTGGAAGGTTTATGCCCTTGGAAAATGGCAGCTGTTTTTTGACTTTAGGGGTTTCGGCTGCAAAAAGCGCTCCTGACAAAAAAAGGAGCGTTGCGAAAAGAGCGCTGAATGTCTTTTTCATTGGGTAACCTCGCTGTTTGGGCTATTATAGCATTTTTTTTGACTTTTAGGTATAAAAAAAGGCTTTTTTTTGCCAAAAAACGGGGTAAAATATAGAAAAAAAGATGTAAATTTCGTTTGACAAAAGCGCTGTAATTGCGTTATAATAAAATAATTATTATTATTGCGAATAAAAAATTCCGATAAGTAAAATAAGGAGTTCTGAATGAAAAAAGGCTTATTTGTCCTTGCTAGTCTGTCTCTCCTTTTGGCCTTCGGTTCAGCGGCTTTTGCCCAGCCGAACACTAAAAGCGTAGTGACAATTACTATTGATAGTTTTGACAAAATTGGCAGCCAGGACTTGCCAATGTGGGAAAAGGGAAAATGGGTCAAGACCAGTTGGGATTGGGCCGTTCAGGCCAGCCGCTTTGTAACGGAAGGCTATCCGATTAAGAGCACTTTCGAGGCTATTCCCAATTCTCTTCGCGTTTTGCGTACAGAAGAAGAAAAGGCCACAGTTTTGGGCCTCAAGACCAAGTTCAACCGCAAGGGAGACAACTGGTTCGAGCTTTACCCCACAAAGGACGACAAACCCTTCGAAATCCCGCTTGAGGGCACAGTAACGCAGTTTGACTTCTGGGTTTGGGGCGCCAACTACTTGTATTTCTTGGACATGCTCGTTCGCGACGCGGACGGAACCGTTCACATTCTTCCTGCCGGAAACGTCGCTTTTGACGGCTGGCGCAATGTAATCGTAAAGGTTCCGGGATATATCCGCCAGCACTCGCGCTTGCGCTCAGGTCCCGCAAAGATGACTTTTGTCGGCTTCCGCGTTACTACGGATCCGGCGGAATATGTTGACGACTTTATGATTTACTTTGACGAGCTCAAATACACTACATACACGCTTTCTAATATTTTCGACGGCTACGAATTGCAGGACGCCGATTTTGGCGATGATGGCGACGGCTCAGGAGAGGCAAAATAATGAAAAAGATAATTTTTACCGCATTGACAATATTCTTGGCGGCGGGCCTTGCGTTCGCCCAAGCTGACAGCCAGGGCAACTCTAGCTTGGCTGATCCCAATCCCAACAATGTTGGAGCGGATTCAGCCGCCAGCGCCTTGCGCGAAGTTTCTTTGGAAAAGTTTGAGCGCGACGGCGCTTGGAACATTCACATTTCTCCGGACCACGGAATTGCTAACATCCGCTTGTTCGAAGGAAGCCCTGCCGCAAAGCAGCCCCTTGAAGGCGAAGAAGAGCAGACTGACACCCACGCTTTGGGTTGCAAAATCCAGTTCTTCCGCCGCGGAATCAACTCGATTTACATCACAGCCGTTCGCCCGATTCCGATCGAAGGAATTACAAAGACTGTAAGCGTTTGGATTGCCGGACGCAACCAGAACCACGACATTTATCTCTTGGTCCAGGACTATTTTGGACATGACTTTGAGTTGTATCTCGGAAACCTCGGATTCAGCGGCTGGAAGCGCCTTTCTACAGCGGTTCCGCCGTCAGAAGACGGAGAGCACGGAATCGTACAGTCAAGCGCCTATCATGGAGACAGGCCTGGACTCCGCATCCGCGGCTTTAGAATCGACTGCAACCCGGTTCTTGCCCGTGGAACATACTTTGTTTACTTTGACGACCTTCGCGCCGTAACCGATCTTTACGATATGGAAAACCGCGACGAAGACGACATGGTTGACAACTGGTAAAATCGGTTCTTAACCGTAAAGAGCCGCCCGTAATCTTGGGCGGCTTTTTTTTTGGAGGTAATATGTTTGAACAAGTGAAATTGGATTTTGATTACGGGGCCTTGGAGCCTACGATTGACGCTTTGACCGTTGAGACCCATTACGCAAAGCACCACGCGACTTACACAAAGGCTTTTAATGAGGCCGCCGAAAAGGCCGGCCTTGCGTCAAAGACAGCGGAAGAAATTTTGGCGGGCCTTGATTCCGTTCAGGATGAAGCCCTGCGCAAGGCGCTGCGCAACAACGGCGGCGGCTACTGGAACCACAACTTGTATTTTTCAACCCTCGGCCCAAATGCCGGCGGCGTTCCCCAAGGAAAGTTGGCCCAAAAGATCGACGAGGCCTTTGGCTCCTTTGACGCATTTAAAGAGAAGATTTCCGCGCTTGCGGTCGGACAGTTCGGTTCCGGCTGGGCCTGGCTTAGCGTAAAAAAGGACGGAAGCCTTGTCCTTAGCCAAAGCGCCAACCAAGACAATCCGATAAGCCTTAAAAGCGGCGACACGCCGATATTCTGCATTGATGTTTGGGAGCACGCCTACTACTTGAAGTACAAGAACCTCCGCGCCCAATACGTTTCGGAATTGTTCAACGTTGTTGATTGGAAAAAGGTCGCCGCCTTGTACGATAAAGCGACCCGCTAAGCGTGCCTTGATTGCCAGCGCTCGCAAGAGCGCAGCGACTTACCAGACGTAGTAGAAAGCGCGGCCCTCGTGGGGGACGCGGTGAATTAGGCCGGTCTCGCGCAAGAGCCAGAGCAAGAGGTTCGCGCAAGGCGCGGCCTCTTTTTTTTGTTCGGCGATAAAGGCGTCGCGGACGGTGGCGGCGCAAAAGGGAAGAGCTGCGGCTTTTTCGCCGCGCCTTTTTTGGCTTGCGTCGGATTTTGGCTCTGCTTTTGAGGCTTGGAAAAACGCGCGGGGGAGCAGGCCCAGCCAGTCTTTCTTTCCGTTCAGCTTCCAACTGGTTCCGATTGTCAAAAGAGCTTTTCCGTCCTTTTGCCAGTTTTTCTTAAAGCGCCGCCTTTTGTTTTTGGACTGCTCAGGTCTTTCGCAAACGATTCGCTTTTCTTCTATTGTAATTTCTGGGCAAATGACAGTAAGCTTTTTGTCCAGCAAAAAATCCTTTAGGCCTGTAAACTCTTTTAGCTGGGAGTAGAGGCTTTCTTTTTTGGGGCTTTTGCGGCGCGAGACTAGCGTTCCGTCGGCTGCGCAAGTCTCGATTATCTTTTCTTTTATTATCGGGTGAACGATTGTGACGCGGCGGCCAAGCTTTAAAAGGCCCGCGATTTTTTCCTTTAATGAACTGACATTCCTTGTTTGAATTTCAACGATTCCGCCGTCAGGGCAGACCAAATCGCATATCCAACGTTCCACCTGAACCTCTTGCTGGGCGGAAAATTGGACCGCGTAAAAGGTTTTTAGAGCTTTGTGAAGTTTGCTTTCGTTTAGGGTATTTATCATCAAAAACTATACAAATAAATAAGTGTTCGGCAAAAAAAAATCTTATTTTTTTTATTATCGGCGTTTTTTTTAGTTGACATTATCAAATTTTGGGGTAAAATAGTCATAAAGTGGATTTTTGTGGTAAAAAGTGGAAGTAAGTGGAATGAACTTGTTGACTGGCGAGTATTCGACAACATTGGACGAAAAAGGAAGAATCTCTCTTCCGGCCAAAATAAAGGCCGCCCTTGATTGCGGATCCTTGGTTGTCACTCGCGGCTTTGACAAGTGCCTTTGGCTTTTTACTCCCGATGAATGGGAAAAAATCAGTTCTTCAGTAATGGCAAAGGCTTCGCCTTTCAATCCGCAGCACCGTTCGGTATTGAGACACTTGATCTCGCCCGCTACGGACATTGAGATTGACAAGAGCGGCCGCCTTTCGATTACGCAAGCCTTGCGCGAGAGCGCCGGTTTGACAAAAGAGTGCGTGCTTTTGGGCGTTGACAAGTACATGGAACTTTGGGACGCCCAGAGCTATGCCGAATACTTGGAGGCCAACGCTTCGTCAATTGACAGCGCGGCCGAAGAGTTGGGCGCTATTGTGTTTTGATAACTAGCCATCGGGCTTGATATATAGGGTGGGGAAAATGACGCCGGTGCATGTTCCGGTTCTTTTGGCGGAATGTTTGGAGGAACTTTCGCCAGTTGGGGAGCCGTTTGAAAAAGACGCTTTTATGATTGACTCGACTTTGGGGGAAGGCGGTCATAGCGAAGCGTTCTTAAAAATGTATCCGGGGTTGAAGATTTGCGGGCTTGACGCCGACAAGGCGATTCAGGCTCGCGCGAGGGAGAGGCTTTCTGTCTTTGGCGACAGGATGTCCTTTTATAACGGGTGGTTCAACGATTTTTATTCTGACTATCCGCAAAATTTGCCTAAGCCGAACTTGATTTTGTTTGACTTGGGCATTTCGATTTTTCATTACGAATTGTCCGGCCGCGGCTTTTCGTTTAGGAATGACGAACCTTTGGACATGAGAATTGATCCTTCCAAGGGGAGAAGCGCGGCTGACATTGTGAACGATTTGAACGAGCGCGACTTGGCCGACTTGATTTACCTTTACGGCGAAGAAAAGCTTAGCCGCAAAGTCGCTGCGGCAATCGTTCAAGCGCGAGCTTCGGCCAGGATTGAGTCCAGCGCCGCGCTTGCGCAAATCATTAGCGACGCGGTCGGAAGCCGATACGCGCGCGAAAAGATTCACCCGGCCACAAGGACTTTCCAAGCCTTGAGGATTGCGGTGAACGACGAGCTGGGGCATTTGCCGAGGGCGCTCTTTGACGCCTTTAATGACTTGGCCGTCGGCGGAAAAATGGGAGTGATTACGTTCCATTCTTTGGAAGACAGGATCGTAAAAAACTTCTTCCGCAATTTGGCAAAGGAATGTGTTTGCCCGCCCAACGCTCCAAAGTGCGTTTGCGGCGGAAAGGCTTGCGCGGAGCTTTTGACAAGAAAGCCGCTTGGGCCTAGCGACAAAGAGATAAAGGAAAATTCTCCTTCCAGGAGCGCAAAGCTTAGGGTTGTGAGAAAGATTATTGATGCGGGCGTAAATCGCTTGGCCGGTTTGGAGGCGGCGTTGGGAAAATGAAAGGACGAGATTTGACTTGGAGGATTGTCACAATAACTTGCGCCCTCTTGGTTCCCGCGCTTTTCGCGCTGAACGCCATGCAGGCCGCGCGTTATATGAAAATTCAAAATGAGGTCAAGGCCCTTGAACAAAAGCAAGTGGAATTGGTCGAAGAGAACAAGCGCTTGATAACGGACATAAGTTTGCTTTCAAGCGGAGAACGGATAGGCAAGATTGCCGAAGAGGAGCTCGGAATGCGCAAGGCCGAGTCTGAAGAAATTGTGCGTGTAGAAATGCGACGTTGAAGTAAAAAAGATGGGTGGGGAAGAGATTAAGGCCAACAGCCTTTTGACATTTGACGAACTCTTGGAGAGCGTGTACGGAAAGTACATCGGCTTTGCCGGCGGCGGAGCCAAGGTCTTTGGCTTTACTTCCGTCGCGACTGACTCAAGGAACGTCAAGCCCGGAAGCCTTTTTGTTCCGTTGATCGGCGAGAACCAAGACGGCCACAAATATATTCCCCAGGCGATAGAAGCCGGCGCCACAGTAATCTTTGTAACCAATTCAGTTTATCAAGACAACGTAAAGCTTTACATGGACTTTGCCGCTGATAATTTGGACAGAACCTTTATCGCGGTTGAAAACAATTTGACGGCCTTGCAAAACGCCGCCCGCGCTTACGTTCAAAAGTTCCCAAATCTTATAAAAATCGGAATCACAGGCTCCAGCGGAAAGACGACTACAAAAGAAATTCTAACTTCTATCTTAAAAGAAAAATACAATGTTGTAGCGACCGAAGGAAATTTCAACTCCGAGACGGGCTTGCCTTTGAGCGTCTTTAACATCCGTCCGGAGCATCAGGTTGGCGTTTTTGAGATGGGGATGAACCGCAAGAATGAAATCGGCGAAATCGCCCGAGTTCTTGCGCCGAATTACGCTATCATCACAAATATTGGAAACGCGCATATCGGCATTTTGGGAAGCCGAGAAAACATCGCCGAAGAAAAGAAAAAGATTTTCAAGTATATCAATGAGAACGGCGCGGCCTTTGTTCCGGACGAAGACGACTTTGCCAACTTTTTGTTGGAGGGCGTTAAAGGAAAGCATGTTCGCTACGGAAAGAATGTGTCGCAAGAAACAAGCGGAGTGCAGTTTATAAGCAACGACGGAATTGAGGGAACCCGCTTTGCCGTTGACGGAAAAGAGACAAGCTTGAACATTCCCGGCCTTTACAATTACGCTAACGCGCTTGGCTGCATCGCATTGGCAAAAACTTTGGGGCTTAGCGCCCAGGAGATTTGCGCTGGCATTGAAAAGGTAAAATCTGTAGACGGAAGGGGCAACGTAATTGCCATTGCCACAAAAAAGAATTCCAAAGGGGAAAGTAAAAAAGTAATGTTGATGTACGATTGCTACAACGCAAATCCTGACTCTATGGAAAAGGCGCTTAATCTTTGCGGCTCGCTTGAAATTAAAGGAAGATTGATTTTTGTTTTGGGCGACATGAAAGAGTTGGGCTCGTCTTCTGCCGAAGAACATTCTAGAATCGGAGCGCTTGCGACTTTGAGCAAACCAAACTTGATTGTTTTTGTAGGCCCTGAGATGGAAAACGGAGCCAAGGCCGCAAAGCTTTCAGGCTTTTCGAACATTAAGTATTTTCCGACCGCCGACGTTGACAAGGTCAGCTCTTGCATTTTGGATTACGTTAACGACGACGATTTTATTTTGCTAAAGGCGTCTCATTCAATGAACTTTGACATGATCGCCAAAAAAATCAACGCGACGGAGGCTGTGTCAGCTTAAAATGGCAGGTTATAGTTTTTATCCTGACAAACCTCTTTCTCAATATAAAAAAAGCGACACGGGCTTGATTATCTCCATCATCCTGCTTTGGGGCCTTGGCGTTGGCGCCTTGTATTTCTGCTCCTCCGCTTACAGCGGAAAGATGCTTGGCGGAGAGTTCACTTTGGTAAAGCGCCAGCTTATCGCAAGCCTTGCGGGTTTTGCCGGCTTGGCCTTTTTTGCCTTTATGCCGCTTTCAAAGATTAGAAAGCTTTTGCCGATTGTAATGCTTGCGACGATAGTGCTTTTGCTCGCCACTTTTGTTCCGGCTTTTAACGAGGAAAGGAACGGAGCCAAGCGCTGGGTCAAGCTTTTCTTCTTTAGATTCCAGCCGTCAGAGCTGGCCAAGTTTGCCTTGGTTTTATACCTTGCCAACTTTTTTGACAAGTACCAAAAAGAAAAAGACAACGACGAGCGAAGCGTCTTCCCCGCGGTAATGGTGATGACGCTTTTTGTCGTTTTGATTTTTGCCGAGCGCGACTTTTCGACCGGCTTGTTTTTGTTTTTGATTTGCTTGCTTTTGTTTTTTATCAGCGGCATCAAAACCTTGTGGCTGATTCCGATGGCCGTGATTGGAATTCCGGCCTTGGCGATGATGATCGTTTGGGAGCCGTATCGAATGGAGCGCATAGCCGGATACTTGCATCCGGAACAGTTTGGCCAAGGCGTAAACTACCAGACCAACGCTTCTTTGCGCGCGATCAGCGCCGGCGGTTTTTGGGGCCAGGGAATCGGAAGCGGCTTGGCAAAGCTTAGCAGCATTCCGGAAGTTCAGGCCGACTATATTTTTGCCGGCTGGACCGAAGCGATGGGCTTTGTTGGCGTTGTTCTTTATTTTGTGATTTTGTGCGTCTTTGCCTACCGAGCCTTTAAGGTTTCCTTTGAGTGCCCAAGCCGCTTTGGCGCGATTGGAGCTTTTGGCTGCGCGTCGGCCATTTTGTTCCAGTCTTTGGCAAACGTAGCCGTTGTTTGCGGAGCGATTCCTTCGACTGGAATTCCGCTTCCGTTCTTTAGCGCGGGCGGTTCGTCGATGATCGTGACCCTTTGCATGTGCGGCTTTATGATTAACGCGGCACGCGGCGATGAAGAAGTTGAAGAAGATAATTATTTTGAAAACGATAATGATGATCTAAAAGTTTTGAACGAGGCGGGAGAGTATGAGCGATTATAGCGCTGTAAGTGAATTTGACCAGTACATAGTGAACAAGCGTCCTGCGGAGAAGTCTGACGACAAATTCTTTAAGATGATGAAGATTGTTGTCGGCGTTTTGTGCGGAATGCTTTTGCTGGAAATTCTTCTTTATAAATTTGTTCAGCCCAGCGTAAGGGCTTCTCGAGTGGTTTTTGAAGGCCTTAAGACATATACGGCCGAAGAGTTGACGCAAGAGATTCTTCCTTTTTGCCGCGCCAACTATTTTAGTTTTGACACAGCCGCCGTCGCCTCAAAGCTTTCGGCAGTAAGCGGAATTGAATCTGTGGAAATCGAAAAGCGCTTTCCCGACAAGATTGTCGCAAGGATCAAGGAAAGGGAAAGCGTGGCGATGACTTTTGTAAGCGACAACGGAAAGACAATTCCGGTTCAAATTGACAAGAACTGCGTTTTGTTTGAGTGCGGCTCTGTAGGAGTCGATTCTTCCGTTCCGATTGTGTCCGGAATCCCCGTTGAATTCCTTTCTGGCGGAATGAGAATCCCCGCCAAATACAGGACTTTGATCGACCAAATTGACCGCATCAGGGCGCTGCCCCAGAAGTATTTTGCGGCCGTTTCTGAAATTTGCGTATTGCCCAAAAAGTACGGCAACTATGAATTGATGATTATTCCCGTAAATTCGCGGGCACGAGTTTTGACCGATAGAGCCTTGAATGAAGACGCGCTTCAGTATATGATGGTAGCATTGGAAGTTGTAAACTCGATCGCGCCTAACGCCACTGAAATTGACTTGCGTTACGGCTCGGTTTCTTACAGAACGCCACATGGAGGAAGTGTTGAGTAATATTATAGTTGGCCTTGACGTTGGAACAAGCGTCGTTCGCGTGGCGATCGGCGAATTGACAGAAGACGGCAAAATCGAAATTATCGGCCTTAGCAGCAAAAAATCCCAAGGACTCAGAAACGGAGCGATAGTCAACCTTGAGGCGGCCAGCGCCATAATAAAGGAAGCGGTTGACGCGGCCGAGCAAAACGCCGGCTTTGAAGTTGAGTCTTGCGTCGCGGCGATTGGCGGTCCGCAGATTGAATGCCTTAACTCTCGCGGCCAGGCCGCTGTTTCAAAGCACGGAAAAGCCAACGGCGAAATCACAAGGGCCGACGTTGACCGCGTAATCGAAAACGGCCGCAGCGTTCCAATCGCTCCCGACAAAGAAATATTGCACGTTATTCCCAAAAGCTATACAGTCGATCAAGTCGGAGGAATCAAGGATCCGATCAATATGATGGGCGTTCGCCTTGAAACGGAAATACACATCGTAACCGCTTCAAAGACCGCCATTCAAAACATTCGCGATTGCATCAACCGCGCCGGCTATGACCTTGACCGCATTATGCAAAAAACGCTTTCGGCCGCCCAGGCGGTCGTTCACCAAGACGAGATGGAGCTTGGCTCGATTTTGATTGACTTGGGAGCGGGAACGACAGACGTTTTGGTTTTGCATAACGGCGCTCCGTTGACAAGCTTTTCTTTGAAGAATTGCGGTTACTATGTAACGAACGACATCGCGATTGTAAAGGGCATTCCGCCGGCCGCCGCCGAAGAAATCAAAGTCAATGACGGCTGCTGCTATATGGACATGCTTGACGAGCCCCGCGAAGTTAAGATACCTGGCGTTGGCGGACGCCCGCCGGAGCTTAGCGACCAAAAGGAAATTTGCGAAATCATTCAGCCGCGCATGGAAGAAATTTTCATGACCGTTAGAAGCGAAATCGTCCGCAAGACTGATTTGACTCGCCTTAGCGGAAACATCATTCTTACCGGCGGCGGCGCGCAAATGGAAGGCGTCTTGGAATTGGCCAAAGACGTTTTTGGAACGACAGCGGTTCGCCTTGGAATTCCTGAAAGTCTTGGCGGAATAGAAGAGGATTACCGAAAGCCTGAATGGGCAACGGCGATCGGCTTGGTGATCTCGCAAAAAGACGCGATGATGCAGGCTGCCAAAACACCCCGCCATAAAAAACAGCAGGGGCCAAGCGGAAGCATTTGGCAAAAACTTAAAAAAGCATTTTTTTAATTTGTAGATATAATACAGTGGGAGGAATAAAAAAATGAGTTTGATGAACCATTCAGTGGTGGACAGCGAGGGCAAGACATTGTTGACGCCCAATCCGACAAAGATTAAGGTTGTTGGATGCGGCGGAGGCGGATCAAACGCCGTCAACAGAATGATTGACGCAAAGATTCCTAATGTTGATTTTATCGTAATCAACACGGACTTGCAGGCCCTTAACTATTCAAGAGCGGAAACAAAAGTCGCGATTGGACAGAAGGTAACTGGCGGTTTGGGAGCTGGGGCCAATCCTGACATTGGCGAGCAGGCTGCCGAAGAAGACAAGGAAAATATCAAGAACATCTTGGCTGGCGCCAACATGGTTTTTGTAACAGCCGGAATGGGCGGCGGCACTGGAACTGGTTCAGCTCCTGTAGTTGCCAGAATCGCTCACGAAATGGGCGCCTTGACAGTCGGCGTTGTAACCACTCCGTTTGACTTTGAAGGCTCAATCCGAATGAACGTTGCCAAAGCTGGAATTGAAAAACTCCACAAAGAAGTCGACTCATTGATTGTAATTCCCAACCAGCAGCTTATAAAAGTAATCGACAAAAAAGCTCCGATCACCGAAGCGTTCCGCGTTGCCGATGACGTTTTACGCCACGGCGTTGAAGGAATCTCTCGCATCATCACAATGCCTGGCGAAGTTAACACTGACTTTGCCGACGTAACGGCCGCAATGAAGGGCCAGGGCGACGCCTTGCTTGGCGTTGGACTTGGAAAGGGCGAGAACAGAGCGGTAGACGCTGCTACAAGCGCCATCAACAATCCTTTATTGGAAGACATGAACATCGACGGCGCCAAGAACATTTTGATCAACGTGTCGTCTTGCGGAAACGTTTCTTTGTGCGAAACCGAAGAGATGGCAAGAATCATCACTGCTTCCGCCGATCCTCACAGCCGCGTATTCTGGGGCAACGTAGTGGATCCTTCTATGGCCGAAGACGACTTGAGCGTAACTGTAATCGCCACTGGCTTTAACCAGACTTCTGTTCCTTCCGCCGCGCAAAAAGTTCGCGCCGAAGAAACAAAGTCTAGCGGAAACGACAACCTTTTGGACGTAAGCGAATTTGACCGCTTGCTTCGCGGAAACGTAAACCATCAAACAAAGGACACTGCGTATGAGAACTACGGCGTGTTTGAAAAGCATGGCTATGATGATTCTGCGGAAAGCGACGAAGCGGACGAAGATGTTGAATCGTCGGAAGGCGGAACTTTGGGAAAAGATTTGGCCGCTTCTTACTCAGCCAGAACAAGCCGAATGTCGATTGAGCCGCCGGCAGGTTTTTCGCCCAGCGACGACCTTTCACAGCCCGCTTGCTGGAGAAACAGAGGCTTGAGCCGCGAAATCAATTTGCGCTAATTTTTGGTTTTGACGATGACTTCAGATGAAGCGCTGAAAAAATTCTACGCCAATTTGATTATGGTTGACGGCCGCTCTGAATTGACGGCGCAAACGTACAAAACGGCGGCAAAAGAATTTTTGGGCTATCTGGAGCGTCAAAATATAGACCTGCCTAAGGTAACTGTTAAGGATTTGCTGTACTACCTGGCTAGTAGAAAAACTGACGGGTGTACGGAGCTTACGCTTGCAAAAGACATCAGCGCCTTGCGCGCCCTTGGAGCCTTTTTGGTTCTGGAAAATGTTTGGCCGCAAAACGAGGCTCTGGTTCTTGACAGGCCAAAGGCCAGAAGGGCTTTGCCTAGAGTTTTGAATGTCGATCAAGTCGATTCTTTGTTGGCCTCGATTGACACGTCAAACGATTTGGGAATAAGGGACCGAGCCCTTTTTGAACTGATTTATTCTTGCGGCCTTAGAATCAGCGAAGCGGCGACGCTTCAAATTGGCAACCTTCATTTGAATGAAATGATTGTTCTTGTTTGCGGAAAAGGCGACAAGGAAAGAATCGTTCCTTTTGGAGAGGCTGCAAAAGAATGGCTGGTAAAATATTTGTCCGACGTCAGGCCGCGTTTGGTTGGAAATAAAATCGTTCCGACTGTTTTTGTAAACTACAAAGGCCAGCCAATTTCGCGCAAGGGAGTTTGGAAGCGCTTTAAGGAATTGGAAGCCTTGACTGGAATAGACTGCAAGGTTCACACCTTGCGCCATTCCTTTGCCACCCATTTGCTTAGCGGGGGAGCGGATTTGCGAAGCGTTCAGGCTTTGCTGGGCCATTCGGATTTGGCCACGACTCAGATATACACTCACGTAAGCGATTCAGAATTGCGTGATTATCATAAAGAATATTTTCCCGGACATTCCGGCAAAGGAGAATGATTATGAAAAAAATCGTTGTCGCGCTCGCCGCGTTTTTTGTCTTGGCGCTTTGTTCTTGCGCTAAATCAAACAAGACAATCATAAGAATGCAGCATATTGAAGAAGGCGTTGCAAGTCCAACTACGATTGAAGAATTAAAGGACGCTATTTCTAAATACGAGGAGCGGGCCGCCGACATCCAGTTGGCCCACAGCCAGATTGGAATCTGGTACAAAATTTTGGCCACCCGTTATTTGGACAAAAAAATGTACGGCGAGGCTTTGAAAAATTTTCAGACCGCCTTGGAATATTATCCCGACAACCAAAACCTTTATTATTACGTAGGCCTTTGCGCCGGCTACATGTCGCACGCTTCGATGGATTTTGACGCCGACGGTTATTCCGAAAAGCGCGAGCATTACCTTAAACTTAGCGAAGACGCCTACCTTAGAGCGATTGACATTGAGCCAAGATACGCGCGGGCCCTTTACGGAATTTCGGTTCTCTATGTGTTTGAGCTTGGAGAGGATGACAAGGCGATTCCGTATTTGGAAAAACTTTTGACAATCGAGACAAAGAATATTGACGCGATGTTTGTTTTGGCCCGCGCTTATTACATGAGCTATGACTTTGACAAGGCCATCCAAATGTACGACAAAATCCTTTCGCTCACCAAATCTCCTGAACGAAAGGCTGAGGCCGAAGCCAACCGCGAAATCGTTCAAAACGCGGCTTTTTCAAATTAAAATTTTTTTGTAAAAAAGTAAAATTTTTCCATAAAAAATCCCTATCTTATATGTAGAGGTTTTTTATGGAAAATACAATTCTTACGATCGCGCTTTCGTCGATCGACTTTCTAAATTTTTTTGAAAAGACAAGACTCTTAAAAGAGCTAAAGGCGATGGAAAACGCCGGCCATTGCGAGCCGCTTTGCTTTTTAAAGCAAGCGTCTTACGACCAAATTGCGGCTATGGCTGGGCGGAATTTGCGGCGTCCGTTAAGAGCCAGCCGCTGGGACGGCAGTGAGCTTGTCCGCCTTGCAAAAAAAAGCGCCTTTGAGGCCAAAGCTTTGGGCATAAAAAGCCTTTTATGCTTGGACTCCTTGTATCCGCCTTTGTTAAAGGAAATAACGGATCCGCCTTTCGCGCTTTTTTATCGGGGCGATTTGCAGGCCTTTGGCAAAAAATCGGTCAGCGTTGTGGGAACGAGGCGCTTGTGCCCAGAAGCTAAAAAGGCCGCCCATGACTTTTCTTACGACGCGGCAAGCGCCGGTTATTGCGTGGTCAGCGGCCTGGCTATCGGAATTGACGGAGCGGCGCACCAAGGAGCGATAGACGCGTTTTATGACTCTAAAAGCCCTTTTTGCGCGACAGTCGCGGTCTTGGCCGGAGGAGTGGACAACGTTTTTCCGCCCAGCCATAAAAAGATGGCCGCTTCGATAATTCAAAACGGCGGTTTGCTTGTTAGCGAATCGCCTCCGGGAATGCCCGGCGAAAAATGGCGTTTTGTCAGCCGAAACCGCATTATCGCAGGCCTTGCGACTGCGACTGTGGTCGTCCAGGCGCCTCCAGGAAGCGGAGCCCTGTTGACGGCGGACTTTGCCTTGGACTACAACCGGGACTTGTTTTTTCACCAAGCCTGCTTTTGCAAAAACGCGCTTGTTCTTTCCAATTTGGTTCACAAAAGCCTGGAGGCGCAAGAAGGAGCGGCCGCCGCCCGAAAAATTGAGACCAGGCCTGAGGCTTATGTGGCCGACGGGGCCCGCGTTATATCTTCTTTTGATGAATTTTTCGCTTGACAAGTCGATAAAAGAGCGTTATCTTCTATATTATATGGCACAAGCAAAGGAAAACACAACTGAAAAAAAAGGAAAAAAGGCTTCCGCAAAAAAAGCGGCGGCGAATAATACGCTTGTAATCGTGGAGTCCCCCGCAAAGGCTCACACGATTGAAAAGTACCTTGGTCCTGGCTACACCGTAAAGGCTTCGATGGGCCACTTGATAGACCTTCCAAAGTCTAGAATGGCGATTGACACCGAAAACAACTTCGCGCCGGAATACATCACCGTTCGCGGAAAAGCCAAGCTCTTAAAGGAACTTCAAAAGGACGCAAAAAAATCCACTCTCGTTCTGCTTGCGTCGGATAATGACCGCGAAGGAGAGGCCATCGCTTGGCACTTGAACAACGCTCTCAAAGAAAAGACTGACGCTCCGATTCATAGAATTGTTTTTAACGAAATTACTCCGGTCGCGATTAAGGAAGCCGTTCAGCATCCCGGCGACATTTCCGAGCCAAAAGTAAACGCGCAAAAGGCCCGCCGCATTTTGGACCGCTTGGTAGGCTACAATCTTAGCCCGCTCTTGTGGGCAAAAGTTAAGAACGGCCTTAGCGCCGGCCGCGTTCAATCCGTCGCCTTGCGCTTGATTTGCGAGCGCGAAAAAGAAGTCGAGGATTTTATTCCCGAAGAGTATTGGAGCCTTGACGCGGATTTTGCAAAAGGTAAGTCGTCGTTCACCGCGCAGCTTGTTTCATACAAGGGAGAAAAGCCCTCGCTTAAAAACGAGGCGCAAGTAAACGAAATCATCGAGCAAATTAAAAACGCCGAATGCAAGGTTAGCGGCATCAAGGCCACGGACAAAGTAGTGCGCCCCAAGCCTCCGTTCACCACGTCAAAATTGCAGCAGGCCGCCGCCAACCGCTTGGGCTTTACTTCGCGCAAGACAATGCAGATCGCCCAGCAATTGTACGAAGGCGTTAATATCGGTTCCACCCGCGTCGGTCTTATCACTTACATGCGTACCGACAGCGTTCGCATTTCGCAAACCGCTTTGACCGAAATTCGCGAATGGATTCAAAAGAATTATCCCGACGACCTTCCGCCGGAGCCTATCGAGTACACGGTTGGAAAGGGAGCGCAGGACGCGCACGAAGGCATTAGGCCCACTTATATTTCATACACGCCCGAAAGCGTAAAGGAATATTTGACCCGCGACCAATTGCGCCTTTACACAATCATTTGGGAGCGCCTTGTCTCTAGCCAAATGAACAACGCCAAGACCCGCACTACAAGCGCGGAGATCACAGCCGGCGACGCGGTCTTTAGAGCCAGCGCCAGCAAGATTGTTGACAAGGGCTTTTACCACGTAATCCACTTGCTTTCTTCTAAAGAAGACGTTACGGGCTCTCTTCCTTCGCTTAAGGACGGAGAGGTTTTGGCCAGCGGAAAATTCTATCCCGAGCAGCACTTTACGCAAGGCCCCGCGCGCTACACAGACGCGTCGATCGTAAAAACATTGGAAGAGCGCGGCATAGGCCGTCCTTCAACATACGCGCCTATCATCAGCGTTTTGCTTGACCGCTACTATGTGACGCGCACCAACAAGCAATTGGTTCCCACCTTGCTTGGAAAAATGATCAGCAAGATTTTGGTGGAGTCTTTCCCCGAAATCATCGACGAAGAATTTACCGCGCAGGTAGAAAACGACCTTGATAAAGTCGAGCAGGACGATTTGGTTTGGACCGACATGATCGGCCAATTCTATTCGCCCTTTAAGACTCGCGTCGGCCAAGTTATGGAAAAGACCGAAAGCGTAAAAGGCTTTTTGGACGAACAGACCGACAAGGTTTGCGAACTTTGCGGAAAGCCGATGATCAAAAAGTTGGGCCGCTTTGGCTTTTTCTTGGCTTGCTCTGGCTTCCCGGCCTGCCACAACACAAAGTCGGTTCCGCTTGCCAAGTGTCCGGTTCCGGGCTGTGGCGGCGAGATCGTCGAGCGAAAGACAAAGGGCAGGGGAAAGGCCTTTTACGGCTGCACCAACTATCCCAAGTGCACCTTTATCAGCCACTTTAAGCCGATCGACTCTTACTGCCCCAAGTGCGGCTGGTTCCTTGTCGAAAAATACGACAAAAAGAACGGAGCCTACAAAAGCTGCATTAATCCTGACTGCGACTACTTGCACTCGGCCGACGGCGACGAACAGGACAAATGACGGTAAAAGATTCTTGCGAAGAATTTTTGCTCTATCTTGCCACAGTCAAGGGAATGACGGAAAACACCGTTCAGTCCTACGGCGAGGACTACAAAAAGCTTAACGAGTTTTTGGGCCCCGACACGGAGATTGACAAAGTTTCTTTGCAAGACTTGCGCTTTTGCGTCGGCTCGTTAAGCGCCCAAAAATTTTCTGTAGCCACAATAAATCGTTTTATCGCAAGCCTTAGGGCCCTTTTTTCTTACAGCCAAAAATTCGGCAGGCTAAAAGTAAATCCCGCGCTGGAAATTAAAACATTGAAGGCCCCCAAGCATTTGCCCAATTTTATGACAGGAACGGAAGTTGACGCGCTTTGCGACGCTCCCCAAAAAAACGAGCTTTTGTGGGCCAGCCGCGACAAGGCTATTTTTGAAATGCTTTATTCTAGCGGCTGCCGCGTTGCGGAATTGGCGTCGCTAAAGCTGGGCGACTTTTCCGCTGGCGGAAAAAGCGCCGTGGTCAAAGGCAAGGGCAAAAAAGACCGAATCGTTTACTTTGAGGACGACGCGTTGGCGGCGCTCAAGGATTATTTGGCGGAGCGAAAGGCGCTCTTGCTTAGATTGAAGTTGCCCGGCCAAAAGGCGCTTTTTGTGAACAAAAAAGGCGGCCAGCTTTCCACCCGCGGAATCCGTTGGATTGTCAGCCGCTATTCCGGCCCGGAAGGAACCAACCGCCATGTGTCTCCCCACGCCTTTAGGCACACTTTTGCGACCTCCATGCTTTCTAGCGGAGCGGACGTCCGCGTCGTCCAAGAGATGCTTGGCCACTCAAGCATTTCCACCACCCAGCGCTACACCCACGTCACCACCCAGCAGCTCATCGACACCTACAAAAAGGCGCACCCGCACGGGTAGCGGCAAAATTTAACGGTTGAAAGTCCAAAATCGAAGGATTGCCGCATAAGCCGCAACATTTTTGCTCGCAAAGGCTTGCAAAAACAGCGGTATTGTTCGCCGCTTTATTGCCGTTCCACCAAAAATTCATTATATTATAAATATGAAGATTAGAAGCACTACGGTCATTGCCGTAAAAAGAGACGGAAAGGTCGCCATGGCGGGCGACGGCCAGGTTACTGCGGGAAACACTGTCGCAAAGGGAAACGCCCGCAAAGTTAGAAAAATTTACGACGGAAAAGTTTTGACGGGCTTTGCAGGCTCTGTCGCCGACGCTTTTACGCTTTTGGATAAATTTGAGGAACGGCTTAAGGAAGCCAACGGAGACATTTTGCGCGCTTCGGTAGAGCTTGCCAAAATGTGGAGAACGGAGCGAACCCTCCAAAAATTGGAAGCCCAGCTTTTGGTTGCCGACAAAAATAAAATTCTATTGATCTCCGGCGACGGAAACGTAATCGAGCCCGAAGACGACGTTATGGCAATCGGAAGCGGCGGAAACTACGCTTTTTCGGCCGCGTTGGCCTATATGGAATCTTCAAACTACAGCGCCAAGGAAATCGCCCAAAAGGCTATGGGAATTGCCGGAAAGATTTGCATTTACACAAACGACAACATCACAGTGGAGGAACTCTAATTGGAAGCCATCGATTTGACTCCTAAGCAAATTGTCGAGAGCCTTGACAATTACATAATCGGCCAAAAGAACGCCAAACGCAGCGTCGCCATCGCATTGCGAAACCGCAGCCGCCGCCTAAAATTGCCCGAAGACATGCGCGACGAAGTGGCCCCCAAAAACATTTTGATGATTGGCCCCACCGGCGTCGGAAAGACCGAAATCGCCCGCCGCCTTGCAAAGCTTTGCGGCGCTCCTTTCATTAAGGTTGAGGCGACAAAATACTCGGAAATCGGATACGTTGGCCGCGACGTCGAGTCGATGATCCGCGACTTGATGGCCGTCGGCTTTAAGATGGTCAAGTCCGAAATGGAAGACAAAATGCGCGACCAAGCAAAGGAAAAGGTTGAGGAGCGCCTTTTGGACCTTTTGCTTCCCGGAAGCGGCGACAAGGCCGCGGCCCCAAGCGGCGGCGGAATCCTTGGAAGCATTTTTGGAAAGAAAGTCGTTCAGCAAAAAGATGAAAACGGCCAAGTGATTCTTTTGCCTGACCAAAGCCAAGAAGCGCAAAACGACGCTCCCAAAAACGCGGCCGGATCGCAAGACATGAAAGAGACCCGCGAAAAATTCCGCCAAATGCTCCGCGAAGGAAAGCTTGAAAGCCGCGAGGTTGAGCTTACCGTAACCACAGGCCCTAAGGCCGCGAGCGGAATCGGCATTTTTAGCGGCGGAAACATGGACGACATCGAAAGCGCGATGCAAAACCTCCAGCAAATGATGAGCGGAAACCGCAAAAAGCAAAGAACCGTCACAATCGCCGAGGCCCGCAACATCCTTACCGAAGAAATTTTGGACGGAATGGTTGATCAAGACAAGTGCGCCGAGGCTGCCAAGGAAAGAGTCGAGCAAAGCGGAATCGTATTCATTGACGAAATCGACAAGATCGCCGTTCACGGAGAGACTCACGGCCAGTCGGTTTCGCGCGAGGGCGTTCAGCGCGACATTCTTCCCATCGTTGAAGGAAGCCATGTAAACACTCGTTACGGAGTCGTGGACACAAAGCACATCTTGTTCATAGCCGCCGGCGCCTTTAGCCTTTCAAAGCCCAGCGACTTGATTCCTGAATTGCAAGGCCGCTTTCCGCTGCGCGTTGAGTTGGATTCCCTTAACAAGGAAGACTTTAAGCGCATTTTGCTTGAACCCAAGAACGCGCTTGTAAAGCAGTACAAGGCGCTTTTGAAAACCGAAGACGTTGACGTTGAGTTTAGCGACGAGGCGATTGACCGCATGACTACAATCGCTGAGGAAGTGAACGCCAAGGCCGAAAACATTGGCGCGCGCCGCCTTCATACGATTATGGAAAAGGTCTTGGAAGAAATTTCCTTTAGCGCCGACGAGCGCAAGGGCCAAACGATTACGATCGACGCGGCTTTTGTTGACGAAAAGCTTAAGGACATTTCTTCTTCCGAAGACTTGTCGCGCTACATTCTTTAGAAAGAGCTAAGGTCAACCAATTCGTAGGAGGCTTTTGGGTCGCCTACAAAGTTGAGCTTGGTCCAATCGATTTTGTCCACGCAAGGAGCGGCTTTTGCAAGCGGAAGCTTCTTTCCTTTTCGGACAAAGAAAACAACGCTTTCCATGGGAACTTCTATAAAGTGGTCGCCCTTGGAAAGTTTTTTTTGCGCCGCGATTTTTCCGTTCTTCCATTCCACCATAGTCATTGTTTCCGGAAGGTACACGTATCGGCCGATGGCGTTCTGAACGTAAACCGGCGCGACCATAATTTCGTTTCCAATTAAAATTTGGTCGTTGACCGCGCAAGCCCTTTTGTCGTCGGAAAAGTCAAAGGCCAAGGCGCGCGCGTAAAGGCCGTCGTTCTTTGCCGCCTTTAAGTATTCGCTGTACAAGTACGGAATCAAAGCGTAGCGCAACTGGACCATGCTCTTAAAGTCTTTTGGATTTTCAAACTGGTAGTATTCCTGCTCTCGGGTTCCGCGCGCGCTGTGGTTCCTAAAAAGGGGAGTGAACAGCGCGAAAGCCGTCCAGCGCAACAAAAGGTCTCGGCTTGTGTTTGCGTTAAAGCCGCCTATGTCGCTTCCTGTATACAAAAAACCGCATAGATTGAGCGAAACGATTTGCTGCAAGCTTAAAAGAATGTCTCCCCAATAAGCGTGGTTGTCGCCTGTCCAAACGCCGCCGTAACGGTGCGCTCCGATATACGACGAGCGGGAATACAACAAGGTATGGCCGGCCGGATTCAAGGCCTTAAAGGCTTGGGACGCGCCGCGGGTCATATTGTAGCCGTAAAGATTGTGGATGTCGTAATGGTTTACCAAAACTTTTCCGTCTTTGTCGGGCTTTGTCGCGGCAAAGGAGCCCGCGTCGTCTTTGTTCACCTTGTGGTAAAAGCTTTTGTAGTCGTCCTTGTTGTTGCAAACTGAATTTGCGATTCTCATAAAGTCAAAAAGGCCGGTCACGTCAAGCGCTTTTGACTTAAACTGTTCAAGCTGGACAAAAGTTTTTTTCAAATTTTCTTTTGTGTAAAAAAGCGCGGGCTCGTTCATATCGTTCCAAAAGCCCTCAATGCCGGCGTCAAGCAATGCCTTGTATTGTTTTCCAAACCATTCGCGCGCCTTTGGGTTAAGGAAATCCGCAAAGACGCTGTCGCCGGGCCAGACGCCGGCTTCGAAGGTGGCGCCGTCCTTTTTTTTGCAGTCATAGCCGCCCGCGATCATTTCTTGGTAAACAGAATAGCCGGCCTCTTTTTTTACGCCGGCGTCGATGATGGGAACAAGGCGCGTTCCGTCTTTTTTAAGCCGCTGGACAAAATCCTTGAAGTTTGGGAACTTCTTTGAATCGACCGTAAAGTCTTTGTAGTCCTCCATATAGTCTATGTCCATGCAAATCGAGTCCAAGGGAAAGCCCAGCTTTCTGTAAGTTTTCCAGACTTTTTCTATGTCGTCTTTTGAAGCGTAGCCCCAGCGGCTTTGGCAAAAGCCAAAGGCCCATTTTGGCGCGATGTAAGACTTTCCGACAAGCGTCCTGAACTCGCGGGCGATTTCCTTTAACGCTCCGGCTTTTTTTGAGCAAGTAAAAAAGTATATGTCAACGTCGGCCCGCTCGATTTGTACGCAAAGTTCGTCGCATTTTGCAAAGCCCAAGTCAAAGACAACGCGGCCAGGGTAGTCAATAAAGACGCCAAAAGTTTTCTTTCCAAAAACGATAAAAAAATTATGCGAGCCGTAAAGGCTTTTTGTGGATTCGTCTTGGTTTGGTTGGTCGGTGTTGACGCTTTCAAAGACATAGCCGCGCTTGTTGATTCCGCGCATGGTCTCGCCAAGGCCAAAGATTTTGTCGTCTTTTGCCAAAGCGTATTTCCAGCAAAGACCGCCGTCTTTTTTTGAGGCGCTTCCAAAGGGCAAATCGCCTGTTTGGGCTGGGATTTCCATTACCGTGGCCTCAGTGTTGAAAGGCTTTCCAAAAGTATGCTTTTTGATCATAACAATGAAATTATAGTATTGATTTTTTTATAAATCTCGTGATATAGTATTAAAAAATAGAAATATATTCACTTAAATCAAGGAGAGCGTATGAGTATTGATAATAAGAAAAAAGAAATGTTGCAGCGCGGCACGGCCTTTTTTCCTATTCAGTATTATTGCTCAAACACTGCCTCTCCCTTGTACAATTTGCCTGTCCATTGGCACAATGAATGCGAAATGATTCATATCCTTGACGGCGAGCACGTTTTTTTTATCGACGGCGAGGAAATTACCCTTAAGAAAGGCAGCCTTTGCGTGATCCAAGACGGAATCCTTCACGGTGACGGCGCAAATAAAAGCACTTGCCGCTATGAGTCTGTCGTCTTTGACTTTAACATGATCAGAAACAAAAACTATGCCCACGACGCCTTTTTGGAAGACATTTCTTCCCATAAAGTTGTCTTGAACAAAGTCATCCCCCTAAAAAACAAAGAGGCCGTCACCGAGGTTGAGAATATGTTCCTTGCGATGAGGAGGGAGCCGGTAGGCTACGAACTTTTGACGGTGGCCCGCCTTTTGTTCATCTTTGGATACATAAAGAACAACAATTTTTTTGTCGAAGACGAAAAAGTGCTTGACCGTTCCCGCGTAAGAAGCGACCAGCTAAAAGCCGTCTTTAACTTGATAAAGCAAAACTACGGCTCGGTCATTTCGCTTGACGACATGGCCGCCAGCGCCGGAATGTCTCCAAAATATTTTTGCCGCGTCTTTAGGGAGATGACCCATAGAACGCCGGTGGAATATTTGAACGCCTTTCGCGTGGACCAAGCTTGCAACCAGCTTAGGGCCGGCAAGGAAAGCTTGATCGACGTTGCCTACAACTGCGGCTTTAACGACTTTAGCTACTTTATAAAAACTTTCAAGCGCTACAAGGGAATGACTCCGCACAAGTACAGAAGCTTTGACATGCGCATGGCCGACGAAATCCAGCCGCCGCCGGAGATTCACGAAAACGAATACTCGGACGTTAATTCCTAATTGCCGTTAATGATGACGGATGTCCCGGATTGAATTCTTGGCGCAAGGCGATCTCGGCCAAATAATTTTTTTGCAAGAGGCATTCAGGCTTTTTCCAGTCGGGCTCAAGGCTCAAAGGTTTTGCGAAAGTCAAGCCGCTGTCTTTTGCGCAAAAGATTTTTCCTTTGACGCTAGCGCTGGTCTTTTTTAGTTCTACAGGCTTGTCCAAGCCGGAGAAGGACACAATAATTGAAATTTTGTTTATGTCGGAATAGTCGCCTGACAATTTAAATGTAAGCTCGCGCTCCTCCAAGGAATTCAAAACGCTTGACCAAGCCACTTGCAAAGTTAAATTGTTCTTTAAGCCCAGCGATATTTGCGCTTGGCCTTCGTTCCACTCAGACGGGATGCGGGGGCAAAAATAAATTGTCTTTTGAAGAAGATCGACCTTCATTCCCAAAAAATAATCCCAAGCGGCCCGATGGAATTCCGAAACCGATCGGCAGCTTGAATACGCTCCCGAAAAGCGCAAGTGGCCTTCTTGGTCCGGATAGGCCCAAAGGTTGGAGCTTAAAGCGCCTGCGCAAGGCCCGCTAAATACTTGGCCCGCCACGCTTTGGGCAAGACGCCAAGCCAAGTTTTGCTCGCCGATGGAGCAAAGGGCGCCGGCCGCAAAGCCGTAGTTCCAAGTCCAAACCGTTCCGTTGTGGTAGGCCGCGTCTTCGTGGTAGTATTCCCAAGTTTTGTGGTAGGGATGGAAGTAGGGGTCTTTTTGTGAAAGCGAGCAAAGGCCGTGCGGAAACAAAAGCTCTTGGACGGCGTCTTTTATGATTTTTTCTTCGACATCTTTTGGAAGGAAGGCTTGGCCCGCGATTTTTGGAATCGTGGCCAGCTGCAATTGGTTTGGCCTAACCCTAAAGTCCGCCGCGTCGTCGCGCAAAACGCAGTCGGCCATTCTTTGGCCGTCGTAAAATTTTCCCAAAAAAGAATTCTTTACCTTTGACGCGGCTTCTTCCCAAACGCGCTTTTCTTCTTGCTTGCCCAAAAGGCTTGCCGTTTCCGCTCCGCACAAAAGGGCTGTAAACCACAAGGCTTGAATGTCGTTGGCCCTGTTTCCGCGCGGACAAAAAGACTTTTCGCCAAAAATGCGCGCGTCCATCCAAGTGTCCGCGTCGCCGTGAAGCAAAAAGCCCGCCGAGTCAGTCCTTAGATTTCTGTCGCATTCCAAGGCCAGCTGGATTGTCGGCCAAAGTCTTTCCAAAAACTTTTTGTCGCCCGAAAAACGCGCCGTTTGCAAAGCTTGGATCACAAACCATAGGCTTGCGTCAGCCGTGTTGTAAATCACGTCGCCGCTTCCGCGATAAATGTTCGGCAGACGGCCGTAAGTCACGCTGCGGGGATTTGTGTCTTGGAATTGCGAAAAGTTTTCAAAAAGATTTTGCGCTTCTTGAATGTTTCCGCTTAAAAGCAAGGTTCCCGGGATTGAAACAAAAATGTCGCGGCCCCAATAATCGCGGAACCAAGGAAGGCCCGCCCAAAGCGCCTTTGTCTTGTTTTTGTTCAAAAATTGCAGGGCTGAAAATTTTGCCCATTCCAAGGCCTTGTCAAAAAGATCGTTGCGGCTTGTAAAAGAAGATTTTTGCAAAAGGCTTTTTGTTTCTTGCAAGTGTTTGTCAAAGGCGTTTTCTTTTAACATTTTTGCGGCGGCCTTGGTGGAGCCGCTTGGAGAATGGTCCAATGAAATGTAAAGTTCCGCCGCTTTCTCAAAGGACAAGAGTCGGGCGTAGGCCGCTTTTTTTCCAAAGACTTTTGTAAGTTGCAACAGTTCCGACGCAAGAGGCTTTTGGACTGTGACTTCTTGGCTTGCGGCAAAGGCTTGGCCCTTGTCCAATTTTTTTGCCAAGTCGATTGAAGGAAGCAAGACCAAGTCGCAAGAAATCTTGCCATCGTTTTGGCAATTAAAATAAAGCGCGTTGCCAAAAAGTGAGCAGACAATTTTTTGCTTTGCGGGAACAAAATCCACTGTAAAAAATCCCGGCTCCACGCAAGTCTTTGCTCCGTCAAAGCGGGTGTAAAGTTTTTTGTATTCGCCTTCTTTGGCAAAGAGGCAAAAGTCGCTAAGCAAAACTTGGTTTTTGTAAATCAAGCCCTCGCCGTTGTCAGGGCTGTTGGCGCCCAGGGTCATGTAATTTTCGTTGTTGTCGATAAAGCAGAACTTTTTTTCTTGTTTTGGCCCCAGTTCGATTTTCATATGCGTTCCAAAAGTGAATTTTATACATAATTTTACTGTTTTTAGCAAAAAATGCAAGGGGTTTTGTAGAAAATCGAACAAAAAAAACGCTCTTGCCCAGTTTTCTCTTTTCTTTTATACTGAACGGCATGGCTGGCGCAAGGATTTTATTCGAGCTTTTTTGGTCTTTCTTCAAGATTGGAGCGGTGACTTTTGGCGGAGGCATTTCGATGCTTCCGATAATCGACCGCGAGCTTTGCCAAAAAAAAGGCTGGGTCAGCCAAGACGAGTTGATCGACTACTACGCGATAAGCCAAGCCACGCCAGGCATCATCGCCGTAAACGTCGCCACCTTTTGCGGCCACAAGCTAAGAGGCTCTTTGGGAGCGGCTGTCTCAACGGTGGCGGTTGTTATTCCGTCGATAATCATAATTTGCCTTTTGGCCTCTTGCATAAACACGGTGGAGCAAATTCCCGTCATAAAAAAAGCGCTGATGGGAATAAACATCGCCGTCGCCGCAAACTTGTCGTATTCGATAATAAAGCTTTCGGGAAAGACCGTTTCGTCGGTATTCACGTTCTTGCTTTTTGTCCTGGCCTTTGTCTTGGTTTACTTTTTTAGGGTCAACGTTGTCCTTGTGATTTTCTCGTCGGCCTTTTTGGGAGTCGCGATTCATTTTGCCGCGCGAAAAATGGGGAATGGCAAGGCCAAAAACGCCGCCGCCTCGACTGATTCCGACGCGGGGGAGGGCAAAGAATGACCGCTCCGACTTTGCTGGAACTTTTTTGCATTTTCTTTTGCATAGGCCTTTTTACAATCGGCGGCGGCTTGGTGGCGATTACCAGCATGCAGCAAATCGTCGTGGGCCGCGGCTGGATAACAAGCGAAAAATTTTTCAACATGGTCGCGATTAGCGAAAGCACTCCCGGCCCGATCGGCGTCAACATGGCCACATACATCGGCTACGAGTTCCACGGGACTTTTGGCGGAATCGTCGCCACGTTGGGAGAGATTCTCCCGTCCTACATTTGCATAATTTTAATCGCCAAATTCTTTTCGCGCTTTCAAGAAAAGCCGATCGTAAAGGCGGCCTTTAAGACTTTGCGGCCCGCCACCAGCGGAATCGTTTTGGTGGCCTGCGCCCAAGTCTTTACCCTTGCGCTATTAAACTTAAGCGCCTTTTCTTCGGCCGCCGCCTTTAGCCTTGAAACGCTTGCGTCCCTTGTAAAATGGAAGAGCGTCGCCTTTTACGCCGCCGCGGTCCTGGCCTTGTTCTTTACAAAGGTCCATCCAATCGCCATCGTCGTAGCGGGCGCGATCTTTGGAATAGTGTTCCTGTAGCGCCGCTCAAATAAAAAAAAGGCCGTCCTTTCGGACGGCCTTTTTTGTCAATCAAAGATTAACTTAGAACGAACCAGCGACCGCGACGGCGCAAGCCACAGTGCAGCCGACCATCGGGTTGTTGCCCATTCCCATAAAGCCCATCATCTCAACGTGAGCCGGTACTGAAGAAGATCCGGCGAACTGGGCGTCAGAGTGCATTCTTCCGAGGGTGTCGGTAAAGCCGTAAGAGGCAGGGCCGGCAGCCATGTTGTCCGGGTGCAAGGTGCGTCCCGTTCCGCCGCCAGAAGCTACTGAGAAGTACTTCTTTCCGGCGAGCAAGCGCTCTTTCTTGTATGTTCCGGCAACGGGGTGCTGGAAGCGAGTCGGGTTGGTGGAGTTTCCTGTGATGGAAACGTCAACATCCTCGTGCCACATGATCGCAACGCCTTCGCGAACGTCGTCGGCGCCGTAGCACTTAACGATCAAGCGGTCGGGGTTTGATCCGTAGGGAATTTCCTTAACGACTTTGAGAGCCTTGTCGGTTCCCTGTCCGTTAAAGTAGTCAAATTCAGTCTGAACGTAAGTAAAGCCGTTGATGCGGCTGATAATCTGGGCGGCGTCCTTTCCAAGACCGTTAAGGATTACGCGAAGCTTGTTCTTGCGAACCTTGTTGGCGTTGGCGGCGATTTTAATCGCTCCTTCGGCGGCGGCGAAAGACTCGTGTCCGGCCAAGAAGGCAAAGCACTGTGTCTCTTCGCTGAGCAAGCGGGCGCCCAAGTTTCCGTGGCCAAGGCCAACCTTGCGGTCGTCGGCTACTGAACCGGGCAAGCAGAAAGCCTGCAAGCCTTTTCCGATGTTGGCGGCGGCTGTGGAACCAGTCTTGTCGCCAGACTTTTCGGCTTCTTTGATCGCGATGGCGCTTCCCAAAACGTAAGCCCATTTGGCGTCTTCAAAACAAATCTGCTGTGTTGACTGGCAGATTTCGTAGGGGTCAAAGCCGCGGGCCTTGCAAAGTTCGCGGGCCTCGTTCAAGCCGGCTTCGCCTTCCTTGAATCCGTATTCTTTAAGAGCCTTGTTCACCTGAGGAATTCGGCCTTCAAAATCTTCAAACAATGCCATAGTCTATTCCTCCTGATTACTCTTTGCGGGGGTCAATGAGCTTGACCATTCCCTGATCGGCTGTTACGCGTCCGTAGTGAGTGCGGGCGCCTTCGATGGCTTCCTGAGCGGGCTTTCCGGCCTTGAGGGCGTCCATCAATTTGCCAAAATTGATGCAGTTGTAGCCGATGATCTGGTTGTCCTTGTCAACGGCGCAAGTCTCAACATAGCCTTCTGTCATTTCCAAGTAGCGGGGACCAGTCTTGCGAGTGGCGAACATAGTTCCAACCTGAGAGCGCAAGTTCTTTCCGAGGTCTTCCAAAGAGGCTCCGACCTTGAGTCCGTCCTTTGAGTAGGCTGACTGTGTGCGGCCGTAAACGATCTGCATGAAAAGTTCGCGCATGGCTGTGTTGATGGCGTCGCAAACCAAGTCTGTGTTCAAGGCTTCAAGCAAAGTCTTTCCGATCAAGATTTCGCTGGCCATGGCGGCTGAGTGAGTCATGCCGGAGCAGCCGATTGTTTCAACCAAAGCTTCTTCGATGATTCCGTTCTTAACGTTCAAAGAAAGCTTGCAGGCGCCTTGCTGGGGGGCGCACCAACCGATTCCGTGAGTGAATCCGGAAACGTCTTCGATTTTCTTTACCTTGACCCATTCTCCCTCTTCGGGAATCGGGGCCGGTCCATGATACGCGCCCTTAGCCAAGGGACACATATGCTCCACTTCTGCAGTGTAAGTCATGAAGTTCTCCTTAATATGTATGAGTAAGTTGAACGATATGATAGCGCAAACGGCGGGAAGTTTCAATAAATGCGGTTGACAAAAGCGTTTTATTGTTCTAAACTAGTCAAAATTAGTCAATGCTAATATAATTAAAGCGTTTTTGGAGGCTTTTATGCTGAACTGTGTCGCAATCGACAAAATCATCGGCCGCGAGATAATCGACTCGCGCGGAAACCCCACCGTTGAAGTGGACGTAATCTTGGAAAACGGCGTTCTTGGCCGCGCCGCCGTTCCCAGCGGAGCGAGCACCGGAGAGAACGAAGCGCTTGAAATGCGCGACGGCGACAAGGCGCGCTACGGCGGAAAGGGCGTTCTAAAGGCCGTGGAAAACGTGAACAAGGTCATCGCCCCCGCGCTCAAAGGCTTCAACGTTTTTGAGCAGCGCGCGCTGGACATGAAAATGCTCGCTCTTGACGGAACTCCCACAAAGAGCAAGCTTGGAGCCAACGCTATTCTTGGCGTTTCCCTTGCGGCGGCGCAGGCGGCGGCCAAAGCCTTGAACGTTCCGCTCTACCGCTACATCGGCGGCGCCAACGCCCACGTTCTTCCGGTTCCGATGATGAACATTATTAACGGAGGCGCCCACTCGGACGCTCCGATCGCTTTCCAGGAATTTATGATCAGGCCGGTCGGAGCCAAGTCCGAGCGCGAGGCGATCAGAATGGGAGCGGAAGTTTTCCACGCGCTCGCGAAGCTTCTTAAAAATCGCGGTCTTTCAACCGCCGTTGGCGACGAGGGCGGCTTCGCTCCCAAGTTTGACGGAATCAACGACGCGCTTGACTCAATCGTTCAAGCGATAAAGGACGCGGGCTACAAGCCTGGCGACGACGTGAAGATCGCGATGGACTGCGCGGCTTCGGAATTCTCCGTGGAAAAAAACGGAAAATTCTTTTACAACTACAAGCAGCTTTCAAACGGAACGCCAAAAGACCCCAACGGAAAGGAGCTTAGCGACGACGAGCAAATCGCCTACCTTGAGGAGCTTATCACAAAATATCCGATTGACTCCATCGAGGACGGCCTTGACGAAAACGACTGGGAAGGCTGGAAAAAGCTTACCGCAAAAATCGGAAGCCGCTGCCAGCTTGTCGGCGACGACCTTTTTGTGACCAACGTAAAATTCTTGGAAAAGGGAATCAAGGAAGGCGCGGGAAATTCAATTCTCATCAAAGTGAACCAAATCGGCTCGCTTACCGAAACTTTGGAGGCGATTGAAATGGCCCACCGCCACGGCTACACGACCGTGACAAGCCACCGCTCCGGCGAAACCGAAGACACGACAATCGCCGACATCGCAGTCGCCACAAACTCAGGCCAGATTAAGACTGGCTCGATGAGCCGCACCGACCGCATGGCCAAGTACAACCAGCTTATCCGCATCGAGGAAGAGTTGGGCGGCGCGGCGGTTTACGGATACAAGAAGTTAAGGTAAAAAAAACGGGCGGCCTTGGAGCCGCCCGATCTTCGCCATTTTAACGCTTTTCGCTCAAATTTAGGCCAAAAAGCCTCGTTTTACCAGTTTTCGGCGCTTACTTCAAAGTAGCTTTGCGGATGGGCGCAAACGGGGCAGGCGGCGGGGGCCTTTGTTCCCACTACGATGTGGCCGCAGTTTCTGCATTCCCAAACCTTGACTTCGCTCTTTTCAAAGACCTGAGCGGTCTCGACGTTCTTTAGAAGGGCGCGGTAGCGTTCCTCGTGGCGCTTTTCGATCGCTCCGACCATGCGGAATTTGGCGGCCAAAGCCTTAAAACCTTCTTCTTCGGCGGTTTTGGCAAAGCCTTCGTACATGTCGGTCCACTCAAAGTTTTCGCCGTCGGCGGCCGCTCCCAAGTTTTGGGCTGTTGTTCCCAAGCCGCCCAATTCTTTGAACCACATTTTGGCGTGCTCTTTTTCGTTGTCCGCCGTGGCCAAGAAAATGGCCGAGATTTGCTCAAAGCCTTCCTTTTTTGCAACGCTGGCAAAGTAAGTGTACTTGTTCCTAGCCTGAGACTCGCCCGCAAAGGCAGTCTGCAAATTCTTTTCCGTCTGCGTTCCCGCGTACTGATTAGCCATAGTTTCCTCCATAATAAAACCTGAATAATTGTAAGTCTTCCTGTATTCTATCACGCTTTTCGCGCTTTTGCTAGAGGAAATTCATTCAAACGCCCGCCGCCTTGGCTATAGATTAAAAATTCGATTTATACTATAATATAAACTCAATTTTTCACAAAATGGAGAATGCTATGAAAAAAATCGTTTTGTTTTTAACAGCTGGCCTTTTGGCTTTGACAGCGGCTTGGTCATACAATCCGCCGATTCAGGGCGAAAATCTCTTTTATTTTAGCCACCCTGAGCTTATCACAAGCGGAAACTCAGTCGCCGGCGGCGGAATCGAATCCGTCATTCCCGCCAGCGGAACTTTGAATCCGGCGCTTGTCGGCTTGGAAGAGCGCGTTAGCCTTGACTTGGGCTACACAGCCATGTTCAACGGCCTTAGCGAAGAGCGCGGCAACAAAAAGTACGGCCAGGCTTTTGGAACGGGAATTTTGATTCCGACAGACTGGGCCAACTTTGGAGCGGAAATTGAAGGCGTTTTCAGCGAGTTCTGGAACATGCAGCTTGGAAACAGCGTTCACTTTAAGACTTTCGCCGCCAAGCAGTTTATGGATAAGCTTTACATCGGCGTAGGACTTGGCTTTGGATACGAGACAAAATTCCACAAGGACTGGATGTTGACTGCCGACGCCGGCGCCATTTACGCTTTTGGCGACTTGGGCTTCCTCAAGAATTTCCGCGTTGCCGCCAGCGCCAACAATCTTGGAAAAACTCTCGCGACTGACGTGAATTGGCAGGGCTATCCCTCAATGTTCACCTTTAGGGGAGGAGCCGCCGCCGAATTGGTTCAGACAAAAAACTTTGTTTTGGGCCTTTCTGTTGATGTAACCACTCCGCTCTTTATGAATTTAATAGTTGACTCTGGTCTTCAGATGCGAATTTGCGACTTTGTCCAGATCAATTCCTCTTGGGAATGGAACGCTGAAGAAGCTTGGGACGGCCACAATTCTTGGATCCCGACTCTTGGCGTAGTTTTCAAGTTCAACATTGGAATGGGCAAGAGCGATTTTGTAAAGAAGCATGACTGGACTAAGAGCGAGCTTTGTCCGTCGGCCGCCTGGAAAAATGTTGACAAGGACATCAACATGGTCAGCGTGGGCGCCGTTTTGCGCTTGGGCCAAAAAGACAGGTCTGGTCCGGACATCGAACTCGAATAGTTAGAATTTTTACTTATTGGGAGCGTTTACAATGAAAAAACTTCGCGTTGCGTCTTTATTCTTGATTGGCGGCTTGGCGGCGGCTCTTTTTGCGGCCGACGCTTCAAATTCGCCAAAATACATTTCTCCAAACAACGACGGCGTTCAAGACACGTTGGAAGTCAAATTCAGCGTCAAGGACAAGAGCAAAATCTTTGGCTGGTCTTTGGTGATTGAGGACGCCGGCGGAAAAGTCGTTAGGACGATTGGAAACAAGGTCGCTCTTCCGACTTCGTTCAACGCCAAGAAGTTCATCAAGCAAATCGCTTCCAAAAAGCAATCGGTGGAAGTTCCGCCGGTAGTCGTTTGGAACGGCGTCTTTGACAACGGAGAAACCGCTCCCGACGGCGAATACTTTTATTACATCACAGCCACCGACGAGCGCAAAAACCAGAACTCCACAAAAAAACTTCCGGTTATCGTAAAGAACACGCCTCCGTCGGTAAATCTTTCGGTCTTGCCCGAAGGCCAAAGAATTTTTGGCGAAGGCGACAAGCCGGAATTCGCTTTTGGCCAGCAAGGCTCAAAGGAAGACAAGTGGGTGGGCAAGATTGAAAGCGCCGACGGAAAAGTCGTCCGCAATTATGTTTGGACAAACGCCCAGCCTTCGGACTTTACTTGGCCAGGAACTGACGACAAGGGCGTAATCGTAGCCGACGGCGTTTACAAGTACACAATCACCGCCACCGACCGCGCCGGAAACTCAGCCACTGCCGAAGTTCCCAACATCATTTTCTCCGCCGAAAAGCCCGAGACCAACGTAATGGTAGTCGGCTCGCGATATTTTTCAATTCCGTCAAAGAGCCCGATTTCTTCGGTCAAGCTTGACGTTGTTATCCCAGAGCCCAGGCGCGGAAGCGGAAACGCTCTTGTAAATTGGAGTGTTGACATTTTGAACAAAGGCGGAAACGTTGTAAAGAGCTGGTCAGGCCAGCGCGGCGACGTTCCTCCCAAAGAAATTCTTTTTGACGGAAAGAACCAGGACGGAGCGCAAATCCCCGACGGCGAATACTACGCCCGCGTCAATGCCGAATACCTTAACGGCTACAAGACGCCCACAATCAATTCGCCGGTCTTTACTTTTGACACGGTTTCTCCCGCCGCGACATTGGTTTCTTACGACGAAATCTTTAGCCCCGACGGAGACGGAAACAAGGACGTCTTTACCCTTAAGCAGTCTTTCGAAAAGAAGGGCGGAGCTCCCATACGCAACTGGACGGCCAAAATCGTAAACGCAAAGAGCGGCCAGGCTGTCTACGAATACAAGTTTGGCGCCAATCCGCCAGAGAGCGTTTCTTGGAACGGCTTGGATTCAAGCGGAAACCTTTGCTCTGACGGCGACTACAACTACGAGCTTTCGGCCAGCGACTTGGCCGGAAACTCCTTTGCCGCAAAGACGTCAAAGGCCTTTACTTTGGACACTTCAAAGACCGAGGTAATGCTCGCCGCAAGCGATCCGGCCTTCAACCCCAACGGCAAGCGCAAGACCGTTTCGTACACAAGCGTCTTAAAGTCCAGCGCCGTAAAGAAATACAATTTTGAAATCAAGAACTCAAGCGGAGTCGTAGTCTTTAACTTGCAGGGAAGCGGCAACGTTCCGGGAAAAATTTCTTGGAACGGAAAGTCTAGCGCCGGCCTTCTTTGCGACGACGGAATGTACACGGCTTCGATTTCAATAGAGTCGGTCAACGGTTCTTCGGCCCGCGCCGAGGCTATGCCGGTTCAAATCGACACAAAGGTTCCCAGCGTGGAACTCGCTTTGGCCGACACAATCTTTAGCCCCGACGGAGACAGCCGCAAGGAAAGCCTTAAGGCGGCCGCCGCTAACTCCACGGAAGAGGACGAATGGCTTGCGACTGTCGTTGACGCAAAGGGCGCCCCTGTAAAGTCATTTGAATGGGCCGGAAAGGTTCCCGCCAAATTTGAATGGGACGCCCGCGACGACAACGGCAACAAGGCGCCCGACGGAACATACTCGCTTGTCGTAAGCTCGACGGACAAGGCCGGAAACGAATTCCGCAAAAAGTTTGACAACATTGTCGTTGACACCCGTCCCACAAGCGCTTACGTAACGACGGCCTTGCCTGGAATCAGCCCCGAATCAAAGACCGGCTTGACAAAGCAAACCTTTACCGTTCGCGTCGGCCTTAACGAAGGAATCGAATCTTGGTCGTTTGAAATCGTTGACGCCAAGGACAAGGCCGTTTACGCCTTTGATTCAAGCGCCAAGACAATTCCGGCCAGCTTTGTTTGGAACGGAAAGGACAAGGACCAAAAGAATCTTGAAGGAACGTTCACCGGCCGTCTAAAGATCGACTACACAAAGGGCAACCGCGTTGACGTAAAGACAAGCGCCTTTATTTGCTCGGTAACGCCGCCGGCCTTGACTGTAAGCGTCGCTCCCGAATTCTTTAGCCCTGACAACGACGGAACAGACGACGACTGCTTTATCTCGCTTAGAGGCTCGGCCGCCAACGGAGCCAAGCTTGTAAGCTGGTCGTTTGACATCAACAATCCTGTCTCTACCGGAAAGGCCGGAGCCTTCTGGAAGACAAGCGGAACTGACAAAATCACTCCGCAAATCGTTTGGGACGGCCTTAGCAACACCAGCGTGGAAAAGGACGGAAAGGCCGAGCGCGTTCAGTCCGCGATGGATTATCCTTACGTGTTCACTGTAACGGACAGCCTTGGCCTTACCAGCGTAAAGACAGGAATCATTCCCGTTGACATCTTGGTAATTCCTGACGGAGACGTCCTCAAGATGGCCGTTCCGTCAATCATATTCCGCTCTAACCACGCGGACTTTAAGACCGCCGAAGAAGCGCCCGGAAGCCAGGTCACAAAGGCCCAGGCTGACAACAACAAGCGCGTTCTTAAGCGCGTCGCCGAAATCCTAAAGAAGTTCCCGGACTATACGGTTACCGTTGTCGGCCACGCCAACAAGACGGGCGCCGCCGGAGAGGACGAGGCTTTGCTTAACCTTTCCAACGCCCGCGCCGCCTTTGTCAAGGAGCGCTTGGTGGAGAACGGAATCAAGGCCGAGCGCCTTAGCTCAGAAGGAAAGGGCGGAAGCCAGCCAGTTGCCGAGTTTAGCGACACGGCCAACTGGTGGAAGAACCGCCGCGTAGAATTTATACTTCATAAGTAAGCATGGATTTTGGAATCTTGTAGACCGAGCCGCAGTTTTTGCAGCTGACTTCTATCGGGTCGGGATCGTTTGCAAGGATGTCGTCAAGCTCGGCCTTTCCGATGTTTTTGATGGAGGCGGCAAAGCCTTGCGCGCTGCAGGGGCAGTCAAACACAATGTCGCGCTCCAAAACGATTTTTGGGTCAAACTCGCGGAAAAGGCCTTTTATAAGCGGCTCGCGGCTTTGTCCTTCGCTGAACCATTGGCCGAGCGAAGGGCAGGCTCCAAAAGCGCGCTCGGCGTTTTGAATCATCGCGTCGCGCTTGGCGTCGGCGTCAACCTTGTTGTCTTCTTTTTGTCCGCCCGATCCGGGGAGCGCTTGCATAAAAAGGCCGCCCGCTCCAACGACTCTTCCTTCTTTGTCAAACTGGATTCCCGTGCTAAAGGCTGTGTTGGTTTGCTCCGATTTAGCGAAGTACCAAGCCAAGTCCTTTGCGATGTTGCGGAATTTAATTTCGGTCGTGCCGGTTTGCGGGGCCTTGGCTCCTTCTATGTCGCGGGTGACCGAAACGATTCCGCCGCCAAAAAAGTCTGTCAAGTCCCAAGAAGTTATCTCGTGCTCGATCGGAATCCTGTCCTGAAAAATGTATCCGCGCACGTAGCCGCTAGAGTCCGCCTCGACGGAAAATCCGGCGGCGGGGCCGTCTGTGTCGTAGCGGAAAGTCAAATGCTCGCGGCCCTTCATCGTTTGGATCATAAGCGCGGCGCAAAGCTCCGCCTGGCCCAAGATCAATGTTTCCAAAATGCCCAAGTTGTGCTGGACCCGCATTTGGTTTACCATTCGGGTGCCGTTGTAAATGGCGCCGCGGAACATTCCGTCTCCGGCCACAAAAACCGTCATGCCGTCCTTTTCCACGCCTTCCAGTTTTTTTAAAAGTTCTTGGTCCGTTATTTTTTGGCTAATCATTTTGCGCCATCCTTGTTTCGATTTCGATTCTAGCGGCGGCCATTTCCTTGTCGCTTGGAATCCATTCGTATTTTTCCTTAAGTTTTTTGGCGGCCAAAAGCGCGTCTCCGCCGCATTCGTCTAGGGCCGCTTTTCTGTCTTGCAAAAATTCGTTTATCGGGCAGGCGCTTTGGCTTTCGTTTAGGTCAAAGCCAGTTACAAGCCAGCGGTTTTTTACAAAGGCGAGCGTTACCGTTCCAAAAACTTTTTCCACGCTTATGTCGCTTTCCGGCCCTTCGTTGTGAACGCGGTAGTAGCTTGCGCAAAGTTGGCTTTCCGTTCCGTTTTTTATGTTGAGCGGAACCGGCTTTTGCTTTAATGTCGGAGCGCTTTTTCTATTGTCGGCTTGCGTCATCGCGGCGGAACTTTCGCCCAACTCAAAATTGGTTATTCCGTAAATCCACTTGTCCTCAAGGTCGCTTCTGTAAATGTAAATTTCGGGAGTCACCGTTCCGACTGTTTGGCTAAAGGCGTCGCGCATTTTGCTTGCGACGTAAACGCTGCTTGTTGAATCTACAAGCTTTTTTGCCTGGCTTCCCTTGCTGGCCGCCTGCATCAAAATTGTGTTCATTGAATGAAAGCCGCTAAAAAAAGCTTCGGCCGTTTGGCGGTCGGTCAACGAAATCGTAGTGGGGCGGCCAAGCTTGTCGTTATGCACCGAGCGGCCAAAGAAAAGGCTTCCGGCGATCAAAAATATTCCGGTCACAAAAAGGGCGCGGTTGCGCCTTAGGCTGCGGCTGGCCTTGGCCTTGGCGGATTTTTTGCCCAAAAGCTTTTTTGCCGCCTCTTCAAATTCTTTTTGGCCAATCGCGTTTTTTCGCTCAACGCCGTGGACGCTGCCGTCGGCTTGCAAGCCCAATTCCGCCGCCAATTCGTCAAGGCAAAAGTCTTTGTCCAGCCATTCGATTTTTGGGGAACTGTCGCTTGCGCCGGAAGCGCGCTGGGCGTTTCTTTGCGAAAGGCCCGACTCTTGCAATTTTTGCTCAAAGGCCGCGCTTCCGTATTCCAGCGCGTAGGAAATTTGTTGGCTAAGCTTTTCGTTGGCTCCGTTCACTACATTTTTGAGCGGAAGGTAGCGCGCGTCAAGAATGTCGGCCTGGCGCTCCTCAAGGCTTGCGGCAGGGAAGGGAAGCTGGCCCGAAAGCGCCTGGTAAACCAAGGCGGCGCGTACGAAAGCCGCGGCGCGGGCCCCGCTTAAATTTTTGTCCTGCCATGCCGCCTGCAAAAAAGCGTAGTCGTCGTTATTTGCGTTGTGGGCGGCAAATTCAAAAATGTCTTGGGGCAAAAACAATATCGTGATTTTATTTTTTGTTTGATTGAAAAGAATTCCGCCGGCTCCGTTTGCGGGAAGCCATTTTTCTTCCAAAATCGCTTGTCGGACGCAAGCCGAATAGGCGTAAAGGGCCCGCGCCTTTTGGACCTTGTCGCTTGCCTGCATTATTCCCAAAAGCGGCCGGCCTCCAAAGCCTTTTCCCGTGAACAAAACTTGGCCGCTCTGCTTTTCGGCCTCCGTTCCCTCAAAGCGGAAGGGCTTAAAAGAAAAGCGCAAGTCCGGCGTAAAAACCGCATCCTCCGCGCCCGCCTTTATCGCGGCCTCCGCCCAAACGCCTTCTTCGTTAAGGTTTATCGCCGACTGAATTTTTCCAAAGGCGCTTTCGTTCAAAAGAGAGTTAAGGAAGGTTTGTTTTTCTGTGGACGCGGTGATGTTCATGGCTTTATTATAGCGGCAAAAAAAAATGCTTGCAAGGGCGCTCGTTTTGGTCTTGCAAACCCTTAAATACACTGCTAAAATATCATTATGAGCAAACCAGATTCCCGCCGCGAGGGCGGGCAGACATTTGGCCAGGCCTTGGCCGCAAAAGTAATTCTTAGAGTCGTCACTATCGTTTTAATCGCCGCGGCGGTTTTTGCGCTGGCGGCCTTTGGCTTTTCAAAATTCCAGCAGGCGCGCGTCCAAAACAAAAGGACGGCGGTGGAGCGGGAGCTTGCCGAATGCGCCGAGCTTGTTTTGTACAAAATGCGCTACAGCGACATCATCACGATAAAAAAGCGGGGCGCGATAGCCAAGGCTTTTAGCATCGTCCGCTACGAGGGCGTTTTGCGCGCGGGAATCGAAAACATCCGCGACGCCGAGGTGATCGTTTCGTCGGACGCAAAAAGCGTTACGGTAAAGATTCCGCCCACGGTTTTATTGGGGAACGACATTCAGTCGCAGGAAGTGTTTGACGAGCAGCAGAGGCTTTTTACCCGCATCGGAACGCAAGAGATATTCGACCAAATCGAAATCGCCAAGCGCGAGGCGGCCGACGAAATCCTTGCCGACGGCCTTTTGGACGACGCCGACGAACGCGCCAAGCAAGTCATCGCCGCGCTCCTAAAGTCACTAGGCTTCCGCTCCGTCACCGTAGAAATAAAGTAGGAACGGTCAAGGCGCGCTCCGCTTAAAGCCTTGACTCGTTCCTTTTGCGGCGCGAGAAAAATCATCGCGCCGCAATGTTTTTTTTCTATAAATTTCTTGCAAATAATTCTTGCATTATTTAAACAAGTATGCTATAATTCTATAATAATATTATTGTAATTCGTTCACGGGAGGGCAGGATGAACGAATGGCTCAAAAAACTTGGCGAGAGCGCGAAAGCGGCTTGGGCCAAGTGGTCAAAAATTCAAAAAGGGATTATCATAGGCATTGCCATAGCGATCATTATCGCGGTGGCCGCCTTGTTCCGCGTATCTTCAACTCCAACGACAGTAAGGCTTTTTAACGCTCCTGTTACCGGCGACATGCAGTCGCAGATTTTGACGCGTTTGGACCAAGAAAACGTTGAGGCTACAGTTAACGACGCGGGCTACATTTCCGTTCCGGACGAAAAAACCGCGATAAAAATGCGGGAAATTCTTATCTCAGAAGGCTTGGTTCCCGCCGTTGTGGACCCTTGGGCCTCCTTCTTTGACCGCGGCTGGTCAACCACCGACGCCGACCAAAACCAAAAGAAAAAGCTTGCGATAGAAAGGGCCTTGACCCAGCACATCCAGGCCATTGACGACGTTGCCAGCGCGGACGTTCGCCTTTCGCTGCCGGAAGACAAGCTTTTCAAGTCCGAGCAAGACCGCGTAAGGGCCAGCGTTCTTATCCGCGCAAAGCCGATGAGCGACCTTTACACCAACCGTCGAAGAATTTTGGGCATCCAGCGCCTTATCGTCAGCGCGGTTGAGGGCCTTACTCCCGACCCTGAATACTGCGTTATCACCGATTCCGAAGGAAACATACTTAACGACTTTGAGGGCATGGCCGAAAGCGACCGCCTTGACTTGGTCAAAAAGCAAGAAAAGCTTATCCGAGAGGGCGAGGCCCATTACCGCGCCCAAATCCTCAAGGCCTTGCAAAACACGCTTTCAGCTGACCGCGTCCGCGACCTCAACATAAAGATTGACATGGACTTTTCCAAGGAAACTAAGGATTCCGAGGTTTACCACGCCATTACGATCCGCGAAGACAACCCGGACACGCCTTACGACGATTCCGAGTACCGCGACGTTCTTCCGATAAGCCAGCAGACAGTCACCCGCGAGTGGCAGGGAACGGGATTCAACCCGCAGGGCCCCGCCGGAACCGAAGGCCAAAACCCGCCGGTTTACTCGGACATGTCAAACGTAATCGGAAAGCAAACCGAGACAGGCGTGACCCAAAACAACGCCCTCAACAAGGACGTTATCCACCGCGAGGAAAGCCCCCGCTACGGAAAAGTCACCGTTTCGGTCAACATTGACGGCATTTGGACCAAAAAATACGACAAAAACCACAATCCGGTCTTTAACGAGTCCGGCGGAATCGTTCGCGACTACGCTCCCGTTCCCAAGGAACAGTTGGAGCAATGGGCCGACTACATTCAAAGCGCCATCGGCTACGACCGCGCCAAGGGCTACAAGGTCACTGTTACCAACATTCCCTTTGACCGCAGCGCCGAATTTGAGGCGGAAGACGCGGCCATCCTTAAGGCCCGCCAAACCCGCTTGACCATAATCCTTGTTTTGATCGGCTTGGCGGCGATTTTGGCGGTATTCATCCTTTACCGCTTTATCAGCCGCGAGATGGAGAGGCGCCGCCGCCTTCGCGAAGAGGAATTGCTCCGCAAGCAGCAGGCCGCCCGCGACCAGGCCCTTTGGGAAGCCAAAGAAGAGGGCGTGGAAGTCACAATGTCGGTCGAAGAGCGCAAGCGCGCCGAATTGCAAGAAAACGCCATTGCGATGGCCAAAGAGCATCCTGAGGACGTCGCGATGCTCATCCGCACTTGGTTGATGGAGGAGTAGTATGACAAGAGAAGAGCTTAACTTTGAGATGACCTCCGAGAAGGGAATTCCCGGAAAGAAAAAGGCGGCCATCTTGTTCGGCGAGTTGGACACAGCCGCCGCCGAAAGCGTTATGGAATACCTTAACGAGGGCGAAAAACGCAAGCTTTTAAAGGCTATGCGCAAGCTTGGAACCAAGTACAACCCCAACAATCCCGCCGAAGTTCGCGACGAAATTCGCGTGCTAGAGACTTTAGAAAGATTCGGAAAAGTCCGAAATATATATAGGGACGTGGCGGGCGAAAGAAAAGCCTTTGAAAAGAAAATGGCCGCTCCTACCGCTCAAATTAGGAACGCGATTGACAACTATCCGGATCAAGTGGCCTCCGTTTTGAGCGCCTGGTTAAAAAAAGACGAGTAGAGGAAGTTAAATGTCAGACGAATCGGCAAAACCAAAGTCATCGCCAAAGCCTCAGTTAAAGCCCGCCGGAGCCAAAAAAGGCGGAGCCAAGGATTTTAAAAGCCTCACAGGCCGACAAAAGGCGGCTATTTTCCTAGTTTCTGTAGGAAGCGACGTTTCATCCGAAATAATGAAGCACTTGCGCGAAGACGAAGTCGAAACATTGACATTCGAAATCGCGCGTTTGGAAACAATCGACGCCGAAATCAAAGACCAGGTCTTGGAAGAATTCCAGGACTTGATGAACGCCCAAAACTTTATCACCACGGGCGGCATCGACTACGCGCGCGAATTGCTCGAAAAGTCTTTGGGAAGCCAAAAGGCCATCGACATCATCAACCGCTTGACCTCAAGCTTGCAGGTTCGCCCCTTTGACTTTATCCGCCGCACTGACCCGGCGCACCTTTTGAACTTTATCCAGCAGGAATATCCGCAGACAATCGCCTTGATTTTGGCGTATTTGGAACCGGCCAAGGCCGCCGTTATTTTGCAGAACTTGCCTGAAGAAATTCAGCCCGAAGTTTCAAAGCGCCTTGCCACGATGGACCGTACTTCTCCTGACGTTTTGCGCGAAGTTGAGCGCGTTTTGGAAAAGAAGCTTTCAACATTGTCAAGCGAAGACTACACTGCCGCCGGTGGCGTTGAATCTATCGTTGAAATCCTTAACCTTGTTGACCGCTCTTCCGAAAAGGCGATCATCGAATCTTTGGAAGAAGAAGATCCGGATTTGGCGGAAGAGATCAAAAAGCGAATGTTCGTATTCGAAGACATCGTTATGCTCGACGACCGTTCCATCCAGCGCGTTCTTCGCGAAGTCGATACCCAGGAATTGGCCAAGGCACTCAAATCCGTCGACGCCGAAGTACAGGACAAGATTTTCCACAACATGTCAAAGCGCGCGGCCAGCATGCTCAAGGAAGACATGGAGTTTATGGGACCCGTGCGCCTCAAGGACGTCGAAGAATCCCAGCAGAAAGTTGTATCCACAATCCGCCGTTTGGAAGAAAAAGGCGACATTGTTATCGCTCGTTCCGGCGAAGACGAGCTTGTATCTTAAAAGTTTTAGAGGAAGCAAATGGCAAAATCTGTATTTAGGCCGCTGGAATTTAAGGACGACAAAAAAGACGTTGTTACTCTAAAGCTTTATCGCGACTACGCTCCTGTTGTGGAGGAAGTCGTGGAAGAAGCCGAGCCGGAATACACAGGCCCTACCGCCGACGACCTTAGGCGCGAGGCGGAAGAGTTCAAAAAGAATTGGGAAATCGAAAAGCAGAACATGTTGGCCGACGCTCAGGCCAAAGCCGACGAAATCGTAAAGAAGGCCGAAGACGCGGCCTTTGCCGAAGTTAAGCGCCAGACAGACCAGGCGCAAATCGTAAGAACAGACGCGGAGACTGCCGCTCAGCAAACGCAAAAGGCCGCCCAAGAAGAGGCGCAAAAAATGCTTGACGAAGCTCGCGCCCAGGTAGAAAAGCTTAAGAGCGATTCGTCAAAAGAAGGCTACGACCAAGGCCACGAAGAAGGCTTCCAAAAAGGCTACGCCGAAGCCCAGCGCCTTGTTGAGCGCCTTCACAAAATCGTTGACTCCGTCATGCAGCGCCGCGAAGAAATCCTTAACGAAACCGAGCGCCAAATCGTAGAGCTTGTAATTTTGATCACGCGCAAAATCGTCAAGGTTATCAGCGAAAACCAAAAGAGCGTCATCCTTAGCAACGTGCTTTCGGCGCTAAAAAAAGTCAAGGGCCGCGGCGACGTTACGATTCGCGTAAACCTTGCCGACGTTCAGCTTACTACAGAGCATATACAAGACTTTATCCAGCGCGTGGAAGCCATCAAAGGCATCACGGTTATGGAAGACTCGTCGGTCGAAAGCGGCGGCTGCATTGTCGAAACCGACTTTGGCGCCATCGACGCGCGCATCTCCAGCCAGCTTACCGAACTTGAAGAAAAGATTATGGAAGTTTCGCCGATTAAGAGCGTCGCAAAGTCTGACGTTCCTGACGCGTAAGTCCAGCTCGCGCGACTTTTTGGGTGGGGAAAAGTGAAGTCGTCATACAACGTAGAATTCAATCTTGACAAGTATCTCAGAACGGTTCAGAACTCCGAGACGATTTTGTATGTCGGAAAAGTCAAGTCTGTCAACGGCCTTGAAATTTTGAGCGAAGGCCCCCGTTCCGTCATCGGAGAAATTTGCACGATAAGAATCGCAAGCCTTAAAAAAGAAATGCTTGCCGAAGTCGTCGGCCTTGACGGAACGACGGTAAAGCTTACCGCTTTTGGCGACACCCGCGGAATCGAAGTCGGAACGGAAGTCGTCGCCTCTGGCCGCACCTTGCAAGTTCCTGTAGGATACGGCTTGCTTGGCCGCGTCGTTGACGCAACCGGAAAACCGATTGACGGAAAGGGCGACATCAACGCCGAGACGACTTATCCCGCGCAAGCCCCGGCTCCCGACGCTCTTTCTAGAAAAGAAAACAACCGCCGCGTGACGACAGGCGTCCGCGCCATTGACTCTATGCTGACTGTGGCCGCTGGCCAACGCTTGGGAGTCTTTGCCGGTTCAGGCGTAGGAAAGTCAACCTTAATAAGCATGATCGCGCGCAACACTGACGCGGACATAAACGTAATCGCGTTGGTAGGAGAGCGCGGCCGCGAGGCCCCCGACTTTATCCGCCGCGACTTGGGCGAGGCCGGATTCAAGCGCTCGGTTGTCGTCCTTGCCACAAGCGACATGCCCAGCATTTGCCGTTTGCGCGCGGCTTACGTGGCAACCGCCATCGCCGAATACTTCCGCGACAAGGGAAAAAGCGTAATGCTTATGTTCGATTCCGTCACCCGCTTTGCGCAAGCCCAGCGCGAAATCGGCTTGGCGGCCGGCGAGCCTCCCGCGCGCGAAGGATTCCCGCCCAGCGTTTTTGACATGATTCCAAAATTGCTTGAGCGCGCCGGTAACAACGACAAGGGATCGATCACCGCCTTTTACACAGTGTTGGTCGAAGGCGACGACATGAACGGCCCGATAGCCGACACAGTTCGCGGCGTTTTGGACGGCCACATAGTTCTTGACCGAAAATTGGCCAATGCCTACCATTACCCGGCCATCGACGTTTTGGCCAGCATCAGCCGTCTTAGCCGCCGCGTCACTGGAAAGAAAACCCGCGAGGCTTGCGGCCTTGTCCGCCAATGGATGGCCACTTACCAGCAAAACGAATTGATGATTACGACCGGCGCATACGCTAGGGGTTCCAGCCCCGCGATTGACGCCGCGATAGAAAAGCACGAAGAGATCGAAGAATTCCTAAAGCAAGAGGAAACCGACGCATGCCCGATGAAGGACACGCTGGACAAGCTTTCCGCTCTTACAGGAATCCAAATCCCGGAAGAGGAATACGTTGACAAGCCCGCGGTCTCGATTCCGACAGTGGCGCAAGTTGTTGACCAAAGGGCGGCGGCGCCGACAGTTTCGGCCGGCCCGTCAGTTTCCGTTCCTGAGGCCAACGCTTGAAAAAGTTCGTCTTTGAGCTTGAGCAGCTTTTAAATCTCAGAAAGTACGAGCAAGACCAGGCGCAAATCGAATTGGGAAAGGCCGTTCAAGTTGAACAGCAAATCCAAGACGGCTTGGACACTCTGGCCCAGCAATACGTCGCCACAAAAAAACTTACAAGCGGCCAAACTGATTTTGCCGCGATCGCAAAGACCCAGCAATTCTACCAGTTCATAAAGCAGCAGCAAGAAAAGCTTATGAACGACATGGCTAAGGCAAAAATCGTGACGGAAGAAAAGCGCGGCCTTTTCAACGCCGCCATGCAAAAGCACGAGTCGCTAAAAAAATTAAAAGAGCGTCAGTTCGCGATTTTCAAGGAGGAGCAAAAAAAGCTCGAAGCCAAGGCCCTGGATGATATTGTGACCTCTAAGTATAATTGAAAAGCCCCGGTCGCCCGGGGCTTTTTAGTCTTGCAATCAATTATGGTCGCGGCTTAGTACTTAAACGCGCTGCCGCCGATGAACTCGCGGATGATTGAACGGTCGGGAACGGCCGTCGCGGGGATCGGCGGGAATGCGTTAAGGAAGCGCAAGAGGCGGCAAGCTTCAGAATATTCCTTTTGTCCCGGATGGATGCAGCGCAAGAGCGGTTCCGCGTAAACCTTAAGAACGCTAAGCTCGTAGTCCAGCGCGGTGTTCAAGATCGCGTCGGCGTTGTTCTGGAAGGGGAAGATGTGCAAGCGCTCACCGCGGCGGACTGAATCCCACATGGCGATTGTGGCGGCCGCGCTCTTTCCTCTAAAGTTGTTGTCGCGAACGATGCGGCGGATCAAGCGGTTGTCGCTGGTCGAGATTCTGTTGTGCTCGTTGATGTTAAGCTGGGTCAAGGCCGAAAGGTAAATCTTGAACTTAAGGTCGCTCTTTACCAAGTGGGTCAACTTGTCGTTAAGGCCGTGGATTCCTTCCATGATCAAAATGTCGTTCGCGGCAAGCTGCAAGGTCTTTCCCTTGTATTCGCGGCTTCCTGTGACAAAGTTGTAGCTTGGAAGTTCCACCTTCTTTCCGGCGAACAAGTCCAAGAGGTTTTGGTTGATCAATTCGATGTCCAAGGCCTCGATGCATTCGTAGTCGTAGTTTCCGTTTTCGTCCTTGGGCGTGCGGTCGCGGCCAACGTAGTAGTCGTCAAGGCTGATTACCTTGGGCTTGTAGCCGATGGCCTGCAATTCCATCGCAAGTTTTTTGGCGCTTGTGGTTTTTCCTGAGCTTGAAGGGCCGGCGATCAAAACCAAGCGGGTGGTGCCGCGGTTGTGGATTTGGCTTGCGATGTCCGAGATGCACTTTTCTTGGAAAACCTCGGAGATGTTGATGAACTCGTCGGCCTCGCGGCTTGAAACCAATTGGTTAAGGGAGGCTACGCTGGTAACGCCGATTTGCTTTCCCCATTTTTTTCCGCGGGCGTATGTGTCGAACAATATCGGGTATTCCTTGAATTCCTGCACTGTGTCAGGCTTTGAGCTTGACGGGAACAAAATTAGGAAGCCGCTCTTGTATTTTTGAAGCTTAAAGGCGCCCAAGGTTCCGGTGGAGATGAGCATCGGGCCGTAGTAGAGGTCGGTGTATTCTCCGATCGTGTTCATCTGGACGCGGGGAGGGCAAATGTAGTCCAACTGCTTTCGGGTCTCCAAGAGGCCAAGGGACTCGAATGTTTGGCAGGCCTGTTCGTAAGAGATGAAGTGGGTTTCGATCGGAACGTTTTTCTTGATGATCGCGTCCATCTTTTCCTTGAGGTCGTTTACGAATTTTTCGGGAACGTCGCTTCCGTCCTGGAACGAGTAGTAATAGGCGTAGCCGAATGAGTTTTCGATGATTACGTTGTTGTTGGGCTCCAATTCGTGGGCGGCCGCGGCCAAGATGAAGCAAAGGGTGCGCCTGTAAACCTGGCTTCCGTCCTTGCTGCTCATCAATACCGGCTCAAGCGAGCAGTCCACGAACATTCCGCGGTTCAGCGAGCAAACTTCGTTGTTGACGCGGACGGCGAAAATCTTTTCGGGCTTTTCGTCAAACTCGTTTATAAAGTCCGCCGGAGTCGATCCGGTCTGCGCTTCGATTGTTTTTCCCGACGGGAAAGTGATTTTAATTTTGTAGTTTTGCATAATTACTCCTTACTAAGTCTACTATTTCGGCGCGAAAATTTTATTCGCGCCGAAAAAGGAACGTGTCAAGGCCTTGAGCGAAGCGTGCCTTGACCGTTCCTACTTATCTAGATCCGCCGGCCCAAAGCCAAGCGGAAGCAATTCTTCAAGCGTAAATTCCTTTATTTTGCCCTTGTCGTTCTGCAAAAGAATCTTGAATTTCTTGGGATTGCAAAATTCCATCATAACCTGGCGGCAAACTCCGCAAGGCGGGCAAAAGTCCTTTATGACGCCGTCCGGGCCGCCGACAATCGCGATGGCCTCAAACTGCCGTTCCCCGGAACTAACCGCGTTAAAAAACGCCGTCCGCTCCGCGCAATTGCTGGGCCCGTAAGCCGCGTTTTCGATGTTGCAGCCGCCGAAAACCTTTCCGCTTTTGGCCAAAAGCGCCGCTCCAACCTTAAAATTAGAGTAGGGCGTGTAAGAAAACGCCAGCATTTCCTTGGCTTTTTGCAGCAGCTCCTCTTGTTGTGTTTTGTTCATAGCGTTTTCTATTATAGCACACTTTGCGCCCTTTTTGCAAAAAAAGCAAAAAAAAGTGGACTTTTTCGCTTTTTTTTGTTATAATAGTAGAGATGGTATAGTTCCCTTATTGTGTCAAGAAAAGACGGGAGACAAAAAATGAAGAAGAGAGTTTTTTTTGCCGCTCTAGCGCTTTTTTCTTTTGCGGCGTTTTTTTCATGCTCTAACGCGGCGGGCGGGTCTGACTCCGAGTCAAGCAAGCCTAGCTCTGTGTCCGCAAGCAAAAAGCCCGGCTATGTCACCCTTACAGGAACGGTAAGCGTCTCCGGCGCCGTTCCCAAAATCCTTTCCGACAATTACGATTCTTCTTCCGACAATGACGGCGTTTCCCGCTCGGCCCAACCCGGCATCAACACAAGCGGAGACGGCGCCACGATGGAATACTTTGCCAGGGCCACAAGCGGCGACCTTGTAAGCGAAGGCGTTTTTGGAACGGGAGCCGAGGCAAAAATGTTTGGCCTTGAGCTGCAAGCTGGAATAGAATGGACAATCGTAGTCGGCGTGCGCGAAAAATCCGCGCAAAAGCCGATTCCCGCAAGAACGGTGTACTTATCGTCAACGTGGAAGGTAACGCCTGAACCTGCCGCTCCAACGATAAGCCACAACTTTGTTCCCGTTCCAAACACAAGCGGCGGAACGGGATCAATCGCATTAAAAATAAAATATTCTCCGTCATTGTACGAAATTACGCCAAAATTTGTTGACGGGCCTGACGGCTTTGCGGACTTGAATTCTGTGAATTGGACTAAACTGGAAAAAAGCGACGGATGGATTTTTCAATTGTCCAGCATTCCCAGCGGAAAATACGAGCTTTGCTTGGACTTTAAGAATACCGCTTCGCAGGTCTTGGTTTACTCGACGATTCAATCCGTAACCGTGGCCAACGGAATGATTACCGACTCTTGGGTTGCGGACTCAAGCTCAAGCGCGGTCTCGCCGATATCAGCCGCCGGCGAATTTAAGTTTGATTCCAGCGCTGGCGGAAACGCGCAAGCTTTGATGGCGGCTTTTTTGGGAACCAACCTTTTTGTCGGAAAAGTTTCTGACGACTGCGCCGCTCCCGACGACACAAACAGCGGAAACTACCTTAGCCCCCTAAAAACTGTAACAGGCGCCGTGAGGAAAATTGCCGCCGCGGGAAACAGCAACGCGGACTATGTCATTCGCGTAAGCGGCGAAGTCTCTGGCGATGGAATAAACTCTGCCGCCACCATCACCAGCTCATTAATATCAACAAGCAACGCCAAGTCGCTTACGATTATTGGAACAAGCGGCTCCGACACGGACTGCATAAAGTCCGCAAGTTCGCAAGCGTCTGCCGTAAACATTTCGACAAACGTTCCCATAACATTCAAGAAAATAAAGATAATGGGCTCAAAATCCGGCTCCGGCACAGGAGCGGCGATAAACGCTTTTGGCGGCTCAAAAGTTACGATAGACGAAGACAGCAAAATCACCGGCGGAAAAATCGGCGTAAACGTTACGGGCGACTCGACAAAAGTCACGATGAAGGGCGGCTCTTTCAGCGGCAATGACGCTGACGTATATCTTGAAAGCGGAAAAGTTCTTACCGTTGACTGCAATCTTAGCGACGTTGCGGATAAAGGAATCGTCGTCTCGCTGCAGTCTTGGACTCGCGGAACGCAATTCATTGAGTCGGGCGAGCATCTTTCCGCCATTACGGAAGACATTGTAGGAAAATTTGACTTTACAAAAACTGGCTGGGACACGCCAATAGATGCCAGCAATAAAAAAGCGACAATCGACGCGGACATCTTTGTTGCCGCAAATGGCGTCGATAAAGACAGCGAAAATGTAGAGAACACAATCGGAAATAAAGCGTATCCATTTAAGACAATCGCTAAAGCGGCGGCGCTTTTGGATGCAAGCCACAACAAGATTTGCGTTGATGAAAGCGTTGGAAAGCAAACGATAAGCGCCACGGATCTTCCCACAAGCAAATGCTCCTCCCTGATTTTATGCGGAGCCAACGGCCTTGACGACGACGGCCTTCCAAAAGACAAAATCGACGCAGGCGGAACTTCAGATTGCGGCACCGCGCTTACAATTGGCACCGCCGTTCCTATAACGATTCAAAACTTAAAGATTACAGGCGGAAACAAGGGAAATTCTAGTCCGAACTATAACAAGGGCGGCGGCATTTACTTACAAAGCGGTTCGTCGCTGGAACTTGCCGACGGCGCGATGGTAACAGGAAACACTTGCGGCCTTTATGGAGGCGGAATTTATACAGAGTCAAACACGACTCTTTTTATGTACGGAACAAGCTATGTTGGCGATAAGACTGCGACTACGGCCTCTGGAAACGATCCTGCTAAATGTTCCAACTCCGCCTCTTATGGCGGAGGCATTCATAATAGCGGCAAAGTTTACCTTGGCTACAAAAAAGACGGTTCTTCTTTTAAGGAAGCTGACTGGACTGGCGGCGTGTGCAGAAACTATGTTGAAAATAACGGTGGAGGAATATACAACAGCACTTCCGGCGAAATAAAAATGCGCGCCGGAACAATTTCTTACAATAAAGGTTACAGAGATGCGGGCGGAATCGCTGTGTCGGCCTCTGGAAACGCTGTTGAACTTTTGGGCGGAACGCTCAAGGAAAACGAGGCGACTCGCGGCGGAGCGGTTTACGTGGAAAACAGTTTTTCAATGCAAGGCTCGGCCTACATTCCTAGCGGCGTAAAAAATAACAGCGGAGTCTTGGTTTCTGGCACGGGCAAAAACGACGTTTACCTTGTTGACGGAAAGACCGTCACTGTGGCTGGAACGCTTAGCCCCACAACTACCGGAGCGGCGGGCGGAACGGCGGCATCTGTAAGCGTTGGGGCGCTTACGCCGAATGAATACAAGCGCGGAAAAAACATTTTAAGCTCGTCATCAGCTCTTTCCGATACAGTAAAAGCGTTGTTCAAGCTGACAAAAGACGATGCTGGCTGGGAAAGAGAGGATGACACAAGTTCCGACACAAAATACGTTTACATAACTTCGCCGATTTATGTGGTTGCATCCTCTTCTACCTACGGCTCAAGGCCCGACAACACTACATGGGGTTGGGGAAAGACCAAGAACGCCGGCGGCAACGGCACAAAGACCAGCCCTTACAGTTCGATAGAGGAAGCTCTAAAAGACGGTGACATCGCTTCTGTCAAAAAAATCAAGATCGCTGGAACGGTAAAGGGCAATCAGTCAATCGCCAGTACAAACATCCCAAGCGGTTTGACGGCATTGGAGATTACTGGATACGACTCCAACGCTAAGCTTGATGGAAACAACTCTGGCTCAACGCTTGTCGTTAACGCGGGTTCGGCGACCTTCCCTGTGACGATTTCAAACTTGACCATTACAGGCGGCAACGCAAATCTGGGTACTAGCGACGCGACAAACAGCGGCGGCGGAATACGCATTGAAAGCGGAACTGTAAAACTTGCGGGCGGCGCCAGCGTTACCGGAAACCAAGCGACAACTTTTGGCGGCGGCGTGTATGTCATGTCAGGCGCAAAGCTTTTGATGTACGGCTCGGCATGGGTCGGAGACTCTACAGCGACAACCGCGTCAGGTACGACACCAGGAACAGAATGCGCTAACTCAGCCAATTATGGCGGCGGCATTTACACTAAAGGCGGAATCGTCGCTTTGGGCTATAGCGAATATACAGATGAAGACACAAACACTCCGGAAACTCTTACTGGCGGCGTCGGAAGAAACTACGCTTTTGCCACTACGCTTTATTACGGCGGCGGCGGCATCTATAGCATGAACGATGGCACGACTGTAAGCGTTATAAGCATTAAAAGCGGAAAAATTTGCTACAACAAGGCTAAAACCTCAGGCGGCGCGATTTGCAACCGCAACACCTTGCATTTTAGCGGCGGAACAATCTCAAATAATGAAGCCGGTTATTACGGCGGCGCCATTTACCAAGAAGGAACCTTTAACATGAGCGGAAGCGCTACCGTTTCTGGCGGAAGCGAAAAAAACAACGATGTTTGCTTGCCAAACGGAAAATATATTACGCTTCCAAAAAATTCGCTTACAGGAAGCGCCAAAATTTCGCGAATCTCGACCGAATGGAATCGCGGAAAACAAGTGCTGGCCGGAACTTATGCAAAAGATTTTGTAAGCAAGTTTTCTGTGACTGACAGCGCATGGTCTGTAGTTGCCGACGGTTCTGTCGGAAGAATTGACACTGGAACCACAATTTATGTTTCCAATACAGGAGACGACAGCACCGGCCGCGGAACTTCAACTAAACCTTACGCGACAATTCAAACAGCTGCTAAAGAAACATGGAAGGCGCAAGCGTATACAATTAGCGTGAGCGGAACCTTAAAGGCCGTTTTAACAGAAACAGAAAACACATTGCAATCCATTCCTAGCGACACCAAAGTAAAGGCAACACAAATAACTCTTTCTGGAAGCAACAGCGCCACAATAAATGCAGACAGCAAAGGCTCCGCGCTTACTATCAGCAAGAACATTCCTGTTTATATAGAAAACATTACGATAACTGGCGGTTCTGCAAATAACGGCGGAGGCCTGTATGTTGGCGCTGGAAGCGTCTTCCTTGGCGACGGTGTTGTCATAACCGGCAATAGCACTCCAATAACTAACGCATCTTATGGCGGCGCGGGCGCGTATGTGGCTAGCGGCGCAAAGCTCTTTATGTACGGAACCGCTGTAATTGGCGGCTCTGGAACCTCTCTGGCCTCAACTTCAACTGGCAATTACGGCTGTAGCGGAGGCGGCATTTTTAGCGACGGAAACGTCTATCTTGGATACAACGCATGCGTCTCTTCCACAGGCGTTCCTGCTGATTCGGAAGCGAAAAGCCTTACTGGCGGCGTAACGCAAAATTATGCTGAATCAACCGGCGGCGGAATAACTCTGCATGGTTCTGGAAAACTGTATCTAAAAACCGGCAATATTAGTTATAATAATGCAAAAGACGGTGGCTCAAACACAAAGGGCGGCGGCATTGCCTGCGACGCAGGAACCTCAGTCACAATGGCTGGCGGAACTATAGCTGGCAACAAAGCTCAAAGCGGTGGTGGCGTGTACTTGCTTGGAAATAATTCACATACTACCACTTTCAATATGTCTGCCGGAACTATCGGAAAAGCAGGCACTGTTAACGCGGCGGCGGAAAGTACGGCTGGAAAACATTCTAATTACGCCTCATCTGGTGCAGGAATTTACGCTGACACAAAGACAAGCGTAACCATTACCGGGGGCAACATAAAGTATAATTACGCTTCATCTTATGGCGGCGCTCTTTACTGGGGTGGAGCTACGCTTAGCGTAAATAAATCAGGTTCAACTTACGGAACTCTTTCTTATAATACAGCCATAAAAGGCGGTGCTGTATACTTTGCCGCTGACGGAAATTTGACGCAGGCTGTAATGAATAATAATCAGGCTAATCAAGGCGGCGCTGTTTTCATTGAAGGTTCAAAAAATGTTGAAATCAACGGCGCTATGAAGATTAACAACAATGAAGTTGTCAAAAGTGGAAGCAGCGCGCCTAGTGGAGGCGGAATATATAACAATGGAAAACTTACAATTTCCAGCTCCGCTCAAATGCAGTCCAACAAGGCAACTGGTGGAACTAGCGCTAACGGTTGTGGCGGAGCCATTTTTAATACAGGTGATGGGCAGCTAATAATTACAGGCGCTGTGACAATGGACAGTAACTCTGCGGTTACAAGTGGTAGCGGAAAATATGCTCGTGGCGGAGCCATTTACAACGCGGGTAGCCTTACTATGAGCGCTGGAAACATTGGAAACAGTACGGCGAATAGTGTTACTGCTACCGGAAGTGGAGGAAGCGCGGAAGGCGGCGCCATTTATCTATATGGTACGGCTACTATTAGCGATACGGCGTATGTTAAATACGGCGGCTCGGTAAAGTCAAACGATATTTATCTTGTTTCCGACAAGACTGTTGGTTTGGGAACATCTCTCTCAAATCATTCTGAAACAAACCAGATTGGCGTAACACTTCCAAGCGGTTGGACAACGGGAACTAAGATTTTATCTGGCGGAACTGATTCCGATGAATACGCCTATACAAAGTCGCATTATAAGAAATTTAAACTGACAAATGCCACTGGCTACTACATTAATCAATATGGAAAATACGAAGTTGGCTATTTTGTATCTGCCGCAAATCTAGCAAGTACTATTAGCAATCTGCCAAGCAGCGCGAATCTATTGCGTGTTGTCTGTTCAGGCGGAAGTCTTGACACCAATGCTTGGAATTCTATTAAAACAGCGCTTAAAAGTACCAATGCGTCTAAAGTTTTGATTGACTTTAATGAATCAACTATTACCAGCATTCCGGCAAACGCTTTCCAAGGATGTACAAAACTATATCAATGCTATATTTCTAATGATGTAACTTCGATTGGAAATTATGCTTTTGATGGTTGTACAAACTTGATCGGAGTTCAAAGTAGCGGTCTAAGTTTTGGAACTTCCGGTGTAAAGACTATAGGAGAGTATGCATTCCAAAATTGCAGTAGCTTGCAAAGGACTAATTCCGCTATGTTTGCCTTAGAGACTTTCTATTCAAATTCGTTTAAAGGCGTTACTATGGAAAGTCTAATGGTAACAGATGGTGTTACGTATTCAACTGCATCTTGGAAAGTATATAATGGCAGTGGTTATACTAACCTCGTTACGACTACAAATAATTCTACTGAAGCGTATATACAGACTTATTTGACTAATTATCCTAATTGTAAGCTTGTAAGAGTAAAATAGCGGATTCGGCCTTCCAATTCGGGAGGCCGTTTTTTTTGCACTCGCGCTTAATTTGCTGGGGCGGGCTGCGCGGCCAATTCTTTTTGCAGTTCCAACACTTGCTCTAGGGGAAGGCCGGAATAAAGCGCAACTTTATCGGTAGGGAGATGATCAGATAACATTGTTTTTGCGGCTTCCACGGCTTGTTCTTGGCGGCCGTCCTGTTTCCAGCCGCGAATGGCGCTTTCTTCGTCAAATTCTGTCAAACACATCGCGATTATCTCCTCTTTTTGTTCGCGTTTAGTTTGCTGGGGCAGGCTGGGCGGCCACAATTTCCTTGACCTGTTCTTCTGTCATGTGCAGTGATTTCGCGATTAGTTCAATTGAGGCGCCGTTTGCGTAAAAGCTCCTCGCGTCTTCCTCGGCTTTTTCTATGCGGGCGTCCTCTTTTTTCGCTTCCATGTCCAAATCGTAGTCATATTCATCAAAAAACATGTTCTTAACCTCCGTGGCCTTGCGGGAAAGATAGTCGACAAGGATGCCTTTGAAAATCGCCTCGTTTATCGCCTTTTCGTAACAGTCTATCAGCTCGCTGTCTGACGGGAACGGCCCAAGCGCAGCGCGGCGGCGTGCGACGATTTTCATAAACTCGCAATACTCTTTCATTATAGCGCATTTTTTGACGACTGGCAAGTTTTTGCCGGCCTCTCCGCTGATGTTGGCAAATTTGACTTTTACCTCGCACGTAGGTTCTTCTTGCGGCTCAATGAATGCGTCTGACAAGCGCATCGTCCGCTCTAGTTCTGGATTTTTCCTTAGCTTGCGGCTGCCGTTGTAAAAGACGTAAAATTCCGGCGTGGGGATTTTGAAAAGAGTTTCATGATACCGCGTCTTTGCAGGCACGATTCCATAGAGCAGGTGAACGAAGTATTCCAAACACCTTAACGGCATATTCTCGTTCGGTGTTGACTGGTGCTCGATTAGGACAAAGAGTCGCCCATTTACCAAAACGCTGATGTCGGTGTCAAAGGTTTTGTAAATCGCTTGCGGAATTTGCTTGCGTTCCAGCTTGGTGTTTTCCAGCGTCAGATTTGTTCCGTGAATGGCGTTGTAGAGAGAAAGAAAATTTTTCTTTCCGTCCTTTTCGTCGTCGCAGAACAGGTCGGCGAACACGCCCGACTTGATTTTTGAATTTGCTTTCATGTTTTATACCTCGCATAAAAAAATTTGGGGAATCGCGCCTTTGCGATTCCCCTGTATATAAGGTATAAATAGTTGTCGATAATTTATCTTTTTTCCCTAAAAATTCAAAAAAAACTTGAAAAAAAACGAATTTTGCGCTAAATTATATAGTAGGAAGAGTAGTGCAATGAAAGTCGGATTGAGGAAAAACACTGCCGTTCGCTTTTTTGCGGCCTTGCTTGCGGCCGCGGGCTTTGCTTTTTCGTCTTGCGGCAATCTTGGCTTGGACGAAAAATCCTTCCAAAACAAAGTGTCTTCCTACTTTGAGGAGATGACCTCAAACGCGGCCGTCGGCGCATACCAGCTGGATCCGGCCAACGCTCCCACCGACAAATACGGAAACTTTTGCTTTCCCTATGACCAAGAGTGCAAAGTCACCTTGCTTTTGCGAAACCCAATGCGCTATCGCTTTGATTCCCACAACATGGAATTTGCCATGGCTGGCGACAACGGCGTCACTCATTTGCCATATTACGATGACGTTGGTATCGAGCAAGACGCAAGCGACACTTCAAAAATTTACATAACCTATCCGGTCTCTTTTTTAATGAACAATCCCAGCGGAGTCGACATCTCTCCTGTCGTGCGCCTTTACCACCCAGTTTCGCACGCGTCCTTTGGCGTTTACGACAGGCTAAAGCTTTCAAGCAACGCCCCTCCGCCGTCTCCAAGCGGAGCGCTTGTAGTCCAGACAACCGAGTCCACCGGCTCCAAATGGGTTGTCTGCTTTAAGCTGCCCGGCTCTTCCGAAATCAACAACTACCATTCCGACATAACAAGCGTAAGCGTAAACGGAAACGCTTTTGAACCTACAATCACTACAGGAACCATTTCTTATCCAAGCGGAGCGGCGCTTTCTTCTTCCGTTCCGAGCGGAATAACTTTGGCCAAAAACCAAGTCACCGGTTTGGACTTTACCCCGGAAAGCGGAACAACCCAAGCCCAGGACGCCTACTTTATGACCGGCGACGATGTTGACCAAAACCAAAGGGTTTACACGATTACAGTCACGGACAGCGCGGGCCTTAGCTCTAGCGTTGCCGTAAGCGCTCGCGGCTTTAAGCTTAGCGCTCCCGACGCGTACCTTGTTGGCGGAACGGAAGCCTTTGACAAAAACTATTCCACCACCAAAAACACCGTCGGCCAAAATCCTGATGACGGAAGCGCATGGATAACAATTCGCGCCGATGCCAAGACTGCGGGCGGCCTTACAGACGGCGACGGACATGCAATCGACCGCTACGACTACGACCCGTCCAACGCGTATCTTGTATACGAGCTTCATAGAGGAACGGCGCTTAACACCAGCACTTTAATCAGGACAGGAACGCTTTCGGGCGTGTCTGGCAAGATAAGCATTCCCGCGGGAACCACTTACGTAAAGGCCTTTGTGCGTAAGCCCTTGTACGCCGACAGCGACCCGGTTGTTTGGAACTGCCGCGCCGTTTGCACAAACCTCTTTGTCAAGGAATCCGGCGTAGACGACGGCGGAGAAGGCAGCAAAGCCAAGCCTTACAGAACAATCCAAAAGGCCATAGACCAATTCCAAAACGGCATCACCGCAGGCGACTACGGCCCCAACACAATTCTTAACATCCGCCTTTTGAGCGACCTCACGCCGCCGGCGGACTTTAACTGGACTGAGAGCGGAAATTACTTTGCGCAGGTTTATTTTGGTTCTGGCACATTGCCGGCCGGCCTTGTCCTTAACATAAAGGGCGAGGGCGGAAGAAGGACGATTAGCGGCGGTCAAGACGTTAGCGACACATCTAATCGTTTGCGCGGCGTTATGTTTGTTAACGCCGGAACTGTAAACATAGAGGACATAAACATTACCGGCGGCTATTATGCGTCCGGCAGCGCGCAATATGGCGGCGGCCTATACATTGGCGGCGGAACCGTGACTTACAAGAACGGCTCCGTCTATGGAAACTTTTCTGGAGCGGGAGCGGGCGTAAATGTCAGTATGGGAACGAACCATGTCTTTGAAAATGTTCAGATTTACGAGAATGGCCGAAGCAAGTATAGTTTCGGCGCCCTCTGCATTTCAAGCGGCGCAAAATTGACTTGCAACAACTGCGTTATCCGCGACAACGGCTACCGCACTACGACTGGTTCTGGAACCGAAGGCGGCGGCGGCGTATGCAATCAAGGAACCCTTGTCATGACAGGCGGCTCGATTACAGGAAACGCAATTTATCCGAGTAATGGCGGCGGCGTATTTAATAAGGGCGGCACTTTGGACTTTACAAATGTGGAAATCAGCGGAAACTCCGCTTCTTGCGTTTCTAGCGTCGTCAAAGCGGCGGGCGGCGCGATTTACAACACTACCGCTGGTCAAGTTTCGCTAACAAACTGCGTCATAAAGGGCAACAAGGCCGCCATCGGCCCGGCGATTTACAGCGAATATGGAGTGAATCCAAGCGTTAGCCTTGCTTCTTGCGTGATAACTCAGAACACGGCGCTTTACGCGAACGACAACAACAACGGCGCTGTTTATTTTAAGTCCGACAGCCCTATTACGAAACTTGCGGAATTCACGCTTAGCGGAAAAAACATTATTTACGACAACACCGCGCCCGACAAGAACGACGCGAGCGTAAGCCGCCAGGCCAACGTCTTCCGTCCATATCTTGCTCCCAACGAGACCAACGCCAACATTGCTTACATTCAAATTTCAGGCAACGTCGCGGACAGCAAGATTGGAATAAACATTCCGTACATATCCGCCGAAGACAAGCCCGCCGCGGGCGCGCCAAAGGCCTTTACGGCTGGCTACGGCTATCCGGCCACCAACGCCAAAAAGCCGGGCCTTGTCTTCTTTGCGGAAAACGGCTACGGCATTACCGACAAGGAAGGCGAGGCGGCCTTTGCCGTTTCCGGCGGCAGCATGTATGACCCGACCGACTTTAAGATTACTACGGCCCTTGACGGCGCGATGGCAAAGCCCAACGTTGCCAAGACCTTTAATGTTACGATAACAGCCGAGCGCAAGCTGTCAGACGGCAAGTTCCCGTCGGAACATAGCCCGGCTGAGGCCGCAAACCTTGTGTACAATTCAAGCGACCATAAGCTTTACGAAGTTGGCGGAACCGTTCCCGCCGTCGGCGAAGGAAGCGACAACCCTGCCGTAACTTGGACAGCCGCGCTTTACAACGGCGGCCAAAAGATTGCAAGCGGCGCAAGCATTACGGCAAACGGTCTGACGGTAACAATTCCTGCCGCCGCGATGCCGCAACCTGACACTTACATCCTCAAGATTACCGCCACCTACATGGGCTACACGCACGACGCCAGCTTCCCGATATCGGTAAGGAACGTGTACGGCGACAAGTCCGCTCCGACCGCCGTCGGCGACATAGTCTTTAGCGACGGAACGGCCACGCCCTACAGCGACAGCTTGGTCTTGGACGCCAACCAAAAGGCCAACGCAGTTGCGGTAATCTTCTATACAGATGGAGACGGCTATCTTGGCAGTCGAATCCTTGGCGTGGGCTTAAAGGAAGGCTCAGGCCTTATGTGGGCTCCCAGCGGAACGACTGGTTATAATTTAGGCTTCTATGCTGTCGATCCTCGAGATGAGAGCGACGGAAGCAAAAACTGGGGAGGCGTTTGCGCGGCGGATTCTAGCGCTGCGGGAAACGCGGCCGCAAATTATCCAGCCTTCAACTATGCAAATACTTATGGCGTTGGAATTTCAGGCGAGGCCAGTGGTTGGTATCTTCCCGCGCATCGCGAGATGGCCGCGCTTATGGGCGCAAAAGACACTGTGAACAACGCGATAGGCAAAATCGGCTCGCCCGCAGTTGCTTTGGGCAGCGGACCTTATTGGACCTCCTTGCCCTATAAGTCAACTGAGTCATATTATTTTACTTCTGCTACGGTGATTCCTTTTACCTTCCTTTCTAAGGACGAAGGACACAACGTCCGCGCCATCCGCAAGTTCTAGACCGCGCTGGCGGCCGCTTCCGCTTGCTCCGCTCGTGTTTTTGCTAGCAAGCCACTAATCGTTTCTTCGAGCGGTTTCGCCGCGTCCTTTGGACGCTTGCCTAATGGGTGAAAATGCGCTACCATAATCGCGCTATGGAAATGAATCTTGACAACGAAGCGGCCCTTATCGAGGCCATATTGTTTTTGGAAAGCGAGCCTTTGGCCGAAAAATCCTTGGCGATGATTTCGGGCCTTTCGGAAGAAGTCGTTCAAAAAGCGCTTGAAGTTTTAAAAGAAAAGTATTCGGCCGAAAATTCCGGCCTTGAACTGCAAATGATTACGGGCGGCTGGGCCCTTACCCCAAAAAAGAAGATTTGGGACTTGGTCAAGGAACGCTACGGCTCAAAGAGCGAAGGCCGTCTTTCGCGCAGCGCGATGGAAACCCTTAGCATCATAGCGTATTCACAGCCAATCACCCGCGCCGAGATAGAAGGCATCCGCGGCGTCAGCGCCGACAATATGATTCGCCTTTTGATCGAGCGCAACCTTATAAAGGAAGTCGGCAAAAAGGACATTCCCGGAAAGCCCACGCTTTACGCCACGACAAAGGACTTCCTAAAATTCTTCCGCCTAAACTCAATCGCGGACCTTCCAAAGTTGGACCAGGAAGAAGAAGAGAGGTTCGAGCTTGCAAGATAAGCCCAAAAATCCGGACGGCTTGGAGCGCCTCCAGGCCTTTTTGGCCCACGCCGGAGTGGCCAGCCGCCGCGCCAGCGAAAAAATCATTTTGGACGGCCGCGTTTCTGTAAACGGAACGGTAATCACCGAGCTTGGAACCAAAGTAGGGCCGGGCGACAAGGTTTTTGTTGACGGAAAACAAGTCATTGCCGAGTCCGCCAAGCGCTACGTTTTGCTCAACAAGCCCGTCGGCTACGTTTGCTCGATGTCCGACGAAAAAGGCCGCCCCGTTGCCGCCGATTTGTTAAAGGAAAAGTATTCCGAGCGCCTTTACAACGTTGGTCGCTTGGATATGTTCAGCTGCGGCCTTATCATTTTTACCAACGACGGCGACTTTGCCAAAATCCTTTCGCATCCCAGCGCCGAAATCGAAAAAGAGTACGTGGTTGACACAAGCCTTCCTTTGCCTCGCGGCTTGGACCAAGACTTTGAAAAAGGCATGCGGGTTGAAGGCGTCTTCTACAAGGCCAAAAGCGCCCGCGAGCTTAATTCCCACAGAATGGCGGTTGTTCTAATAGAAGGAAAGAACCGCGAAATCAGGCGCGTTTTTGAGTCCCGCGGGGCGGCGATCAAGCGCCTTTGCCGCGTCCGCATCGGAAACATCAACATAAACGAGATGGCCCCCGGCGAATTCCGCGACCTTGAGCCTTTTGAGGTCCAGGAATTGCTTGACGAGGCCACCACCCACGAACTTTAAGCCGTAATATTATGGAGGACAATATGATTATCGCAATCGACGGACCGGCCGGAACCGGAAAAAGCACAATAGCGGGCATTATCGCCAAAAAATTGGGCATAACTTACCTTAATTCGGGCAGCTTTTACCGAGCCATAACGCTGGCCTGCCTTGAAAATTCAATCGACATAAGCGATTCTCAGGCCGTAATCGATTTTGCCAAGACGCTCACCCTTGACTACAAGGATTCTCATTTGATTCTAAACGGAACGGACGTGGAGGCCCGCCTTCACGAGGACAAGGTCAGCGCCAACACCTCGCAGGTAAGCGCGATTCCACAAATCCGCCAAATCGCCGACGCCCGCATGCACGAGATAACAAAAAGCCAAAGCATCGTCTGCGAGGGCAGAGACATGACAACAGTCGTTTTCCCCAACGCTGAATACAAGTTTTACCTTGACGCCTCGCTTGACGTTCAGGCCCAGAGAAGATATGACCAAGGCGTCAGCGGAATGACCCTTGAGCAGATAAAGGAAGCGATAAAAAAGCGCGACGAGCTTGACAAGGCCAAGGCTGTGGGCGCCCTAAAGCGCGCTCCCGACGCGGTTTACATCGACACCTCAGACTTGACTATAGAAGAAGTTTGTGATAGAATACTTAGCAAAATTCACTAGTGAAAGGATAAAAAATGGAAAAGATGGAAGTGGAAATGGACGGAGCCAAAGGCTCAATCCAAACACAATTAGAGGAGTCACTCAACAACCTTAAGCCGCTTGAAGACGGCCAGCTTGTTGATGGATCAGTTATCGCTGTTACAGACGAATATGTATTCATCGACATTGGATACAAGTCTGAGGGAAAAATCCCCGTTTCAGAATTCGCGGGAGACTTGCCCAAGACTGGAGACGTGGTAACAGTAGTTCTTCTTAGAAAAGATGGTAGAAACGGTCCTGAAGTTTCTAAAGCAAAAGCCGACGCCAAGCAAATGTGGAAAGACGTTCGCAAGGCGTTTGACGAAAAGACGGTTGTTGACGGAACAATCGAAAAGGTCGTTAAGGGCGGATACGAAGTCGCTCTTGGCGGCGACATTCACGCGTTCCTTCCGATCAGCCAGTCTGACAGCCAGAAGGTTGAAAAGCCCGAAAGCTTGCTTGGAACAAAGGGCAAATTTTATATAGAGCGCCTCTACTCTGACAACAAGGCCAATGTGGTCGTAAACCGCCGCCGCTACTTGGAAGAGCAGATGAACACAGCCCGCGACAAGTTCTTTGCCGAGACTCAAATCGGCGACAGCGTTAAGGGCGTCGTAAAGAGTTTCACAAGCTTTGGAGCCTTTATTGACTTGGGCGGCTTTGACGGCTTGCTCCACATCAACGACATGAGCTGGGGCCACGTAACACGCCCCAAAGACTTTGTAAAGAAAGGCCAGGAAATCGAGCTTAAGGTTATCCGCCTTGACCCGGAAGAAAAGCGCATCAACCTTTCTCTCAAGCACTTTGCCGAAGATCCGTGGGTTCACTTTGAAGAAAAGTACCACGTAAACGACATCGTAAAGGGTAAGGTAACAAAGCTTACAGACTTTGGCGCCTTCATCGAGTTGGAAGAGGGAATCGAAGGCTTGGCCCACATTTCCGAATTCAGCTGGACAAAGAAAGTAAACAAGCCTTCTGACGTTCTTAAGATCGGCGACGAAATCGAATGCATGATCTTGGGCTACGACATTCAGGCCGGCCGCGTTTCGCTCGGTCTCAAGCAAGTTACAGAGAATCCTTGGGATTCAATCGCGGAAAAATATCCTGTTGGAACTAAGATTCACGGAAAGGTCGTCAAGATCACTAATTCCGGCGCCTTCATTTCTATCGAAGACGGAATCGACGGCTTCTTGCACGGAGACGACATTTCTTGGACAAAGAAGGTTAAGCATCCGGGCAGCGAGCTTAAGGTTGACCAGGAAGTTGACGCCGTCGTTATCGAAAACGACCCCGAGCAGCATCGCATCAAGGTTGGCCTCAAGCAGTTGACTGACGATCCTTGGCAGAAGTTTGCCGAAGAATACCAGCCCGGCTCAACGCTCGAAGGCGAGATCACTTCGATCACAGACTTTGGCGTGTTTGTTAAGACTCCCGTTGGAATCGAAGGCCTTATCAACAAGTCCAACCTTAGCGAAGACCGCGAGACTCCCTACGAAGAAGCGGTTAAAAAGTACAATGTTGGCGACAAGATCAACGTGTATGTTGTTGACGTAAAGAAGGACAAAGAGCAGGTTGCCTTTAGCGTTCGCGAATTCAAAAAGAAGCAGCAGCGCGACGAGATCAGCCAGTACATGAGCTCTTCTTCTAACGACGACGACGGAGCTTATACTTTGGGCGACGCGCTTAACGCCAAAAAAGACAACTAAGCGCGAGCCTAGATGAGCGTGGGCGAACTTGTTTATACAGACAAACTCAAAGCGCTCATCGACATCAGCGCCGGAATCAACTTAAAGTTTTCCGACGTTGACGCCTTGATGGTCTACATTCTTGAAGCGGCGATGAAGCTTATAGAATGCGAGTCGTCTTCGCTCTTGCTCGCGCAAAAAGGCGGAGACTGCTTGCGTTTCGCTGTTGCTTTGGGACCCAAAGGAGCCGAGGCAAAAAACATCGTCGTTGACAAGAACAGTTTGGCCGGCTGGGTCGCCCAGCACAAAAAGCCATTGGTTTTGAGCAACGCCAACAAAGACGAGCGCTTTTTTGACCGCGTTCAAAATAAAACCGGCTACATTACAAACACGATGATCGCGCTTCCTATGACAAACGGAGACGAGTTCATCGGCGTTATAGAATTGATAAACAAAACAGGCGGCAGGGAATTCAGTTCCGAAGACCTTGAGCTTATGACGATTTTGGCAAAGCACGCTGGAATCGCCTATGCCAACGCCGCCAGTTATCGCGACGCCAAAGACACAATCTTTGCGCTTAACGACAACATAAAGCAGGGCGGGGAATACCACGTTTTTATAGCGAAAAGCGCGGTCATCGCCGACCTTGCGCGGGTGGCTGACGCGGCTGCCAAAACCACTTCTTCAGTTTTGATTACCGGAGAAAGCGGCGTTGGCAAGGAACTTTTCGCCGAGCAGCTTCACTTGCGCAGCCCCAGAAGGGACAAGCCTTTTGTACGCGTTAACTGCGCGGCCCTAAGCCAGGCCCTTTTGGAAGACGAGCTTTTTGGACACGCAAAGGGCGCCTACACGGACGCTTCAACTTGTCGAAAAGGCCGTTTTGAAATGGCTGACGGCGGAACGCTTTTCTTGGACGAGATTGGCGAGATTCCGCTGGAGTTGCAGGCAAAGCTGCTAAGGGCCATTCAAGACAAAAAATTTGAGCGCGTCGGTTCCAGCGAGACGATAAGCGTTGACGTTAGAATCGTTTGTGCCACAAATAAAGATTTGGAACTTATGGTCAGGGAAGGAAAATTCCGCGACGATTTGTTCTACAGGCTTAATGTCGTTCCGCTTAGGATTCCTCCGCTAAGGGAACGCCGCGACGACATCAGGCCCTTGGCGGATTACTTTTTGCAAAAGTTTTCCGGCGAGACAAAAAAGAATTTTAAGGGTTTTACCGACGACGCCAACGAGGTCCTTTACAATTACTATTGGCCGGGCAACGTTCGCGAATTGGAAAACTCTATAGAAAGGGCTTGCGTTCTTGGAACGCCGCCCTTGATAAGCGCGCAAAACCTTCAGATTCCCGCCGATGTTCCTGGCGCCTCTGAAAGCGCTGCGACGCAAAGGGGCTTTGTTCCCCAAAGCGGACAAACGCTTAAAGACGCGATAAATGAGTTTAAGAAATACTACATTGAGCGCGCCTTGCAAACCAGCGGAGCGAGACAAGCCGACGTTGCCGCCTCTTTGGGCATCCAACGAACTTATCTTTCGCGCCTTTTGGTTGAACTTGGAATAAGACAGTAATTGAATATTGATTGGAGAATATTATGGCTGACAATATCGTAAAGATGAAGGGCGCCGACGCCGAAAAAAAGAATCTTTCCGGCGAGCAGAAATTGGGAAATTTTTTGAGCAAGAACTCTAAGGTTCTTATCGGCGTTCTTTGCGCGGCAATCGCGGTGATCGTGGCGTATGTCGTTTACTTTAACGTGAGTGCCTCTTTGACCCGCAAAAACCTCGACAAGATTGAAGTGATTGAGTATTCCTTTACAAAGGACGCTTCTTCCATCGACGACAGCGAGCTTGCGTCAAGGCAGGACACTGCTCTTAAAAACTTGGCCGCTTATTTGAACAAGGGCGGAATCGTTGGAGCGCGCGCCAACATGCTGGCCGCCGACATTTACGGACAAAAGAAAGATTGGACAGCCGCTAAAGACGCTTGGCTTAAGGCCGCCTCTAAGCGCAAGGGAACTTACCTTGAGTCTTTGTGCAACTTTAACGCCGCCGCGGCCTATGAGGAATTGGGACAGAGCGACGAGGCCTTGCAGCTTTACGAAAAAGTTTCGGCCGACAAGAACTTTGTTGACAGAAGCCGCGCTTACTTTAACGCCGGCCGCCTTAAGGAAGCCGCTGGAGATTTTGAAGGCGCAAAGCTTTCTTACCAGGCGATTGCTGACTTGGGCAACTCAAACGACTCTTGGAACGATTTGGCCAAGACAAGATTGTTGGACTTGGAGAATAAGGGCAAAATAAAATAGCCTTTTTTGGGAGGGCGCTGTGAAAAAAAACATTTTTCTTCTCGCGTCCTCCGTTCTTCTTGCCTTTATCCTTTTTACAACTTGCGGACTTGACACTTACTACACGCTAAGTCCGCCAACCGGCCCGATCCACACTCCGGTTTATGACGCTGTAGACCCTGACTCCCGATACTTTAGTTTTACTTCTGCCGTAAACACCAATCCTGACACTAGCTTTAGATTTTTGGGAACGGCGGTTTATTACAGAATCTACGCAAGTTCCTCCACAATGCTAAGCCATAGGGCTTCGATCAGCGCGGTTAACACTTCCAGCGATTATTCCGCCGCCGCCAACCGAATGATAAGCTACGGATACCAGCAGCTTTACACGTCCGACGGAAGCATCCAGCCCTTGATCAGCGCGGAGGGAAGAAAAGTTGAGATAAGGCTTACGAACAACCAAGAGTCTGTCTCTACAGGAATAGGCAACACCGCGCAAATAAGCATTGACTCCGCTTTTTACAAAACTCCCCGCCGCGCGCTTGGAACAAACAAGACCTTTGACTTTGGCCGTTATGACAAGGAAAGTTTGGGCTACACTCCCAAGGACAAATACACTCCGCCTGTGTCCGGCGACGAAGACTTTGAAAACGGAACAGTAGAAAACAATAAATATTACGTTACGATGTACGCGGTTGCCGTTGGCCGCGACACCACATACACCACTTATTACAGCAACGTCCTTTATCTTGGAACGATAGGAATCAACGCGAACAACGAGGACAATTAGCGCGCCATTTGGCGCGGTTGACACGGACCGCGACTTTTGGTATATTAACTTTCACATTACGGGATGTAGCGCAGCTGGTAGCGCGCTTGCTTTGGGAGCAAGATGTCGCAGGTTCAAATCCTGTCATCCCGACTAGTCAGGCAATTCAAATTTTTGTTGTTGGCAAATTTTTAGGATTATGCCAAGCATTTAGGATTTGAACCGGAGCGAACGCGGCGACAGCCGATGAGGCCGCAAGGACGCGGCCGGAAGTGAGCGCAGGCGGCCTGAAAGGAGCGTCAGGATGACGCGACTGGAAGGCAAATCCTGTCATCCCGAAAAAAATAGGGGTCGCATTTGTCGACCCCTATTTTTTTCGGGGCAAGCAAGGAAGTTTATGCAAACGATTGATTTAAAAGACGCGGCGTGCTTTGGAGTGGCGGGGAACTTTACCGGCCACTTGGAGCAGGCCGGCGAGGCGGAAAACTTTAATGAGCTTAAGGTTGCGGACTCGGCGGCTCCCAAGGCTCTTTTTCCTACATACATTCCGGCCGCGGCTTCCGCTCTAGGCGCAAACTCCGCTCCCGCATTCTTAAACGTATTTCCTTTTGACGCAAAAAAAATTGTCTTTCCTAAAGGCGAAGAAAAAATTCAAATCGAGCCAGAGATGGCCATTGTGTTTGACGCGGAGTGGATTGACGGAAAATTGGCCGCGCTGGAGCCAAAGTTTTTTGGCGCGTCAAACGATGTTTCCATCCGCAAAGAGGGCGCGCTAAAAATCAGCGTAAAGAAAAATTGGGGCCCTTCCAGCAAGGGCTTTAGCGAGCAAGCGATTAAGGTGGAGCCGGGAATCTTTGACCGCTACAGAATCGCCTCCTACTTGCTGCGCCAAAACAAGCTTTACGAATACGGCGAAAACAGTCCGGTTTGCGGCTATTCATACTTTGGAAAAAAGCTTAACGACTGGCTTTTGGACAAGTTTAACAATCAAGAAAATTTGGGGCCTGCCGAAGACATCCACTCATATTTAATGGCCGCCGGTTTTCCAAAAAAGATTTTTGTCAGCGTTGGCGCGACCCGCTACAGCGATTTTGGCAAGGAAAACTTTTTGCAAGGCGGCGACGATTCTATAGTCGCGGTTTATCCCGATTCCTACAAAAAAGAAACGATTGAACAAATGATTTTAAAGGGTGGCTTGTTGGAAGGCGTTTCGCTCTTGCGCCAGCGAGTGGTTCTTTAAGCGGTAGACGGGAGTCGGACCCGCGTGTCGGGCTTGGGAAGCGCGCATACTACCGTTGTATTACTACCGCAAGTCAAGTATTGACCCATGGCAGAATCGAACTGCCGACAACCTGCTTAGAAGGCAGGTGCTCTATCCAGCTGAGCTAAAGGGCCTAAAAACATCGTTATTATAGCGAGAATTCCAAATTATTTCAATAATTTTTTGTTTTTTTTGCAAAAATAAGCCAAACTTTTGAAAAAAATTTATATCTCTATGTCAGGAGGTATAAATTGAAAGAAAGAATTTTAAGGTTGTGGGCTTTTTTGGCGCTGCTTTTTTATTCAGCCAATGCGTTGTCGGCTGTGGATTACGCGCAAAGCCTTTTGGCCGGACAAAGGACTTTGGACTTGTACTTGGAGCGAGCCAAAGTTCAAACAAGCCAAGAGCGCTTTGAGGAGCTTTTGAGCCAGGGCTTGGACGCGTCCATTTGCGAATGGGAGCAAAGCGCTCTGGAGTTAAAGACGGCTTCTTTGGAAGATTGGGCTTTTGAAAGAAAGCGCTTGCAAGAAGACTTAAGCGAGCGGGCAAGGGGCGTCTTTAACGAATGGTTTTTGGAGAAGAAAAAGTCCCAAGTTCAAGAAATCCAAAAGTCCGCGCTTTATGCGGAACTAAAAAAACTTGCCCAAGAATTTTTTTACACGGACCAAGACGGAAACAAAAGTCGAATCGTCTCCAAAGAAAACATTTTGGAGGCAAAGGCCCAATATGAACAAAAAGCGCAAGAGACAATCCAGCGCTATACGGAAGGGGCCGCTTTTCAAAGCCTTGAGCGAGAGGCCTACCTTGTCGAGCGCCAAGCCCTTAACGAATTGACCAACAAGCTTTTGTACGACCACGATTCCTTAAAAAGAATGAGCGACAGCCAAGCGGCGCTCTTTATCGCCGACAAGCTTGCAAGCCAAATCGAAAACGAAAGCGAGCGGTCGATAGAGCGGCTTTTTAATTCCTTGCAAGAGCAGCCGGGCTTTGTTGACCAAAAAGACTTGCAGGCAAAAAAAGAGGCGGAGGAAAACTGGCTTAGCCGCTTTGAAAACGAGCTGGAGCTGGGCCTAAAAAAGTGGAGCGACGCAGAGGAGGAATTTTTGAGCGCCCGCTCGGATTGGGAAAAAGAGGCGGAAAACATATATGTCAACGACAACCAAAAATGGCAGGAGGCCTACGATGAGTTGCAAAACAGAAAGCTTGCTTGGAGCCAAAAAATTGAGGCGCAAATCCAAGAGGGAAGGAGCGAATGGCGGCAAAAGCTTGAGTCGCTGGACAAAGAAATCGAACAAAGTTTGCGGGATTTTCAAAACGCCTTGCTTTGGGAAAGCGAGCAAAAAAAGCAAATCGTTCAAAGCCAAGAAGAAGCCTACGCCCAAAGCCGCGCCATTCTTGAAATCGCTCAAAAGGGCGTTGAGCTTTGGTACGAGCGTTGGGGCGAAAAATACAACGGCCTCTATTCTTATTGGAAGAGCGAAGACAATCCTGTAGGAAAAAATTTTGATTTAAGCCTAGTTTCAACTTCATATTTAAAAAACCAAATCTATTCTTGGAAAGAAAGCCTTGTCAACAGTCTTAATGACTGCCACAAAAAAATCGAGCAAAAAAAGTACGACGAATATATGGACGCCATGAGCTATTGGAGGGACGAACAGTATAGGCTAAGCCAAAGTTCCGGCGGCCACGCTCCGCTAAGCCAATGGACGGGCGAGGGCTACGATTACAACAGCGGATACGATTTTTGGAATTATTCCAAAAATGACAGCGCCCAAAGGCTTTGCGAGGCTTGCAACAAAATTTTGCATGACAGGCGCTATGCGGGCGGCGTTGCGGAAGAGTATTGGGATTGTTTGGCGGACGCAAGCGATTTGCTGGCCGTTTATCAAGAGCTTTTTGAATGGCTTGACTTGTACGACGCCTTTACGCAAAGGGCAAAGAGCGCCCTTTATTCATTGTATTCGGATTCTTGCGCCAACATAAAAATCGTTGACGAGCTTTCCAGCGAAAAAGCCAAGGCCTCATGGCTGGTTGATTATTGGACAAAACGGGTTCAAATTTCTGAGGCCGTGGCGTCTTACGCCCAAAACGATTTTAGCGATTTGGAATGGGCCGCTCAAACGGAAAAAAACTTGGCCGACGCGCTTGAAGCCTACAAGCTGGCGCAAGAAAACTATCAAAGCGCCATAGCCAAGGCGGAAGAAAAGAGCCTTGACCTTTTGGCGGAACGTGACAAATACTACGAGGCTTTGGCCGCCTCCCAAACGCTGTTGGAACGGATTGACCAAGAGCGAAACGCTTACGACCAAATCTACCAAGAAAGGCTGGAGCTGTTGGAACGGATTGAAGAAGATCCTTCGCTGGAAATGCTTTTTGACTTGGATTCTTTGAATTACGACAGCCAAGACTTTAAGCGCTTTCTTTATCATTATTGCTTGGAAGAAGAGGATGCCTATCAAAAAAATCTTTCGGAACAAATAGACTTGTTGCGGGCCGCAATAGAAAAAGGCTATGAAGAAGCCGGCGACGATTCCGCGGAAAAAGAGGCGATTCTTTTGATGTTGGACGGAAGCGGAGAGGAAATCCACGAGTTTTTTGACGGGAATTTGGATTTTGAAGGCATTTTTCAAGACTATAAGGCGTATTCCCGCGCGATTTTGGACCAAGAGGCGCAGGACGCAAAAGCCGCAGTCCAAGAAAGAATCCTTTTGGGGCCGGGAAAAAATCTTGAGGAATACTTTGCCGATTTGGACAAGGCCGCGAAAGGCGCCTCCGGTTTTGTTTTGGGAGCGGTGGAATTGTACAAAGAGCTTTTGCAGTGCCAACAGGATTGCGGCGCTTTGGAAAAAGACGTGGCTAAAAAAGTCAAGGCGTGCTCGGAGTGGCTTGGAAAAATCACATATTCGCCGATAAATTGGTTTTGCCAAGAGTGCGAAGAATTTTTGCTTCAAGAAAACGACAGCCTTGAATCGTTGGGCTATGACAGGGAAAATTTTAAGCGGCTTTCTTATGGGCGAAAGGAATTGCTTTTGGAAATATTTTCGCGATTGGATTTTTTGCTGGGAAGCGCTAAGGAAATAGAAAGCGTTGACTTAAGGATGACGCGGCAAGGCGGCGCGGTTCAAGCCGTTCAAAGAGAATACGAAAGAAGCCTGGACGGAATAAGTTCCGGAAGGGCGGACAGCAAAATCAACAGGTATATCGCGGCTTGCGACGCTTACAACAGGTTTTTGGAAGAAGCCCAAAAGGCTTACGACAAGCTGGAAGAAGCGCGCCGGGACTACCGCTTGGCCCAAGAAATTTATTTTTACGCCCAAAACGAATATCTTCACGGTTCCTACGACCCAAACGAAATGACAAGGACTTCGCGACAAGCCTTGGAAAAAGCCCGGGCCGCTCTTGACGCCTTGAATGCAATCGAACAAGAAAAGGCCGATCCTTTTATTGACGAGTACAAAACGGAGTGCCTAAACTATTATAAGGGCCGAATAATGCTGTTTGAATACGAAAGCCGGGTGGCCGACCAAACGGAAAAACTTTTTGCGGCGCAAAACCAGTTGCGGGCGGCCGAGCAAAAGTTGGTTTCTGAATCCGTTCCGCAAGGAGGGCAAGCTTGCGTTTCTGACTTTGCAAAAAGCCTGCTTGTCGCAAGCGTGGACCAAGACAATAATTATTCTTTTTCTCTAAATAAAAATTTTGACGCGCTTCCGGAACAAAATCAAAGCCTTTTGACCGAATATCTTTCTGATTATTCAGTCTTGCAAACCGACGTTTACCAAAACGAGTATTATTCAACCAAGGCCAAAATCGACGCCTTGGATTTTTTGGAAGCGTTAAAAAACAAGCCTTATGGTTTGGTTGACTTATATTTTTGCGTCCTTCAAATAAAAAGCGAGGCAAAGCAAGGCCAAAAGGGCGATTGGTTCAATTCCGGCGAGGATCCAACGGTCAACGATAACTTTAAGATAGGCGACTTGTCCGATTCCATTCATGGAGTCGACGTAAGCAAGCTTTATTATAATGAACGAATGAAAATCATAAAGGAGGCCTACGACCGCGTCATTTCTTTGGGAGGCGAGGAGGACATCGCTAAATTCATTCTTTATTCGGAACAAACGCTGTCCAAGAATTTGGATTTGGACAAGGCCTTTAGGAACGCGTTTATTGCGGCTGCAATGGAAACGCCTCTAAAAAGAGTTCGAAGCGAAGAGTCAACGAATGATCAGGACGCCAAGATTTTCTTTTCTATGGCGGCCGTCTTTAGTTTTATCTGCGCGCTTCCTTTTGGAATAGGGGCGTGGGCCGCGCCGCAGGCCGCGTTATATCTGGGGCTTGCCATCGCTTGTCAGGCCCTTGCCGACCAGTTCCGCGCTTACGCTGACGATATGGAAGCGGTAAGGAACGGCTGCAAAATCAACTTGGAGGAACGGCTTTCCAACTATCAAAAACTGGAGGCAAACTGGCTTAAGGCGAAAAAGCAAGAAAAGGAAGAAAGGGAAAAGCTGAACGTTCTCCTTACCGGAAAAAAAGTTTTGGACCAAAAGAAAATAACTTGGGAAGACTTTAAGAATTCTCTGGGCGAAGCCTTTGATTTGGGAACGTTGGGAGTAAAGGCTTCGTACTTTATGACTGTCCGCGACAGCCAATCCGGGCAAAGCGATTTAAAGGACTTTTTTGAAGCGCTTTCCGCCAAAGAAGACTTTTACGACATAAGAAGCGCGATGCAAAGAATGAGCGAGGTTTTGGAGGAAAACTACGCGAATAAAAAGGCCGCCCTTGAAAATTTTGTCGCGTCCAGGGAAGGCGATTTGACCTTTGACAAGGCTGGGTATTACCAAGACTTGCTTTCTTTTTATTCAAAAGACCTTTTTAGAAGCATGCCCTCAAAAATGAACCGGCAGACGGAAGACTATATGGGGCAAGCCTTTGCCCTTTACAATTCCTTGGCGGAAGAGGCTGTGGCTTACTCAAACAAAAACCGCTTTGACCAACAAAAAAGCGTAAGCTCGTTTATCTACGCGGATTTTGACCAGCAACGCTTCCTTTGGGAAGACAAAAACACAATAATTTTGGACACCGCTCAAGAAGAATGGCTTTGCGCCAAAGAAAAAATCAACCTTGCATACAATTCTTGGCAAAGGGAATTTGCCAAGAATTACCAAAATTCAAGCGCTGAATGGGAAGAAAATTACAAAGACTTCTTGAGCCAAAAAGAGGATTGGCTTTTTAAGCAGTACTTGCAAGGAAGCGGCCAACCGCAAATTTCATATTCTACGGTCCAAAAGTTAGAGTCGGCTTTTGGAAAAAACGGCCAAAGCCAAAGTTATGTCGATTCAATTTGCGACGCCGAAAAGTTTTCGCGCCTTGCGGATTTGACCAAAAACCTTGCTTTTGCGGCGCAAAACGAATCCTATTCCCAATTCTTTTTTGAAAAAATGGATTCTTCGTTGATAAAAGACTGCGATTTAGCCTTAAAAGCGCAAAGGGAATTGCAAAAGAGCGTCCAAGAAAGCGCCGCAAAAGCGTCTGCCCAACAATGCCAGACTTTTCTTGAAAAAAGCGTAAGGGAGCGCTTGGAAGACATAAAAGGCAAGAACAAGGACGTCGAAAACTGGGAGCTTGAAATGGTCCGCGAGGCGGGCTATACGGTGGATTCCCTTATCCACCGAAACGCCATAATTGACGTGGCCGTGCTTGGCGTGAGCAGAAAAAGGCAAGAAGTCCACCGCTACGAATACTTTACCGCCGCCTCGCCGACATACGACTTGGACGCTTCGGCGTATTCCGGCTCCAGCGAATATTACATTATGAAAAAGGTGGAAGAGGCGCAGAAAAAAATCCAGGATTGGTCGGAAGAAATTTTTGGATCTCCTTCAAGCCAAAAAACAGGCGGCCGCCTCGCCGAGCACATAGGAAAGGCTCCGGTCTTTAAACAAAATGTAGATCCGACGGAATCGCGCGAAAGCAATGTAAAGGATTTTGGTTCTGGACAAATCGGAAAAATCCTTCTTGACTTTCAATGGAATTCCATCGTGTCGGCGGCCGCCGCTTCCGAGTTTGAAAAACCGATTTACTGCCAAAAGCTTACGAAAATCGGCGACTTTGACTTTCCTTCAATAAGGGATATTGTCGGAGTTGTGTTTGACATCGTTTCCTCTTTCCCAGCCTTTTACGCCCTTAGATATGTTGACGACGCGGTTTTTGGAATGCTGGACGTCGGACTGGGCTACAAGTCTTTTGGCGAAGTCGCCTCGGACTTTGCCAAGCAAGGGCTTTTGTCCTTTGTTTCAAAGGGAATCAATGCGATAGGCAGCGCGGCGGGAAATTTCTTAAAAAACGCTTCTGACTTTTTTAAGGGCGGAGCGGGAAGCCAAATCCTAAACGGAATGCAAAGCGCGGCCACAGGCTACTTGAACAATGCGGCTTCAAACTACGCAAACGCCTTTGACTTTGCAAGCGGCAAAATGGATTGGGACAAGGCCGCTTCTTCTTGGCTTGACGCGGGCGCGATCACAAGCGCCGCCGGAAATCTTTTGGGTCATAGCCTTGGCGCCGTCAACAATTTGGACGCAAACGGCCTTGCGCTAAATTCAAAAGTTTTCGGAAACATTCAGTCGATGAACGCCACAATCGGAAGCCTGGCCGGGCAAGGTCTAAACTATTTGGCCACGGGAGACTTTAAGGTAAATGTTCTAAGCGCAGGCGGCGTCGGTTTGCTGGAATTGGGAGTTTCGGACGGTGGCTTTAAGGCGGCTTTTGGAAAGGGCGGAGCGGACCTTTCATTGCAAAGCCTTGCGGCTTTTTCGCAAGGCGCCAAGGACTCGGCAAAGGTTTCCAGCCTAAAATCCGGCAGCCAAGAAGATCAGGCGCTTTTAAACGCCTCAAACCTTTTGGCTTGGTCGGGCGGCAAGGACAACGTTCAGCTTGCGTCGGATTTGTTCAGCCAAAAGCGCCGGCTTTTGTTTGAGGACGGCGACGCTTCGGCAAAATTTGGCAAGACTTTGGATGACGCGATAATTTTGGACCAGGCGCTTTTGGAGAGGGGGATGGAAGGCCAAGCCTTGATCGCCTCTTGCGCGTCCTTGCAAAACCTAAACGGAATGGACAAGGCCGCGGCCATTGACGCGATGGACTTTTCCAAGCTAAAAAAATCCGACGGCTCCGCGTACACCCAAGAAGAAATCCAAAAGGCAAAGGACAAGCTAAAGTCGGACTCTGACCTAGACTCCATGGCGCAGATTTCTTCTGTTTTGTCTTTTGCCTCGCAAGCGCTGGACTTTGACTTAAGCGCGGTCAGCGACAATTCCTTGGGCGTAATGGCAAACGCTTACAAGCAAAACGGAATGGCCGGCGTTTACGCCTTGTACGCCCAAGCCCTGGACAACGACGCGTCAAAAGAAGGCCAAGGCAAGACAGGCTTTGCCCAATTGCTGGAGCAGCCATGGTTCCAAAACGTCCAAGAAAATCGAGGAATCCTTTTGGGCCAAAGCCTTTCGATGGATGAATACAATAAGGCCGCAAAAGAAAACGCCGTTGAGCGCTATGTGGCCAAAGAGTTAAAGGAATATTGTTCAAAAAAGAAAAACGCCGCGGCCGCGGGCGATTTGGAACGGATTGAGCGCGAGGCAAGGGCAAAGGCTGAATCGGAAATCGTGGAAGGCGTCGCAAACGAAGAATACGGATACGAGCCCGAAACCTATAGCCTGGACATAAAAAATTATGGCTGTACCTTGGCCACCGCCGCCTACATTGCCTATTCGATAACTGGAAGCGTTACGACTCTTTCGCAAGCCAACGATATTTTAAACAAAGAAGACTTGTATCTTTACGGAACTGACAAAAACGGAGTCTCTCAAAAGAATCTAATCGGTTCAGGCGACTCTTACGCGGCGGCGGTAAACGCGATCGCCGGCGGAGACTATTTGCAAAAAGACGGAAAAGACTTTTCGGTGTCCGCAGACCTTGCGGTCGGAAAAAAGCTTGTGGACAACAGGCAAAGCGTCTTTAACCGGTTGGTGGAAAATTCCAAAAGCCAAAGCGACGTTTATTTTACCCATCTAAGAATCAACGATAGCCATTCCGTTCTTTTTGACTCTTTGACTTACGACGACCCAGGCAATTACAAAAGCTCAAAGCTTTCGGTTATGGACCCATGGAAGGGCGGCGATTACGGTCCTAAGTCTTGGAACGACGTCTGCAGGGCCGACTTTTACAAGTTGACCCAAACCGGAAAGGAAATTTATGAATTGACCAGAATTGACCTAAGGGACGCGGCTCAAACTTGAGCCAGCCGCAGGGGCTGAATCTTGGCGCAAAAAAAAACCGCTTCAATCGAAGCGGTTTTTGGCTTTGGACGATGAGGGGATCGAACCCCCGACATTCTGGGTGTAAACCAGACGCTCGTACCAGCTGAGCTAATCGTCCGTAGGTGAATGTTATACTATCAAATTCGCCAAAACGTGTCAAGACTTTGGCCAAAAAAAAACTCCCATTTTTTGGGAGTTTTTTTTCCGGCTTTTTACTTGGCGTCTCCGGGAATCGGATATCGTTCCATCGGATTGACCATTCCCTGCGGGAACAAGAACAAGTCCGTGATTTTTAGAGAATAGGTCGGACGCGCCCCGGGGCCTTTTAAGACTTTGCTGGTAACGGGAACGGTAAAGGCATAGTTTATCGTGTCGTAGCCAGGCGCCGAGATTATCAGCTCAAAGTTAAAGTCTTTTGCGATGCCTTCTTTTTTTGCCTTTTCGGGCTCGACGCAAAAACTGTATCCGCCTTCGGTGGCCTTAAATGTTTTGCATGGATTTGACCAAGTTGAGTCCAGCATTTTAGCCGGCTTTCCCTTGTAGTTTATAGTAATTTCCGCGTTTGACAAGGATTCAAAAGTTGTTCCGTCATAAACCGAGCCCGAAAAAATCGGGAAGAAGTAGTAGGGGAACTTTCCGCTCAAGATTTCCGCGTCGCTTGTATAGGCGGAATCGTGGTTTGGACGCTTTTGGCCGCTAATCAAGCGGATGCCGTCCATTACCAAAATGTCGACGTCCGCCATCACTTGCTTGGCGGTTTCAAGCTCGCTTTGAGCGTGGTTTACGCCTCTGCCCGAAATAGTGTATTTGGGCGGAATCCTATTCAACACGTAGCATTCAGTGTCCATGCGGCAGTTTTCGCAGTCGCATGTAAGCCAACTGACGTTTTCGGCCTTAAGCCTTTCATACATGTCGTCCACATGGGCGCGCACATAGTCTTCCATCAAGTTTGTAACTTTCATAACTACTATTATAGCGCGCTTCTGCGTAAAAGCAAGCAAAATTTCGCGCGCTTTTTTTCTGTGAAATTTAATTGTAACTATTGACTAATATGGCCAAAATTTGATAAAATAAACTCTACATAAATACGCGTTTGTTAGGCGTCCCGTTTGCCTGGCAAAATGCGCTTTATATGAAATTTATTTTTTGAGGTTTTAATATGTACGCGCTTGTTGAATACAAAGGCAAACAGTATAAGGCTGAAAAAGGAGCCTTGCTTCAAGTTGACAAAATCGACGCCGAAAAAGGCGCCAAAATTGACATCGACTCAGTTTTGCTTGTCAGCGACGGAGACAATGTAAAGGTAGGCGCTCCTTATGTAAGCGGAGCCAAAGTAAAGGTAACTGTGGAAGATTCTTTTAAGGACAAGAAAGTGCTTGTTTTCAAGTACAAGAGCAAGAAGGACTACCACCGTTTGATCGGCCATCGCCAGCAATATACAAACGTTCGCGTTGACGAAATCATCGCGTAATGATAAAAATCCAGCTTGTCAACGGCCGGTCGTTTCTTAGCTGCAAGGCGGAAGGACACGCGCTTTTTGACAAAAAGGGCCAAGACATAGTTTGCGCGGCGGCCACGATTTTGTTGCGGACTGCGGCGCAAACCTTGGGAAAAAGGCCTGGGATCAGCTTCAGCGGCGAAGAGCCTGTAAAAGGGCGGCTTGCCTTTGAGGCAAAGGCGGACAATGATTCGGCAAAAACCGAGCTTAAGTTCGCCGCGGACTTTTTGCAAAAGGGTTTTGAAAGCCTTGCAAAAGAGTTTCCGCAAAACGTTCAGTTGGAATGTAATTTGGAGGAATAAAATGGGAAGAAGTAAAGGCGGAAGCGGCGCTAAAAACGGCCGCCAGTCAAACCCAAAGCACTTGGGCGTTAAAAGATATGCGGGACAGTTTGTGACAGCTGGTTCAATTATTGTTAAGCAGCGCGGCACAAAGTTTTTCCCGGGCGACAATGCCAAACGCGCCGGCGACGACAGCATTTTTGCTACAGCCGACGGAAAGGTTGTCTTCCACGAGAGCAACAACAGAAAGTACATTTCTATTGTAAACGCGTAAGGTTGACAATCGCATAAAGCAGCCCGGTTTGATATGCCGGGCGTTTTTTTTTAGTGGGTTAGTATGATTCAGTTTGCGGACGAAGCGGTAATTACAGTATCCTCAGGAAAGGGCGGAAACGGCTGCATCTCCTTTAGGCGCGAAAAATACATTCCGCTTGGAGGACCTTCTGGCGGCGACGGCGGAAAGGGCGGCGACGTTTACTTTGTCGTAAAGCGCAATATGCGAACCCTTTCGCGTTTGCGCCGCCGACCCATTTTAAAGGCCAAAAACGGCACTGACGGAATGAGCTGGGGAAAGTACGGCGCCGCCGGCGAGGATTTGGTCATTCCCGTTCCGCCCGGAACTACATTAAGGGACGCCGAGACTGGCGAGCTTATCCACGACTTTACGACCCAAAGCGAGGACGAAAAATTCTTGCTGCTCAAAGGCGGAAACGGCGGCTGGGGAAACATTCACTTTAAGTCGTCGACCAACCAGGCGCCCCGAATCGCCAACAAGGGCGAACCCGGAACTGTAAAAAAGATTCGGGTCGAGCTTAGCATTATGGCCGACGTGGGCTTGGTCGGCTTTCCCAACGCGGGAAAATCCTCTCTTTTGACGGCTTTTACAAACGCCCGACCAAAAATCGCTCCATATCCCTTTACGACAAAAATACCCAACTTGGGCGTTTTGCGCGTTGACGACGACCGCGACATTATCATCGCCGACATTCCCGGAATTTTGGAAGGCGCCAGCGAAGGCGTCGGACTTGGCTTTAAGTTCTTAAAGCACATTTCGCGCACCCAAGCCCTTTTGTTCATAATCGACGCCAGCGACACAAATTATTTGACGGCTTACGAAACGTTGGAAAAAGAGCTTGCCGCATATTCCGAGGAACTGGCAAAAAAGCCCAGAATGGTTTTGTGCAACAAGATTGACGTTGAAGGCGCCAAGGAAAACGCCGACCAAATCGCGGAAAAAATCAAGGCCGCCGACAAGGACATGCCTGTGCTTTCCGTTTCAATTTTGAACAATATCGGAATGGCCGCCCTTAGAAACGCTGTTATTGAATTGGTTGACAAATTGGAAGGCAAGCAGTCTTTGGACGGCGGCGAGGCTTCTCCCGCTGTAAGTTCTTTTATGGCGGAACGAGAGTCCATCGACGACGACGCGGAAGTTCAATATCCGGGGAGCGAAAATTGAAGATAGCTGTTTACGGCGGAAGCTTTAATCCCATCCACTGCGGCCATTTGACGGTTGCGGACGAGACTCTTTCTTTGGGCTACGACAAAGTTTTGTTCGTTCCCACATTTATCGCGCCCCACAAGCAATTGTCGGCCAGCGTTTCTCCTTCCAGCCGCTTGGCGATGCTGGAGGCGGCGATTAGCGACAACCCTAATTTTGAGGTTGAGCCTTGCGAAATCCAGCGCGGAGGAGTGTCGTACACGATCGACACGATCCGATTTTTGATGGACAAATATAAAGGAAAAATCGACGGAAAGCTTGGCCTTGTTATGGGCCAGGAAATCGCCGCCGAGTTTTATAAATGGAAAGGGCCGGATGAGATTGCCTCTCTTTGCGACATAATAATCGCCTCAAGGCAAAATCTTGGCGACAAGCGTTCGGTGGCCGCCGCCAACAAGCCTCGCGGAGACTATATCGGCGGCGTCGACGCCAGCGGACAGTTTATGGATGTGGACAAAAAGCGTTTTGTTTGGCCCTATACAGAGCTTAAAAACGTTATCGTTCCCATTTCTTCAACGGACATAAGAAACCGCATTCTTCAAAAGAAAAGTTGGAGATATTTGCTGCCGCAAGCGGTTTATGAATACATCGTAACTAACAGGCTATATGGATATAAACAATAGATTGGAGCTTGCCGAGTTGACCGAAAGCGTTCGCAAGTACGCTTTGGCGGCCGTAAGCGAGGAGCGTTACAAGCATAGCGTGCGGGTCGCGCAGACTTGCGCCAAGCTTTGCGCCCATTATGGATTGAGCGAGCAAATAGGATTTTTTGTGGGAATCGCCCACGACATTTGCAAGAGCATGAATGACGAGGCCTTGCTTAAGACGGCCGCCTTGGACGGTCAGGAAATCCTAAAAATAGAAAGTTCCAAGCCGGCGCTCTTGCACGGTAGGGCCGCGGCGGTTTTGCTGCGCGACAATTGGAACGTTGACGACAAGGACGTTTTGGAGGCCGTGGCAAACCATACTTTTGGCAAGGCCGGAATGAGCGACTTGGCCAAGCTTTTGTACGTTGCAGACAAAATTGAGCCGGGCCGCGAAAACGTCACGCCGGAATACACTGAGCGCCTTATGGCGATGAGCGTAAACCAAATGACCGCCGCGGTGGTCAAAGAAAGCATGGATTACTTAAAAAGCAAGGGCAAGAAAGTTGCCGCGGAAACAAAGGCTTTTTACAAAAGCCTAAAAGATTGATAGCATATCGAGGTTAAAAATGGGCTTAAAGCGCGAGCGCAAAGGAATGATTTTTCTCGTTTTGATAATCGCCATCTTTTTGGCGCTGATCGTTTCGTTTTACGTTTACTTGCGCGCCGATTCGGTAAAGGACAAGCTTAAGACCGACCCGATCATCAAGGCCTTGATTTTGATTGAGGACGGCCCAAACGTTGTTTTTACCGACGTCTTCTTGGCTTACGCGGAATCGGGAAAGGGCGCTTTGATTACGATTCCCGAAAACACCGGCGCGATTTACGAATCCCTTGGCCGCGTTGACAGAATCGACGCGGTGTTCAAAGAAAAGGGCATTGACGCTTACCGGCGCGAAATAGAAAAGCTTTTGGACTTGGAGCTGTCGTACACAATAGAGATCCAGTTGCAGGACTTTGAGCGTTTGGCTGACTTGCTTGGCGGCCTTGGCGTCTTTATTCCGCAGCAGGTTGACGAGCGCGGCCCCAACGGCGAGATTTGGCTTTTGCCCAGCGGCGCCGTCCGCCTTTTTGGAAGCAAGGTCACAACGTATATGACTTACTCGCTTGACACTGAAGAGGAAGATTCCGTCCAAGAGCGCCGCCAGTCAATGCTCGTGGCCTTGTTGGCCGCTTTGCGCAAAAACCGCAACATCATTTTCCAGCGCGAAAACTTTAAGCACTTCGCTTCTTGCTTTGCAAGCAACTTGAACCAAAAGGACTTTGCCGAATTGCTTGAGCTTGTCACTCGCATTGACTACGAGCGCGTCACTCAGCTGGAAGTTACGGGGCTTAACCAGAGCGTTGACGGAAACGTTTTGCTCTATCCCTTTAGAAACGGAGACTTTATCAAGGAAGTCGCAAGAAGAACCGTTTCATCAATCATTCAAGCGTCGGGAGCGGCCGGCGACCGAACTTATGTTTTGGAAATTCAAAACGGAACAAAGGTGCAGGGCTTGGCGCGCAACACGCAAATTCTTTTGCAGGGAGCCGGCTTTGAGGTCTTGAACGTTTCAAACGCTCCCTCAAACGAATACGAACAGACAGAAATTGTAGACTTGATCGGAAACCGCGACGCGGCCAAATCGCTAGGTGATTTTATTAGATGCTCAAAAATTACCGAAGCGCGCGTCGCCGCCGAAGGGGAGAATGTCGAAACGCCAAACTTCGACTTTATATTGATATTGGGCCGCGATTTTGACGGCCGCTACGTTCACGGACAAGTTTCCAGCGAACAAGGAGTGGAATGATTTATGGACAATAAAACTATTCAAGAAAAGGCCCAGGAGTTGGCCCGTTTGATTCAGGACGGAAAGGGAGACAATATCGTTCTCCTTGACATTTCGGAATTGAACAGCTGGACAGATTATTTTGTAATCGCCACCGTTTCCAGCTCAACCCAGTCTCAAGGCTTGCAAAAGCAAATCAAGGACTACATCAAGGATTCGGGTTTGGAAGTTCACAAAACAAACAAGAAAATCAGCGACGGCGACGACTGGAATTTGATAGACTTGGGAAGCATAGTCATTCACTTGATGTCAAAAGAGGCCAGAGAATTTTACGATTTGGAAAAGCTTTGGCACGCCGGCCAGCGTTTGGAGTTTTAGTTAAAGGCTAGAACTTTAAGGCGTCTGAGTCGCCGTCGGCAAACTCATTGTCGGTCCAGTCTTCATTAAGGATTTCGTCGTCGTAGGCTGAGAAGCTGTCCACGCTTTCGTCGTCTTCAAAGTCTGAAGCGTCGTCTAAAGCAATGTCTTCGCTAACTTCGTCAGTGTAAAGGAATTCAACTCTCTCGAAATCTTCAAATGAATCAGGATCAGCAGACATGTGTACCTCGGTGATGATGAATATATAATTTTTTGTTTTTCTTGTCAATACGCCTTCAAACTATTGACAAAAGTTCTGCAATATGTATAATTGTAAAAACTATGTTGGGTGAAATTTGCGTTCATGCGCCTGCCAAAATTAATTTAGGCTTGCGCGTTCTCCCTAAAAGAGAAGACGGGTTTCATCCGATAGAAAGCGTTTTTGCGACTGTGGGATTGAGCGATCTTTTAACCGTCAGTCCCTTGCCGGAACAAAATGTTTGCAAGGTCTCTTGCCAGCAAGTTGTTCTTCCGCAAGAAAACACAGTCAGTTCCGCCTATCAAGCCGCGAAAAGCGTTTTGGGGCGGGATTTGCCAGGGGTCAGCGTTCAGTTGACTAAACGCATTCCTTTGGGCGGCGGTTTGGGAGGCGGTTCTTCCGACGCCGCGGCTATCTTGGTAGCCTTGCAAAAACTAGGCGTTGCGATTCCAAGCGACGCGGCTTATAAAATAGCCGCCCGAGTGGGAAGCGATGTGTTTTTCTTCCTAAGCCTTGACGGAAAGCCGGACGGCGCCGCGATTGTTTCAGGAAGAGGGGACTTGGTAAAGCCAATAAGCCCCAGATGTGATTTGCATTACGTTCTGGTTTTCCCAGGCGTTCATTCGTCAACCCCGGAGGCATACGCCGCGATTGATGAAAGCGCTAGGAGTCCCGAAACCGAGTATTTGTCGTTAGACGAGCTTGAGAGCGTTTACAAAGGTCCTGTCAAAGACTGGAATTTTATAAACGATTTTACGCCGGTCATAGCGGCCAAGTATTCAAAAGTCCAGCAGGCGCTTGATGACGTAAAAGCCAGCGGCGCTCTGTTTTGTGATATGTCAGGCTCCGGTTCGACGGTTTTTGGCGTTTATGAATCTGCCCAGCAGGCTCAAGACGCCGCTAATCTTCTTTCTGGAAAATGGAACGCGACTTTATTATAAAAAGTAAAGGAGATGCATTATGCAAATTACAGAATTGCGCATCCGAAAAGTGACGGGCGAAGGAAAACTTCGCGCTTATGTTACAATTACATTTGACAACTGCTTTGTTGTTCACAATGTAAAAATTATTGAGGGCAAGGACGGCCTTTTTATCGCTATGCCTAGCAAAAAGACCGCCACCGGAGAATACAAGGATGTTGCCCATCCTATCAGCCCGGAATTCCGTTCTGAATTGCAGAACAGAATCTTGGATGATTACAACAGCGGAAAGGTTATTGAAGCTTCCGCCGCTGGAGACGCTTCTTCGGCTGAATAACGTTAAGCGCTCCTCTTGGCCTTTTGGCTATGAAGGGTTCTTATATATTTTGGGACGTCGGCAAGCGGTAAGCCAACGGCTTTTGGTGCCGTCATTCCACAGGTTCGAATCCTGTCGTCCCAGATTTCTTTATAAAGGTTTATAGGGGTTATAAAATGGACTTGACTATCAATGCAAAAACTCGCTCTACAACAGGCCGAGCCAACGCAAAAAGAATGCGCTTGCAGGGAAGAATTCCCGCCGTGTTGTACAACCACGAAGGTAAGTCGACAATGCTCGACATTGACGAAGTTGAATTCAACAAGATTTGGCGAACGGTTACGCCTTCAACTTTGATCAAGGTTACAGTCGACGGCGCTTCGCACGATGTTTTCATCAAAGACGCTGAATACAATATTCGCAACGACAAAGTGCTTCACGCTGATTTCTTTGAGCCCGCCGCTGATCAGGCTATCACAATGAAGATGCCCGTTCACTTGGTTGGAACGCCCGCCGGCGTGCTTAAGGGCGGATTCTTGCTCAAGCAAGCTCCGGAAGTTCAGATTAAGGCGGTCGCCTCAAAGATGCCCGCCCGCGTTGACGCTGATATTTCCGGCGTAAACATTGGCGAAAAATTCCTCGTTAAGAATCTCAATTTGGGGGACGGTGTAACAGTTATCACTGACGCTGAAGTGGCGTTGGCTAGCGTTAAACCGGCGAGATAATTTATGGAGAGCCTTGCGGCGAATGTCGCGGGCTTTCTTGTTTAACCGTCAGGCAGAGCCTCCGTTTTTTCGGAGGCTTTTTTTTTGGCAGCGATCGATTTGAATGCATTCGAAGAAAAGCTTTTTGATTCTCTAAAAAAGCTCTTGGGCGGCGAGGCTCTGGAGCGGACAAAAATTTTGGGCGCGGCTGTGTCTGGCGGAGCGGATTCCGTAAGCCTTCTTTGCGCCCTTGCCGCCTTGCGCGATTTTTCTGCCGGCGGGAACGCTGACAACGAGGCCGGCGAGCGTAAGCCCAAAAAGCGCGCCGCGAACTCTGAAAAGCCCAAAAGGCGCTCGGCCTTTCCAAAAATCGTTTGCGTTACCGTTGACCATTCAATCAGGCCGGAGGAGGAAAGCTCCGGAGACGCGGCTTTTGTCCAAGCCTTGTGCCAAAAGCTTGGCGTTGAATGCTTTGTAAAAAAGATCGAGCGGGGCGTGGTCCAGCGCCTTGCGGACCAAAGAGGCAAGGGCCTTGAAGAAGCCGCGCGCTTTTTGCGCTACCAAAAATTTGAGGAGTTTGCCAAAGAAAGCGGCGCTGAATATATTTGCCTGGCCCACAACCAAAACGACGCGCTTGAAACTTTGTTGATGCGCTTTTTGCAAGGTTCGGCCGCCGCTTACGGCATCGCTCCCCAGCGGGGAATTTATTTGCGGCCCCTGCTGGAAACAAGCCGCCCGCAAATCGAAGAATACTTGCGCTCAAAGAAAATCGAATGGCGGACAGACTCTTCAAACCAAGACAATTCGTATTTAAGGAATAAGGTCAGAAACCTTTTGATTCCCTTTTTGGACCAAAACTTTGAGGGCTGGAAAAAGGCGCTTTTGGCGGGCGGCGAAAAGGCAGCCCTAGAAAGCGAGGCGCTTGATGGCTTTTTGGAACAAGCGCTGGCCGGCGCCGCTTTTCCGCTAGGCAAACAACTTGCGCAAGACCAAGACGCGCCGCAAGCCCAAAACGCGCCCGCCGCTAAAAGCCTGGAAATTGCCAAGGATTTTTTTGAGCCCCTTCCGACGGCCTTGCGACAGCGTTATTTGTACAGGGCCTTTGACGCCTTGGCGCTTGAGGAACGGGTTCCGTACTCTTTTGTCCGTTCTGTGGCCGCTTGGCCCGAAAAAGACTTTAAAAAAATCGCCGCGGCGGGTCTTGAGGCGGTCTCAAAAAAAGATAAAGTTTTTTTAAAAATTCTCAAAAAAGAGGCGACTGAATCCGGTTTTTTTGATATAATAGTAGGAAAGGAAAACGCGTCTGAGGTTTGCGTAGAGCGTACCCGCGCGGTTGGCGATAAAATATGAAAAAGATTTATAAGACTTTTATTTTTGCGTCCTTGCTTTTGACGGCTGGGCTTTCTTTCGCTCAAAGCGGGGGAAAGGCTTCGGACTTTAGCGCCCAAAAGGCCAATAGGCAAACCGCCTTGCGTTATTTAAAATTGGCCAAAAATTACGCGATTCAAGGCGACTGGAAAAAAACTTTGGCCGCCGCCACCGCCGGAAACAATTACGACGCGACTGTCGCGGACCTTTGGTATTTGATCGCCCTTAGCCAATACAACGAAGGAGCCACGAGAAAGGCGGTTTTGCCGGTATTGAAGAGTTCCCTTGACGGCGCGGAATGGGTTGACTACAACAAAAGCAGCGCCAGAATTTTTTACGCGGACTTGCTCTGTTCCACCGGAAAGGCAAAGGAAGCGCTGGAGATTCTTGACCAGCGGCCCTTCATTTATTCCGCCGACGCAGACTACGTTAGGATAAAATCTTATTACACTTTGGGAGACGCGGCCAGCGTTCAAAACGCGCGCGAAAAAGTCGACGTAAGCCGCCGCATCTATCCCGCCGACGAACGCTTTCCAAATTTGTTTTTCGCGTACGAATACAAAATAATGTACCAAAAGAATTACGAGACGGGAACTTTTGACTATATGCCGCTTGATTCCATCGCGAGAAAAACCGCCGATTATTTTATCACGCGCGTTCCCGAATACAACAAGCAAAATCCGGAACTGGAAGTTTACGCCGCGATTTTTGCCGAAGGCGAACAAAGGACAAGATTGCTAAAGGCCTTTGACGCGCGCGGATTTAAAAGCCCGGTGTTCGCGGCGGCCGCCTTGGAAGACGGCGTCTTTACTGAAAGCCAAGCCTTTGACTACTTTTTGGACTTTATGGACAAGGGCGTGGATCTCTTTGACATGGAACGTTTCGCTTCTTCCTTAAAAACGGACGAAGGCAAAAAGCGAATGTTCGACTACCTAAACGCCTACTCAGGAACCTTGTACATCGACACAAACCGCAGCTTGGAGCGCAACGTTACGATTACGTACAGCCGCGGCCGCCCCTCCAAAATCGTTTACGACGCGGACAACGACGGCGGAGACGATTGGACCGCAGAGCTTGACTTTGGCGTTCCCAAGAGCGCGCATTTTGAAGACAAAAAGATTGACGTTTATTACGGAACATACCCCAGTCCTGTGCGAATCGTTTTTGAGGAAGTTCCTGGCGAGGAAGGAATCACAATCTTTAACTTGGCCGACGAGACTGTTGACGCCGAAATCTTTACCGTAAAAGCCGACGAGTTTTTGGCCGCGGCCGGCTTTAGAAAAGACTTTTACATCGTTGACGAAACTTCGTTGTGGAGCGGCCCAAATCTTTTTGACATTGACCGCTTGATACTTTCGATCAGCAGCATGGAAAAGCCTTCAAAAGAGCGGGACGGAGCGATTGTGCGCTTTGCGATGCTTGACGGCGCTCCGTACGCGGCCGATTATTTGGTTGACGGAAAGCTTTACGCCAGAGCGCAGTTTGCAAAGCCCTTGACTCGTTCCGTTGACCGCGACGGCGACATGATTTTTGAGACTACTGAGATTTATGGCGACAACGACGGTTCCTTTGTTTTAAGCAAAGAGGACGCGGACGCCGCAAGCCAAAACATTTGGGGATATCCCGTTCCCAATCCGCTGATCTACTTGCAGATGATTCACATCGACAGGAACGGAGACACGCTTCCTGACTTTACCGAAGAATACATGACCAAGGGCGGCCGCCGCACAACTTGGGATTCGGATTACGACGGCAATTGGAACGTCCGTTACACCCTCTATCCGCAAGAGGAGGGGCAGCCGGTTGTCGAACTGACGGAATTCTTTGTTCAGGGAAGTGACAAAAAGGTTCCAGTGTCGATCAAACTTTCTGACGGGGAGCCGGTTGAAATAAAAGTGGACAACGCCAACGTTCCTGTTACAAAAGGAACGCAAAAATGTTTTTATTGGGTAGACGCTCCCGGAACGGAAAATCAAGAGTTGAACGTAATCGGCTTTATGAAAGGCGTTGAGCAAGGCGTGGTTAACCAAATGGACAGCGGCGACTATTTCTTGCAAGCCGTCTTGATTGGGCAAAACCTTTACGCTCGCGTGATGGAAAAAAGCGACGAAGTGAAAAAGGCGCAAAAAGAAAATTCCGCTCCCAAAAGCGAAAAATAGTTAGAGTTTAAGAAGATGAGTAAAACCGTTAAATCACATGCATTGTTGGCAGCCTTTGCGCTTTCTGTTTGCTTTTTTTCCTGCAACACAAACAAGCTCCCAAGCAGGCCTGAAGAAAATTTTGACTACACGCAAAAAGACGTCCATGACGCCGAGGTAAAGCGCATATACGAAATGCTCCAAAAAAGCCCGGTTGAGGCCTTGTGGCGCGCAAAAGTGTTGGGCGACAAGAACATAAGCGACGAATGCGCTGCCTTTGTTCGCGACGGCCTTTCTTCGCGCGTGGAACAAAAGGATTATGTCGAAGCCTGGACCTTCTACAATTCCTTGGTCAGCGCGGGCTACGAAGACTTCGCCGTAAAGGTTATGGACAAAAGCGCCATGAAAAATTTTTATTTTGACGGCGTTCCAGGCCTTTCCGGCAAAAACTTGGCCCGCTTGGAAAAAATTTCCGACTATATACAAGGAACCGTCACCGTTTGGGTTGACCTTGGAATTAAAGTTCAAAACGGAATGGGATACGCCGCCCGCGTAATTGGCTCCGGCTTTTTTATCGACCCGCGCGGCTATATCGTTACAAACCATCACGTTATTGAGGAGCTTGTCAATCCAAAAAGTTCCGGCTACGGAAAAGTTTTTATTAAAATGGCGGAAGATTCCGACCAAAGAATCCCCGCGCGCGTTGTGGGCTACGACAGCGTTCACGATTTGGCCTTGCTAAAGACAGAGATAAAGGTGCCTTATTATTTTACTTTGGGCTCCCAGTCCCAGTTGAACGTAGGAAGCGTGATTTACGCGATCGGTTCGCCCTTGGGCTTGGAACGAACGCTTACTAGCGGCGTTGTTTCTTCCGCCGACAGAAAGCTTTTTTCCACCGGAAGTGTTGTTCAAATCGACGCCGCGGTAAACTCCGGAAACTCTGGCGGCCCTTGCATCGACAAAAACGGAATTGTGCAAGGCGTTGTCTTTGCGGGAATCGCTTCTTACCAAGGCTTGAACTTTGCCATTCCAGTTGAATACTTAAAACAAGATTTGCCGATTTTGTATCGCGGCGGCGAGCGAAAGTTTCCTTGGATCGGAGCCTATGGCCGAACCGCTAAGGCCGGCCGCGTCAATTACGGTTTGGAAGTCCAGTACATAAAGCCCGGAAGCGCCATGGCTCGCGCTGGCATTAAGACCGGCGACGTTGTTGTAAGCCTTGACGGCCAAAAGGTTTCCAGCCTTGAGAACGCCCAGGACATTTTGCGCGACCACGTTCCCGGTTCGATTATTTCTTGCGAATACCTTGAGGACGGCTCCTACGAAGCGAAAAAGCAATGTCTTTTGTATTTGACCGAAAGGCCCAAAAATCCCGGCTACGCCATTTATCAAGGCGATATGGTTCAGAATTCTTTTGTCGCGATTTTTGGATTGGAATTGACGCCGTCTTCTACGGAAAGCAGCAAGACTTATGTGGTAAAGCGCGTGATTACTGGAAGCGCCGCTGACGAAAACGGCTTTTCCGAAAACGATCCGCTTACAATCGGAAGAATTCAGTTTAATGAGGACAAAAGCGCGATTATGGTTATGTTCTCAACTAAAAACAGACGAAACGGATACCTTGACATAAACGTTGCCATGCAGGCCATGTTGGACAGTCCGTATTACTTTTAAGACAGGAAGAAAAAATGGTAGAGATGAAATGCAAGCGCAACTTTTGCATTGTGGCGCACATTGATCACGGAAAGTCAACTTTGGCGGACCGCCTTATTCAAAAGGCAAAGATTATCGACGACCGCCAAATGATGAACCAAATTTTGGACAACATGGACATTGAGCGCGAGCGCGGCATTACGATAAAAAGCCAGGCTGTTACGATTCCATACAAGGCAAAGGACGGCTTGGATTACGAGCTTAATTTTGTAGACACGCCCGGCCATGTTGACTTTAGCTACGAGGTAAGCCGCGCGATCGCTTCTTGCGAAGGCGCTCTTTTGTTGATCGACGCTTCCCAAGGTGTCGAGTCGCAAACCGTAAGCAATATGTATATGGCTTTGGAACAGAATCTTACTATCGTTCCTGTAATAAACAAAATCGACCTTCCAAGCGCCGACATCGAGGGCGTAAAAAAACAAATCGACCACGACTTGGGCCTTTTGCCGGAGGAAGCGCAATTGGTAAGCGCCAAAACGGGGCAGGGCATTGATGACTTGATGGAAGCGATCGTCACGCTTTTTCCGCCGCCGTCCGGAGACGTAAACGCTCCGACGCAAGCTTTGATTTTTGACTGCCACTACGACGCCTTTAGGGGCGTAATCGTCCACATTCGCGTGATGCAGGGAAAGATAAAGGCCGGCGACACAATCCGAATGATGAGCAGCGGTTCCGAATACAAGGTCGAGAACATCGGCGTCTTTAAAATCAAGTACGAGGACACCGGCTATTTGGAAGCCGGCGACGTAGGCTACATCATCGCGGGAATCAAGACCGTCCAAGACGTAAAGGTCGGCGACACAATAACGCTTTCGGCAAATCCAGCCGCGGAACCCCTTCCTGGCTTTAAGGAAGTTAAGCCTGTCGTTTATTCTTCTATCTATCCGCTTGACTCAAACGACTACGAGGAATTGCGCGACAGCATGGAAAAGCTTAGGCTTAACGACGCAAGCCTTGTTTACGAAAAAGACAATTCCATCGCGCTTGGAAACGGCTTTAGATGCGGCTTTTTGGGCCTTTTGCACTTGGAGATTATTGAGGAACGGTTGGAGCGCGATTTTGACCAAAGCGTTATTTTTACCGCTCCCAGCGTTAGGTACAAGGTTACTCTTACAAGCGGCGAAGAAATTTTTATCGACAACCCGACCGAATATCCAGAGGGCCGCGTAAAAAGCGCGGAAGAGCCTTACATCAAGGCTTCGATCATCACGCCCGGCGAATACATCGGACAAATCATGGCCTTGTGCAACGAAAAGCGCGGCGTTCAAACAAACATGCAGTATTTGGATGAAAAGCGCGCCGAACTTACTTACGAAATGCCCTTGGCCGAAGTTCTCTTTGACTTTTACGACAGGCTAAAAAGCTACAGCCGCGGTTACGCCAGCTTTGACTACGAAATTATCGGCTACAAGCCGACCGTTCTTGTAAAACTTGACATTTTGATTAACGGAAAGAGCGTTGACGCCCTAAGCCAATTGTGCTTTAAGGAAAACGCCTCTATTCAAGCCCATAAGGTTTGCCACCGCCTAAAGGGCGAGATCGCCCGCCAGCAATTCAAGGTTGCCATTCAAGGCGCGATCGGAAGCCAAATCATCGCGCGCGAAACGGTAAACCCTGTCCGAAAGGACGTTCTTGCCAAATGCTACGGCGGCGACATTACCCGAAAAAGAAAATTGCTTGAAAAACAAAAAGAAGGCAAAAAGCGCATGAAGATGATCGGCGACGTCGAGCTTCCCCAGTCGGCCTTCCTTGCCGTCCTCAAGTCCGACGAAGACGAAGAACATTAAACTTGCGCGGCCGCGAGCGCGGTTTCTATGTCCTTGGCAAAGAAGTCAATTTGCGAGCGGACTCTTGTCAAAAAGTTTAGCTCAAGGCTTGGAGCGGTTCCGTCCGGAAAGTGCAAGTAAAGGTACTCGCGTCCGCTCAAGTTCCGCAAGATCTGCTCGTCAAGCGTGATCGTTTTGTCGCGCGCTTCAGAAGCTTCTCCTTTTGAAAGCAAGTCGGCCAATGCGCGAAGGGCAGTAAGCTCGCCGCGCAAAAAGTCCTCGGCTTGCTTGCCAAGATTGTTTGAAAGCCCAAAAGCGGCCGCGCTTTTTTGGCTTTTGGCCGTTTTTTGTTCAATGCCCGGGACTTGCGCCGCCGCGCTGCCTAAAAAGTCCAAAAGATGCCGCTTTTCTAGGCCCAAATCCAAGCCGCTTTTTCCTGCGTCGTAAAGATTTTTGGAGCCCATAAAGTATTGCTTAAAGAGGCATGCGTAGCCAAAAAGGTTTTTGCTTGTCCAAAAATCGCGTCCGTCTTTTCCGCGAATTTTTTCAGACCCTGGACCGTAAGCGGCCGCGCAGTTTTGGGCGGACCTCAAGCGGCTGGAATTAATGTAAAGGGCCTTGCTTTGCGCCGTTCCCTTGGCGTGCGTTCTTCCGGCGCTAAAAGAAAAGTCCAAGCCTAAAACGTAAACCGGAACGCTTTGGTCTTTCCTAAGGCGCAAAGCCAAATATGTCGCTGTAAGGCCTATCGAGCCTAGCGGCGGCGCGATTTTTGGAAGGAGTCCGTTTTGTTTCAAGCGGTTCAAGAATTCGTTTTGGTCAAATTCACTAAAGTAAAAGGCCGAGCGTTTTGCGTATCGGCGGGCTATTGCGGCCCTTGAGGTTAAGTCAAAAAAGAAAATCGGGCCGCGTTCTTGGTCTTGCGAACAATCTTTGCCAAGTCCGATGTACGCTTTTTCGATCGCAAGCTGGCTTTCTGTTGCGGCGATTGCGTCAATCCATATTCCTGCGGCGAGCAGGGCGGGAACGGCAGCGTCCACTGCAAGGATAAAGAATCGCTTGTTGATGGCGGCGATTGCGGCGGCCCCTTTTTGGGCTTGTTGCAAGGCAAGGCCTTGCTGGCAGTTTTCGCGCGCGAATGCCGTAAGTTCATCAAGGCTTTCTCCAGCTCCGCAAACAAGAATCGGCTTTTCAACCGTTCCTTCAAAGGCCTCAAAGGAAGGGCAGGCGGCGGACAAGAGTAAGTTCTTAAAAATATTTTTGCTGTAAAGGCGGCCCAATCGGACAAGAGTCAAACGGTTTTTCCAAAAGGCCGCCACGATGTTTTGCGCGCACTCGTAAAAGTTTTTGTAAAAGCCTTCGTTAAAGGAAACGCCCGCGCTAAGGTCAAGCCTAATCACTCGGCGGAATTTTTGGCTTGCGTTGTTAAAAAAATCGTCAAGACCAACAGTTGTGTTGTTTTGGTATGGAAGAAGCGTGGCGTTAAAGTTTTTTTCTTCGTTCAAGTGGAACGAAAAATCGTAAAGCGCTTTTTCCGCTTCCACGCAAAGAACTTGCGACGAGGCTTCGACGCATTTTTTTTTCAGTTCCTCAAGTCCGTAAAAAAGTCCGGGCGAAAAGGCCAAGACCAATGTTCCGGGCAAAAGCTTAAGGTTTTGTATCGCTTGAAGAATGTTTTTTTGTGGATTGTATTTTGAATAAAGAAAACGGTTTTTATATTGAAGGGTAAAGGTCGCTCCCTCCGTTTGCGCGGAAGGGGCGGCCTCTATTAAAACAGGCTTTTCTTCAGCCATGAATGTTACTGCTTTTCACCTGTAAAAACAGCCATAAACTCGGCTGAGTTTGACTTGATTTTTGGGCTTTTTTGGATGGCCGAGTTTACGACAACTGAATCCGCTTCCGCGATTTCGGGTCCGATAAGGCGGGCGGCGTCCTCGGCGGATGTTCCTCCTTCTGTGATCTCAATGCAGCGCAATACAACTACGTTGTCTGTTGAAGAAAGAACGAGCGGGGTGGAAATTTCTCCCTTTGCCAATTTGAAAGCGGTTTTAAGGAATGTCTCGTTGGCAGAGGCTCCTCTAAGGGCTTCTTTGTCTTCGAGAGTTGACCTTCCGATCAAGGTCTGGTTGTTCCAGTTAAGGGCGAATGAAGGTGTTGTGTCTCTTGCAACGCCAAACTTCTGGCAAGCTTCTGTAAAGCTGCTTGTGGCCGCGGCCGCGATAAAGTCGTTGGCTTTGCCTGTGTAATAGTCCTGGACTACGCCTCTTTCATTATTGTAAAGGTAAGTCTTTGCGGCGTCAAAGTCTTCTGTGTTGTCAACGTCAATGTCCGCGCTGGGGCCAAGGCACTTAAAGATTGCCCAGCTTGAGTTCAACTCAACGGGATTTGAAACGGCGTCTTTAGCAAGGCCTGTGATTTCTGAAAGGCTCTCTTTGTTCTTAAAGAGAGTTTCCAATTGGTACGAGCGGTTTTGGGAGATTTTTCCGTTCTCTGTGTCGCCGGCAATCTTTGTTGAGTATGAAGTTACGGCGTCTTCAAATGTGATTTCTGAATTGTTGATTCTCTTAAGAACATCCTTGGCTTTCGCTTCGTCGTTTACCGTGATTACGCAAAGGTCGTGCTTGGCCAACTTGTCGGCGTTCTTTTTTGCAAAAGCCTTGATTTCATCATCGGGCATTGTCTTCATGCTAAAGGCTGCAAATTCAAATTCGCGAACTTCATTTCCCATCTTGCGGATAAATTCCAATTCGGCGGAAGAAGTCTTAAGGCCGAACAATTTAGAGTCTTTAATCGTTGTAAAAGAGCCAAAGAGGTCCTCGTATGAGCGGCCGGCTGTAAGCGCGGCGACAACTTGCTCTTGGTTTTTGCGCTTGGCGTCGTCGCTTGTGGCGTTGTAAAGCGCCTGCGAGAATTCTCCGCTTTCGTTGTAGTACTGGTTGATAAGGGCGCGGTCAACGGCGCTGTCAGTGGCGAGCCAACCGCTTTGGCTTGTCAAGTCGCGAAGAGCCATGGGGCCTACGACTTGGTTAAAGGCCTGGCTAAAAGCCATTGAATAGAAGAAAGAGGCGTAGTCGCCGTTAAAGCTGTAGCCCTGCTGTTCCATTCTCTGAACGGCTTGGTTGGCCAATGAATAAAACTCGGAGCCTTCCTCAAACTTGATGGGAACTCCGTTGTAGCTTCCGTAAGCGGGCAAGCGTCTTTCGCTGACTCCGCCGGCAAGCGCTGGAACCAAAACAAAAATAAAAGCGGCGATCAGCAAGATGATGATTCCGCCGATGCTGTAAAGACCTTTTTTCATAAAAAACACCTTAAAATATAAGTAAAATAGTGTAAATATTATAGTATAAAAAATGCCCCTCGTCAATAGCGCGAGGGGCATTGTGTGTATCCAGCTTTGAGCGCGGAGCGCTTTGCTGTTCCTAGTTAAGGCGTTCGAGGACCAATTGGCCCATTTTCTTGGTGCCGACGAGCTTTCCGGCGGCTTTTACGGCCTCGCGGTCGGCTCCGGCGATGTCTCCAGTGCGCCAGCCGTCGTCCAAAACTTTGGCCACGGCGTTTTCGATGGCCTTGGCTTCTTCTTCAAGCTTAAAGTCAAAGCGGAGAAGCATGGCTGCGCTAAGTATTGTGGCCAAGGGGTTGGCCAAGTCTTTTCCTGCGATGTCGGGGGCGGAACCGTGGATCGGCTCGTAAAGGCCGGGGCCCGTTCCGTCGCCGATGCTGGCTGAGGCCAACATTCCGATTGAGCCTGTAACTTGAGCGGCTTCGTCGGTGAGGATGTCGCCGAACATGTTGCTTGTGGCGATTACGTCAAACTGGCGCGGATTCTTTACCATTTGCATGGCGGCGTTGTCGATGTACATAAAGTCAAGTGCGATGTCGGAATATTCCTTGTGGACTTCTTCGGCAACTTTGCGCCACAAACGGCTTGAGTTGAGGATGTTGGCCTTGTCCACGACCGTCAAATGCTTTTTGCGGTTCTTTGCGAACTCAAAGCCCATGCGGACGATGCGCTCGATTTCGGGCCATGTGTATTTTTCGGTGTCCCAAGCGGTCTTTCCGTCAGCGCTTGTTCCGCGCTCTCCAAAGTAAATGCCGCCTGTAAGCTCGCGCACTACCAAAACGTCGATTCCGTCGCCGGCAATCTCGTCCTTGAGGGGGCAGGCGTCCTTAAGCTGCTTCCACATTACGGCCGGGCGAAGGTTTGCGAATACTTTCATTCCGCCGCGAAGTCCGAGCAAGGCTTTTTCCGGGCGGATCTCCGGGGCAACGTCGTCCCACTTGGGGCCGCCGACCGCTCCCAAAAGGGCCGCGTCGCTGGAAAGCGCTATGTCAAGCTGTTCCTGGGGAAGGGGATGGCCGAACTTGTCGATGGCTCCGCCGCCCGCGATTACGTTTTTATAAGTCCACTTGTGGCCGAATTTCTTGGCGACGGCGTCAAGCACGTTCACCGCTTCGGCGACTACGTCAGGTCCGATTCCGTCACCGGGAATCAAGGCGATTGTCTTTTCCATTGTAAAACCTCGTGTTTATTTACGCTGAATTTCTTTAATTATACTAAAAACGCGCTTTTTTGTCAAACGAGTTTGTTGAAATGCTTTTCGATGTCCTTAATCAGCTTGTACTCAAAGGAATCGACCAGCGCCATCCAGGAGGCTTCCATTACGTCGGAGCTTACGCCCACCGTTGACCAAGAATCCATTCCGTCCGAGCTTTCTATCAATACGCGGACTTTGCTGGCCGTCGCGGCCTTTCCGTCCAAGACGCGGACCTTGTAGTCTGTAAGGCGGATTTGTTCCACCGCGGGATAAAAGCGGGAGAGGGCCTTGCGCAAGGCGATGTCCAAAGCGTTTACAGGACCGTCGCCTTCGCCGGCTGTGACTTCTATTTGGTTGTCGACTTCAACTTTGATTTGGGCCGTGGCGTTTACGCCTTTTTCGGGCCGCGGGTTCACGCCGTTTGTTTGGTAGTAGCGCAGCTTAAAGAAGGGCTGGTACTTTCCCATGATTTTTCGGACGAGCAATTCAAAGGAGCCGTCGGCGCCCTCAAACTGGTAGCCTTCAAATTCAAGCTCCTTCATTCTTGCCATGATCGTCTTTACGATCGGGTCGTCCTTTGTGATTTGCGGCATGAACTTTTGAATCTTCTTTATTACCATGGAGCGGCCGGCGACTTCGCTCATAAGGAATACGCGCGCGTTTCCGACGCTTTCGGGCTCCACGTGCTCGTAGGCCGACGGATTTTTAAGGACCGCGTCGATGTGCATTCCGGCCTTGTGGGCAAAGGCGTTGGCGCCTACGTAGGGCATGCCTGGATTAAGCGGAAGGTTTGTGAACTCCGCCACGCGCTTGCAAATGGAAGTGAGCGACTTTATGTTTTCGCCGGGAAGGCAATCGTATCCCATCTTTAACTGCAAGTCGGGAATGATTGTCGAAAGGTTTGCGTTGCCCGTGCGCTCGCCAAAGCCCAAAAGGACGCCCTGCACGTGCGTGGCGCCGGCTGTGACAGCGATTAGCGAGTTGGCGACCGCAAGGCCAGAATCGTTGTGGGTGTGGATTCCGATCGCGCAATCCTTTCCAAATTCTTTTACGACTTTTTCAACGGCGGCCTGCAACTCGTTGGGCATCGCTCCGCCCTTTGTCTCGCAAAGGTTAAGGACTTCCGCTCCGCCGTCTTTGGCGGCCTTCAATGTCTTAAGCGCGTATTCTGGATTATCCTTGTAGCCGGTAAAAAAGTGCTCGGCGTCGTAGATCACGCGCATTTTGTTTTGGCGCAAGAATTCGCATGAGTCCTTTATCATCGCAAGGTTTTCTTCTTCGCTTGTGTGGAGAATTTCAGTAACATGGAAAAGCCAAGACTTTCCGAAAATCACCGCCCATTCCGTTCCGGCTGAAACAAGGCTCTGGAGGTTTGCGTCCTCGCTGGGCTTTATGTCCTTGCGGCGTGTCGATCCAAATGCGCAAAGCTTGGAGTTGGAAAGGGGAATCTTTTTCATTTCTTGGAAAAATTCCATGTCCTTTGGATTTGAACCGGGATTTCCGGCCTCGATAAAGTCCACGCCCAGCTCGTCAAGCGCTTGGCAGACGTGAATTTTGTCTTGTACAGAGTAGCTGATTCCTTCGCCCTGCGCTCCGTCGCGCAAGGTAGAGTCCAAGATTTGAATTTTCTTTCCGCTCATTCTTTTCTTTCCTTCCAATTTGAGGCTTTTGACATGTCGTCAAAGACATCATATGTTTTTATTCCGTTTAAGTCAAACTTATAAAGGCCGTGTTTTCCGGGGTCGTAGGGCGCTCCTGCGACAACCCCGTATGCCGCGCTTTCCTTGCGCTTTGTGATTTCTTTGCCTGTCCACGGGTTCACGGGGTTTTTGATTATTCCTTCAAAGGCAAGGTATGGAGTGTCGGCGTTGGTCATAAAGCTTGTGTCAACCGTGAACTGCCGAGACGCGTTTTTGTCCGCCGAGTCGGCAAAATCTTTTACCATCAAAAGCGGATGGTTTTGGTCCAGCTCGTAGCCGCTTTCCTTAATTTCGCCGTTGTCCGTAAAGAATTTCCGCGCGGGGCCGCCTTTACCGGCTCCATGGTCGGCCACGATTATGATTCTTGTGTTGTCGTAGCAGCCGTTTTGCTTTAGATAATCCATCCATTTGGCCACTCGCTTTAGCATCGCTATGTTTGAGCTGATTGTCTCGTTCTCGGGGTCTCCGGCGAATTTTCCCTTGTCGGTTATGTTTATTGACGGGTCAAAATTTGGCGCCTGCAGTTCTATTGAAGTGTGGGTCACCATTGACTGCAATAGAACAAAGTTTCCTTCTTCGTTTCCGCAAAAATCTGTCAAATCGGGCAAGTATTCGAGGACGGAAAGCTTTGTTATGTATTCAACGATGTCCGCATAGTCTTCGTCGCTTGTCCACCAATTGCCGTCGTCGTAAAGACTTTCGCGGATAAAGGCCGGGGCTTCTTTGAACAATGCGAACCACAAGAAATTTCTTTTTATCGTTTGGCTTGTCGTGTTGGCCTTGACGTTGTTTGGGTGCTCGCTTATCCACTTTGAGGTATATTTCCGTTCCAAGTTGAGCGGAGTGATTTGCGGGTATGGGGCGCAAATAGACATGTCTGGAACCCAAGAATAGTTGGCCCAAGACAAGTCCGAGGCTTGCGCGCCGAATCCCGCTTGTTCCGTGAAAATTCTTGGCATAAGCAAAAGCGCTTCGTTGTTTTTTTCTTTAAGGGGAATGGTAGCCCGCGCGTTCATGTTGAGCGGAGTGTATTCGTATCCGCCGTAAAGGGGGGGGGCGCCCAAAAGAGTGTGCGAGTCATATGACAGAGTGTGGCTGTACAGGGTCCAATCCTTAAAGGCTTCTTTTAAGTCTGGGTAAGCCTCGAAAATCGGCTCGACAAAAGCGTTTTCAGCCCTGTCGCTCATTATGACGACCACATTCTTTCCTTTCTTTGAAAAGTGGAAGACAGGAGTGATAGAATTTTCTTCCTTTACTTGTCGGGATGCATATTCGTTTGTTTGCGCCTGAATTTTCGCAACATTTATCGTTCCAATCGCAAAGAAGGCTATGAGCGATATTGTAAAAATAGGAATGACGGTTTTTTTTGCTTTTGTAAATTTTAGCAAGGCGAGAAGCGCCGCGCCCAAAGCGAGGACGGCAATTACGTTGAGAATTTTTGTAGCGGCTGAATCTTGAATTGTTTTGTCAAACAAGAACACGCGGCTTATGTTTCCGTAATCACCGCCAAAGGCGAAAGTGTTTAGGCAGGCGCTCAAAAGCAAAAAAGCCGCCGCAAAGACCATGAGACTTTGAATTTTTTTTCCAAACAAGAAGTAGACGCAGCAAAACCAAAAGACAAAGATGCCTAAACTTTGTAAAAGAATTGTGTAAATGTAATAGTTTGGGTTAAAAATATTGTCGATGTCGACAAATTCCAAAACCGACGAAGAAATCGTATATGAAGGAATTACAAGACCTGTCAAAAGAGCCAGGGAGAAGGCGCATAGCAAGAAAATTGTGTGGCGTTCAGACTTGTTTTGAAGCAAGGTCGACAGACAATTGTTTAAAACCCATTTCGCTCCTTTGACAAAAAGGGGAACAAAAAAAACGAGCGACAAAAGAATGGCCAGAACCAAGCGCTTTGAAAAAAGTCCGTTGTGACGCGCAAGAACATAATATATTCCGTAGGCCGCGGCAAGACTGGCCAAAATGTAAAGGACAAGAAGGGGCTTTTTAATCTTATAAAAGATGTTTTTTACTAGGCTAAAGACGTTGTTCATGGTCCAATAAAGAACCAAGCCCGCCGGCGAATCGTAAAGAATGGCCAAAAAAATCAAAGCCATCGCGTAAATCGGAAGCTTTTCCTTTAGTTTAAAACCCTTTGTGTAAACCGCGCTGCCCGCGATGTTTATGACTGTCATCGCGATCGGAAGAACGTTTATCGGAAAAGACCCAATGTAAAAAAGCGCGTCGGGCTTTCCCATGTCGCGGATAAAGTGGAATGCTTGGTTTTGCAAGGCTGGCATGGCTGACAAAAAGGAATAGGCCGCGATGAAAAAAGGAACTTGTATCAAAAGTCCAAAGGACGAGCGCAATGCCATCAAGGGATGGTAATGATTTTGTTTGTAGAAGGTTGTCAAAATCATGTATTGCTCGTCGCCTTTAAAGGCTTTTTTAATTCGGTCTATTCCCGAACTCATTTCTTTTTGCTTGTCGCGCTCGATTTGCTGCCAGGCTTCCGCGACAATGTAGAGGGGCAGGCACAGCAAAGAAACCGCCACGCTGACTCCGATTACGGCAAGACCGACATTGCCAAAAACTTCATACACCAATTTGTATGAAGTTTCAATTATCAATGTGAGGGGATAAATTACGAGCGTGTACAAAAAGTCTGCCATGCGCCGTTAACACACTCCAATGCTTTTCATGTAGTCGCGGAGAACTTTTGTAAAGCGCTCCATTTCTTCCGGCTTTATGTCGCCCATGTTGGCGATGCGGAAGGTGTCGATGTTGCCAAGCTTTCCGGGATAAATCGTGAAGTTAAAGCTCTTGGCGTAGTCGTGCAGCGCGTTGAAGCTGTACTTGGGAGTCTCCGGAATCAAAATCGCCGTGATGAAATGCGACTGGTATTTGCGGTCCACCAACATTTTGAGGCCGATGTCGTCCAAGGCTTTGACCAAAATTTCCCAGCAGGCGGTAAAGCGCTCAAAGCGCTTTTGAACGGTCTCGACTTTTGTTTCGATGATCGCTTGGCGCAAGGCGTAGAAAGTTTGGACGGGCGGGGTAAAGCGCGTTTGCTTGGTCTCCAAAAAGTACTTGTACTGGTCGTAAAGGTTGAGGTAGTAGTTGCGCATAGGCCAGTCTTTTTGCTTCAACAATTCGTCGCGCTTGCAGACTACAAAGCCCACGCCGGCCATTCCTCCGATGTGCTTGTTTGAAGTGCTTGTTGCAAAGTCGATTCCAAGAGAGCCAAGGTCGATCGGCATTCCGCCGTAGGCAGAGACGATGTCGCAAATTGTAGTCATTCCGTATTTTTTTGCCAGCGGACAAATCGTGGCGAGGTCGTTTAAAAGGCCGGTCGTGGTTTCGTGGTAGACAATCGCGAAGGTCGTGTATTTTTTTGCCTGCATTTGCTTTTCCAGCGCGGCGATGTCTATCGGCTCGTATGTCGAAGACTTGAACACGTCCATATCGATGTTGTAAACGCTTGCGATTTTTGCAAGACGGGCTCCGTAGGAACCGTTGTCCACGACGAGCAGTTTTCCGTCGGGCGGAACGCAAGAGCTGACCATAGCCTCGTCGGCGCCGGTGCCAGAACAACCGAACATTACAGTTATGTAGTCTTTTGGATTTGCGCAAACTTCGGTAAGGCCTTCCGCCACTTCTTCCATAAGGTTTCCGAACTCAAGCTCGCGCGGGCAAATGTCGGCGACGACTTGCGCGTACTTTACGCTGTCGGTGGTGGTGGAGGGGCCTGGGTTGAGCAAAACTTCGCGGCGTACGTTCCAAAGAGATTCGTTTTCCTGGACGCGCGGCCAAATTTCCTTTACGGCGCGGTCAAGCATCGCTTCGTCGTCGATTTCTGTCCAAGCGTAATACTCTATTTTGCGGACATAAACTTTTGAGGCGAAGTCCGCGGCGCTTGAAATTTCGGCCAAGACGCTTTCGTAGTCAGCCTTAACGCGGCCGGCGTCGGCTTTGTACCAAGACATCATGTCGTCAAGACAAGCCTTTGAAAGCTTTGAAATGCCGACAAGCTCGCCGGCGAGATTTTTCACGCTGGCCTTGTCCTTTGTGGCGCGGCAAAGAGAGCCGTCCGCGCCGTTTTCCAAATAAACTTCGTCGTCGCTATGAGTCGCGCCGCTTGCAAGAACGACATTGGCGCGCTCGTCGTTGGCCAAAACCTTAAGGCCCACGGCGTCGTAAACCAAATCGCTTTCGAGCAAGAAAAAGTCGCCTTTGATGTAAGGCGCGCAAACGGCAATCGTTCCCATGCTGGAAGTGTTCGCGTAGTTTTCGTTCTTTACTGTTTTTATTACGTGATATTTTTTTGCCAGCTCGTCGTAGGCTTCGGAACAGTGGCCGGTGCCGATGATGATTTCCTCAACGCCGGCCGCGATAAGCTTTTGCACGCTGCGCTCCACCATCGGAACGCCGTCAATTTCGATAAAGCCTTTCGGCATTTCCTTTGTTCTGTTTCCAAAGCGGCTTCCAAGTCCGCCCGCGGCTATAATCGCTTGCTTTACCATATTTTACTTCTCCAAGAATTTCATGAGCGCTTCTTTGTTTTCACGCGGCGTTGTCTTTGGCCGGCCCAAATCTTTTCTCGCTCCCTTTGTTACAAGAACTTCGATGAACGAAAGCCTTTTGTTTGCTTTGGCGCTTGCGATGGCCGCGGCCAATTCGTCAAGGTTGGCGGCCTTTGTCACGTTTTCGTAGCCGCAGCCCGCGGCGATTTTGCAAAAGTCAATCTCGCGGCCGACGGTCGGCTGGCCGCCAACCGAGTCGTGCGCTCCGTTGTTGAGCACAAAGTGAATGTAGTTTGAAGGCTTTCGGCTTCCGATTGTGGCCATGCCGCCCATTTGCATGATGCTCGCTCCGTCTCCGTCAAGGCAGAAAACGCCGCGGTCTTTTTTTTGCATGGCGATTGCGAGCGCGATTTGGCTTGCGTGGCCCATTCCTCCGACGGTAAGAAAGTCGCGGTCGTGGCCCATGTTATACTTGTCGCGAAGCTCGTAAAGCTCGCGGCTAATCATTCCCGTTGTGGAAACAAAGGCTGTCGTTGGCTCGGCGGAAAGCATGATTTTTTCAATCGCTTCCTCGCGGCTCATCTTTCCTTCGACGGGGACGTTGTTTTGCAATTTGTATTCGTCAAAAGTTCCCTTGCGGATTACAAAGGCGTACTGGGCCTTGTTTTCCTTTATGTACTTGTAGGCCTTTTCAAATTGCGCGGGAAGGTCAGCTTCGTTGTCGCTCAAAACTTCGTATGGGACTTTCATCGCGTCAAGCAAATCGCAAGTGACTTTTCCCTGCTTTACGTGCTGGGGCTCGTCGTGAACGCCAGGCTCTCCGCGCCAACCGATTACGATGAGCATCGGGATTGAATAAACGTCGGGGTCGGCGATTGACATAAGCGGGTTGACCATATTTCCTTCGCCCGAGTTTTGCATGTAAATCATCGGAATCTTGCCTGTCGCCAAATGGTAGCCGGTGGCAAGACCAGTGGCGCTTCCTTCGTTTGCGCTAATGATGTGCTTGTCGGCGGGAGCGGTGTCGGTGATGTAGGCGCATAGGTTTTTCAAAAGCGAGTCGGGAACGCCGGCAAAAAAGTCCGTTCCATTCTTAACCAATAAATCGTAAAAGTATGAAGGTCGAATCATCGTTTTCTCCAATTATTTTGTGCCGGGAATCAATTCCAAAATCTGCTTTATCGGCATGCAAAGGTCGTTGACTTCAAGCGAGCGTTCGGCCTCAAGAATCGTCTCGGCGCATTTTTTCATCGCGGGGTAGGAGGCGCGGAGCATGTGGTTTGCGTAAATGATTACGTTAGCGCCCCATTCGGCCAATTCCTTTTCGGTGAACTGGTTGTAGGTTGTCGGAACCAAAACGATCGGAACTTGCTTGTATTCGGCGCGGAACTTTTGGCAGAATTCCTTTATGTCCATTCCGCTCTTGTCCTTTGAGTGGATCATAACTCCGTCGGCGCCGGCCTTTACCGCGGCGAAGGCTTTTGCGATCGCTTCGTCAACCGTGTAGCCCGCGATGATTTCCTCAATGCGAGCGATTATCATAAAGTCTTTTGTGACTTGCGCTTTTTTTCCTTCGGAAATTTTGTGGCAGAATTCCTCTTCGCTCGCAAGCTCTTGCTTTACTTCCGTTCCAAAAAGCGAATTCTTTTTAAGGCCCTTTTTGTCCTCGATGATTACGGCGCTGATTCCGTTTCGTTCCAGCGTGCGGACCGTAAAGACAAAGTGCTCGGCGATGTCGCCCGTGTCGCCGTCGTAAATGATCGGCTTTGTCGTGCATTCCAAAATGTCGGTCAAAGACTGCATTCTTGTCGTAAGGTCGACGGCCTCGATGTCGGGCTTTCCCTTGCTGGTCGAGTCGGTGAGCGACGACGACCACATTCCGTCAAAGCGGTGGACTCCGTCGTCCTTTGTCACTTCCGCGTTTTCGATGATTAGTCCGCTAAGGCCTGAGTGCGCTTCCATGATGCGGACAATCGGCTTTGCCGCGATAAGACGGCGAAGCGCGGCGCGGCGGACGTCGGGCGTGGTTCCGATTGAGGAGGCGTTTTCCGCCAAGGCTGACGAGTTGATTCCTTGCGTGTAGGGGATTTCAACCACTTGGCCGCCCCATTCCTTCATAGCTTCAAAAACTTCGTCGCGGATTTTTGAAAGGTAGTTGGTCTTCCAATCGTCTCCGTGAATGATGTAGTCGGGCTTGTATTTTTTTAGGTTGGGAACGTAGCTCCATTCCTCTTGAGGAACGACCTTGGCCACGCCCTTGATGTTTTCTACAACTTGCTTTCGCTGTTCGTAGGAAAGATAAGGCAGACGCTTGTGGCTTACAATCGCGCTGTCGGTCAAAAGGCCTATTGTTAATTCGCCAAGCTTGGCTCCTTCGTTAATTATGTTTATGATTCCGGGGTGGATGATGTCTCCTGTAATTCCCAAATAAACTGTCTTTGCCATTACGCTGTCTCCTTTTGTGTGTCTTTGTTCTGTTCTTCAACTGTTTTTATCATGTAGTCCGCGATGTTCTTGCCCGCCTGTCCGATATGCATCCAGGCTTCTTCCTTTGAGCGCTTGCGGCCGGCGGCCAAAGACTCGCTGTCGCTTGCGTTTTGAATTACGTTCTTAATGTTCTCAAACTGGCTTTCGTCAAGTTCCAATCCGATTTTCTTTAGCGTCTCAAACTGCCAAAGGTTCTCGCCGTGGTTTGGAAGGTCGTAAGCGTCGTAGGGCATGAGGTTCATGCCGGCCTTTACGTACATCACCGGCTTGTCGCGCAAGAAGGTGTAGTCAAAAATGATTCCAGAAAAGTCGGAAATCATTATGTCCGCTTTTTTGAGCGAGTAAATGTTGTCGCGCTCGTAATCCCACTCAACGTTGGGACAATCTTTGTAGCGCGCTTCCAAACGTTCCAGCATGTCCGCCTCGGACTTTTTTGACTGCGGGTGGGGGCGGACGATTATTCGCCAACCGGTTTTTGAAAGCGGGTCCAATAGTTTTTCGCCATAGCGCTTTAGGACGCCTACGTCTCCCCAAGAAGGCGAAACCAATACCGTGAAGGGATGGCTTTCTTCGTCGGGAACGCCGCTCATCTTTTGCGCCAAAACGTCAAGGTAGGCGCAGCCGACCGTCACAAGATTTTTTTCAGAAATTCCGCGCGCCTTTTCCAAGTAGCGCAAGTCAGTCTTTTGATAGTCGCCGGTAAGCAAAACCGCGTCATAGTAGTCCAAGCCGAACAGGCGGTAAGTCGTGGCGTCGTTGGACATATGAAGGACGTGCGCGTAATGCTTTACGTTTCGGCTGCGCTTCCACTGGTACACGTTAAGGCCGGGGGTGGTGGAAAGCAAAACTCCGGCGCTCAGCATGTTGAGCCTGGCGAAGGCCGCGTTTCCTTCTCCTATGAATTCAGCCTTTACAAATTGGTAGCCTTGGTCAAAGCAAGGGTCGTCTTTAGAGCTTGTCAAAAAGGATAGGGGAATTTTTCTTGCCTCAAATTCGTCGCAAACGGGCTTGAAAGTGTTCCAATAACTCTTTCCCTCGGAATAAATGACGTAAGGCTTATAAGAGGCGTCCCTTAAAACCGCGTCTTTTCCGCGCGAGCCGCTAAGAAACAGCTTTGCCTTTAGCCAAGCGGCTTTTGCTAGAAAGAAAAGAGTCGCCGCCGCTCCAATAACAATGGAAAAAAGCATGCTTCCCGTGCCGGGATCAATGTAAAGAAATGTCATTTATAGTCTCCTTAAATAACCTTAAAATTATAGCGAAAAAAGCCTTTTTATTCAATGCCAGGTTATAGAAGGACTTAAGCAAAGTTTTAGTCTGATGTCTTAAAATTCCATTGGTACCAGTTGCTGTTTATGAATACGTTGTCTTTTACTCCCCACCATTCATCATCCGCAACAGGATACTTTGTTTTATTTCGAATTCTTGTGCTTACGGGCGGTCCCATGTCAAGTTTCATTAGCGGATTCTTGTCATCAACTTTTAATGGTTTTCCTGTAAATGGATTTTGGGCGTTTTCTATTATATTCTTAGTGGCTAGATATGGAGTGTCGGCGTTTGTCATAAAGGTGTAATCGATGTTCAGCTTTCCTTTCGCCCCAAAATCTTTTACAAGGAGGAAGGACATATAATCTTCTATAACGAAAGGCAGCCCGGAATTGTCATAATTTCCAGTTTCGTAAGACACTCCGTGGTCAGAGACAATAATGATTTTTGTGTTGTCCCAACAGTCGTTTTTCTTTAGATATTCAAAAAAGTCTATGTATTTCAGGAAAGTTCCCGCCATAGCGTGATACTCTGTGTCCGAGGATCTTCTTCCTGTTCCAATGTCTGTGACATGTTCTTGAGGCTCATAGTTTGGATATTGGAGATAAATTGGTTCGTGCACCGCATTGTTGACAAGCATTAAAAATGCGCTTTTGTCCGCGTCTGTTCCAACCAAATCCTTCATATAGTCAATGACAGAGTAACTGTCAATAAAGCTCTGAAAGTTGTCGAAGGCTTCGCTGCTAACCCAATATTCACCGCGATATAAAATCGGTCGCAGAATGGGAGGCAATCCCTTAAAAATGCTAAAGAAGATGAAGTTGCGTTTTATGCGCATGCTCAGGATTTCGTTTCTAACTATATTGTGTTTTTTATACCAAAAGTCTGTGTATGCGCCAAGGGCCTGAATTCTGTGAATCTCCGGGTAATCCTTATACATATCCGAAATTGGATATGTTAGAAAATTTTCGTACGGGATATCGCTCACTGTTACGTCAAAACCATTCTTTAAAAATAAGTCGGGCATTGTCAAAATTGCCTCATTCCTTTTTTGGCGCATGGTTTTTTCGGTCATCAAATTTGTTTCATAGGGTGTATAGTCATAACCTCCGAAAATGCCTGGAGTTCCAGTCATTGTGCAGTTCCCAAAAGAAACGCAGTTCGGATAGAACGTAAAGCCATCATAGGAGTTGTACAAGTCTGGACGTTCTTCCAAGAATTCTTGGAAATAGGATGGCATAGCTCTGTCTTGCATGATAACAATTACATTTTTTTTGTTTTTTGATATGTGGTAAATAGGTTCAATGGTGTCATAGGTTTGCGGGGGCGCCATGCGTTTGTAGAAGGATTGTATTGTAACAATGTTTTTAATTGAAACAAAGCATAGAGAAAAGATTGTTATTCCAAGCAAGTAAGAAATGAGTCTTAGATGCTTTTTAAAAAAAACTAAAGTCAGAACAAAGAGCCCCAAGACGGAAATTGAAGATATTATCAAGAATGCTTTATTTGCTGTGTGGTCTAGAGGTTGCATAAAAATAAGGCTCGGTTGTATTGGGCCGTATTTTCCAGAGAATACAAACGTATTCAGTAAGAACATAAATGCTGTGAAAACTGTTAGGAATGTTATGTTGTTTTTAACTTTGTCTGAAAACAGGCAGTAAAACACGCTTAGCCATATGCAAAAGAGGCCGCATGATTTTAGAAATGTTATTATTACAAAAGGAAATGGGCTTGTGTAAGAATCTATATAACAAAATTGCTCGGCTTCAGATTCTATTAGGTGGGAAGGAATGAAGAGCCCTGTTAATAGAGTGAGGGAGACAAAAGAAAGTATGTAAACAATTTTTCGCAATTTTTTGTCTGTTCCAATGTCTTGGATGAATTTTGTTGATAGCTTTTTGCAAAACTTTATTATATATGGAATTAGAATTAAAATGGCGGAGCAAAAAATAATGAACAATTTATAAATTGTTTTTTGTGTTGATAATCTATGAATTGTAAAAACAGAAATAATGCCTAACGTTCCGATTGCAAACAGACATTTATAAATTGCTTTCTTCGGATTCTTTACCTTATAGAAAATGTTTTTTATAAAACTAAATATATTGTTCATTGTCCAATAAAGAACGAGGCCTGAAGGAGAATTGTAGAGCAAAATAAGAAAGATAAAAGCGCAGGAGAAAATTTGAATTTTTTCGCCTTTGCCATGTCCCTTTGAGTAGATTATGCCTGATAAGCAATTTATAATTGTCATAAGGATGGGGAGCGCGTTTACGGTAATGCTGCCGATAGTAAAGGCTCCGTCTGGCAATCCTAGATTCTTTATGAAATAAAAGCTCGAGCCGTCAAGGGCTTTTAGATTTGACAGATAATTATAAGCCGCGATAAAGAAGGGGATTTGAATAAGAAGGCTGAAGGAAGATCGTAACGCCATCATTGGATGATAGTGATTTTGCTTGTAAAATGTGGATAGCATCATGTATTGTTCGTCACCCTTGAAGGTTTTTTTTATTCTGTCTATTCCAGGTTTCATTTTTTTCTGGATGTTGCGCTCGATTTGTGACCATGATTCAGCAACAACATATAAGGGCAAGCAAAAAACGGTGACAATGGCGCTTAATGTAATAATCGCAAAGCCATTGCTGCCAAAGATTTCTTGAATTATCTTGAAACAAACTTCAAGAATATTGGTTATGGGGCTTATGAACAAATAATAGAAAAATGACATAACGATCCTTATTTTATATAAAAAAAATGTTTGATGCAATACCGACATTTGCTGTCAACATTTGCTTGAAAAAGCGCAAGAAGCGCGCTAAAATTGCATATTATGAAAGGAATAGTGCTTGCTGGCGGTTCTGGAACCCGCCTTTACCCGATAACGAAAGCCGTGTCGAAGCAAATTTTGCCCCTTTACGACAAGCCGATGATTTATTACCCGGTCAGCGTTCTTATGTTGGCTGGAATTCGTGAGGTTTTGATAATTTCCACTCCGCGAGACATAAGCGTCTTTAAGGAGCTTTTTGGCGACGGTTCCTGGCTTGGAATGCGCTTTGAGTACGCCGTGCAAGACAAACCGCGCGGTTTGGCCGACGCCTTTATCGTCGGAGAGAAATTTATTGGGGGGGACTCCGTAGCCCTTGTCCTTGGCGACAATATCTTTTATGGCCAGTCCTTCAGCCAGTCC
>JAEEVR010000016.1 GCA_016290995.1 Treponema sp. | reverse complement strand
CGGCGGCGTATATTGCGCGGGCGGAAAGCTTTACATAAACGAAGGCGCCAAAATCTGCGGAAACCACGTGTCTCCATCCAGCGGCAACTATGGCGGCATTGGCCTTTACGCGACGGGCTCTTCTGTCATAGAGATGACTGGCGGAGAAATCTCCGGCAACAAGGACACATCGCATGTAGACGTTGTCGGCGGAGGCGTAAAGCTTGAAGGCTCCGCTTCCTTTAAGATGTCCGGCGGAGAGGTGAAAGACAATCAAGTTGTTAGAGCCGGCGGCAATTTTTATGTCACGGGCGGCGGCGATTCAGGCCCAAGCATGACTTTAAGCGGAAGCGCAAAGATTACAGGCGGCCTCGCGGACTCTTCTTCTACATCTTACGACGCGCTTGGCGGAGCCGTATGGCTTGAAGGTGCCGGTTCAAGACTTGACATGTCTGGCGGAGAAATTTCGGGCAACAGCGCCAAATCTAGCGACGGCAAAAACGCCTGCGCTGGCATTTACGTTTCCGGTGCCACTTTTTCTATGACCGGCGGCAAAATCTCGGGCAACAATGTCTTGGGCGGAAACAGCCAAGGCGGCGCGGTTAGGCTAAACGGAAAATTTAACATAAGCGGCTCGGCCTACATTCCTTACGGCAACGCGATAGGCAATAACGACGTTTACCTTTGCAGTGAAAAGACTGTCACAATCGCCGCCGCATTGACTCCGCCGGAAGGCGTCACAAAAGTCGCCGCCATCACGCCCTCCGTATTCAAGCGTGGAACCAACATTCTTGACGGAACTGCTGTTCTATTGACCCAGCACAAGGAAAAGTTCAGCGTAAGCCAGGACGACAGCGGCTGGGACAGGAGCGACAACATTTCAGTGGCTTCCGAAACTGCAAAAAAAGTCTGGATTACTTCTTCAATTTACGTAGTCGGCGCTTCTGGCACCGGCTCAACAAAGCCAACAGGCTTTGAATATGGAAAAACAACTGGCGCAAACGGCACAAAGACCAGCCCGTACGCCAGCATTGCCGCAGCGGCTCTTGCCAGCGACTTATCGGAGGCAGACAGTAAAATCACTGTCGTAGGAACCTTGACTGGCACTCAGACACTTTCAAGCGTTGCAAGTGGCGTCAGTTCAGTAACCCTTACAGGTTATGACTCCAACGCAACGATAAACGGCAACGCGGCCGGTTCCGCTCTTACAATAAACGCGGCAAAGACATTCACAATTCAGCAGTTAAAGATTACAAACGGAAGGGCTGCAGCAGGCGGCGGAATCAACATCGCAAGCGGAAGCGGAACGATAGTAAACCTTGACTCAGGCGCCAAAGTTTACAGCAACAAAGCGACAGACGGCGGATCAGGCGACGGAAAAGGCGCGGGTGTCTATGTTGCAAGCGGAGCGACACTCAATATAAAATCGGGCTCCGAAATATATAGCAATACGGCCTATAGCGGATCGATAAACGGTGGCGGCGTTTACAATGGAGGAACCACAACCACCTCTGGCGGACAGATTTACAACAACAGCGCGAACAACGGTGGCGGCGTTTACAATGAAGGTTCGCTATATGTTACAGGAACATCGCTTATAGGCGATGGCACTGCAAATAACAATACCGCTACAGGAGCAAATCCTGGCTCAAACTGCTCAAATCTTGCAAACTACGGCGGCGGAATTTATAATAACGGCAATTTGTACTTTGGCTGCGATTCAAATGGAAGCTCTTCTACAACAGGTTACGCATTGACAGCAAGTTACGGAGTGCGCCGCAATAATGCAACATATGGCGGCGGAATTTATCTGGCAGGAGGAACATTTAAGGCCGCGTCAGGAACTGTTTCTTATAATCACGCAGCATATGGCGGCGCAATATATGTATCTGGCGGTGTCAATAATTTGGGCGCTGTCACGCTTGCATCAAATAATGTGAACAACTCTGGCGGAGCCTTGTATCTCGCTAACAGTACAAGTCTTACAGTTAGCGGAGCTGCAGATTTTAACGAAAACAGCGTGGAAATAACTTCGGGATCAAACAATCCGAGGGGCGGCGCGGTTTATAATTCCGGAACGCTGGAGATTACTGCAAGCGCAACATTTAAAAAGAATGTTGCGAAGGTAACTGGGGGCTCCGGCTCGGCATATGGCGGCGCTATTTATAATGGTGGAACATTGACAATGACCGCCGGTACAATTGGCGAAACTTCAAACTTGAATTCAGTTTCAAATACAGTTTCTGGCAGCGCTTCAAAAGCTTACGGCGGCGCCATTTATCAGGGCGGAACCTTTAATGTGAGCGGAAGCGCAAAGATTTTGCCGGGAACAGAAAGGTCAAACGACGTTTATTTGGTAAGCGGAAAGGTTGTCAACGTCGCAGGCTCAATTGGAACAAGCGGAAATACAACTTCAAGCCAGATGGCGATTACACTTTCTACATGGAAGAGAGGAACGCAGGCGCTTTCTTTTGCTTCGGGCGTTACAGCAAGCAATGAAATCGGTAAATTTAAGGGAAGCGAAACAGGCTGGAAAACTGTCGTTGATTCCAGCGTTGGAAAACTTTACACCGAGTATAAAATTTATGTTTCTTCCAGCGGAACATCTTCCGGAACGGGAACAAGTTCAAATCCATATAATTCAATCGAAACTGCGGTAAACCAATGCTGGAACAGCAGCAAAGACTTTACTATTTATGTAAATGGAACTCTGACGGGAGCTCAACAGAAAGTCCCTGCCGCAAACACAACTAACAATACGGGTCTTGCAAAATCAATCACTCTTACGGGTGTAACCGGTAGCTCAAGCGATGGTATCAACAGAAATCTTTCTTCATCATCTACAACGGGAACTGCTCTTATAATTAATACAGCTTCTCCTGTAACGATTTCCAAACTCAAAATTCAAAAAGGCTACAGCTCTGGTAACGGCGGCGGAATTCTTGTAAACGGCGTTAAAGGCGCAAGCCTTACCCTTGGCGCTGACGCCGTGATAACCGGCAATACTGCCACAACAAGCGGTGGCGGAGTATACTTTGCCGGAACAGGCGAAACTGGAGGAACGGCAAATCTTATAATGAATTCCTCTTCCCAGATAAGCGGCAACACTGCAAGCGGAACTGCTACTACGAACGGCGGCGGCGGTGTTTATCTTAGCTACGCGAATCTTTGCATGTCAGGCAACGCATTAATTGGCGATACAAGCGGAAGTACTTATGCGACAAGCGCTTCTACAGGCCATTCAAACATGGCAAAGAATGGAGGCGGCGTTTATCTTGCTTCCGGCGGAAAGCTTAGGCTTGGATACGCAAGCGCTGGGGCCACAAGCGGAACCAGCCTAAGTTCAACTTATGGAATACGTCATAATTATGCCTCTGCTTGCGGCGGCGGAGTTTACGCTGTGGGAAGCGTTGACTTTGCCAGCGGCGCTGTTTCCTGTAACGGAACGGCAGGTACATCAGATTGCGATGGCGGCGGAATCTGGTTTGGCTCTTCTTCTACCCTGACTATGACAGGCGGAACAATTGCCAGCAACAAGGGCTACTATGGAGGCGGTGTTTACGCGGGCGGAACTCTTTCTATGTCGGGCGGAACAATTGGTGACAGCTCAAAAACAACGGCTGCCACTAGTTCGAGTGGATACTATTCAAACTCCGCTTCATATGGAGGAGGAATTTACGCTCCTAATGGCTCTACTTTGACTTTGAATGGCGGTTATGTTTCATATAATTATGCGTCAAGTAACGGCGGCGGAATTTACTCTGCCACATCAAACGCAGTCACATTTAAGGCAAATTCCAATTATAACCGTGCCGGCTCAAACGGCGGCGGAATGTATATAAAAAATAATATAAGCATGACCGGCGGCGTTATAAAGGGTAATTTAGCTGTTGAAAATGGCGGCGGTGTTTATATGAACGGTGGCAATTTATATATGAGCGGAAGCGCGGTTATTGGCGACAGTTCAGCGGGAAGTTTTGCTACTAGCAGCGCATGCAGTAACTACGCTTTGAAGAATGGCGGCGGTGTTTATCTCGGAGATGAAAGCTACGCATGTTTGGGTTATACAGATTATACAACCCCAACAAATTCGTTTACTGGAGGAATATACTATAACTATGCTAAAAATAATGGCGGCGGAATTTGTGATAATCCTGATTATGGCAATGATGTAAAGTATAATGGAGGCAGCATAAGCTATAACGGAACGAGTTCTTCTGGCTTTGGCGGCGCGGTTTACCTGTCAGGCAATAGTTCTGCACTTACTTTCAGTGGCTCAAATACAAAAATTGTTGCAGGATCATATGCATATTACAATACTGTTTATCTAGACGGAGCAAAAGTTGGAGTAGTTGGAAACAATCTGCCAACAAGCGCAACTGTCGCCTCTATCATTCCTTCGTCTTATTCGGAAACGACACAGGTAATGGGGTCGGATAGCGCGGCGGTAAGTTCCTCACAATTTACAGTTTTGCCTAACTCCAGCAACACCTGGAGTATTTCTCCTTCTACAGGAAAACTGCAGAAGACAAATGTGATGACAAGTACAAGCCTGGCAAGTTTTTCACCGACGGCTGGTACAAAATATAATTTTGTTTTCCCTGCAGATTTTACTGGTGATAAGCTGGGGATATTCTTAGACAAATTATTTAATCATAATGACACTCCAAGCCTGGGAGCCGGGTCATCAATGGATTTTTCTAAGGTTACTTCTTCTATTCGATTTGATAGTGCCGTAGTGGGTGGCGGTAGTGACAGAAGAACTAATAATATTACAACAATCATAGTTCCTGGTGGAAGTGGAGAGATTTATTTTGATTACTCAACAGATAAAGCGCTGACTTCTGTTAAGGAATATATTGCCCCGGTTGATTCAGAAAATTATACTTCTGTTGATGGTGTACTTTACAACAAGGATATGACTGAGTTAATAAAATATCCTGCTGCAAAGACAAATACTGCCTTTACAATACCAGATTCTGTACAAAGAGTATACCGCAGTGCTTTTTATGGCGCAATCTACTTACAGCAAATAACAATACCTGATTCTGTAATTTCTTTAGGGGAAAGTGCATTCTATGAATCTGGTATTCGAAGTGTAACTATTCCAGGTAATGAAGATATACTTAATGGCGGTTCGATATTCCAGAAGTGTGAAAGCTTAAGCACAGTAACTATTAATAATGGTGTAAAATATATAGGAACTGAATTACAGGCTGAGGTATTCAAGGATTGTACAAAGCTAAAGACTGTATCAATTCCAAACAGTGTTATACGCATTGGCCGCTATTCCTTTGAAAACTGCTTTAGTTACAGCTCATCTTATTCTGGTTCAATAACAGTTCCTTCTGGAGTAACCTTCCTTGGAAGAGGTGTCTTTAGTGGTTGTACATATTTAAGCCTATCCTTTAATTGTCCTACAAACGGCTGGATGTATGGCGATGGCCCTAATTCAGGATCTTCAGTTGCTACTTCATATTTTACAACAACTACATTTGTGAACGGTTCGTATAAACTAGTAAGGAATTAATTGAATTGCCGCGTCGCCTCGCTCCTCGCAGGGACGTGGTTTATTCTGCGAGCCAGTTCATCATAATAAATTTCATCGGCTTTTGATGCTGTAAAATCATGCATCAATGCGAATTTGCCTTTGTTTTGGAGAACTGTTTTGGCGCGGTCCAAAGGTTACGCCTTCCGCTTCGCGCCTAGTTGCAGTGGCAGGGGCGGCAAACGCCTCTGCCTTTTGACAGTAGCGCTGGTTACTTGAAGAATTAAATTGCAGTCCGCCAGCGCGCTGGGCTAGTTGGCGCTTTGCGCTGTTTCGCAAACAATTTCCTTGACTTGATCTTCTGTCATGCCCAAAGATTTTGCGATAATGTCAATTGAAACGCCGTTGGCATAAAGATTTCGGGCGGTTTCCACGGCTTTTTCCTGAGCGCCGTCCTGTTTCCAGCCACGAATAGCGATTTCTTCATTGAACTCTGTCAAACACATGCCCATTATGTTCTCCTTTTGTTCGCGGACAAAGCCGTCAAGCAAGTCTTGCTCGCAAGCCCATTCAACGGCCTCGCGCACAGCTTGGCCGATTTCCATGTCATTCCCTTGGTTGTCGGATATTCTTCCCACGAGTCTTACGTAATCATATAATGGTTTGCATTTTTTGACAAGGCTTTCGTTCTTGTTGGTATTGATGTTTATCACATCCGCCGTCCATTCAAATTTTCCGGAGTCGTCCTTTTGCTCAAACGCGCTAGAAAGCCTAAGCTCGTAACGTTCGGCTCGGTCAGGCTTGCCGTTGTAGAACACAACAAAGCGCGGGTTGGGGATCTTTATCAGCGACGAGCGGTTCAAGTCCAGTTTGTTGTCGGATATGAACCTTTGATATAGTTGTGAAAAATAGAAAAGTCCGCGCAGCGGCATATTTGCGTTCGGCCGGCTTTGTTGTTCGTAGAGCGTCATTTGCGAATCAACCAAAAAGGAAACGTCGTTGTACATAGTGACAAAAATCACGTTTTCGATAGTGTTGAGTTTTAGCACGTTTGGGTCCGTGTAGTTTGTTCCGTTTAGGACGTTGTACAAATCCAGTCGCCAACGCTTGCTACGTTCCGTTTCCTTGCCAAAAATGGCGATGAAAAGCCTGTCGCGATACTTGGGCTGCGGCAGGCCTTCAATTGTGTTTTGTGTCTTGTTCATAATGAATCTCCATAATATTTTTTTTCTTACCTATAAGATACACACGATAGGCCAGAAAATTTTCTTTTTTTTGGAAAAACTTGCAAAATTCCGCGCTTTTTGCTATTATTCTTTCGATATGCGACACGGAACGATTACCTCCGACAATCACGCGGCTCTTTGGAGCGGGCGTTTTAAGGAAGGCCCCGACGCGGCGGCCGTCGAGTTTGAAACTTCAATTTATGTTGACGAGCGGATGGCCTTTGACGACATCCAGGGCTCTCTCGCGCACGCGCAGATGCTTTGTTCCGCGGGCCTTATTTCCAAGGCGGAAGCGGCCAAAATAAAGAGCGGCCTCCTTTCAATCAAAAAAGACTTGGAAAGCGGAAAGCTAAAAATCGACTACAGCGCCGAAGACATCCATTCCTTTATAGAAGCCACGCTCACCGACAGAATCGGAGCGGCGGGCAAAAAGCTTCACACAGGACGCAGCCGCAACGACCAAATCGCGCTTGACGAGCGCATCCACTTGCGCCGTGTCGTTCCTCTTTTGCAAAACAAAATATTGGCGCTGATTGACGCGCTTGCCTTGATCGCCTCAAAGAACTTGGACACCCTTATGCCGGGCTACACCCACATGCAGCACGCGCAGCCTGTCACCTTGGGCCAGCACATGTGCGCCTGGGCTTGGAGCTTGGAGCGCGATTGGAGCCGTTTGGAAGACGCGCTCAAAAGAATTTCGCTCAGCCCCTTGGGGAGCGGAGCCTTGGCCGGAAGCGGCCTTCCGCTTGACCGAAAATTGACGGCAAAGCTTTTGGGCTTTGACGGACCCACGCCCAACTCAATCGACAGCGTAAGCGACCGCGACTACTGCATCGAGTTCACCAGCGCCTTTAGCCTTTTGCAAATGCACCTTAGCCGCTTTTGCGAAGAAATAGTTTTGTGGGCCACAAGCGAATTCAACTTTGTCAACCTTAGCGAAAAATGGTCCACAGGCTCTTCGATAATGCCGCAAAAAAAGAACCCCGACTTTGCCGAGCTTATTCGCGGCCGCGTGGGAAAAGTTTACGGAGACTTGTTCAACCTTCTTACAATGATGAAGGGTCTTCCTCTTTCTTACGACCGCGACTTGCAGGAAGACAAGGCGCCTCTCTTTGACGCGATGGACACTGTCTCTTCTTGCTTGACTGTGTTCACTTACATGATAAGCAGCGCGACGTTCAACAAAAAGAAAATGGCCGACTCTTGCCAGGACGGATATCTCAACGCCACAGACGTCGCCGACTACCTTGTCCGCAAGGGAATTCCCTTCCGCGAGGCGCACGGAATCAGCGCCAAGGCAGTCCGCATGGCGATCGACGCGGGCGTCCGCTTGGAAGACTTGTGCTTGGAAGAATTCCAGCAGTGCTCAAAGCTGATAGGCGAGGACATTTACGATTTGATCACGCCCGCAGCCTGCGCCGCCGAACGAAAAACAATCGGCGGCACCGCTCCCCAGCGCGTAAAGGAACAAGTCGCCGCGCTTAAAAAAATTGTAAAAAGTAGAAAAAAGTGACGCGCCCCGCGCCTTTAGGTATTTAAACAGTTTAAAATTTTTGGAGGATATAAAATGAAAAAAATCGCTTTGATTCTTGCGGCCGCCGTATTGGCTGCCTCTCTTGCCGGCTGCGCCAAAAAAGGCGCGAACGTTGACAACTCCCTTGACGAGTTAAAGTCTCGCGGCGTGTTTGTTCTTGGCCTTGACGACTCGTTCCCGCCGATGGGCTTCCGCGACGAGAACAACGAAATCGTAGGCTTTGACATCGATTTGGCCAAAACCGTTTGCCAGCGCTTGGGCGTAAAGTTCAAGGCCCAGCCCATCAACTGGGACTCAAAAGAACAGGAGCTTAGCTCGGGCAAAATCGACTGCATTTGGAACGGCCTTACAATCACCGAAGACCGCAAAAAGGCTCTTAGCTTTACAAAGGCCTACCTTGCCAACAAGCAGGTTGTTGTTGTTCGCGACAATTCCGGCTTTAAGACATTGGCCGACCTTAAGGGAAAGAGAATCGCCTTGCAGGCCGGTTCCAGCGCCGAGGACGCGGTAAACGACTCGCCCGACTTTAAGAACAGCGTAAAGGAAATCATTCAGCTTGAACAAAACTTGATGGCCCTCAACGACTTGATCATCGGAGGAGTTGACGGAGTTGTAATGGACAGCATCGTCGCCGAATATGCGATCAAGCAGTCAAACCTTCCTTTGACAACTCTTACAGAAAGCTTGGCCGCCGAAGAGTACGGCGTTGCCTTCCGCAAGAACGACGTAAAGCTTACTGAAGCCGTTCAAAAGACTTTGGAAGAAATGGCCGCCGACGGAACCGTTGCAAAAATCAGCAGCGCTTGGTTCGGAAGCGACATCACAGTAATCGGAAAGTAACTGGGAAAAAGCAATTGGCCGCTTTGATTCAATCAATGTTCTCCGGAACTTTGGTTTCCGTCGAGATATTTTTTCTTACTTTGATTTTCTCAATTCCCTTGGCGGTATTTTTTTGCATGGCCAGAATGTCAAAGTTTTGGCCCTTGCAAAAGTTTGCCCAGCTATTTTTGCTGGTATTGCGCGGAACGCCCTTGATGCTGCAGTTGATTTGCGTCTACTTTATTCCAGGCCTTTTGTGGAGCTGGTCCTTTGACCGCTTTACTGCCGCCATCATCGCGCTTGCGGTAAACTACGCGGCTTACTTTGCCGAGATTTACCGCGGCGGTTTTGAAAGCGTTCCGCAAGGCCAAAGGGAGGCGGCCAAGGTCTTAGGCTACTCAAAGGGCCAGACTTTTTTCCATATCATCGTTCCGCAAGTCATAAAAAGAATCATGCCCGCCATGGGCAACGAAGTGATCACGCTTGTCAAAGACACCGCTCTTGTCACTGTCATCGGAGTGGTGGAGCTGTTGCACGTGGCCAAGTCCGCGTCCAACAGGGTTTTCTCTACCGTTCCGCTTTTTGTGGCCGGAGCCTTTTACCTTGTGATGAACGGCTTGGTCACCTTTGCCTTTAGCCGCATAGAAAAAAAATTGTCTTATTACAAGTGAGTTGTTTATGGAAAGCGATGTCGTAGTCAGCGTCAAGGATCTCAAAAAGAATTTTGGCGGAACGGATATTTTAAAGGGCATCTCGTTTGACTTAAAAAAAGGCGAGGCGCTTTCCATTATCGGACCGTCCGGCTCGGGCAAGTCCACGATTTTGCGCTGTCTTTGCCAGCTTGAAACAGTCAGCGGCGGAACGATAGAAATTTGCGGCGACTCTTTGGTTAAGGACGGAATCTATTCTCCCAAAAAAGACCTTAGAAATATCGGCCTAAAAATCGGCTTGGTTTTCCAAAACTTCAACCTTTTTCCGCATTATTCGGTTTTGCAGAACGTGGCCGAGCCCCTTGTCCGCGTCCAAAAAGTTCCCAAAAAGCAGGCGGAGCAAATCGCCAAAGAATGGCTGGCCCGCATGAACCTTTCGGACCGCGTGGGCCATTATCCCCAGCAATTGTCGGGCGGCCAGCAGCAGCGCGTCGCGATTGCCCGCGCCTTGGCCTTGAATCCCCAAGTTTTGGTCTTTGACGAGCCGACAAGCGCGCTTGACCCGGAACTTACCGGCGAAATTCTTAAGGTAATAAAGGATTTGGCCGCCCAAAAGATGACCATGATCGTCGTCACCCACGAGATGGCCTTTGCCCGCGACACCAGCGACCGCGTGATTTTCATCGACGGCGGCGTGATTGTGGAGCAGGGCGATCCCAAGCAAGTGATTAATTCTCCAAAGGAAGAAAGAACAAAGCTTTTTTTAAAAAGGTTTTCAGAAAAATAAGACATTGAATTTTAGAGAGAGTTTATTATGAAGAAATTCTTTTGTTTGGCTGCAGCCTTGTCTCTTGTGTTGTCATTCGCATCTTGCGGAAGCTCTAGTCCTTCGGGCGGCGACCACAGGATTGACGGAACGTATCCCTTTTACATTCAAGGCCAGACTATCGCCGGTTTGCCGCTCCACTTTTTGGACGGCGTCAACGACCTTCCGTATCTAGAAGCCAACGACATGGTCGGCCTTCTAAACCTTTTGTTTCAATTGTTTGACAGTCAGATGCAAATTAAAATTTCAAAGAGCGGCTCCGTGGTGACTTGCGTCAGAAAAAACGACACTTACCATTTTGACACTCCAATGACAATTGACTTTGAAAGGGACTTGATTCGCTTTGAGGACTACAACGTCTTTTTGATGAAAACCAGATGCTCATCGATACTTGACGTGACAAGCTTTAATTTTTTTAACAATCAAGGCAAGCCTCGTCTCATAAAAAGAATGCCCCCGACTTATCTTCCGCGCTTTGGAGATCCGCTCATAATTGACTTTGCAAAATATGGAATAGACCTTCCAATTCGCGACGGAAAATATTTGATTCCGCTCCAGACGGTCTCGGACATTTTTATCGCGCCCACCTTTTTAAGCTGCCTCTACTTTAACGGAAAGTCCGTTATTTTTGAAAGCGATTTGTCCAAAAAAGGCCTCCCGGGCAACGAGGCCTCAAGGAATCTTTATTATGCGGGAAACAGAGGCGAGCGCAGCGCCGCTTTGGCGCAATTTGGCTACAAGGAGCTTTGCATGGCTCTTGACCTTCTTTACGGTCTAAAGGAACAGCACGGCATAACAAGCTTTGACCGGCTTTTCCAAAACCAAGGCGCCGTCTCGCTGAGCGTTTCAAAGTCCGTGGCTCCAAACTACAGCCTAAAGTCTTGGTTGACCGGTCCCAGCGCTTTGGACGCCGACAAGGCCATATACCATTTAATCGGAGACTTCTTGGATGACAACCACGCAAAATGGTTGAATTTTTCCTACCTTGTCGGCGAGAACGACGCCTACCAGCCAAACGGCGCCGCCCGTGAGCGTTTGGACGCGAATGAAAAAATGTACAAGGCTGCCCGCGAGTCGGCTATCGCAAGCGGCAAGGCCGAGATGGGCTACCACGAGGTTGACGACACGGCCTTTGTGACATTTGACGCTTTTGCAGTAGCTGACGCTTTTCAACAGGATCTTGACAAGTACTACACGGACAACCCTGACACTTTTCCTGACGACGACACAATCGGCCTTATAATGAAGGCCCACAAAAAGATTACCAGAGAGAACAGTCCCGTTAAAAACGTTGTCATCGACCTTAGCGCCAACACTGGCGGAGCGGCTGACACGGCCGTGTTCGTGGCGTCTTGGTTCTTGGGGGAGGCGACCGTTTCTATGAAATACACGAGCACAGGCGCGCTTTGCTCCACAAGCTACCGGTGTGACGCAAATCGCGACCACGAGTTTGACGAAAAAGACACGCTTGGGGACCGAAAGCTCTTTTGCCTTGTAACGCCGGTCAGCTTTTCTTGCGGAAACCTCGTTCCCAGCTTGTTCAGGGAGTCCGAAAAAGTCACTTTGCTTGGAAAGACATCCGGCGGCGGAGCGTGCGTTGTCCAGTTCATTTCTTCCGCTTGGGGAACAAGCTTCCGCATTTCCGGCCCCCAGCGCCTCTGTTACATGAAAAACGGCTCTTACTACGACATTGACCAGGGCGCAAGGCCTGACCATTCGATAGAAAACCCCGCCGATTTTTACGACAGAGCCGCCTTGGTGACTTACATCAACAGTTTGCGGTGATTTAACGGTTGACATAGGCCGCTTCTTCCTATATAATAGTAACACTATACACTTTTAAAAGTTAGGAAGGAAAATATGTCATTCATACCCCTCTTGCAAGCGGCTTCTAACGCTTCTTCTACTCAAAGTTTTGGTTCTTTGATCGTTACAGTCGTTTTGATGATCGCGATTTTTTACTTTTTCTTGATTCGCCCTCAAAGCAAAAAGCAAAAAGAAATGGAAAAAATGTTGGCCGCTCTTAAAAAGGGCGACAAGGTTGTTACAATCGGCGGAATCCACGGAGTGGTTTCTTCAACAAAAGAAAAGACTGTAATCCTTAAGGTTGACGACAACACAAAGCTTGAGTTCACACGTTCCGCCATCGCGTCTGTAGTGAACCCCGAAGCCGAAAAAAAGGCTGAGCCTGCAAAAGCCAAAGCCGAAGAAAAAAGCGAAAAATAAAACATTTATTATTGGAGCATAAAAATGGAAAAGTCGAGCAAAAGATGGCGTTTTGTCATTCTTCTTGTAGTATTGGGAATTTGTTTGGCGTTCTTGCGCCCTACAATTAAATGGTATTTTAAAACTAGCGAAGCCGACCAAAAGTTGGCCTTGCAGTCCCTTGAAAAAATCAAGGAATATTCGGTTAAGCAAGCCGCTAAAGACGTAAAGGCTTTGGAAGCCTTGGCCGCGTCTAATCCTAGCGCTCCGCTTGGCGAAGAGTACGCTTGGCTTGCAAAGGCTGTAAAAAAGAATTACAAAGGATTCAAAAAAGCGGTTCCGGAGCCGTTGACTTTGAGCGCCGCGCTTTCTTCATTCAGTCTTGGCCGCATCGCCAAGACAGAAGACGAAAAGAAAAACGTCGCCGCGTCAATTCACGCCAAGCTTCTTGAATTGTATCAGGAACGCTACCGCGAAAAAGTTTTGGCCGACAAGCGCAACTACACAAACTCAGTAAAGCTTGGCCTTGACCTTTCGGGCGGTATGAACATCATCGTTCACGCCGACTTGGACGCCGCTGTAAAGAACAACCAGGAATCAGTCGCCGCTTCCGGCGGAGAGGTTGCCTTTAAGACTCGCGCGATGGAGCAGGCGATTGAAACGCTCAAGAGCCGCATCGACCGCTTTGGCTTGACAGAGCCGGTTATCCGCCAGCAGGGCGAAGACCGCGTTTACATCGAAATCCCGGGCGCCGAGCAGAGCGACGCCATCAACACGATCATTATGGGAAAAGGCATCCTCAACTTCCGTCTTGTTGACGAGGAAGCCACAAACCAATTCCTTCAGTATTATTACTCAAACCCCGAGTCTTGCTTTGACGACAACGGAAAGCTGATCGACCCCAGCGTCGTTCCCGAGGACGTAGAAATCCTTGGCTACTACACAAAAGACTCTTACGGCTTGGATGAGTTCATCCAGTACATGGCCCTTAAAAAGGAAATCGCGCTTGACGGCCGCTACGTAAAGAGCGCCGAAGTTAGCCGCGACCAGATGGGACAGACCGGCGTTGACTTTACCTTGGACATGGAAGGCGCCGAGATTTTCGCCAACTTTACAGGCGACCACGTAGGCGAGCGCCTTGCCGTTGTCAGCGACAACAAGGTTAAGAGCGCCGCCACAATCAAGACAAAGATCGGCGGCGGCCGCGTCCGCATCGACGGCTTTGGCTTGGAAGAGGCGCAGAACTTGCAGAAAGTTTTGCAGACCGCTTGGCTTGAAGTTCCTCTTAGCGTTGAAAGCCAGCAGGTTATCGGCGCCGAATTGGGAGAAAAGACGATCCACGACGGTTTGATGGCCTTGGCCATCGGCTTGATCGCGATTTTCGTGTTCATGCTTATTTACTACAAGGGAGCGGGAATCAACGCCATCGTGGCCCAGGTTCTCAACCTTTACATCTTGTTCGCCGTTCTTTCGGCCTTTAACTTGACTTTGACCTTGCCTTCAATCGCCGGTATGATTCTTACAGTCGGTATGGCGGTTGACGCAAACGTAATCATCTTTGAGCGCATCAAAGAAGAGTTGCGTCTTGGAAAGAGTCGCGCTGCCGCTATCGAAGCCGGCTTCCAAGGCGCTTCTTGGGCCATTTGGGACTCTAACATCACAACCTTTATCGCCGCCATGTTCCTTAGCCAATTGGGAACCGGCTCAATCCAGGGCTTTGCGGTAAGCTTGGCCATCGGCGTCGCGTCTTCAGTCTTCACAGCCTTGTTCGTAAGCCGTTTGATGTTCGATGTTGGAACCGAGGCCTTTAAGAAAAAGACTACCAGCATCAGTTGGGGGGTAAAATAATGAAAAAGAGAATAACTTTTAGCAACGGCTTTTTGCCTTGCGCCATATTGTCTTGCCTTATTATCGCAAGCGGCGTGTTTAGTTTTGTAACGCGCGGAATCAACTTGGGAATCGACTTTAAGCCCGGCGCCATTGAAGAAGTTACAATCAAGGGAGCCGCCGGAATCGAAGACGTTCGCGACGCCTTGTCTGCAATCGGCGGCGTAAGCGTAAAGAAAATCGGCGCGGTTTCCGCCGACACATACCAGATTCGCGCCGGCGTTGAAGAAAGCGAAGGCGATAAAATCACTAAGGCTCTTGTTAAAAAATACGGCGAAGCCAACGTTGACGTTCTTAAAACTGACTTTATCGGTTCCAGCATGTCAAGCTCATTGGCCCGCCAGTCAATTTTCTTGCTCCTTGGAACAATGCTTTTGATTTGGCTTTACGCCACAGTCCGCTTCCACTGGGACTTTGCCTTGGGAGCCATCGTGGCCTTGATCCACGACATCTGCATCATGGTTACTTTCATTTCATGGAGCCAGATTGAGTTCAGCACAACGACATTGGCCGCCGTTTTGACAATTGTCGGTTATTCAATCAACGCTACAGTAGTTATCCTTGACCGCGTCCGCTACAACTTGCCGCTTATGGAAGTAAAGAACTTCAAGGAGCTTTTGGACCAGTCATTGAGCGATACTTTGGCCCGTTCAATCATCACAACTGTGACAACATTGTTTGCCGTTATGGCCTTGTACATCTTTACAACAGGAAGCATCAAGGACTTCGCGCTCGCGATGACAGTAGGCTTGTTGAGCGGTTGTTATTCTTCAATCTTCATTTCTTCGGGCTTTATCAACTTTACTCGCCGCGATTGGAAGCCGGAATACGGAATCCACCACGCGATGCCCAAGAAAACTGCGGGAGCCCCGGCTCTTTAATATTGTTGAATGAAAATTGTTCGTTCTGAACTTTTAGGCTTTTGCAGCGGAGTCAGCCGAGCTATTAAGAGCGCCTTGGACGCTCTTGGCTTGGAAGACGCCGCGCAAAAGCCTAAAAAAATTTATTCACTTGGCCCCTTGATTCACAACAAGGCCGCGCTCGACGACTTGCAAAAAAAGGGCCTAAAAATTCTTCAAGAAAATCAAATCGATTCTTTGGACAAGGACAGCCTTGTAATTGTCCGCGCTCACGGAATCTCTCCCTTTGTCTTGGAACAAATCAAGGCTGCGGGCGCCCAAATCATAGACGCCACGTGTCCCCGCGTTGCCTTAAGCCAAAGACGCGCGGCCGAGTTTTCGGCAAAAGGAATGTTCGTGATTTTGACAGGCGACAAGGGCCATGCCGAAGTAAAGGCGGTGGAGGGCAGCGCGCTTTTTGCTGCGCAAGGTTGCAAGCCCAAAAGCGGCGGCCGCTTTATTCTTGTTCAAAGCGCGGACGAGGCCGCTCGGTTTGACGCAAGCGCTGAGATGGAAAACAACGCGGTTCTTTTAAGCCAAACGACTTTTTCGCCGGAAGAATACAAGAAAATCGCTTCGATTCTTTCTGATAAAATAAAAGGACTAAAAGTTTTTGACACGATATGTCCAGCAACCGGCGAAAGGCAAAAGGCTCTTGCAGAGCTTTCTAAAAAAGTTGACGCGCTTGTAGTCGTGGGCGGAAAAAAATCCGCCAACAGCGAACGCCTTTACGAGCTTGCAAAAAGCCTTTGCGCCAATTCTTATTTTGTTGAGTCCGCCGAGGAGCTTCCAAAAGATTTAGGCGGCGCCAAGGTCGTCGGCATTACCGCCGGCGCAAGTTCTCCTGATTTTGTCGTTGACGCGGTGGAGCGCAAGTTACAAGAAATATAATTTGCGATTTTTGTCCCATTACTCGAGGCTCTGGATGTCCAAAACGCGCTCGTAGAGCTTTCGTGAATTTTTTACTGTGTCAATCCAGCGCTGGGCGGGAGTCCAGGCTTTGTCTTCTTTAAGCGCGGCTTCCCAGTATTCCACCGCGGCGGCTTCGTTTCCCTTTGCGTATTCGTCCAAGCCCTTGGTGTACAAGTCGTCGCAGCGCTCTTGCTTTTGCTTTCGGCCGTGGTCGCCCAAAGCGACTCTGGCGCTAAGGCTAAAGTGGTTTACCGGGTTCAATGAAGAAGTCAAGTCCAGCGTGTAGTTTATGTCAAAGATAAAGCGTTTGACCTTAAATTCCGTTCCCAAAGAAAAGCGGGGGTTGGCGCCTTTTAGCCTAAAGCCAGCCATCAATTCAAGGTAGTCGGTGACGGTAAAGTCTATGCCGATGCCGGCGGACCACTTTCCGCTTTTTGAAAAGTCGTTAAAGTTTAAGGGCTGCCTAAAGTCCGCGCAAACAGTAAGCTTTTTTAGGAACCTGTATGAAAAGCCCGCGGCCGCCGCGGTTGGAAGGGGATCGTCCATTTTGATTGAGCTTTGCGAGCCAAAGCCTGTCATGGCGACGCCAAGGTTCAACAAGCTTACTCCGATTTTTAGGTTTGGGTCGCGCGAGGCAAAGTTTTTCATCGCGTCAAACGAAAGCATTATGCCCAAGTCAGTCATAAGGCCCAAAGAGCTTTGTGAAAGGCCGGAGCCTTTTATGATTTCGTTGTTTTCGTTGTTTGTGTAGTCGGGAACGGAACGCCAAGATGTTTTTAAATTGGTTCCGACCGCAAGGCCTTTAAAGTAATAGCCGTGGAAAAAATTGTAGCTGATGTTCACGCAAGCGGTGGTTTCACTGTAATAGTTGGCGGCGACGCGGTCGCCAAAGTAGTTGTATTCGGTAAAGGGAACGTAAAAGCACTTGATCTTGGCGCCCAAGCCCAAGTCGCCAAAGCGGTCGGCCCAAGCCAATGTTTCCAAGTTGGAGTCCGAAATCCAAGAGTTGTGGAAGAGGGCGACTTCTCCTTTTTTTAAAAGGCAAGAGGCCGCTGGGTTGTAGTCAAAAAAGCATATGTCGTCACAAAGGCCGGTAAAGGCGCCTCCCAAACTTTCCTCGCGGCCGCCGCTGGTTATGTTAAGGGACGGAAATGATGTAAGGCCTTCGTTGGGATCGACCATATTGTAAAAGGGATTTGAAAGCGTGTTGAACACGTCGGTCAAGTCCAAGGCGAATAATTGGGCCGAAAGGGAGAAGGCAAGGAATGTCGCAAACTTTTTTTTGCTTGTCATCATTTTGTCAATGCGCTATAATTATCTCAAAAAATCTCCAAAATGTCAATTTCCACTTTGGCGAAAGGAGAATAATTTCTTCTTATATTTTATTCGGTCTTTTTCTCTTAATAGTTAATTCTTTTTTTCCGAAAATTAAATAAGAAGAAAAGGGGCCGTGTCGCCCTTGGGTGTTTATTATTAAAAGATTTGCTTTTTTGTCGATTTTAATTATTTCTCTTTGCTCATTGCCGCTTCCGCTGTTTGCGGAAGGCATGTCTTTGCGCGAGATAGACGCCCTTATTAAGCAGACTGATTACGACAACGCTTTGCTGGAACTTTCCGACTACATGAAAAGAAATCCGGAGGACTTGGACGCGGCTCAAAGAAGAGTTGACGCCATCCAAAGGGCCAGGTCGTATTACACCCGCCTTGCCAACGAGTTGTTGGACGTAATGGAAAAAGAGCCTGAGAACGCGCAAAAAAAATTGGCTGTTATCAAAGAGCTTGAGTCGTTGGAAAAGCATCCCACGCAAGAGCACTTGGCCTTTATCCGCCAGGCCAAAGCCGCCGCCGAGTTCACATATTACCGCGCCCAGTTCCGCCGCCTTTTGGAAGAGGGCGCCAAAAACGCTTCAAACCAAAAGTACTCCGACGCTATCGCTTTGATTCAAAGCGGCTATTATATGTACCGCGACGAGTTCTACGACGAAAACCCCGTTGCTCTTCAAAACACCGTAACGCAAATCGCCAACGAACTTAACGGCCTTACGCAAAATTATCTTTCGGCGCGTTCTGACTGGAACGACGCCTACAAGAATTTTATCCAGGCGGTTGAATCGGGCAACTACCAAAACTCTATGCGCGCTTGGCAAGGCTTTTACGCGCAGATGGAAAGGTTTGCCGGCGTAAGAAACCAAATTCAGAACACCGGCGGCCGCTTTGACCAAGTCTTTGCCCAGCTTAAAAGGCAAAACCCAGAGCTTACCGAAGCCTCATACATTTCCTTTATGACCCGCTTTACGCTTGGCGTTTCCAACATCGAAAACTCCGGCGTTTTGGGAGCGGTTGACTGCGAGTGGAATTACATGATGGACAACTGCAAGAAGGCCTTGCACAAAACCGTAAACCAAAAGTTTGAAGAGTATGTAAAGGCGGCTCCGCTTCAAAAGGCTTTGGAGCCTTCGTACTCGCCCGACGCTTTGCGTTTGGTTGACGCAAACAATTTTGCAAACCTTTCGCTTAACGTATGCTCTTTGAATCAGTTAAGAAGGGACCGCTCTGGACAAGCGTTTGGCGAAGCGACTCCGCTTTTTGCAAGCTCTATGAGGAGCGCCAAAGACTTTGTTAACGGAACGGGCGCGTCGGTTTCTAACTTGGCCGACTTTAGGGCCGCTTCGCAGCGCCTGGCTTCGTTAAAGATACCGCAAGACTCCTTGGCCGACGCGCGCGGCGACGACTCGTACTCAAAGGAATTGCTTTCGATTTTGGGCGCGCTTGACCAAACCGAAAGAAAGGCCGTTGCCAACTTGAACGAAACTTGGTATTTGGAATACAAGACTTCCGCGGAAGAGCAGAGAAGCAAGTCCGACAAAAAAGCCGGCGACGCAAAGTTTGTTGACAAGATTTTGGACTTTAAGAACATCTTGGACTATTATCAAGGCGTAAACGAGCTTGCTAAAAACTCGTCTGTGGCGCAGACCGCCGCCGCTTGGAAGAACCTTTCGGACCATACGGAAAAAGCGGTTGACAGCCTTTCGGGCAACTACCAGAACCTTTACGCCGAAGCCGAAAACCTTTTGGAAACTCATTACCCGCGCGAGGCCGTTCAAAAAGTTCAAACAGTTCAAGACACTCTTTCTTCGGACAAGAGCCTTTTGGCTTTGATGCTTGACCGTTTGCGCGGAAATCCCAAGCAAAGCCAGTCTACCGTTCAAAAGTTGAACTCGACAATGGCCTCGCTTGACCAGTGGACAAGCCAAGGCGTTGACATTAACGCCAGGGCGCGCCAAGAGATTGTATTGGCCCAAAGCGCGCAAAACCAAGCTGACGAAATTTACAGAAGGGCCGAAAGCAATTACCGCGCCGACAAATTCTCCAACGCAAGAAACGACTTGCAGCGCGCCCGCGAATTGTACAACGAGTCTTTGGCCCACCAGGAATCAGAATCCTTGCGCCAGTCCACCGACAAAAACCTTGCCGATTTGGGCTTAAGAATCAACGAGGCCGAAAACAGGCTTATCGTTGCCGAAGTGCGCGCCCTTAAGACTCGCGCAAAGAACGATTACTACGCCGGCGACTTTGAGAACGCAGAAAATCTCCTTAACCGCGCCGAAAGCCGTTGGGCCGTCACAAACGTTGAGGAAGACGAAGAGATCAAGAACCTTAAGCTTTTGGTTCAAAACGCGCTTAGCATGAAGACCGGCCGCGAAATCAAGCCGACCGCTCCGCTTTATCCGGAAATGTCGCAGATTTTGAGCAACGCCCACCAATACTTTGACCAAGGCTCCGCTTTGATTAAGAGCGGAAACCGCGACGAGGCCTTGACGATTTTGGCCGAAGCCAAGAAAAAGTTGCAAGAGCTGCAAATGGTTTATCCTTTGAACCAAGAAGCGGCGCTTTTGACTTTGCGCATCGACGAGTTGATTGATCCGGCGCAGTTTAACGAATCATTCGCGCGCCGCGTTCAAGCCGCCCGCCAAAACGTAAAGTCTCCGTCAACCCAGCAGCAGGGCTACAGCGACTTGCTTGACTTGGCCGAGATTAGGCCTGGCTATCCTGGACTTAGCAAGTTGATTTATGACGTTGAGGTTGAGCTTGGAATCAGGCAAAAGCCGGTTGACCAAAGCGGAATCCGCCGTTCCAACAGTTTGACGCAGGAAGCGCAAAGGCTTTACTCAAGCGCAAAGGGCAACGAAGAAATTTTGCGCCAGGCTTTGAGCAGGCTTGACCAGGCGATTGCCTTGAACCCCAACAACGACAATGCGATTATGCTTAAGGACAGAATCCAAATCGCGGTCGGCGGAAAGGCCGCCGTCGTTCTTTCTAGCGCGGACGAGGCGAGCTATAACCAAGCGATTCAGGAGTTGAGAAACAACAATGTAATTGGAGCCTACACGATTGTCGAGCAGCTTTTGCAGACGCCCGCCAACCGAAGGTCATCTAAGATTTTGGATTTGCAAAAACAAGTCCAAGCGCGAATGTGACGGCGGCCTGCCTATGATTTGCGCTTTGGAACGAATATTGGTATAATGAAGGAAATGCGTAAGAACCGCTTTTTGACCGCAGTTATTTTTTCTCTTTTTCTTTTGCTTGCAAGGGGAGCGGCGGCACAAAATTACTTTTGGGAAAATCCAGTCCGCGTATCTTCTAGCGGCGTGTGCTTTCCTAGCGCCGTTTCCAACGGACAAATAGCCGCGGCGGTGTGGCAAGAAGTTGACGCAAAGAAATCTTCTATATACTTAATGGTTCAATTTTACAAGGACGGAAAGTGGGAAGAAGCCAATCGTTTTGCGGGTCCCTTTCCGTATTCCGGAGAAATTCCCGACCTTTACAGCGCCGCGATGAATTCAAGCGGCGTCTTGGCGGTAAGCGTTCTTTCTGACGCCAACACAATTTCGATTTACACAAGCTCTGACGGCGGCGTTTCCTTTAACCAAAAAAAGTTTAGCAAGCAAAACCTTCCGCTTGTAGCTCCCCGCGTTTACGATTTGCACAACGGCGGCTTTATCGTCTTTACTTCTTTGGGCCGCGACGAAAGCTTTACGATGCTTTACGCCAAAAGCCGCGATGGAATAAACTGGAATGACTTTAGCGAGTTCTCTCCGGCGCAAAAAAGCCTTAACCCATTTTTGCCGGTATTGCTTTCAACGCCAAAAGGCGAGCTGGTCGTCTTCCAAGCGCAGTATCGAACTCAATCCAGAATCGTATACAAGCTTTTTTCAACGCTTTCTTCTAGCGGCGGATCTTCTTGGTCAAATCCTGTAATGCTTGCCACAGGTTCCGAAAACGATTTGTCCAGCGACCAGCGTCCGACTTTGGCGCGCTTTGAGCAAAGCAATTACATCGCTTGGGAACGCACTCCCTACAATTCAGAAAACTCAAGCGTTTACTTTGCCCAGTTGAACAACGACGGAAACATTTTGGGCCGAACGGAAAGGATTTCAACCGCCGGCAACGCAAACCGACCGATTTTGTTCAGCCATAACAATCACCTAAGCTTGGTTTGGTTTGACACAAGAAGCGGCTTTGAAAGAGTTTACTTTACCCAGCGACAGGGAACTTTGTGGGGCGATCAAATCGTTCTTTCTCCGCAAAGAAGCGCCGCGACTTTTGTCTATCCGATGATTACGGACGAGGGCAAGACTCTTGCCTTTGTTTGGCAGGGATCGAGCGGCAATTCTTCTTGGATATATAGGCTGGAAAGCGACCACACGGTTTTGCTTCCTACAATCACGCCTCTTTCTTACGCTTTGGGCCAAAGAAGCCGCGACGAAAACGTTCGCTTTAGGGTTTCGTTGCCCACCGATTCTTCCGGCATCCGCGGCTACTCTTGGCTGTGGACACAGGATCCAAACAAAGACGCTCCGACATCTTTGATGAACCTTCCAAAAGAGAACACGATTTCAGTCAAGGCGCCTGCCGAAAAGAATTGGTATCTAAAGGTTAGGGCGGTTGACTACGCCGGAAACTGGTCTGACAACGCGACGATTTCTTATTACAGGGATTTGACTCCGCCAAAGCCGCCAGTAATCACTGGCCCGCAAGCGGATTCGATTGGCTTTGCCCTAAGCAACGACCTTGCCTTTAGCTGGCGCGATGAATCAGAAGACGAAGAAATCGAAGGTTATTCATTCAACCTAGAAAAAGTCGAAAACCTTCCAAAAGAACTGTTCACCTCTAAGCGCCATCCGACGACTATAAGCGACGCGGAGCTTTCAAACTTGCTTGCCGCCTTTAAGCAAAAGAATCCCGAAGGCTCGCTAAAGCCTCGCGCTCCTGCGGCGGCTGTTCAAACAAGAAACACATCGACTCGTTTTGCCAACCGCAGGAACGGCGTCTATACCTTTAGCGTTCGCTCCATCGACAAGGCCGGAAACGTCGGCGAGCCTGCCTTTGTAACCGTTTACGCAAACAAGTACGAGCCCTTTACGCGCGTTTCGTCTGTAAGCAAAAACTCTGACATTTTTGGAAGCAGTTCTTTGGAGTTGCGCGGTTCCGGCTTTAGGTATGACGGAACGGTTTACAAAATCGTAATTTCCAAGGAAGACGCAAAAGAGCCGTATTCGCTTGAGTTTAACTTAAGGGACGGAGACTATTCTTTGGCCAGCGACGAAAGAATCGCCGGCATTAAGCTTGACAACACGATTCCCCAGGGAACATACACAATAACCCTTTACCACTCGGACCGCGGCGTTTACAGAATGCCGTCGGCCTTTGAGATCAGCGAAAACGGAACGGTAAAGATTGCCGCCAATTACGTTTACAAGCCCGCTTGGCAAAGAGTTTACGACACTGGAAAATTCTTTACGCGAACAGGAGACATTCTGTTTGCGATCATTATCATAATCGCGCTAGGCGCCTTGATTTTTGCGGCGCGAGGATTGGCTCTTTCCGCTAAGGAAGCTGTCCTTGTGAAAAAAGAAATCAACGCGCTTCTTTCAGGAGACCTTATGCCGCTGGAAAAAAAGAAAAAGATTCAAGTCCTGAATCGGCGGGGAACAAGCTTGCGCTTAAAGCTTATGTCGTTCACCGCGATGATTGTCTTTATGGCGATCCTTTTGGTTTCGTTGCCGTTGGGCTATGTTATGACTCGTTCCCAAGAAAGAACCTTGTCTGTAGGTTTGGAGGAACGCGTCAATGTTTTGCTTTCCAGCATCGCAAGCGGAGCGCGCGCTTACATGCCTACGCAAAACGTTTTGGAATTGAGCGCCTTGCCGGAACAGTCGGCCGCCATTAGCGAAGCCAACTTTGTAAGCATCGCGGGCCTTTCTTCTAACGACGAAGGATCGGGCGGCTTGGATTTCCTTTGGGCGTCAAACGATTCAGATTTGTCAAAAAAGATCGACACAGAGATTCTCACTCCTGGAGTCTCTAAGATCACTGACCAAACAATGCTTTCGGCTTCCGATATATGCCAAGAGCTTAACCAAGAAGCCGCCCAGAGCGCCGGAGAAATCGCAAAGAACATCGCGGCCCTAAACGCCGAAGGCGCGTCAATCGCTCTTAGGTCGGACGCCGTTTCGATAAAGAGGCGAGAGGAAATCGCCGTAATCACAACCGAACTTTCAACGCGCCTTTCAAGAACCTTGAACGAAATGTCCGAAGGCGCGACGGGAAGCTTCCCGGAATACAATTCCGCCTTGCTTGACAGAGAGAACACCGAGTATTTGTTCTATCGGCCTGTTCTTTACCGCCAGGGCACTTCGCAAACTTACGTGCGCGCGATTGTATTCATCTCGGTTTCTACTGTAAGCTTGATTCAAGCCATAGACGGAGCCCGAAGGACAATCGTCTATACGGCGCTTGCCGTTTCGCTCTTTGCCGTTTTGATCGGCATCATCGCCTCTTGGGTTTTGGCCAGCGTAATCGTAAGCCCGATCAAGCGCCTTGCAAGCCACGTAGTAATGATCGGAAACACCGTCAACAAGGAAAAACTTGCGGGCAAGGAAATCGTAATCAAAAGCCGCGACGAAATCGGCCAGCTGGGCGACAGCGTGAACGAAATGACCCGCGACTTGGTAAAGGCCGCCCAAGACGAACACTTGGCTATGGACGGTAAGGTCGTTCAGCGCGCCTTCTTGCCCTTGACGCCTGACAATTCCGGCGCCAAGCAAACGGTCGCGATCTTGAACGACAAGAACTTCCAGTGCTTTGGCTACTACGAAGGCGCCAGCGAAGTTTCGGGCGACTACTTTGACTACAAAAAACTGGACGAAAACCATTACGTTATGATCAAATGCGACGCTTCGGGCCACGGCGTTCCAGCCGCCCTTATCATGACCGTAGTCGCGACCTTGTTCCGAAAATATTATGAAAACTGGTCGCCAAAAAAATCCGGCGTCGGCTTGGACATCCTTGTAACTCAAATCAACGACTTTATCGAGTCTCTTGGAATCAAGGGAAAATTCGCCACGTTGATTTTGGTTTTGGTTGACACCGCGACTGGCGAAGTTAACCTTTGCAACGCCGGCGACAACATCGTTCACATTTACGACAGTTCCGCCAAAAAGCAAAAGACATTGACCTTGCAAGAAACTCCAGCCGCCGGTCCGCTTCCAACCTTTATGGTGCAGATGAAGGGCGGATTCAAGATTGAAAAGACCCGCCTTAACAAGGGCGACGTTCTTTTCCTTTACACTGACGGCATCGAGGAATCAACGCGCAAATTCCGCGACCAGGAATTCAACGTGACAAAATGCCAAGACGGACCGGAAGACGGCGTTCACGAAAACCATAAGGTTGGAAGCGAAAGCGAACAAATGGAAAACGAACGCATCCAAGAAATCATCGAGGCGGTGTTGAACAAGCAAAAGTACGTTCTTAAAAAGTACCATAATCCCGTTCCCAACGAAGTCCTTGAGTTTGACTTTACCAACTGCGCGGGCTCTACGGAGGAGGTAATCCTTGCGCTTTGCTCAGTCGAAAAAGTTTTCCGCTTTTACAAGCCGCAAAACGCCGGCGAAAAGGACACTGTTCGCGTAGACCGAAGGATCGACGCCTTCTTAAAGGAACACTTCAACTTGTACGAATACTATTGTTCCAACAAAGACGACGAGCAGGCCGACAACGTCTACTTGCATTACAGCTATCTTAGGGAAGACGAGCAGCTTGACGACCTTACCTTGCTTGCGGCAAAAATAATTTGACGGATTTAAAAAAGCGCGTTATAATTTTTATATAGGAGTTTAATATGAAAGAGGAAACAAAAGAAAAGGCTTCTAAGATTTGGAACGACATCAAGGCTGGCCTTAAGACTGGATTCTCCGCTACAAAAAAGGGCTTGTCTAAAGCCGGAACTGCCATCCAGAATTATGGCGACTTGGGAATGGTTTTGGCCGAAAAAAAGCAGTTTGAGTCAAAAGTAAAGAAGGCTTACGCTTCGTTGGGCGAGCTTGTCGCGACAAAATTGTCAGCCAAGAACGCCGCTCCTTTGACCGCCGACGACGCTGAAGTTTCTGAATTGCTAAAAACTATTTCTACATTCACCAAAGAAATTTCAAAGCGGGAAAAGATCTTGAAGTCAGCCGACAAAGGATCTGGCGAAAAGGCCGCCGCCAAAAAGGCTCCCGCAAAGAAAACAACAAAAAGCGCGAAATAATTAAATTCAACTTTTGCTGATTTTCTGCCGATAATATAAGGGTATGAAAGTCAGCAAAAGTTTTTTAAGAGTTTTCCTTCGCGCTTCTTTAGTTTTGATGGCGTCGGCCGTCTTTGCCGATACCACTCATTTGGTTGAAAAAGGCGAGACTCTTTATTCAATCAGTCGTAAGTATCAAATCACAGTAAGCGAGCTTCGCGCGGCCAACGGCTTAAGCGAAAGCGACGTCCTTAAGTTTGGACAAAAGCTTAACATTCCAACGCCCGACATCGAAAACGCCGCGACCTTGAATTCCGCTTCGGTTTCGTCAGGCTCTTCATACTCAACTGAAAATCTTGAAACATACGTTGCCCAAAAAGGCGACACTTACTACGGAATCGCCCGCGAGCGCGGCATTAAAGTCGCCGAGCTTTTTGCCCTTAACAATTTGGGCAGCGACGCTTCGCTAAAGGCCGGTCAAAAGCTTAAGGTTCCCGCAAAGGCTTCCCAAGCGGTGGCCGCAAGTTCGCTTGACCTAAAGGACGCGGATCCCAGAAAGTATTCTTCGGCAAAGAGTTCGTCGGGTTTGGTTTGGCCTGTAAAGAATCCCCGCATCACTTACGTTAACGGAAAGGTGTCGGGCGTTCAGCTTAGCGCCGCCAAAAAAGAAAAGATTATGAACATTATGGCCGGAACGGTAATGTACTGCGGCTCATACCGCGGCTTTGGCGAAGTTGTCTTTGTCCAGTCCAAGACCGGCTTGATTTACGCATACACCGGTATGTCCAGCATTAGCGTTCAAAAGGGCGATTACGTCGTTTACGGCGACACAATCGGAACGGCTGGCGTCGATTCCATCAGCAAGGAAAGCCGCCTAACGCTTATGGTCTTTAGGAACGGAAGTCCCATCGATCCGGCTACCGCTCCGCGCGGGTAACGCTCGGGCAAGTCTTTTGGTTGTTACAATCGGTTTTGTGAGCGTTGTTGGCGCAAAATTCCCCCGCTTGTCGGGGGATTTTTTTTGCCAAAAGATTGAAAAAAGTTGTTAAAAACTATTGACAGTAAGCATAGACTAATATATATTGTATATTAGTTACAAAGAGGAGACAAAAGTGATTCCCTTAGTCTATGCGACAACCGGAGTTGAGCAAGTCATAAAGAAAATCGGCGGCAACGACGAGGCCAGGCGCCACTTGGAAAACCTTGGCTTTACGGTTGGCGGAACCGTAACAATTGTCAATTCTCTTGCCGGAAACGTAATCGTAAAAGTAAAAGAGTCCCGCATTGCCATCAACGAAGACATGGCTCGCCGCGTCATGGTTTGACGGCGCTATTTCTGTTTATAATTTTGGAGGAAAATATGAATACGTTAAAGGACGTTAAGGTGGGCGACACTGTAAAAGTTGTCCGCCTTCATGGCGAAGGCGCTGTAAAACGCCGCATTATGGACATGGGCGTTACAAAGGGAGTTGAAATCTTTGTAAGAAAAGTCGCTCCTTTGGGAGATCCTATAGAAGTGAATGTTAGAAACTACGAGCTTTCTTTAAGAAAAGCCGATGCCGAAATGATAGAGGTGGAATAAAATGAATGTCAAAATTGCTCTTGCTGGAAACCCAAACTGCGGAAAGACGACGCTCTTTAACGCTCTTACAGGATCCAATCAATTTGTAGGAAACTGGCCTGGAGTAACCGTAGAAAAAAAAGAAGGAAAGCTTAAAAAACATGACGGCGTTGTAGTGACAGACCTTCCTGGCATTTACTCGCTTTCGCCTTACACGTTGGAAGAGGTTGTCGCAAGAAACTATCTTGTAAACGAACGCCCCGACGCGATTTTGAACATCGTTGACGCCACAAACCTTGAGCGCAACTTGTATCTTACCACTCAGCTTGTTGAGCTTGGAATCCCGGTTGTAATCGCGCTCAACATGATGGACTTGGTAAAAAAGGCCGGCGACAAAATCGACGTTCCTGAACTTTCCCGTCAGTTGGGCTGCAAAATCGTTGAGATTTCAGCGCTCAAGGGAGACGGCGTAATGGAAGCCGCCGAAGAAGCGATCGCCGCGGCGCAAGCCACAAAGACTGTTCCGCAGCATTCCTTTAGCGGCCCGGTGGAGCACGCGCTTGCCCATATCGAAGAGGCTATCGTTCACGATTTTCCGGAGGAACGCCAGCGCTGGTACGCGATCAAGCTTTTTGAGCGCGACGAAAAAGTCATGGAGTCGCTTAAAATTGACGCGGACAAGCTTGCCCACATTGAAGACGACATAAAGGCCGCCGAAAAAGAATTGGACGACGACGCCGAAAGCATCATTACGAACGAGCGCTACATTTACATCGCTCAAATTCTAAAGTCAAGTTACAAAAAGGCCAATGCAGGCCGCCTTACTCATTCAGACAAGATCGACCGCATAGTCACAAACCGCTGGCTGGGCCTTCCGATTTTTGCCTGCATTATGTTCTTTGTTTACTGGATCGCGATGGTCGGAGTCGGAGCGGCTGCCACCGACTGGGCCAACGACGGTTTGTTTGGAGACGGCTGGCACTTGTTTGGAATCGGAACAAGCGCCTACGAAGCGGCGGCCGAAGAGTACGGCGACACGCCGGCAATTTTGGAAGCCTTGGACAACGGAGAGACGACATACGTAATAGAGGACGAAGAAACGCTTGAGCTTTCTGACCCGATAGAGATTACCGACGAGGCCGCCGTCGAAGCGAAAGCGATGGCCGACAAGTACGGAGAGGAAGGCCCTGATCCCGCCAACTACGGCATTTGGGTTCCCGGCGTTCCTGTATTGGTCGGAGGCCTTTTGGAAAAGATTGGCTGCGCCGAATGGCTTAGCGGCCTTATCCTTGACGGAATTGTTGCCGGCGTCGGCGCGGTTCTTGGATTCGTTCCGCAAATGCTGGTTCTTTTCTTGATGCTTGCCTTCTTGGAAGCGTGCGGCTATATGGCGCGTATCGCCTTTGTTCTTGACCGCATTTTCCGCAAGTTCGGACTTTCCGGCAAGTCGTTCATTCCGATGTTGGTTGGAACTGGCTGCGGCATCCCTGGCATTATGGCCAGCCGCACGATCGAAAACGAGCGCGACCGCCGCATGACGATTATGACTACAACATTCATTCCTTGCGGCGCCAAGGTTCCCTTTATCGCGATGGTCGCCGGAGCGATTTTTGGCGGAGCGGCATGGGTTGCCACAAGCGCTTACTTTGTCGGAATGGCCGCGATCGTAATTTCGGGCATCATTCTTAAAAAGACAAAGATGTTCGCTGGAAATCCCGCTCCCTTCGTAATGGAGCTTCCGGCCTATCATATGCCGACCTTGGGCAACGTTCTCCGCTCAATGTGGGAACGCGGCTGGTCGTTCATCAAAAAAGCTGGAACAATCATTTTGCTTTCCACAATCGTCGTTTGGTTCACCACATTCTTTGGTTGGACCGAAGAAGGCTTTGGCATGTTGGCCGAAGACCAGCTTGATTCTTCAATCTTGGCAAAAATCGGAAGCTGCATCGCTTGGATTTTCACTCCGCTTGGCTGGGGAAATTGGCAGGCGACAGTCGCTTCAATCACTGGCCTTGTCGCAAAGGAAAACATCGTAGGCACGATGGGCATTCTTTACGGCGCGGGAGATCTTACGGTTTACCAAGCCTTGGCCCAGGCCTTTACGAGCGTGGCCGGATATTCTTTCTTGGTATTCAACCTTTTGTGCGCGCCTTGCTTTGCCGCTATCGGAGCGATCCGCCGCGAGATGAACAGCGCCAAGTGGACATGGTTTGCAATCGGCTGGCAGTGCGGCTTTGCTTATGTCGTCGCTTTGATGGTAAACCAGTTTGGAAACGCCTTTGCCGGCCGCGTCAATGTAGTTGGCTTGATCGCCGCTTTTGCCGCGCTTGCTTGCGTCGGTTACGCGCTCTTCTTTAAGAAGTACAGCGAAGCGAAAACGCTTTCCGTCAAGGTGTGAGCCAATGGGGACGCTAATTGTGGGCGTGATTATGGCGGCAATTGTCGTCGCCATAATCGTTAGCCTTGTAAGAAACAAGATTCGCGGAAAATCAAATTGCGGCTGCGGTTGCGAACACTGCAAAAATCGCTGCAAGTAATCACTTCTGCACTGAATCCGTGTCGCGGACGGCGCGTAAAAAGACTTCCATGCAGACTCGCGCGTCGTCATTGGCGCGGTGAGCGGCGTGGACGTCGATTTTCATTCCGCTTGCCAAATACTGCAAGTTGTATTTTTTGTTTACAGGGTAGGCCCATCGCGCCAAGTCCAAGGTGTCGATGGCCTTGTTTTTTAATTCCTTCATTCCAAGCGTCGTCCGCTCGGCGTTGACAAAGTTCCAGTCAAACTGCGCGTTGTGCGCCACAAGAACGCAGCCTTTTGAAAAATCTTCAAAGTCCTTCATTACTTTTTGAATGTCGGGAGCGCCTTCCAGCATCGAGTCCGTGATGTGGGTTATGCTTGTTATGATTGGCGGTAGGGAAAAGTCTATTTGAACAAAGGAATCGTAAGTGGCTTGGACGCCGCTCTTGTCAAAGCGGACAGCGCCTAATTCAATTATCTTGTCTTTTTTGTAGCTTAGCCCCGTCGTTTCGACGTCAAAGGCGCAAAAGACCGCGCCGTTTTCGTTAATCAAACGGCGTAGCCTTCTGTAGTCTTTTAGCAATTTGACGGGACTAAAGGCCGCGTTATTTTGCGGCGGCATCGAGAATCGCTTTGATGTCGGCGCTTATCGCGTCGCAAAGGACCGCGGCGTCCTTTTTGCTTTGGGCCAAGCCGGAGGCTCCAGCCGGCGGAAGGGCGCTGTTGATGTAGAACTTGATCTTTGGCTCCGTTCCGCTGGGACGGGCGCTGACAATCGTTCCGCCTTCTAGGATGAACTGCAATACGTTGCTCTTGGGAAGGTTGATCGGCGTCTTGGCTCCGGGATTGGCCGGGTCAAATGAAACGCTCTGCTGGATGTCCTTAATCTGGAGGACTTTCTTTCCGCCCAAAGACTTAAGGCCTTCTGTGCGGAGCTTGGTCATAATGCCGCCCATGATTGTCGGGCCTTGCGGTCCTTCAAAGTACTGGCTGATCGCGCGGTCCTCAAAGTATCCGTATTCGGCCCACATGTCGTCCAAGTGCTCCAATACGCTCTTTCCTTGGCTGGCCCAGTACAAGGTCATTTCGGCGCACATTGCGGCGGCGCTTACTCCGTCTTTGTCCATAACTTCTTTTTCTACCTTGTATCCGTAGCTTTCTTCCAAGCCAAAGACGTATTCGGATGAACCGTCCTTTTCCATTTGGGCTTGCGCCGCCGCGATCCACTTAAAGCCTGTCAAGCATTCAACCATCTTTGCGCCGAACTTTTTGCAAATCGCGTCGCCAAAGGGAGACGTTACAATTGAGCGGACGACGGCCGGCTTTGCGGGCATCTTTCCCAATTCCTTGCGGCTAAGCAAAACGTATTCCATCAAAAGGGCGCCCATTTGGTTTCCGCTTACCAAAACAAACTTTCCGTCCTTTCCGGGGAAGGCTGTTCCAAAGCGGTCGGCGTCCGGGTCGGTTGCCATTACGCAGTCGGCCTTTTCCTTTTCGCCAAGCGCAAGCGCCATCTTAAGCGCGGGGGCTTCTTCCGGGTTGGGCTTTTCTACAGTCGGGAAGTTTCCGTCGGGCTTTTGCTGCTCGGGAACGGTGATTACCTTAAGTCCAAGGTCGCCCAAAACTTTTTCTACGTGCATGGCTCCCGTTCCGTGGAGCGGAGTGTATACGATCTTTACGCTAGAAGCCTTTTCTTTGATCAAGGCCGGGCGGAAAAGCTGCTCTTTGCACATGGCCCAGAATTTTTCGTCGATTTCTTTGTCGATGATTTTAAGGCTGCCGTTCTTAAGAGCCTCTTCCTTTGAGATTGTCTTTACTTCTTTTACGGCGTTGACTTCTACGATGATTCCCTTGTCGTGCGGCTCGATTACCTGCGCGCCGTCGTTCCAGTAGGCCTTGTAGCCGTTGTACATTCTTGGGTTGTGGCTGGCTGTGACGACGACGCCTGTGTCGGCCTTAAGCTCGCGAATCGCGTATGACAATTCGGGAGTGGGGCGCACTCCGCTAAAGAGGTAGGCCTTGATTCCGTTGGCGGCAAAGATAAGGGCCGTCGCTTCGGCGAATACGTCAGAGTTGAGGCGGCTGTCGTAGGCGACAACGGCGCTCAAAGTTCCGGCCTTGGCTTTTTCGGGGAAGGCCTTTATTACGTAGTTGGCCAAGCCTTGAGTGGCCATGTTGATTTCAAGCGTGTTCATGCGGTTTGTTCCGCCGCCCATTATTCCGCGAAGGCCGCCCGTTCCAAACTCAAGCGTTTGGTAAAAGCGGTCCTCAAGCTCCTTGTAGTCTTCTTTTGCGACAAGGTCTTCGACTTCTTTTCTAAAGCGCTCGTCTTTTTCTTCGGCGATGTAAGCTTTCGCTCTCTGCAATATTTCCTGCTTTTCCATAAATAACCTCCGCGTGTTATGGTAAAAGTTTACTGTATTTTGTCGGCTTGGGCAAGCATTTTTGTTTCCCATGCCAAAAGTTCTTTTTCCATTTTTGCGTTCGTTCCGCAAACGTCGCACATGATTCTAAAGACCGGCTCCGTTCCGCTTCCACGCATCCAAATGAACGAAGAGGCCTTGCGCGAATTTTTGGGATAGAACAAAATCTTTAGGCCGCCTTTTCCACTTTTTGAAAAGTCCGTCGCGCCGATTTTTTCTTTTGTTCCGTTTGTGAGGGCGCATTTCCAAGAGGCCAGGCCGTATTTTTTGCAAAGGCCGTCCGCTCCTTCTTTAAAGGAACGCTCAAAGACCTTTTGGAAATTCCTTTTAAGAACGGCGTGGTCGCTTGTCTTTATTTTTAGGATCGCGCGCTTTTCGCTTACGCCGGTCGTCGTGTATTTTGGAAGCGAGTCCAAGATGTCGTCCAGCGTGTAGTTTTCGCTGAACGGAAGTCCGCGGGCCTTTGCCCAAAGCGCGTATGCGTCTTTTATCGACAAAAGCTTTATCAAGGCCATTACGGTGTTCAAGGGATCGCGGACCGCGGCCGGGTAGGTTATCGTTCCGCCGTTTGAGCCTTCGCCCAAAATCGGCACCTCATAGCCGGCCTCGCGCTTTTCACGCGCAAGGTTCACCACATTCGCTTCGCCGACTTCGGCCCTAAATACTTTGGCGCCAAAGGCGGCCGCGATTTCTTCTACCCGCATTGATGTCGGGCAGTTTACTGCGACGGCAAGGCGCGCGTTCTTTTGCTGCAAGGCGGCGCAAGCAAGTTCCGATAAAACGCTGATCGAAAAAACTTCCTGCGCTTTAAGGATTTTTGCCTTGCCTTCTTTTTGGCTGTAGTATACGATGTTTCCGCGGTCGCCGTCGCAGTCGGGCATGTAGCCGATGATTGTTTGAGTCTTGCAAGCCCTAGAAGCGGCCGCCGTTTCTTCGACAAAGCGCGCCACGTGGACAAGGTTTTCCGGCTCTGGAATTATTTCGTGGACGATCTTTCCCGCCTTGTCGTTGATTGCCTTAAAGGACGCGCCGACTGACGTGAAAAACTTTTTGTCTATGCAAAGACAGCGGGCGCTTCCGTTAAAGTCCGCGCAAACCGTGACATTGTTCTTTTTAAGGGCGGCTTTGATTTGCGAAAAGAATTTGTTTTGCGCCGCGGCTTTTTCCGTTCCGCTTGAAACAAGGCGGGAAAATTTTTCGTAGGAGGCGAGCGCGGCCTTTTTGTTGGCGGCCATTTTTGTCTTGGAGACAGTGTCCGCAAAGGCGGCCGCAGTCTTGGGCTTGCAAACAGTTTCCGCCTCTTGCAATTTGCGCTCAAAGATTTTTCTTACTTCAAGGTTTTGCGCCGCGTTCAAGACGCCGCCGTCGTTTAGGCCAAACTTGATTCCGTTGTGGCCGATAGGATTGTGGCTTGCCGAAATGTAAATGAATGCGTCGTAGCCGCGGGCAAAAGCCATGATTTCCGGCGCGGCGGCCACGCCAATCCATACGATTTTTGCCTTTCCCAAGGCAAGAGCGCGCAAAACGCATTCAGCGATTTCTTTGCCGGTGGGGCGCGTGTCGGTCGCCACAACGATTTTGGGCGTTTTTGGCGCGGCCTTCTTGGGCTTGCCGCCGTTTAATTTCGCGGCATGAGCTTGCAGCCATTCCAAAAAGGATTGGGCCGCCAAAAAAGAAAGCGCCTTGTTGTCGCTTCCGATTTTTGCGGTCGTATCGGATTCGATTCCGCTCTCAGCGAAAACTTTTCGCCAGCCCGAGGCCGACAAAATCATATTGTGTTCCATCTTAGTAACCTGATATTGTGTAGTTGGCTGTCACCGAATTCTCATGGATGTCCGAGGCTGTTATCGTAATCGTGTTGACTCCGTGCGGCAAAAGGACATGGCCCAAGAGTTCAGTGTCGTCTGACGGATAGAATTGCTCGCTTGTGTAGTTTTTGTTTCCGGCGATAAGAATTTTTCCGTCCTGCCATTTGAGGACTTCTTTGCTTATCTTTTCCAATTCCGTTCCGTTCACGTAAACTTTCACCCTGTGGGGGGAGACGTTTGCCTGGCGCTTTTTGTAAAGGGTGTAGGGGCCCGCGGGAACGGAGCGCAAGGTGGCCAAGTTGTAGGAGCGGCCAAACTGGTTTTCGATCGTCACTCCGTCAAAGTAAATGCGGGGAGGCTTTATCGAGCGCGGCATTAGGATCAAGGGGTTTATGTAAGTCTTTGCCTTTGTGTCCGCTATTTGGAATTCCATCGCGCCGCTTTGCGTGTTTTCGGTCCAAGCGGAAGACGCGATGTCGCCCAATTCTTGTCCGTCGGACACTTGGAATTTTTCCTGCAAGTTAAGGGCGCTCTTTGCGTCAAGGTTTGCGTAGACAGAAATCAAGTCGTCGTTGTGGCTGATGATCGCCGCGTTTCCGAGCGGCGACTCAAACCAGTCTCCGTCGTTTTGATGCTCGGTGATTACCGCGATGATTTTTCCGTTGTCGGCGGCCACTGCCTTTTGAGCGTTGGGAAAAGTCAGCGAGGCGTTGAATCTATTTCTTTGGTTTCGGGCAAAGGAGGGAACCATTTTTTCGGTGTCTAAATTTTTTACAGGCCAGCCGAAAGAAAAAAGCGCTCCGCCGATTGCCATAAGAGCCGCGGTTGTCGCGATTTTTGCAAAAAGATTTTTTTTCATTCTTTTCTCCCGTTCAGCTTTTTGAAATAGACAGCCTTGAAATCTTGTTGTCCTTGCCGACGAAAAGAGTGTTTCCGTCCGCCAATATAAAGGCCGCGTCCGCTTCAAAAGAGAATTGTCCGATCTTTTTTACGCAATCTTCCAAAATTGTAATTGTGTAATACTTTTGCTGGTAGCGGCTAAGGACAAACACGCTTTTGTCAACCGGCGATTCTTGGATGTCCAAGATTGTTCCCGAAAGGGGAATGTGGGCGGCCTTTCCGCTTTCCGTGTCAACGATTCCCAAAGCGTCGATTGAGTCAAAGTAAACGTAGCGGTCGTTCTTGCTAAAGTAAACTTTTGTCTGTCTTGTAAGGTTGACCTTTAAGAATTCGTGGTAAATGATTTTTGTGTAGTTTCCTTCGTCGCGGTAAAGGACAAAGCGCTGGGGGTCAAGGCCCGATACGCAGGCAAAGTAATTTCCCTCTTGGCTTATGTCCGCTCCAAGGATGACAGGGTAGTCGCTGCCGCCGGGAGCCAGTTCGTTCTTCTTTTTTCCAAACTGGTCAAAGATTGTAAGCTGACCGTCCGCGTATCCGACGACGCTTCCTTTTGGCGAGGAGTTAAAGGCCGTTATTGGAGCGGCGTATTCCCATTCGGACTCAACGCTTCCTGTTGAATTGTTGACAAAGGCGATCGTCGAGCCGCCCGGAGCGAAAACAAAGACCCGGTCTTCTTGGATAAAGGGAAAGCCCGGAGAATAAATCATAAAGGCGTTGCTTCCGTTTGGCCTTGAAACTTGAATGTCCTTGGAGTCCTCTGAATAAAGGGCGTAAAAGTCTTTTGAAAAAGTCGCCTTGTAGGGAATGTCGGCGATTGTCACGACTTTTCCGGAATGGGTAAAATAGCCGCCCTTGTTTCCAAGCTTAAAGGGCAAAAGGGCCTCCTGCATGGCGGCTTCGGGCGTTTTTAATATGTCGCAAGTCCATTCGGGACGCAAATGCAATTCTGTCTGCAAGGGCGTGTAGCTTAAGAAAAAATACGCCAAGGCAATCGTTAGGCAGGCCAGGCATTGAAGCAAGTGTTTGTTACGGGCTTTCATATTCCCCTATTATAAAGAAAATAATGAATGGGCGCAAGTGTTGATTTTAATCATAATCTTTGATATAATTTTTTCACAATTTTTAGGGATTATTTAATGAATTTTAAGAAGATTTTAACAATGTTTGTTCTTTCCGCGGCCCTTTGCGCCGCCTCTTATTCGGCCGCAAGGCGAGGCTCCGACTTGGTTCCCAGCGGACATTGGGTTTACGACGCTCTTTCGCAAATCGAAATAGACTTTGGAAGATGGAATTTCGTGGACCACACTCCGCTCACAATAATGGAGCTTAGGGGCATCTTGGAAGAAATCCCTTACGAAAAATTGTCCAAGCCCGCGCAGGACCAGTACCTTCGAGTCCAGGAATATTTTAGCCAATTTGATTTTTCGCTTGACGCGGGAATTTTTTCGCTTGGCTTGGAGCCGAAGCTTAACGTTGACGTCTTTGCAAAATCCAACTCGGACCTAAAGTGGCTCTACAACTACCACGAACGCCAGCGCTTGGCCGAGATTCCGATTCGCATAACTTTGAGCGATTACTTGACCGTTTACATGGGCCTTGCGGTAGGACAGAGACGTTCCTACATGCTAAAGAACGACAACTACATAAACCATATTTTTATCGAAGACGCGTTTGACCCCAACCTTACGCATATGACATACCTTTCGTCCGGCTATAGGTGGGACAACGGCGTTGGAATAAACCTTAATTTTGGAATGGGCCGCCACAACTACGGCCGCGCCTCTTTGGGAAGCGTAATCCAAAGCGATTGGCTTTCCGATCTTCCTTACGGAACCTTCCGCTTGTATTCGCCGATTTTTACCTACGCCTTCAACGTCCAGCAGCTTAACCAAAAAGAGACGATGTACAACCACGAGATTGACTTTAGGCTTTGGAGGCGCTTTACTTTTGGCTTCTTGGAAGGCGGCGCGGCCTACGATGTCTTTGACATGAAGTTCTTGAACCCCTTTGGCATTTTCCACGCCTACGAGTTGAACAACCATTACGATTGGATTTCCTACATGGGAGTGAAGTTCAATTACGTTCCTTGCAAAAACTTGCGCCTTTACGCCTTGATCTCAAAGACCGAGCACCAGATGTTCACAGAGCAAACTTCGGGAGCGGGAGCCTTGCCCGAAGGCCGCGGCTTGCAGGGCGGCGTTGACTTGCAGTTTCCGCTTGCGGGCGGCTTCTTAAAATTCAATCTTGAAGGTTACTACGCCTCGCCGTATTTGTGGATTAAGCAAAGCCCCAACTGGTCTTTGGTTTCGGCCAAGGGCGACGACGGCGGCCCCGACTATGAATGGATTGGAAGCCCCGTCGGCCCCGACTCGATCGCCGGCAAATTGTCCGTCGGCTACGAAAAGCCCGGAAAGTGGTCGCTTGACTTGAACTACATTTTTGCCGCCCGCGGAGAGTTTTCCAACTTTAATATTTTCACTAATTTCGGCTGGATCAACGGCAGCACGACCGACAAGGACCTTGCCCGCCATTGGATTTACGTTGACAACGAAAAGTACAAGTACGGCCGCGAGTTTTCAAGCCCGCACGGAACCGCCGAATACGACAACGTCATTTACTTAAAGGCCTCTTGGTCTCCGCTCAAATGGCTTACTGTGGTTTGCCAGCCCGCGTACATCTTTGTCTTTAACCACAACAACAAGTCTGGAAACTTCCAACAAGGCTTTGAGATGGCTCTTTCTTGCAGAATCGACTTTTGCCGCATCGCCAAAAAGCCGGTCAACTTTGACTTTTTGCTAAAAGACAAGCACGACAAAGAAATGGATAATGGCGCTTCTTCCGCGGCCGCCTCGTCGCCGGAGGCGCAATGAAAGCGCGCTCGATTTTCTTTGCAACCATTCTTTTTTCTTTTGCCATTAACGCTTTTGCCCAAAAGCCGGGAAGGGGCGGGCAAACTCTTTTAAAGAGCCGCCATTGGATTTACGATTCGCTCCAGATTTTGGAACAGGAGAGCGGCCTTGTCCAGTTCTCCGACCAATCTCCGATAAGCTTGAATCAAGTCAAGGCGATGCTTGGCGAGATCGACTACGATTCGTTGAGCGAGGCCGGAAAAGTTCACTACGACAACATCATCGACTATATGAAAGACAGCTCTTGCTCTGTCAACGCTTCGATAGTGCAGGTTAGGGCCGAGCCGGCGCTCAACTTGGAAGGCTATGTAAAGACAAACAAAAACGTCCGTTGGTTTTACGACCGTTTTGAAAAACAGCATTTTCTTGAAGCGCCGGTGACGATTGGCGTCGGCGACTACGCTTCTTTTTACGCGGACATCTTTGCAGGAATCAACAAGAGCGCGGCCAATGACAACGACACTTATTTTAACGTTCCGTACAATCCCAAAAATTTTGACGTAAACTTTCCGCACGACGCATACGGCTCAATCGGCTACGCTTTTACCGACACTGTAGGCTTTAACATTCGCGTGACAAACATGAGCCAGTCCTTTGGCCGCGCGGAGACTGGTTCCATCATCCAGTCCGAGTATTTGACCGACGCCACAAGCGCGGCTTTTACGGTTTACTCGCCGATCGTTCAATACACCGGATCAATCACTCAGTACAACAACCGCCGCTACCTTTACGCGCACAAGGTTGACGCAAGAATCGGAAAAAAGTTCCAGATTTCCTTTATGGAAGCCGCGCTTCCTTACGGCGAGATGGACTTGCGCTTTTTTAACCCGATGATGTTCTTGCACAACTACGCTTCTTGGCTTGACTATGAGGCGGAGGGCAGAGATGTCGGAAGCTTCTTTGGAATCAAGGCCAACGTCGCGCCGGTAAAATATTTGCGCGTTTTTGCCTTGTGGTCTATGACCCAATTCCAGCTTCCTGTTGAATTGGACGACGACAACGCGGACAAGAACAATTACGTTCCCAACGCGATGGGCGTACAGCTGGGCCTTGAGTCGTACATTCCCTTGCAAAAGGGCCACCTTCACTTTAATTTGGAAGGTTATTACGCTCAGCCGTACTTGTACATAAACTCAAGCCCCAATTGGTCTTTTGTCCGAACGTCTTCCGAAAGCAATTCCGGCTCAAAGGACTTTTACGATTGGATAGGAACGCGTTACGGCCCTGACACGGTGGCCGCAAGCTTTCACGCCTCCTACGAGGTTCCAAAAAAATGGGCCGCCGGCTTTAAGTACCTTTTCTTGGCGCGCGGCGAACTGTCCGATCCGGATATTTTTTCTAAAGTCGGCTGGGGCCCGCGAGTCTTAAACGTAAGCAACGCCAACATGGACAATTGGGTTTACCCTTATGTCACTTACGCTGACGGAACGACAAAAATCCAGCAAAATGAATACAAGAACGGCCGCAACCGCGCCGCTCCAACAGGAACGCCGGAGTTTGTCAACGTTGTCACCCTTTACGGACGCTACAGCCTTAACGCATGGCTTGACTTTATGGCCCAGCCTTCGCTTGCCGTGATTTTAAATTCCGGCCATGAAGTCGGAAAGACAGAAGTTTCCTTTGAGCTTGTTTTGGGCGCCAGAATAAAATTTACTAAGATTAAGGAGAAGTCTCATTATGAATAAAAAATTGTTCGCGCTTGTGGCGTCGCTTTTTATCGGAGCGGCGGCTTTTTCTCAGGTTACGATTGATCCCAATCTTGATTTTTACGAAAGCGCCCGACAGTGGCAAATCAAAGGCTATGTCGGTTTTTTGCCGCAAATCAGTCCGTATCCGGCCAGCGTCATAAAAGAAATTCTTGACGCGGCTATAGAAAAGGGAACGGAAGCGGACGCCGAGACTGCCAAATACTATTACGAAAAATATTTTGGAAAAGCCTGGCACGTCGGCTTTGAAGTCGGAGCAAGTTTAAAGGCTTCGGACAAGGGCTCGGACAAGTTGACAAAATTCGTTTTTGCCGAGCCTACGTTTTTTGGCGACGTTTTGTTCAAGGATTGGATTGCCTTGGGCTACAATCTTGGATTGAACTTGCACAACAAGTCAACAGAGTCTAGCGAAATCTTAAGGACTTTCCAAAACGAGCCCTTGAACACTTGGGGCGACGCGGCCACTTTTGGTCCTCTTGACGGAAACTGGGACATGGAAGCCGGCCTCAACGTAGGAAACGCCACGATAAGCGGAATCGTCGGAGCCAACAGAATCGGCTTTTCAAACATTTTTGGCCATGACAACATTATCTTAAATCCGCTTTCTTGCCACATGAACAATCTTTTGGTCAACTACGCGGCCGAAAAGTGGCAGTACAGCCAAACGATTTCCGCCATCGCCGCGTCAAACGCAAAGGGCGAGAACACCGCCAATAAATTCTTGGCCTTCCATTCCATCCGCTTTACTCCGATCAAGCAGCTTTCAATCACTTACTTTGAGGCGGGAATCGTCGGCGAGCGCTTTGATCCCAGCTACTTGATTCCGGCGCCTTACATTCTTTTGCAAGGAATGTTTGACGCGGGCGACAACGACATTTACGGCTTGCAGTTTGAGTTCCGTCCCTTTGACCGCTTTGAAGCCGCGCTTGCCTTTGCGGTTGACGACATAAGCATCGACGATTGGGCCAAGGGAAACTTTGACTCAAAGTTTAAGGCCGCCTTGCAGACTGGCGTAATGTACACGCCGACCGTTGACTTTTGCAAAAAGCTTTCGTTTGACTATACTTTGGTTTTGCCTTACATGTACTCGCATTGGCTAAGTTCCCCCGACAGGGACCAAGGCCCGATTGACGCCGAAAGGTTCAACTATTCCAACTACACAAACCACGGCGTTTCCATCGGCTCCAACTTGTGGCCCAACTCGGACCGCTTGCATTTTGAAGTTTTGTTCGAGCCGATCAAGCGCCTTAACCTTAACGTTTCCACAGACTTTATCCGCTTTGCCAATGAGACTGAAAGCTGGAACAACGGCGAGGTTAAGACTCACTGCGATAAATTTTCGGCGCACGACAACACTGGCGGAGCGGGAACGGACCCCTATCCAAAAAGCGTCCAGGAGCGCATGACTTTCTTAAGCCAAGAACACAAGATGTACGTCTTCCAGCTTGGCCTAAAGGCGTCTTGGGAAGCCTTTAGAAAGCGCTACGGCACGCTGACTTTGAACTTTGGCTACACCTTTGAATTCATTTACAACAAGGGAGCCGACTCTCCGATTTATTACGGAAGCGGAGCCGAAGCGATCAAAGCCGCGACTACAGAAGCGGACCGCGACGCCGCGATTGACTCGGCAAAAAAATCCTGGCTTGACAAATTGCATAACGAGATCAACAATTACATTTCGATTTCGGCAAAGTACAGCTACTAGTTTTTATAGGAGAATCTTATGGCTAAACGCAAATTTTTATTCTTGTACTTGACCACCGGCGCGGGCCACATTTCAACCGCGCGCGTTTTAAAAGAACAGATTCTCAAGCAAAACCCTGACGCCGAAGTCGTTATGGTAAACGGCTTTGACAAGGCCAACATTTTGGGAAAGGTTGGCTTTGAGCTGCTTTACTTTTGGGCCACCAATTTTTTTCACGGCCTCTTTCCGTTGATTTACGACATTAGCCAGCACAGAATTTTCGCCACTATGGTAAGCAAGCTGATGCGCTTTCACACCGTTCACTACTTAAAGAAAGTCTTTAAGCGCGAGCAGCCCACTGACATCGTTTCGTTCCACTTCGCTCTTTCGTCATACTCAAAGTCGGCCGTCATCCGCTTGCACAAAAAAGTGAACATCACTGTAATGGTCACAGATCCCTTTACGCTGCCCAACGCTTGGTTCTGGGACAGAAGCTTGGACTACCTTGTCTACTCGGAAGAGGCCAAGCAAACTGGAATCGCGCAAAAGGTTCCGGCGGAAAAAATCACTGTCGTTCCTTTTGTGATGAACCCAAAATTCCAAGAGCCCTTTGACTCAAAAGACATTTTGACCTTGCGAAAAAAGCATGGCTTTGATCCAAACAAAAAGACTGTTCTTTTGGTTGGCGGAGGCGACGGACTTCCTGGAGCGGTTGACATCGTAAACAAGTGCATTTTGCGAAAAGCAAAGTTCGCGATTGCCGTTGTTTGCGGAAAGGATATGGGAAAATACACTTACTTGGAAAGCCTTAAGCGCCTGTACCCAAAATTGGACCTTCACGTTTACGGCTTTGTAAACTACCTTGACGAGTTGATAAAGCTTTCCGACTGCGTTGTAATGAAGGCTGGTCCCGCGACTTTGCTTGAAGCGCTTTCTTGCAGAAAGCCCATAATCATTTCGCGCTACATTCACAACCAAGAATTGGGCAACATGCGCTTTGCCGTTCAAAATAAGGTTGGCTGGTTCATACAAAAGCCGTCAAAAATCTATGACAAAATCGAAGAGATTTTTGAAGACCAAGATTTTGGCAGCCGCATGGCCAAGAATTTTGACGCGCTCAAGATTGACACCGACTCCAGCAAAATCGCAAAGCTTTTGCTGGACAAGCCGGTCCACTAGTCCTGCGCGGCGCGCTCAATCAAGATTGTAGCGCGCCGTTCCAGAATCGTTTTATCGCTCTTTCCTCAAAGGCTTTTTCCAAAAGCGGCTCGATTTGCATCGCGTCGTAAATCTTTTTCGCTTCTTCTTTGTCGGCCTTTAAGACAGGGTGCTTGGGGCTGAACAAAACGCAGCAGTCTTCGTATGGCAAAATCGAAGTGTCGTAGGTTCCGATTGTAACCGCGTCGGCGATTATTTCTTCCTTGTCCATTCCAACTAGCGGGCGGATTAGGGGGTAGGCGGCCATGCTTTCGGTAACCGCCATGTTTTCTACCGTTTGGCTTGCGACTTGTCCAAGCGATTCGCCTGTGACGATGCATTGCGCTCCGATGCGGTCCGCGATTTTATTCGCCACGCGCATCATGCACATTCTTAAAAGCAAGGTTGACCAAGATTCCGGCGAAGATTTTTTGATTTGCATTTGCGCTTCGGTAAAGCTTACGATATGCAAGTGGACGCTGATTCCGTAGGCCGAAATTCTTTCGGCCAAGTCTTCCACTTTTTTTTGCGCTTCGTCGCTGGTGTAGGGGTAGGAATGGTAGTAAACCGCGTCGATTTTCATTCCGCGCCGCATCATGCGCCAGCCGGCGACTGGACTGTCTATGCCGCCGCTAAGCAGCAATAGGCCGTGGCCGCTAACGCCTACGGGAAGGCCTCTGATTCCCTTTTTGTCGTCGGTGTAAACGTAAACTTGGTCGCGAACTTCTATAAAAACCTTTACGTCCGGCTTGTGAACGTCTACAAGCAAAACTTTTTGGTCAAAGACGCGGGCGGCGGCTTCTCTGTTGATTTGATACGAGTCAAGCGGAAAGCCCTTGTCCGCGCGGCGCGCCTCGCATTTAAAGGTCTTTGCGCCGTTTTGGGCGGCCTGTACGCATAGGTTGTACACTACGTCTTTAATCGCGTCGATGTTTTTTTCGACGACTTGCGTTTTTGCCCAGCCGGTGATTCCAACCAAATGCTCAAGGCAATATTCTATTTTTGAGGAACGCGATTCGTCGGCTGCAAAATACATTCTGCCGGCGCGCAAGCTGATTTTTATTTCGTCGTCCCCGCCAAAGTAGGAGCGGGCGTTTTGCAAAAGCTGCTTTTCAAACTGCTTGATGTTGGAGCCTTTTAACGTAAGCTCGCCAAGCTTTGCCAAGTATGTAACCATTTTGCCATTATATAAAAAAAACGCGCGAATGAAAAGCGTTCCGCCGCCTTTGCGAGCCTTGCGCCTGTCTTGACAAAGGTCAAAATTTAATAGATATTTATAGCATTATGAAAAAAGACCATCGTTTGACGCGAGCAAAATTAGAGACATTGACATCGGCGGAATTGTTGGACATCGCTGATGAATATGGAATCGACGCGCCCGATGATTTGAACAGGCAATTTATAATTGGCGATTTGCTTGCCATGGCCAGCGAATTGGAAGAGGGCGAAAAAGTAAAAGAGACAATCGCGCTTTCTGACGATGAAGAGCAAGCCATCAACGTAAACACTTTGCCAGCAAGTTACAACGAAACAAAAATCAATGTAATATTGCGCAATCCCATTTCGCTTTTTGTTTGGTGGGATTTAAGCGAATGGACAATAAAAAAGATTAAAGCGGAACGCAGCCAATTGCGTTTGTTCGTTTACTTTTTTGAAAACTTTGACGACGAAAAGCCCGCGGACGCTTTTGACATCCAGCTAAATTATTCCGACCGCGAAAATTATGTAATCATTCCCGGAGGAAAAAAGATAGTTCGCGTTGACTTGGTTTCTGATTGCGCCGGAAAGAGCGACACGTTGGCTTTTTCGGAAAAGATTGTGATTCCAAAAGGTTCGCCGGTAATGGCTTCAAAGCCCGGCGAAAAGTTGGCTGTGTCAAGAATCGTAGAGCATTCAGGCGTGGCGGAACTGCTAAGGCGGCATTACAACACATACCGTCAATCGTTTAATTAATAATATATAAGGTAAAAACAATGGCTTCAAAAAATTTGATATATGTACTTAATCTTCATTGCCCTTACATAAAGATTGGCGCCAATGAAAATTCCCGCTGCGATGAAGAGACGACATTAGTATTCCAGTATTTTTCAAATTTATTTTTGCCTACCTTAAATTTGCTTTCATATTTCAAAAGCCAAAAACTGGACGCAAAATTGGCGCTTGTTTTTTCCGCTTCGACTTGCGAAATCCTTTCCGACCTCGACATAAAAAAGAAATACAACAAGTGGCTGGACAATTTGATCGACCTTGCCAATAAAGAAGTCGAGCGCGTAAAAAGAAATTCGGCGCTAAAAAAGGCGGCCAACGCCAATTTGCAGCGCGTAAAAGAAAACAAGCGCATGTACAATGAAGTTTGGAACGGCGACTTGCTTGGAGCGTTCTCGTCATTCGCGCAAGAAGGCTATGCCGAGATCTTGGCCACGTGCGGAACGTATTTGTTCATGCCTCATTTTTCGGACATGACCGAGATTTTAAATGCCCAAGTGGAAAGCGGCCTTTTTGCGATCAAGCAATACTTTGGAAGGGTAAGCGACGGCTTTTTCTTGCCGGAGATGGGCTACGCTCCAGGAATTGAAGAAGTAATCAAGTCTTACGGAATTTCATACATCTTTTTGCCGTCGATGAGCTTTTTGTTCTCGCAAACCGCTCCGCAAAACGGAACCTTTATGCCGGCGCGCTGTCCCAACGGCCTTTCGATTGTCGCGGCCGAAGACTTTATGGGCGACAGGGAATTTAGCAGCCTTTATGCCGACGCTTCCAAAGACGTTGCCTGGGAATTGTCGTCAAAGGAATTGACTCCGTTCATAAAAGAGGGAAAGCCGCGCTCGGCGACCTATTGGAGCTATCACAACCGCGACGGCCAGGACTACAACGTTGATTTGGCGGCGGAGCAAATCAAGGCCGACGCAAAGGAATTTGTTGACAAAAAGGCGCAAGCGCTAAAAAAGGCCGCGATTATTTTGGGCGACGACGCAGACGTTTCTACAACAGTTGTCTTTAACGTCCTTGACTTAAGCTCAAGCTGGCTTGAATTCTTTGACTGGCTAAAGGAGTCGATTGTCTTTGCCTTGCAAGAGGGCTTGAGCGTTGCCAATCCCAGCTCTGTTTTGGAAGGAAAATTTGGCGCCCAAAAAATCACTCCGTATCCCGCCGCCTTTTCAGAATTCGCTTACGGCGAAAATTTGATTTCAAACAAAAACTCTTGGATGATCCGCTATCTTAGAAAGGCAAGCGAAAGGATCGTGGACTTGGTTTCGCGCTTTCCGGGCGACGGCGGCTTAAAAACCCGCTTGCTCAATCTTGGCGCGCGAGAGCTGCTTTTGGTTCAGGATTGCTCGTTGGCAAAAATGGTTGACAAAAACAATTATTCCGATTGCGCCGCCGAATTCTTTAAGCGGGGAATCGTTTCTTTTTCCAACATCTTTGACGCGCTTGGCAGCAACACCGTAAGCACCGAATGGTTCTGCAATCTAGAAAAACTGCATCCGGTAATGCCTTGGCTTAACTACCGTATATTTTTAAAGAAGCAGTGAAAAAAAAACGGCGCCTTTCGGCGCCTTTTTTTAAGCCTTGATTGCCAGCGCTCGCAAGAGCGCAGTTGAATAAACTTCAACTAGCAAAATGGAGCGCGGCGACATACCATTCCTACTTCTTGTTGCGCTGCTTTGAAACTACGTCAAAGATAACGGCCAGGAGGAGAACCAAGCCCTTGACGGCTTGCTGCCAGTTGGAGTCAACGCCCATCAAAGACATACCGTTGTTCAAAACGCCCATGAAGATGGCGCCGACAACCGCTCCGCCGATGGTTCCTGATCCGCCGTAAGCTGACGCGCCGCCGATAAAGCATGATCCGATGGCGTCCATTTCGTAGCTCATGCCGGCTGTAGGAGCGGCAGAGTTAAAGCGGGCAACGCAGACAAGCGCGGCGACGGCCGAAAGGAAGCCCATGTTTGTGTAGGCGAACATCATTACGTTGTCAGTGTTTACGCCAGAAAGCTTGGCCGCTTTTGCGTTTCCGCCGATGGCGTAGAGGTAGCGGCCCGGAACTGTGTTCTGTGTGTAGTATGTGTAGAAGGCTACTACAATCGCGATCAAGATCAATACTGTCGGGATTCCGTGGTGGTGTCCAAGCTTCCAAGCGGCAGCGATAACAACGAATGTTATGATTACAAGGCGGGCAAAGAAGGGAGCGGCGCCTTCTACGGCGTATCCCTTTGAAGTCTTTGTCTTTCTGCTTATGAGGCTTGTGACGATCATTACGGCGCAAATTGCGATCGCGACAATCATTGTCACTGTCAATGTCATTGAAGACAACTTTTCGGCGGCCTGCATCGCGGCGGCTGTAACTTCGCCTTCGTCTGTTGTTTCCAAAGCCTTTTCAGCAAGGCTGGGGAAGAATACTTCGGGGATGTAGCTAGAGAACAAGTTGAGGTACTTTTGCGGGAAGGGCGAGATTGTCAAACCGTCAAGGACGATAAGAGCGGCGCCGCGCCACAAAAGCATTCCCGAAAGGGTTGTGATGAAGGGCGGAATGTGCAAGTAAGCGATAAAGGCTCCGTGCCAGGCGCCAATTAACGTTCCGATAAAAAGACAAATGACGATTGAAAGTCCAATCGGCAAGTGCGCGTCGACAATCAACTTTCCGGCGATGGCGCCAACCAAGCAAACAACAGAACCTACAGAAAGGTCGATGTTTCCTCCGGTAAGGATACACAAGAGCATACCCGCCGCAAGAACAAGAACGTAAGAGTTCTGCAAGATGATGTTGTTTACGTTTGACGGAGCGAAAAGCGCTCCGGTCAAGATTTGGAACAAGACCATTACCGCAACAAGGATCAAAAGCATTGTGTTGTCCTTGAGCAGTTTCTTTACGTCAAACGACGCGGCTTTTACATTATTTTCTGCCATACTAATCTCCTTTTATTTTCCTGAATTAATGATGCAAGTCATTATTTTTTCTTGCGTCGCTTCTGAGGCGGGCATTTCGCCAACCATTTTGCCTTCGTTCATGATGTAGATTCTGTCGCTCATTCCAAGAACTTCCGGCATTTCAGAAGAAATCATAAGAACCGACTTTCCTTCCGCCACCATCTGGTTGATGAGACAGTAAATCTCGTACTTGGCGCCAACGTCGATGCCTCTTGTCGGTTCGTCAAGAATCAAGATGTCAGGGTCTGTGAAAAGCCATTTTCCGATAAGAACCTTTTGCATGTTTCCGCCCGAAAGGTGGCCGACGTCTTCTTGTACTGTCGCGCACTTTGTGTGCATTTCTTTGGCCATTTCTACCGAGTACTTGTTTTCCAAGTCAAAGTCGATCGATCCAAATTTGTTCACAACCTTTTTCAAGTTGGCGCTGACTGTGTTCTTTGCGATTGATTCGCTAAGAATCAAGCCGTTGCCCTTGCGGTCTTCGGTTACGTAGGCAAGGCCAGCGTCGATCGCGGCTTTAGGAGAGGGGAATTTAACTTCCTTTCCATTCATAAAGATTTTTCCGCGAATGTTGGCGCCGTAGCTGTGGCCAAAGATGCTCATCGCAAGCTCTGTGCGGCCGGCTCCCATGAGGCCTGAGATTCCGACAACTTCGCCCTTGCGGATGTTGAAGTTGACGTGGTCGCAAACCGTTATGCCGTCAAATACCGGGTGGTCAACGCACCAGTCTTTGACTTCAAAGCAAACGTCGCCGATTTTTTTGTTCTCTCTCTTTGGAAAGCGGTTTTCCAAGGAGCGGCCGACCATCGCCTTGATAATCTCGTTTTCGTCAATCGCTTCAGTTCCTTTTTTCATTGAAGTGATTGTCGTTCCGTCGCGGATTACCGTGATTGAGTCGGCTACGTAAGAAACTTCGTTAAGTTTGTGAGATATGATAATGGAAGTGATGCCCTTTTCCTTCTTTAACTTTAAGAGAAGGTCAAGAAGCTTTTTGGCTTCCGTGTCGTTCAATGAAGCTGTAGGCTCGTCAAGAATCAAAAGGCGCACGTCTTTTGCCAGCGCTTTGGCGATTTCGACAAGCTGTTGTTTTCCTACGCCGATGTCCTTTATAAGCGTGTGCGGATTTTCGTTCAATCCGACAAGGGCCAATGTTTCGGCGCATTTTTTATATGTTTCGTCCCAGTCAATTTTGGCTTTTGTTCCGCGCTCGTTGCCCAAGAACATATTCTCGGCGATAGAAAGCAAGGGAACCAAAGCGAGTTCCTGGTGGATGATTACAATTCCTTTTTTTTCGCTATCTTTAATTGTTTGGAACTGGCAGACCTTTCCGTCAAAGACTATGTCGCCTTCGTAAGTTCCGTACGGGTATACGCCCGAAAGAACATTCATCAACGTGGATTTTCCGGCTCCGTTTTCGCCGACAACGGCGTGGATTTCTCCATTGGCCACTTTTAGGTTGACCTTGTTAAGAGCGGTTACGTTAATAAACCTCTTTGTGATGTCTTTCATTTCCAATAACATGTCTGCCATGGAATTCCTCCTAAAAAAACTAATGCGTTAAAAAAGGCCGCCCGCCTTATCGGGTGGGCGGCCTGACTGCAGATTTGACTCCGCTAAAGCCTATTGAAGGTCGGCGGCTGTGTAGTAGCCTGAGTCAAGCAACAACGCTTTGTAGTTGTCCTTGTCGCCGAAAACCGGTTCGCAAAGGAATGAAGGAATGATTCCTGTTCCGTTGTCGTAAGTTTTCTTGTCGTTGATCGGCGGCTGAGTTCCCTTGGCGATAGCGTCAACCATCTTAACTACCTGAGAAGCCAATGTGCGAGTGTCCTTGAATACTGACATGGCCTGTGTTCCGGCAATCATATTTTTAACAGACGGCTTGTCGCAGTCCTGTCCAGTTACAATCGGGAAGTTCTTGGCTGTGTAGCCGGCGCCTACCAAGGCGTTTGTGATTCCCTGGGCGCAAGAGTCGTTTGAAGAGTAAACGGCGTCAAGCTTTGTTTTGCCGGGGCCGTACTTCTGAGAAGTGATGAGGTTCTCCATGCGCTTCTGGGCAACTTCTGTAGACCAGTTCAATGTGGCGCACTGGGCCTTTGAAGTCTGTCCTGAGCGGCATACCAAAACTCCTGACTTGAGGTAGGGTGTCAAAACATCCATGGCTCCGCCAAAGAAGAAGTTGATGTTGTTGTCATCGGGAGATCCTGTGAAGAACTCGATGTAAGCCGGGTCAGCCTTTGAGCGGCTCTGGAGCTTGAGTTTTTCAACAAGGTAGTTGCCCTGGATTGTTCCTACTTTCCAGTTGTCGAATGTGGCATAGTAAGAAACGGCGTCGCTGTTCATGATCAAGCGGTCGTAAGCGATAACTTTTACGCCCTGCTTTTTGGCTGTGTCAAGAACGCCCTTCAAGGCGCTTCCGTCGATGGCCGCGATGACCAAGATCTTGTCGCCCTTTGTAAGCATGTTCTCAATCTGCTGAGTCTGCATGGCGATGTCGTTGTTGGCGTACTGGAGGTCAACAACATATCCGGCCTTCTTAAGTTCCTTGGCCATGTTGCTTCCGTCCTGGTTCCAGCGCTGCAAAGACTTTGTAGGCATTGAAACGCCAACCTTTACTTTAGGAGCGGCGAAAACCGCGCCTGTGAGCATCATCGCCGCTGCGGCGATAGAAATGATTTTTTTCATAAAATCCTCCATTTGATTTTATTTGGCCGCTTTCTACGGCTCGACTATAACTATAAAGCAAAAAACGCCCTAAAAACCGGGCGTTTTCTTGATTTTTTTGTTGAATTTGGGAGTTTTTTGGTCTTTTTTAGCAAAATTTTGCTGTTTGGATTAGTAATTTTTTGTGGCCAAAAAATTGCTACTTGTAAACCTCTTGGCGGGTGTGGAAGCCGCTTTTTATGACGATTTCATCTATATTGTCCGCGGTTACGGCGATCGGATGCAGCCACAAGACCGGGATTTCGCCCGAGCCGTTGTCGATGCTGCCGTTGACGCCGGCGCATTCCTTTACGGTCTTTCCTTGGGCCAAGGACACGGCTATCTGCGCGGTCTTTTGGGCCAACTCGGCGATGGGCTTGTAAATAGTAACGGCTTGCTTTCCGCTGACTACGTTTTGGCAGCCGGCGATGTCCGCGTCCTGGCCGCCAACGGCGATGCTCGCTCCGGGAGCGTATTCGCCGATGGCGCGGATTATCGAGTCCGCCACCGCGTCGTTTCCGGCCACAATCGCGTCGGGTATTTTCCCGGCCTTTAAAAGCTCGCGCATTTTTTCATACGACAAGTCATAGTTCCAGCCGTCAGTCCAGTAAGTGTAGGCCACGCGAGCGCGTTCGTCCGCGAGCGTTGAATCGACGCCGCGCTTGATCAAGGTCATGTTAAAGTCTTCTTTGGGGCCGTAAAAGCAAAACCATTCGCCGCGCGGCTTTTTGCGCAAAAGCTCCTTGGCCATCAAGGCGCCGACGGCTTGGCTGTCTATCGTAGCGTAAAGGTCCACCGGGGTGTTTCGCAAAAGGCGGTCGTAGGAAATTACCGGAATGCCCTTGCTCCTTGCAAGGCGGATGCTGTCGCCCAAGGTTTCCGCGTCTTTTGGAACGACAACGACAGCCTTTACGCCGCGCTTTACCAAGTATTCGATTTGCTGGTTTTGGACTTCAACGCTGTTGCCGGAATTTTGAACGATCACGTCGGCGCCCAAGTCTTTGGCTGTGTTAAGGAAAACGTCGCAGTCGCGCCTCCAGCGTTCGATCGCCAGCGTATCGATTGAAAAACCGATTGTGATTCTTGAAGCGTTTTTTTCTTGTTCCTTGGGCTTTGAGGATTCCTTGCTTTTCTTTTGGCAAGACAAAAGGCCCGCCGCGCAAATCGCAATCAAGGCCAAAAAGGCCGCCGTCTTTTTTTGTTTTGTCGCTCGCATCGTCGCTAGTCCTCCTTTCCCAACATTCTTTGCCTGTATTCGCTGGGCGTCTCTCCGTATTTTTGCCGGAAGAGTTTGCTAAAATAGTTTTGGTCGTTGTAGCCGACGCCGGCCGATATTTCCTTGATGATCAAGGCGTCGTCCGCCAAAAGTTTTTTTGCTTTTTCCAGCCTTGCGGACGTCACGTAGTTGATGTAAGTCTCTCCGGTTTGCTCCTTAAAGAGTTTGCTCAAGTAGAAGGGGCTTACTCCCATAATGTCCGCAAGGCCTTCCAAGCTGGGCAAGTCCTTTAAGTGGCCGTCGATGTATTGGCGCGCCTTTTGCACGATCGGGTTTTCCTCACCGTTCTTTGAAAGCGAGGCCGCGGAGGCGCATTCCACCGACCGCTCCGAAAAATATTTTTCTAGCTCGTCAAAGTTATTGGTCTGCGCGAAAAAGCTGAACTCGCCGGCGGCGGAGTCGTCCTTAAAGCTTGGGTTTGCCTGGCTTGCGGCGCTTCTTGCCTTTACAAGCGTTTCAAAAAGGCCGCCCTTGATTTTATCCATTTGTCCTTGGCTTGCTGCTTTTAGCGCCTCAAAGTAATCCTTTGCAGCCTGTCTTGCCGCAAGCGCGTTGCCGACCTTTACTGAGGTTGTCAATTTTACGAAGGCCTTTTCCAAAAGCGATTCTTCCGCGCCGCTCTTTGCGCGCGAATCTTTGTTTTCGCCGCCGCTTGTTTCAGGCAAGCCGCTATCGCCCGCGATTTTTGAAAGCGAAGCCGCCGCCTCGTTGTAGGCGCTTTGCGCGTTCTTTATGTCCTGTTCAATTTTGCTTACGCCGATTTTTACCTTGCCCGAAATTTTTGTTGCAAGCATTGTGTAGATTTCTTTTATAAGCTCGTCTGGGTTTTCGTTTTGCGCCAGCGGAAAGAAGACGCCGATTCTGTCTCCCATAAACGAGCCGGTGATGCAGCGGCACTTGGAAGAAAGAACGTCGCGGACTTTTACGTAAACATCGTAGCGCTTGTCGTTTGAAAAGCCCGTGATTTCTATGCAGGCAAAAAAGTAGGGGAGCCCCTGTATTCCAAAATAGTTTAAGTACTCTGAAAAATCCGTGGCGTTGTTGTTAAAGGCGCATGAGTAGATAAAGTCGCTTTCGACCATTGTAGACACGACGCTAAGCTTTTGGCGCAGCTCAATGTTGTCGTCAAGCTTTCCGCGCTCGCTGTCAACCAAGTTCATCGCGTCGCGGGCGGTTTGCACGATCAGGTTGCGGTTGACGGGCTTTGTCAAATACTTAAAGGCGCCAAGGTTCAAGGCCTCTTGCGCGTATTGGAATTGGTCGTATGCCGAAAGAATTATTATCGCGATGTTTGGATTGATTTGCTTGATAAGGCTTATCGTTTCCAAGCCGTTCATGCCGGGCATGTGGATGTCCATAAAAATTATGTCGATGCCGCCGGAACGGGCTATTTCCAAGGCCTTGGCGCCGCTTGACGCGGAAAAAAGCGATATCTGGCCCTCAAAATTTTTGTTAAGGATCATTGTAAGCGAGTCGATTACGATTTGTTCGTCGTCAGTCAAAAGAATGTTATACATCGTTTTCCGCCTTTATTGTGATGCGGAATGTCGTTCCGCCACGCTCTCCGTTTTGTATGTCAAAGACTTCGTTGTCCTTAAAATAAATTTGCAGGCGCGAGATTACGTTTATCAAGCCGCTTGAAACGTGGCCCTTGTCGCTTACCAAAACGCCTTCGCTGCCGGCAGCCGCTTGGTTCAAGACGGTTTTCTTTACGCCTTCGTCAAAGCCTTTTCCGTTGTCGGAAATTTCTATGACAATCGCGCTCTGTTCGCGGCCAACCTTTATCGTTATCCTTCCGTTCTCGGTGATGTCCTTAAGGCCGTGCTTGATGCAGTTCTCCACAAGCGGCTGCAAAATCGTGTTGGGAATTTTTACGTTAAGGCAGCTTTGGTCAACGTCCTTTACAAATTGGTAGCGCTCGCCAAAGCGCGTCTTCATAATGTAAATGTAGTTGTCCAACATTCCAAGCTCTTCGCCGATCGTGGCGTCGCTTCCGGGATGCTGGATGTTGTAGCGCAAAAAGTCCGCCACTTGCTCCAAAAAGTAGCAGGTCTTGTCCGCGCCTTCTATCATCGCAAGCTGCGCGCCAGTGTTCAGCGTGTTGAACAAAAAGTGCGGGTGGATTTGGTCTTGCAAGGCCTTTAGGCGCGCGTCGGTGTAGAGCGCGCGCATTTCGATTTCCTTTTCGCGCAGCTCGTTTTCCTTTAAGGCCTTTTCCCAAATCGCGCCGATGTATTCACGGATTGAAATTATCATCGAGTCAAAGGCGCGGCAAATGTTTCCGATTTCGTTTTTTTCTTGGCTCTTAAAAAGGGGAACGTCAAAGTCGCGGCCCGCGATTTTTAGCGCGACGTTTGAAATGTCCGAAAGCGGCCTTGTGATTCCGACGATGTTGATGTAAATCAAAACCGCCGAGCAAACAAATATTACGATAAGCGCCAAAATCGAGCGCGAGATTATTGACTCTGTCCTTGCCTTGCTTTGCGTGTAGCTTGAAGCGTTCATCGTAAAGAAAAGCATGTTAAGGTTTACGATCTCATCGTGCAAGAATGAATAGCAGTCCAAGGTTTTGTAGTAGTACAAGTCCGAGTCGTGTGAATTGTTTGCTCGGCGCGCCGCGATTGCCTTTCCGCTAAGGTCAAAGAAAGACTGCGAAAGCATTCTGATTACATATTCTTTTTGCTCGACTTCCAAATCGGAAGGCTTGTCCCTAAAGCGTTCGGCCTTGCTTTCGGCGGCGGCTTCGTAGTGGTAGTACTTGTCGATGCTTTCAAAAGTTCTGTAGCGCATGTAGGATTCCATCGCGCTTTGAGTGTTCTCGATGTCGGTCAAAAAGGAGTCGATGTCGGCGTTGGTCTGGAAAGAGTTTCCTGTTTGGCGCATTACGCGCGATAGCAAAGTTGTAAGGCAAACGATAATCGTAAGCGAAAGCAAAAAGCTTGCCAAGACGCCGATCATCAACTGCGCGCGGATGCCGAAATTTTTTAACGGATTTTTCATTCGCCGCCGCCTTTAAGGATTTCGACTTCCGCCGAAACAAAAGAGTTTGCGTAGCCGTTTTCCAAATACTCAAACAACTCGGTCATCGCGCGCTTGCCGATGTCTTGAGTCTTTACCGAAATCAATTCCGTCACGATTTTCTTTTCAAAGTCGGAGCGGCAGTCGTCGCTGTCTCCAAAGCCGATGATCTTTACTTTGCCCGAAAGGTTTAGGTCGCGGATGCTTTGCGCGGCAAGGATTGTGTTCTGTTCCGTCAAAGAAACGATAAGCTCCAAGCCTTCTTCGCTGACCAGCTGCTGTCGCAAGTTGTCTTCCTTGGAAAAGCTGGAGGCCTTTTCAAACTGCAAAGTCTTTACGGAAATTTCCGGATGCGAGGCAAGCGTTCCCAAAAGGCCCGCCATCAAGTTGGAGTTGTTGGCGTCGTTCTGTCCGCTGGACTCAAGCAAAATCGCCTTTCCGCTTTGGCCGATTTGCTCGATGATTTCTTTGCCCGTGATTTTTCCAAGCTCGGAGTAGTTGGCTCCGATGTACGAAAGCTGGGGCAGGTTGGGGTGGTAGGTTCCAATCGTCACCATCGGGATCGGCTTTGCCTGCTTGTTTAGCGGAATCTCCAAGTTGGAGTCCAAGCCTTCCAGGTAGACGATGATTCCGTCGGCCTGCAAGTAGGAGGCGTAATTTAAAAGCGCTTGGGTCGAAATGTCCTGGGTGTCGCTGGTTCCCGTGTAAAGGCCCACCGCCGCGTCGTTGGCTTTGGCAAGGCTTTTGGCTCCCAAAAAAACTTGCTCCAAGTAAGCCCTGCGGTCGCTTTTTCCTAGGACGATAATGTTCCAACGCCTTTCGCGCAGGGCGGTTTGCGAGCCTGAGTCTTCGTTTTGGAACGTGGCGAACTGCGCGGCCAAAAAGACGGTCAATACCACAATCGCCGCCAGCAAGAGAAACTCGATTGTCCGCCGGACCAAGTCCGCCCCGACTTTTTTCATATCTTCCATATTAGCGCGCTTCGCGCCTCTTGTAAATTAAAAAAAAACTTGAACAAACGCCTCTTGCGCGCTAATATATACTTAGGGGGGAATTTAGGTGCAAAAAAGTTATATGAAAAAGGCTATACATAATTTTAGCAAACTACTCGCCTGGGCGTTTTTTGGGGTGGCGCTCTTTTCTTGTTCAAACGCGTCTGGCGGCTACGACTCTTCCTCCTCAAACAGAAAATCTTATCCGGTTGTGCGCTTTGTGGCCAACATGCAGTCTGATTTTGCGGCCGCTCCCCAAGAGATATCCGGCCTTGTCTCTCGTTCCGCCATGCCCGACATTGCGATTAGCGCAGGGGATGACGGATTCAAGTATTATGTTGAGGCTGTGACTGGAACGCCGGGAAAGGACTCTTACATAAGGCATTTTGTTTATGGAACGACATCCACCCTTGAGCTGGGCCTTGAGTCCGGAAAGACTTGGAACGTGACTTGCGGAATCGGCGAGATTGAGCCCGACTCCGCAACCCCAAGCGACCACACAAAGGGAACTGTGTTAACAGTCCTCATGTCCGACAACGACCCCAGCGTCACGATTACACCCGACGAGCCTGTCTATGTAAAGACGTTCGGACTAAAGCCCTCTATTACGACTGACGGAACGGGAACAATCAATCTTAAGCTTAAAATTATGGCCACGACTTGGTTCGTAAAAGTTTCATGCTCCGCGCAAGGCTGGAAGGACGCAAACGGGGGAGACGAGACCATTGTCCTTAACGAACACCAAGACAACGACAGTCCTATACTGCATATTGGAAGCATAAAGAGCGGAATCTACGACGTGGTCTTTAAATTTTGCGACGACAAAGGCGCGTTGAACTACTGCACTGTTCAAACTATAAATGTATTTGACGATATGACGACAAGCGTTTGGCGCGACGACGGAAGCGGCGCCGTTCAGACAGAATCTGGCCAAACTGTCTTTAACGTCACGGAAAGCGTGATAAATCTTTTTACGCAAACCACGATGTATGTGGGCGACACAGGCTTGGGCGGCCTTGCTCCCAACGACCAAAACAGCGGAACGGCGTTTGAGCCCCTTGCGACTTTGCATGAGGCCGCGTATCGAATAAAAAAATACGGACAAGGCGCGGACTACACGATTTTTGTAAGCGGAACGGTTCAAGGCTGTGCTACGTTTGACAGTGACATAACAAGGGACCAAGCCAAGACGATTACGATCATGGGCTACAACGATTCCGGCGACAAGCTAAAGGGCTACGCGTCAAAGCTTGGAAACATCGTTGACTTTAACGGCGTTACGATTAATACGTTTTTTCCAGAATCCAAAGAATTTAACCCGGTCATTACTGTAAAGACTGCGGTTCCCATTACGATTCAAAACGTGGACATTTGCGAGGGCGCGTCCAATGGAGGAAGCGGCCTTTGCATTGACGGAGCTGGCTGTTCCGTAACGATAAAAGACGGCGTCACGATCTCTGGCAACAAGACGGGAAAGAACGGCGGCGGCGTTTCGGTGCGAGCCGGAAAGTTTTACATGAAGGGCGGAAAGATTACAGGCAACAGCGCCTTTAATTCCAGCAGCGGAAATCTTGTAGGCGGCGGTGTTTGCCTCCGTTCCGGCGCGTATTTTGAAATGACAGGCGGCGAGATTAGTTTAAACCGCGCTTGTTACGGCGGCGGAGTTGGACTTGTCAATCTGGCCGGTGACAGCGGAAGCAACAAGTTTTTGCTAAAGCGCGGAAAGATTTGCCAAAACATCGCCGACGGTTTTGTCTCTGGCGGCAGCAAGTGCGGTTACGGCGGCGGCATCATGATAACGAGCGGAGACGAAACCGTTCATCACCAAGTGACCATGACCGGCGGCGAAATCAGCGGCAATAAAGTCAACTTTGATTCTTCCGCGGTTGAAGTGTCTTCCGGCGCGATTTTTGAAATGACTGGCGGCGTCATAAAAGACAATGGTTTGGTTGTAGGGGAGGAGGGCAGTTCAAATTACAGCGACATTTCCGTCAGTTACAGCGCCAATTATTTTTGCCTTGGAGGCTCGGCCTACATTCCCGCGGGAACCGACAAAAATCATTGCGTTTATTTGAATAGCTTAAAAAACGGCAGCAATCCTTTGCAAATGGCAAAGATTGACTTGTCGTCAAACCTTTCGCGCCACAGCCAAAGCGACCCGCTTGTAATTCAATTTAACACAAGCGGAGAACACGCAGCCAAGCGCGGCGCGACAGTTGCAAGCGCGTCCTTTGACTTGACCAACGCCAAAGAATATATTGTTCCCGCCAGCAGCGACTGGAACCTAAAGCTTTCTTCCGACAAAAAGTCGCTTGTCCTTGACGCCCCGATTTGGGTCGCGGGAAGCGGCGCCAAGCAATGCACTGGAACGCCAAGCGAGGACGGCCCGGGAACAAAGTCCGCGCCTTACAAATCTATTTATCACGCTTGCGCCGCTATGGCAGACCCAAGCGTGGAATACACGATTTACATTGACGGAAAACTGACCGTCCCGCAAGAAACTCCTTATATGGCCACGCCCAAAGCCGCGTCAATCACAATCCAAGGCGCCAACGGAAACAACAGCGTTGATGTTTTGGACGGCGGAAGCTGTGACAATCATGTCCTTTCCCTTTACGCGCAAGCCGACACGACGATAAAATACCTTAAGATTACCGGCGCGAGAATAACCACCGAGAACTCTGGCTCAAGCCGCGCGCGTTGCGGCGGCGGCGTTTACAGCGCCACTGACAAAAGCGTCACGCTTTCTAGCGGAACTTTGATCGCTGGCAATCGAACGGTTAACGGCGGCGGCGGCGTTTACAAAGAGAACGGCAAGCTTTTCATAGAAGAAGGCGCCGAAATCAGCGGCTATAATATGGCCGCAAACGGCGGCGGCGTTTACCTTTACGGAGCCGACCTTTACATGAGCGGCGGAAAAATTACCGGGAACAGCACGACTGGAAGCGTGGCTGCCGGAACCGGCAAAGGCGGCGGCATTTATTGCGATGGGGATAACTCAAAAGCTTCCAATATTTACTTGTGGGGCAAGGCCCTTGTAGGCGACGCAAGTATTGCTAATCCTCCGACATCAGGCACGAGTTCGTATTCAAATGACGCTTTGTATGGCGGCGGAATTTATGTCTACAGGGGAAATTTATGGTTGGGCTATAAGGACGCCAACAAGCCGCAGGCTTTTGAAAAGGTTTCTGGAGACGTTGTAGACGGCATTATCGGAAACTACGCCTCATATCGTGGCGGCGGCGTTTATATTGACTGCGACGACTATGACAACAACCTTTACATGGCCAGCGGTCAAATCGCCTGTAACGGAACTCAGACTCAAGTTGCCTATAATGGCAATGGCGGCGGAATTTACATTTACACGGACGGAAGGCCAATTGTTGATATAAGCGGCGGAAGCATAAAGAACAACAGATCGTACAAGGGAGGAGCGATTTATTTCGGCGCCGGCGCAGGCCAGCTAAAAATCAGCGGCTCCGCTGACATTCCCTATGGAATAAACAAAAAAAATGACGTGTATTTATATAGCCACGACGTTGATACAAGCCCGTTAAAGCTTGGCGCCGCCTTAAAAGACCGCGCCGCGCAGTTTGTCATTGGCATAACGCTCGACACAAGCAATTTTTTACACGGCGACATTGTCGTTCAAACAGACCCTGGTCGCGCCATTACCGACACAGACAAAAAGTGCATTGTTCTTGCCTCCGCTCACGTCTCGGACGGATTGGAATTATCGACAACTGCAGACGGCAAGAGCCTAAAGCTTGACAAGCCGATTTACGTAAAGCAGGGCGGAACCCCTTCCGGCTCCGGAACTGCGGACGGCACAAAGACAAAGCCTTACGCCAGCATAGAGGATGCTTGTAAAAAAGGAATGACCAGCGACTCTCTTGACTACACGATTAAAGTTATTGGAAATGATGAGCCGCTGCAAAACGCTCAAAAAGTTCCTGAAAGCGGCTTTAACGCCAAGTCCATAACGATTATGGGCGCCAACGGCCTTTACACCGAAGGCGCGCAAGCCGGCCAGCCCCAAGACGCAATTTATGGAATGGGTTGCGTCTCTGCAGTTTTGACAATAATGAAGCAAATTCCCGTAACAATAAGAGATCTTATGATTACCGGTGGCAGCAATGACGATCCGGATGTCTCCAAAGCTTGCAATGGCGGCGGCGTCGCTTCCAGCCAGAATGCTGCGCTGACACTTTCAAGCGGAACGCTAATAACAGGAAACACGGCCAAATCAGGCGGCGGCGTTTACAAAAACAAGGGAACGCTTGTAATTGAGGACGGAGCGGTCATAAGCGGCAACACCGCGACCGGTTTTACCAACTCGTTGGGTTATCAAAGCGCTGGCGGCGGCGGCGTGGCTCTTAATGCCGCCATTCTCGATATGAGCGGCGGAAAGATTTGTGGCAATAAAGTCGAAAGCTCTGACAGGTTTGTTACTGGAGGCGGACTTCTTTGCATGAATGGCTCCAGCGCGTATATATACGGAAGCGCCGTAATCGGAGGCGTTGACGCAAGCAATCCAGCGGCTCCCACAAGCGTGGAAGCCGCGCTCGCCGCCGGCGGAAACGTCGCTTGCGGAACCGCGACAATTACGGGAGTGTATGAGCCTTATCAGAACGGCGGCGCTGGAATATTCGTGCATGGAAGCACAAGTTATACTTTGTTGTATCTTGGCTTTAAGCCTGACGGCTCAAAAGAAGAATTGACCGGCGGCGTTTACGGAAACTATACACCGCAGAAGGGCGGCGGAATCGCCTTATATGGAACGTCTAAGGCAAAAGCATATATCGATAGCGGAAATGTCTCCTATAACTATGCTTACAGTAGCGGCGGCGGCGTATACAACGCAGGAAGCATTACTATGTCCGGCGGCGAAATTTACGGCAATTCTGTTACTGGCAGCGACGGCACGGGCGGCGGCGTGGCAAATAATGGCTTCTTTGGCATGAGCGGCGGAAAGATATACGCAAACGACGGCGGCTTGCTTGGCGGCGGCGTGTATCAATCATCCGGAAGTAGTGAGATAGCATTGAGCGGAACCGCTGTTATTGGCGACACTTCAAAGCCCAACGTGGCAAAGCAGGGCGGAGGAATTGGCTGCAAAGAAGATGTTGCGTCAATAACACGCATTGGTTGGTATGACGGCTCGGAGAGAAGTAATTATACAGGCGGCCTTATGGGCAACCGAGCCACGGCTGGTTCCGGCGGCGCGATTTATATGAACAAAAGTTCAAAGTTGCATTTTTATTCAGGAAGGATAAGCGGCAATACGGCCAGCGCCGGAAAGGGCAACGGAGTTTATGTCCACCCGGAAGCTAACGCCATTGAAATGAAAGGGTACGTCCGCTTTGACGCAAGCGACGACATTTGGCTTGCGCCCCCTGAGTCTGGCAATCCTAAGACGATAAAAATAACCGGCGCGCTCACTCCGACAGACACTGGCGCTATCGGCGGAACAGCGGCGGACAAAACCGCAACCATTACGCCCGGCGCCTACAATGTTGGCGACACTATCCTTACCGGAACTACCGACGCTCTTGTCTCTGGCAACTACGACAAGTTTGCTCTTGCGCAGGACGCGTCTGATCCAAGCCAGACTTGGATTTTGGACAGCGACGGCTGCATTTACAGCAGCCAGCCCGTGCTTGCAATCGACCGGTCAAACGGCATGACTTCTCAAGACAGAAATTTCATAACAGGCGCCGTTAGTGGAAGCGGAACGGAAGACGATCCCTACGTTTTGGAGCTTGGCGCCTTGGACACTCTAAAATTCCAAATTAAGGGCGGAAGCGGAAGCAAGGCCGTGTATAGCGCTGAAAGCAATAGCGGAATGACAGCTGGCGTCACTCTTGTTAAACCCAACTATAGCAGATTTTATAATCTGACTATCCCAGATGCTGGTCTAAAAAAGAAAATGCTTATAGTTATAAACCCAAACGATCCAGCCACCAGAGTGGAAGTGCCCTTCTGGGTGTTGGTGAAAAAGCCCCAGTATTTTATGGGAACGCCATACACAGCGGACGGCAGCAATGTAAAATTTGGCGACTATCCGCAAACAATCAAAGCGTCCAGCGTTAACCTTAGCTCCACGATTCAAGTGCAGCAACAACAAGATGGAGTCGCCCAGTATACCTACTATCTTGGAGACGATGGCTCTTGGTATTGCCTGCAAAATGAAAGGGGATGCGCCACCGGCTCCAATAAATACAGCGACGACTCGACGGTTGGACAAGGCAACACTACTAGCAGGTACTTTAAGGTGGAGCCGATAGAATGGAAGCTCTTGAAAACAAGCTCTGGAACAAGGCTTTTGCATGCAAAAAACATTTTGGAGGCAATGCATTTTGATACAAGCAGCAATGACTACGCAGGCAGCGTAATCCGAACTTATTTGAATGGCTCCTTTTTAAACAGCGCTTTTTCCCCCAGTTTAAGGGATATAATCAGGGAAACCACGATTGACGGCGTAACCGACAAGCTTTTCCTCTTCAGAAATGATGCCGTTACATTTGAAGAATACTTTCCTAATGATAACGCAAGGATAAGGATTACGACAGATTTTGCCAAGGCAACCGGCGCGTATCAAAGCGAAACATCTGGACGAGGCGGCTATTGGTGGACACAAACAGCTGGATCTTCGGGCTATGCATTGGGTGTTAAACCAGATGGCAGCGTTAGTAATTGCAATATTACCGAAAATATGGACGGCATAGCTCCCGCTATGTGGGTCAAATTATACTGAGTTTGGGTGGCCGCTTAGTTGGCGGGGGCGGCGCGTTCGGCGGCCAGTTCTTTTTGAAGTTCCAGCACTTTGTCTAAGGAAAGGCCTGTGCCCTGAGCGATTTGCTCCGGAGTTAGGGAATTCATGGCAAGAAAACTTCGCGCGGTTTCTAGAGCTTTTTCTTGGCGGCCCATTTCGATGCCTTCTCTCTCTCCGATTTTCATCATGTCTCTGTCGTGTAAATTCATGGCTAGGTATTCCCTCTTGAATTTTTCGTTAGCCCGCGCTTTGACCACAAAATCTTCCAACTGTTTTGCAAATGGATCTTCGCCTGGCTCGTTCGTTTGAATGAAGCGCAACAAGGCTCGGACTTTTGGGTCTTCGGCCTTCTCGTATGCGCTTGCATTATACACGACTTTTAGGCATTTGTCATCCAAATTCACCAAAGAATTTTCCTCGCATACATTGCGGAAAGTGTAGCGGTATAGTCCACATGGCTCTTTTTTCTCATCGTGGAACGGGTCGAACGTGCAAATAAACAAAATATAGCTGTCCTTTAGTTCGGAATAGTCTTCGCCTTTCATAAGGCTGTCGATGTCCACCATGCTTTGATAGTAACGGGTGCGTTTGCCCAAAGCGTCCATTTCGTAGGTTTGCAACTCCACGTCGATAATTTTATCAACGTCCTTTAGGTAAACGTCAAGTCGCACGCCTTTAGTCGCGTAGTAAGGCGCTATTTTTTTCTCCAACTTTGGGTACTTTACGCCTTTGACGCGCACGCCCAAAAGCCGCTCCACCAACTCCGCGCTGGCTTCAGGGTTCTTCATGACGGTCTGGAACATTCCGTCGTCCGCAAAGTTCAACTGTTCGAATGGTTTTCTTGACATAGAAAAATTCCTCCACCTATAAGATATAAATAGTTGCCAAGATTTTCGTTTATTTTCCCAGAATTTCGCGGAAATTTTTGCTTTCATTGCGCTTGAAACGCATGCCCTAAAAGCGCTATAATAGTAAATCATGTACGATAACAAAGGCTGCGATTTAATCGATTACGAAGACTCGGATTTTAACACGATAATGGCCTCGGACATTTCGTTCACCGGAAAAATTCACTTTACAAAGCCCTTTATGATTAGGGGCAAGG
>JAEEVR010000038.1 GCA_016290995.1 Treponema sp. | reverse complement strand
TCTTCTTGACTCAGTTGATCTAATCCTCCACTGAAGCCATTGAACCATCTTTCAAAAAACTTTTGATCCATGTTTTTCCTTTTTTAATCCTTGCGCCCCAGTGCGGGCGTCCACATAACAACTGCTTAAACGGTGGCGCGGCTTGACCGCGACATCCGCTTTGAAGCTTTGTTATGTGTTTTATTTACTAAACGCAACTTCCAGATGTTTCTTTTCTTTTACACAATCCAACAGATAATAATTGATTATATTCTGATACGACATACCTGTTTCTTCTGCCATATTTTTGAAATAATCAATTACCTGATCATCAAGGCGAATTGTTATCTGTTTTTTGAGTCTGTCTGCATAAGGATTTTTTATCCCATTTGAAAAATCGTAATTATCTCTCATTTTATTTTCCTCCATTCTGCAATTAAAATTGCGTTTTCATCATAAAAAACACTTTTTGCTTCCTCGAAAGTTACTTTGTGTTTCGTATAATTCAATCCAGCTTTTACAGGATCCCATTCAAAGATTATTTCATCCATAATTATATTATAATTATACTATTAAAAAAAATCGTCAAGCACAAAAAAACGCGGATAAAACAGCGTTCATCAGCGATTTTTGTTATTTATTATTTATTATTAGAAAAAAAATTATGAATGCTAGCATACCCAGGAAAAAAAGGATGCTTCCACAAATACATAATATAGGGACTATTACTTTTCTTATTTTTGATAAATTCTTTCCTCTGTTTATATTTCGTTTATTTTTTATAAAAAGAATAATCCCAATTATTAAAAGTAAACTTCCAAGAGGAAGGTTTATATAAATTCCAAATAACAGAATATATATAAATAAAAGTGATATAAATGCCATATTTTTTTTCACCAAGCGCCCCAGTGCGGGCGTCCACATAACAATTGCTTAAACCGCAAAACGGCTTGACCGGTTTGTCGGCTTTGAAGCTTTGTTATGTGATATTCTACTTCAGATATCCCCCGTAACACCAGCCGATTAGTCCAGGTCTTATTAAATGCCCCTCAGGAGTTCTAGAACCTTTCTGTATTTTTACTTTTACCCAATTACTCTTTATTCCACCAATTATGTCAGATTTTCCAATTTCAAGAATTTGAACTTTTGAACCTTCTGACATTACAGTAAGCCCTTCTGATGAAGTTGCTTCTTCAGAACGTAATTTTAAATTTTCTTTTACTGTCATTATTGATTCTAAAGTAAATGATGTTTTTTGTGTCAGTTCATAATCACAAGAACCGTCGGCATGACGGGGCCAAATAACTTTGCTTATATTATAAGTTTTGCCTTTTATAAACTTGATACATTCATCTTCAAGATTTTTATCAACATTTACAAAAATCATAAAGAATTCATCATCAATAAAAACATTTAGATAATCACCATCAAAACTATAAGTAAGAACATGTTTCTGATCTTCTTTTAATCGATTAGTGTATTTATTTTTTGTGTAATTCCAGACTGAATAATCATACAGATTATAAAACTTATCATCTATTCCATTAAATAATCCCAAATAATTATTTATTGAAAATGAAATATTTATATATAAATTATTTACATATAATTTTGTTAAATCCATATAATCTTGCCACGGCCAATCATGATCTAATTCGACAGGCCTGCTTTGAACATATTTTTCTATATTTCCTTCATTCTCAAAAATTATATCTATATCGTTTTTATATATTGAATCGATACAATACTTTGCAATCCAATTTCCTTTCTTTAATCTTTCATCAGCTACAGAACTATTCTTTATTTTTATATCTTCAATATTTATACAACCAGATTCTCCTTTATCTGTGTAAGCTTTTATAAAATGGATACCATACTCTTTTTCATTCCAAGATAAAAATTCTGAATTATTATTAAGTATTTCTCCTTTTTGTAGAATTTTAATAACTCGATAATGTGGTATAGGATTTTGAGTTAATTCTGCTTCGCTAATTACTTCATATTCAATATAAGGGCTTGCAAAAGTAAAAAACATTGTAGTAATCGCTAAAAAAAACAGAGAAAATTTTTTTTTCTTCATACACTATTCACTCCATCTATCATTATGTCTAAAAGGATTATAAGAGTTACACCTAGATGATGTAATTTTGCCATTTTCAGAATTATAAAAATCTTTTAATGCACCAACTATTACCAATTGGACATGCAAATGTGTACCCCAACCAGCATTAAAATATTGAGGATAATTTTCTACGCGAACAAAGTTTTTAAATACACCGCCACATTTGGAATAACATTTTCCGGTATTTCCTGCTTTTCCTAACTTTGAACCTGGCGAAAGTATATCGTTTTTATTTACAGAAATAGTCTTTAAATGTCCTAAAATATAAAATTTCTTTTTATTATTTAAATTTTGACAAATAATAAAATTTCCAAAATCGACATCTTTTCCTACGACCAAAACTTCTGCAAAAAGATTATATGAAAAAAATAAGGCAAAGAATATAAAAAAAACTTTTTTCATTTTTACTCCTTCGAAAGCGCCCCAGTGCGGGCGTCCACATAACAATTTTAAACGGTTTTGTGGCTTGACCGCAAAATCCGCTTTGAAGCTATTGTTAGGCTGTAATATTTCAGACAGATTTTACATTCTTTCCCATATTTTTGAAACTAAAATCTGTACTTTTTAGAAGCAATGCTTCTGTTTCTCAAATTCCAAGCGACGAAAGTCGCGTACAACCGCTTCTTCGTCCTAGCCCTAAAGTTTAATTAATTTTATAATCGGGCTTGACCCGATTATAAAATATTCCTTTTTGCGAATTTATGTCGAAAAAGCACGGATTGAATCATACACCACCACAATTGTTCCCACAGCAAACGCCGCTGCCATAGCACAGAAACAAAGCGTTTTCAGCCTTTTTTGGCTCTGCCTTATCCGCTTGGAAAATGCGAGCGCGGGGAACAGAGCGAAGACAAGCCAAAAAAACAGAAGCGTAGCACCAACAAACAGAGCCGTGCCTTCGTCCATCATGCCGTCATATCGATACACCAGCCCTGTCAGACAGAGGAACAAAAAGAACAATGTCAGCGGCGTTATCAGCGAGCAAAAAATTGCCAATACGCCGAGAAGAAACAGCAAGACTTTTTTCATTCTCTTTCCGCTTCCCAATTCTTGCATTAACCTTGCAGAATGTATGTGATAATTGCTAACGCACCACAAATAATTCCCCAATACTGAAAGGAAATAAAAAAGAAACTGTGTGTTTTGCGCAGTTCAAATTCTTCGCCCGTTTCTTTGTCAATTACTGTTTTGCCGGGTCTGCCGTTAAGGTATCTTCCTAAAAACCAGCAGGCTAAGCCTGAAATTAAAAGAGATAAACTCAAAGGCCATGCATTGTTCATCCAATAATCAGTTCCAAAAATACTGTCTACGACTATTTGCCCTCCAATCACGGTAGCAAAGATGATAAAAAATACTAAAAATCCAAAACCTTTCCAAATAATCAATGTTTTTCCTCCTATTGCAAAGCACGCCAGTGGCGTGTCCACATAACAATTGGTTGTACCGAACGCGGCTTGACCGCGTGTCGGCTACGAACCTTTGTTAGGACAAGTTTAACAATAAATATCTCTTTTATCCTGGAGTTATTTATTCATTTGAATAATACATTTTTAATTAGGATGTATTATTGCTATAGATTCAATATTTTTTTCTTCATCAAATGTTACTGATAAAGCACAATATGCTAATCCAAAAAAACATTCTGGTTTTATATAAAATTCTTCATAGTTATTTCCTTTTATCCAAGGTTCTCCAAGTTGTTTAACTATATAATCATATGAAACATTTTCAATTTTATTTTTTTCAATAATAGCATTTGCTTTATTTAATCTAATCTTATATTTTATTGGATTTATTAAACATAAAGACAGAACAACTATTATTATTGAGAAAAATATAGTAATTATCTTTTTTACTTTTTTATTCATTATTTAAATACAACCGCTTCCTGCTTTTCCCTAAAGTTATATTTTCCAATAATTTCAGCAAGCTTGACTTGCTGAAATTATATTCCATTATTACGCTCCTTCGTTTCGCTAAAAATTCTAAATAATAGCTTCCTTGCGAGCTTTCATTACTACGACTTCTTCGTCTTAGCCCTCATATTTTTTTCTCCTAGCGCCCCAGTGCGGGCGTCCACATAACAATTGGTTGTACCGCAGCGGGCTCGACCCGCTGTCGGCTACGAACCTTTGTTATGTGATTATTAAGCTTCTCCATTAATATCTAAATCAAAAAACTTATGGTTTTTCAAATCATAATAAATACGCCAAAAACCAGCTCCGCCATCACACACGCTTATTCTAATGTGCGATGACAACCACTTTTTATCTGCTCCATAAAAGAAATCTAAAAAGACAACTTCTTTATCATCTTTGATTTCAGAAGAAATATGAACACCGTATTTTTCCCAGCTCAATATTATATTGCGGCATTGTTCATCATCATACGCAAAAATATAATCAAATAATTTGTTTAAATGCTCATAACATTTTTCATCTGTTAAAATGTTCAAATTATCTTCTGTGATATAAAAATCATTATCAATTTTTACGGAACTGATTTTCTTTGTTTCAAAATTATATATTTTTTTCCCTTCAACTGTGTTTAACAAGATTCCTTCTGTGCTGACAGTACTGATTGTTCCCCATTTATAATGAGATACAGTACGTTGAAGATTTTTGGAATTATTTATTACTTTCTGTACTGTAACAATGTCATAAATTTTTCCATTTTTGTAGACAGAAAATAAAATAGATTTTTTATTAAACTCTAACGGTATTAAATCCTGATAATCTGATGTTACGCAATACATTGCATCATTGGAAAGAAATACAGAATAATGCCAGCCGTCAATCTGCCACAAAGATTTTTCCATATCGTTGTTTTCGAAACAAGTTATTTTCTTTTCTGGAAAGTCAACGGTAATAAAATATTTTTCATTTTTTGAATATTCTATATATGTTTCAGGCGGAAGTAATGGCTCATCTGCAAAAATTGAATTAAGCAAAATCACTGCAAAGAATAGACATAATTTTTTTTCATATTTTTACCTCTTGCGCCCCAGTGCGGGCGTCCACATAACAAACATTCTCCGTATCCGCGGTAATCCTCTTATGCTGCAATAAATGCCGCATAAGATTCACAGCAGGACATCCTATTCCCCATATTACCACGAATTAGGAATTTTGTATAGCGTACTATGCCGCTCCGTCTAACGCGCTAAGACTTATCGCCGCCTAATATTCCGTCAAGCGGGCTGACCACGTCTTTCGCGCCGCGGTTTAGGACGTGCGTGTAAATCATTGTCGTGCGGACGTCGCCGTGGCCCAAAAGTTCCTGGACTGTGCGGATGTCATAGCCGTTACCCCGCAACTTCCGCCGCCGCCCTTATCTTCTGTATTCCTTCCAAGACGGCGGCCTTTTTTTGCGGAGTGTAAAAGCGGACTTTTGGCTCAAGCTCTTTTAATAGCGGAACTAGCGCCTTTAGCTTTTCGATGTCCAGCGCGTCGGGAGGAAAGACGGCCAATATGCCGCTGGTACTTTCGTTCCATTCGATTTTGGCGGAAGGGCAAAGGGCGGCCGCGGCTTCGATGGCGGCGCGGCGGATGTCCTCGTCGCGCAAAACACGGTCGCGGAAGCGAAACTTTCCGGGAAAATAACGCCACTCCATTTTACGCCTGCCCTTTCGTTCCCAAAAACGGCTTCATCGCCCGCGCCCCGAACATAACTGTGGAGGCGTTGTGCAAAAGGGCGGCCAAAGAAGGCGTTATCGCGCCGAACAAGCTTAGGAACATCAGCGCGGTGTTCACGCCGATTATGTCGCGGTTGTTCAAGTCGATTCGTTCCATCAGAGCGCTCCCCAAGCCGCGGACTTTTAAAAGGCCTTCCAAGCCGCCGCCTTCAGGAAGCGATATGTCAGCCGTTTCGCCCGCGATGTCGGCGGCGTTTCCCATCGCGATTCCAACGTCGGCCGCGCTAAGGGCGGGCGCGTCGTTTATTCCGTCGCCGACCATCACGACCTTGCGGCCGGCCTTCTTTTCCTTTTCGATGAACGAAACCTTGTCTTCGGGGAGCGCCCTCGAAAGGTATTGGTCAACGCCGGCGGCGGCCGCCGCGTTCTTGGCCGCGCCCTCGTCGTCGCCTGTGATCATCGCGCATTTTGTTATGCCCGACTTTCGCAAGGCTTGAATCACGCGGGCGGCGTTTTGGCGCAAGGGATCGTTTATGGCAAAGGCGGCTATCAAGCGCTTTTCTTCGGCAAGGTACAAAAGCGACTCGCCGTTTTCAAGCGCGGCCGTCTGGATTTTTTCTAGGCCGGCTTCCGCCTGGCATTTCTCGTCGTCAAAAATAAAATGCCGGCTTCCTATCAATAGCCGTTTTCCCTTTAGGCTTGTGGCGATTCCGTGGGCCACGATGTATTCCACTTTCGCGTGCTCTTCCGGGTGAAGAAGGCCGCGCTCCTTTGCGGCTTGGACAATTGCCGCCGCGATTGGATGTGCAAAGTGCTCCTCAAGGCAGGCTGCAAGCGCCAAAAGCTCGTCGTCCGATTTTTTGCAAAAGGAATGGATTTTAGAAAGGCGCGGCGAGGCGCAGGTCAGCGTTCCGGTTTTGTCAAAGACAAGCGTGTCGGCCTTTGACGCTTCCTCCAAAAATTTTCCGCCCTTTACGATGATTCCATTTTCCGCGGCCTCTTTCATCGCGCTCAAGACCGCGATCGGAGCGGCAAGCTTCATCGCGCAAGAATAGTCAACCATGAGGGTCGCCATCACTTTGCGAACGCTACCGGTGAACAAGAATGTCGCGGCCGAAAGAATAAAGTTGCACTTTACAAGCTGGTTTGCCAAGTTTTCGGAACGAACTTGTGAAGACACTTTTAGCCGCTCCGAAGAATCTATCATCGAAAGAATTCCCTGGACTTTTGTTTGGCTTCCGACCGCGCGCGTCTCGACAAAAATCTCGCCTTCCTGCACAAGAGTTCCCGCAAAGACAGAAGAGCCCTGCCGCTTTTCAACCGCGAGCGGCTCTCCGGTTATCGCCGCTTGGTTCACAAGGGCCTCGCCGCTTGCGACAGTTCCGTCAACAGGAATCACGCCGCCGCTTCTAACCGCGACCAAGTCGCCTTTTTTTACAAGGCTTATCGGAACGGTTTTTTCGACGCGCTTTTTATCCGCTCCGATTTCCACAAGCTGGACTTTGTCGTTCTTTGAAAGCAAGCGGTCGGCCAAGTCGCCGTATGATTTTTTCTTGGTGAACTCTTCTATCGCGTCGCCAACGTTCAGCAAAAAATTTATGTTGGAAGCGGTCTTAGCGTCGCCCGCCAAAAGGGAGGCTGCAATCGCGGCTGAATCCAAGACTTCGGAATGAAAGACCTGCCCCGCCGCCACGCGCAAAAGGCCGCGCGCGATTCTAGGGCAAAGCGAAACGACGCGCAAAAGCAAGCGGATGTAAAAAGGCAAAAACGCCTTGGCGTAATGGCTTACAGTCATCGCGGCCAAGTTGAACAAAAGGCTTTCCTTTTCTTGCGGCTCGCCGACTTCGTCAAGCAGCTCTTTTTTTTGCAAGTATTTTTCAGACAGCGCCATAAAAAGCGCCTTGATATGTTTTTCTGAAAGAATGGAAGCGTCGTAATAAATCAAAAAGGAGCCGACGCAGTAATTGGCGCTGGCGCTCTTGATTCCTTCCTGCGTGGAAAGAAGCTCGGCGGCCAGCGCCGCCTGCCGCGCGGACACTTGGCTTTTGTCGTAGCCAATCCTTACGCGGCCCGGCAAAGAATGTTTGACCCAAAATTTCATGGCGAATTTTTGGCTGGCCCGTCCGGCTTACGCCTTGGCGGAACTTTCGGCCTTTAGGTCCTCAACGTCTTCTTTGAGCGTCTCAAAATATTCTTTTGCGTCTTCCTTTAATTGGGCGCCGCAAGCCAAGGCCTTGGCCGCTCCTTTTTTAAATGTGTCAGTCTGAACAAAGGCCGCCGCCAACGCTCCGGCCGCGACTCCCCACAAAAATTTTTTCCATCCGTCTGTCATTTTCTTGCCTCCATGACAAGCAGATATTAGCATAGACTAATTTAAATGTCAATTAGACAACGAAAATTTTACAGGGATAACGCAGCGGCAGCCCAAGCCTTGCACTTTTGAACGTCGTCGCCTTCGGGCGTAAGGTGGACCATAAGGGGTTCGCCCAAAAGGACGGCGCCCTGGCTTTTGATTCTGTCCGCCCAGTCGCGGAGCCACTTGCCGTCGCCCCAATCGTAAGAGCCGAAGATTCCGATTTTCTTTCCCGAAATCGAGCCTTCAATCGCGGCAAAGAATTCCTCAACGCTGTCTTCCAAGACTTCGTCGCCCATCGCGGGGCTTCCCAAAAGCAAAACGTCGCAAGACAATGCGGCGGCCTGGTCCGCTCCGTCGGCGGTCGCGCAAAGGACTTCCGCTCCCTTTTCCTTAAGCGAACCGCAAATGGCGTTGGCCATCGCTTCCGTGTTTCCTGTAGTGCTCGCGTAAATCACAGCAACTTTCATATATGCCTCCAAATATTTTTAAGCCGCCTTGACGGCCTTTTTGCCATAACAAATTATTTCTTTAATCGAAAAGCCCCGCTCAAAAAGGCGCAGGCAGCGCTCCGAACATTCCTTGTAAAGAAGCGAAAGCTTTTTGGCGCTCTCAACGTCGCGGTAGGCTTTCCAAGAGCCGCAGTGGACGCAGCCCCTTCCGCCGCGCCTTTCAAAGTCAATCACGTCCAAAGGCGGATAGCCCAAAAGAAGCCCCACCTCGTGCGGAAAACTTGAGCCGCTTTTTATTTTGGAACAGACTTCTTTTACAAAATCCTGAACGGATATCGCGCCGCAAGGGCCGCAATTTGAGTAGCCTTTTTGTAAGAGATATTTTTTCGCGCAAGGGTTTGACAAGATTTTTTGAACCCAATCCGCGTCGTAAAAAATCGCGACAATCCTTTGCCGCCTTCCTTGGACAAAGGCGCTTTGGATTCCAAAAGATTCCAGCGCCGCCGCGCAGTCGCAAAATTCGCGCTCGCAAAAATCGCTTTGCCTTACGGAAAACAAATTTCCCGCCTTGATTCCGCACAAGGCTGGCGCTGCGCATCTTACCAAAGTTTTTGCAAAAACAGAAGCCGCGGCGCCTTTTTGGTTAGCAATAACTAACTTTTTCATGCTGTTAAATTAGCATATGCTAACTATTTTGTCAAGCGCCTACGCTAGCGCCACGTCCAGGACCATCATCAGCGCGAAGCCCGCGGCGAATGTTATCGCGCAAATGTCAGTCTTTTCGTCGCGGACGGCTTGAGGAATAAGTTCCTCGATGACAACGTAAACCATCGCGCCAGCCGCAAAAGAAAGCATATAGGGCAACAAGGGAAGCAAGAGCGCCGTAAGCAAAATCGTAAGGACGGCGGCGATTGGCTCAACTGCGCCGGAAAGGGTTCCGAACAAAAAGGCTTTTCCCTTGCCCTTCCCTTCGCTTAAAAGCGGCATCGAAACAATCGCGCCTTCGGGAAAATTTTGGATTGCGATTCCAAGCGCCAGGGCAAACGAATCCGCCGCGCTTATCGCCGCTCCTCCGCTCAAAAAGCTGGCCAAAGCAACGCCGACGGCCATGCCCTCAGGAATGTTGTGCAAGGTGACGGCGAAGAAAAGCATCGTCGTGCGGCTTATCGACGCGGCGGGGCCTTCGGGCTTTTGCGCCATCGCGTGCAAGTGCGGAGTGATTTTGTCAAGAAAAAACAAAAAGGCGATTCCCGCCGCGAATCCCGCCAAGGCGGGCGCGAAGGCAAGGCGGCCCAAAGAAGCCGACATGTCCATCGCCGGAATCAAAAGCGACCAAACGCTAGCCGCCACCATGACGCCCGCGGCAAAGCCCAAAAGGCCCCGCTCAAGGCTGTCGTTCATCTTGCCTTTTAAAAAGAAAACCGTCGCGGCCCCTAGCGTCGTTCCCAAAAACGGCAGGGCCAGGCCAAAGAAAAGCGCGCTCATAAGCGTATTGTATCACGAGCCGCTTTTTTTTGCTAGAAGAAATTTTTGCGCTAATTTCGCCAATTCGCCAGTTCCGCGGCAAGTTTATTCATAAATTCATCGCTGCCAGTTCCGTGAGTTCCTTGTCCAAAAGTTCCTGTCTCAAAACGGATGTAGACATTGTCCTCGGAAAAATCTGTATCAGCTTCTTTCTTTAGCATCGCAAAGCCGCGGGCGTTAAAACAGTCAAACAAGTCGTCTGAATTTTTTGTGGGAACCACATCGTCGTTTGAGTCGCTGAACATCAAGATTTTTGAGCTGGGCTTGGGCGTAAAGTTGCAATTATAACCAGCGATTTTTTTGCTTATCGACTTGCGGAGCGCGCTGCTTTCGTTAAGCATGTCGGGCTTGAGGCTGTCGGACCAAGCAGCGGGCGACACTCCGCCATCATAGTCCAAATCAAGAACTTTAGACTCTATGTCTGCTTTGTTTTTAAAAATCGAGTTCTCGTCAAAGCCCATTTTTAAAAGCCTGTTGTAGCTTATAAGGCCAAGCCACACAACCCACGGGGCCAAAGCGGGATTATAGTCGCTCAAAGACTTGTTGACCGTAGTGCTTATGTCGTAGGGCCCCGCTCCGGCAAAAGTCTTTGTAATATTAATTGAGCCATAGACAGAGGTTGTGTCCACAAGCTTTTGAACGTGCATTGCGGTCTGTCCGCCTTGGCTATAGCCCACGTTGGCAAGCTTGTCCTTCCAAGAGTAGCCTTGCGAAGAAAGCCATTTTCGCGCGCAAATCAAAGCCTGCAAGGATGTCCTTGCGTTCACGTCGCCAAAGGCAAAGGCTTGAATCTGCCCTGACGATTCAAATCCAATATAATCGGCCGCGACGCCAACCGCTTTTTTGTCGGCAATCAATTTTTCAAAATCTGCCAAGTTTCCGCCATGCGAGGGAACGTTTTTCTTGGCTGTTGTCGCTCCGTGATTCATAAGAACCGCAAAGTCAAACTCAGGCTTTGGCTCCGCGTTATAATATTCAGCGGGCATAACGATAATGGCAGACGCGCGGACAGACTCCCCGGCCACGTTCCTTGTCGGATATGAAAAAACAATCTTTTTATAATTTTTTCCATTTCTTTCTTGGAGAGCACTGCTTACGTCAACTTGAATGTCAGAAAGCGCGACATTATAAGGAAGCTCGACATAGGGATTGTCCGTTCCAGAAGCGGAACCGCAGCCCACCGCAAAAAAGCCTGCGACTGCCATAAGAACAAAGAAAAATGACAAATGTTTTCTCATAAAAAGGCCCTCCTAACGTCCGCTATTCTACCACAGCGTCCGCATCATGCATAGGGCGTCAGCCCAGCGCCACGTCCAAGACCATCATCAGCGCAAAGCCCGCGGCAAATGTTATCGCGCAAATGTCGGTCTTTTCGTCGCGGGTGGCTTGGGGAATCAGTTCCTCGATGACAACGTAAACCATCGCGCCCGCCGCGAACGAAAGCATGTAGGGCAAAAATGGAAGCAATAGCGCCGTAAGCAAAATCGTAAGTGCGGCGGCGATTGGCTCGACCGCGCCGGAAAGGGTTCCGAACAAAAAGGCTTTTCCTTTGCCCTTCCCCTCGCCGACTAGCGGCATTGAGACAATCGCACCTTCAGGAAAATTTTGGATTGCGATTCCAAGCGCAAGCGCAAACGAGTCCGCCGCGGCCTTTTTGGTTAACCAGCGATTGCCACCGCGACCCAGCTTTTGCATTTCGCCACGCCGACCCAAGCAATGAGTCGGGAAGCCCAAGGCTGATAAATGCCAAATAAATTATTGGCAAAAGAAGCGTCGCCATGCAATTACTCCTGCGGAGCGTAAGTCCATTCAAAGTAGCAGCACAACTCGATGTCGCCGTCGCTGCTGTTAAGCGGATAAAGCCACTTCTTCTTTCCGCCGCCGGTGGTAAGCTTTACGCTGGTCGGGCCGTCCATGTAACCCCAAGTGTCGCTTGCCGGGTCATAGCTAAGCCTCATCTTTATCAAGCCTATATGGTCGTCCGCTGTGACAGTGTCCTTTTCCATAACGTCCATCGTGAACTCAACGTAGTGCTCCCTGTTCCTTGCGAACACAACCTCTTTCTTGCACGACCAATTAGGCTCAGGCTCTTCTTTGGCTTTGTAACCGCCGGAACCGTTGAAGACCCAATACTTGTTGCCGTTCTTTCCGGTCTCCTCCAACTCCTTGGCCGCATCGCGCGGAACGTTAAGGTCTGCAAAATCAATTGAAGCGTTGCTGCCAAAGGACCAGTAATACTCCGGACTTGTTCCGCCGTCGCGGTCAACCTTGGCGTTGACATAAACCGGATAGAAGACAAGCTTGCCCTTTGGCAATAGCGCCGTCGTGACAGAAGACTTTGCAAGCTTTCGGCACCTAAAGGTTGAATCGTCTCCAATTCCGCTGTACGCGAACATATAGAAATACCACTTAATATTCTGGTGGAAGGGCTTTAGCGTAAAGCCGCTCTTTAAGTCTTTGAGGTTTAAGAGGAAATGTCCCTGTCCTTGTCCCGGTTCAAGCTTAGTCTGGGCTTCAGTAAGAGTGTCAGGAGCGCTGATCACTTCCGCGCGCTCCAAGCTTTCCGGCTCCGTGTGGCTTCCAGGAACGCCGTAAAGGATGTAGCCGCCGTCTTCCGCGTCGGAGCGGCTGTCAGAGTAGCGGTCAAATACAAAGACTACAGACGGATTGACTCCGCCGACGGTAGATTCGTTGGCCTTAAAATTCTTTAGCGGACAGAACTTGGTGTCAAGCTTTGCGACAGGAACGTAATCCGTCACATTATTGTTGTACGAAACAATCCTTGCCCACAAGTAATTCGTTCCCACCGCTGGCGTAAGCAAAAGCGTTTGGTTCAAAGGCTTCCAATCAAGCGCTTCCAAAGCGGCCGTGTCGCTTGTGCCAGACCTTGTGATTTCGCTTGTAGTAATGGCGTAAGAAATCTTGTTGTAGACGATGTAAGTTCGCAACGACAAGACGATTCCGTCGTATACGGTAAGTTCCTTAAACCTTATGTCAGGACAACGCGACTGGGCTTCTTTGACATCGTCGGATATGTCGTATTTTTCATTGTCGTATACGCTTGTGATAATGCACTCGCTTATCAAGGGGTTTTGCGACTTGTAAGGAATGCAAGGCTCTTCGTCGTCGTAATCGTCGTAGTCGTCGCCGTCGGTGTCCCTGTCGGCGGGATTTGTGTAAAAGATTTTTTCGGGCGCCGCTTCCCTATGCCAGCCAAAGACTTCATAAAAGTCTCCGATCCTGTCGTCGTCAGTGTCATCCTTGCTGTCGTCGGAGCCGTATTGGCGCTCTATGTTAAGCGGAAGATAGTCTTCGTCGTTATCCATGTCGTAGAAAATCGAATAGTCGGCGCCCGCGTCAAGATACAGTTCCTTTAAATTGTAGTCAGGATATCCAGTATGCAAAACGCTTTCGCTTTGCGGATCTTTTACAAGATAATCGTTGAACATTTCTTCGGCCTGAACGTTGTTGACGGTATAGCGCTTTAGAATGTACCAGTCGCCTTCCTTGTGGCTGGCCTTGCTTTCCTTTCCTCTGATGGAACGTATCTTTCCGCTCTCAAACAAAGAAAGAGCTCCGTCCGCAAAGCCGGCGATGTCAGTCAAAGCGTCGTAGACGGAAATCTTGTTGTAAAGGCTGTCCAATCCGCGCGCGTTTGTGTTAAAGCTGCACTTAGTGGAAATCCAATATCGCTCCTCGGGCTGAACGTAGCCGGAAGAATTTAATTCTGGGCCGTAGTCGATTCTGACTTGCGCGCACTTGGCCTTTACCTTTGTGACGGCTTCGTTAAAGTCAACGGGCTGCATCTGGCCCTTTTTGTTAAACTGGTAGTTGTAGCCCGAAACGCTTACGTTAAGGCAAGCCGGATCGTTTACGATGGACTCAAAGGCATCGACATCCAGCTCGACTTCCATAAGAATTTCCCTGCTGTCTCCCGGCTCAAGCGTAATCTGGGACGCAATACTAAAATTCTTGAGCGGAACAAAGCTTGTAAAGTTTTCATCGGAATAACTAAGCTTGCTTAAGTTGAGCGTAAGGTTGGTCAAAGTGTAAGAGATGTTCGATGTGTTCTTTGCGGTAACCGTAGTCTTGACGAGTCCGCCTTTGACGTCTCTAGTCTCTCCGCTTGTGTAAGCCTTGCTGTCAGTGAATGTCGTGGAGGAGGATTCCGCAAAGCTCTTTGTCATGGAATACGACGAAGTGTTGGTGTACCTTCCGTCAACGCCAAATTCGCCAAAGCCTTCAAAGCCGTGCTCCCCAGAGCCGCCCAAGTGGCCTTTTACAAACCAACCGAACGTGGCCGCGGATGTGGTGGAATTTGTGTACGCGTTTGAGTTTGTGTGGGTAAAGCCTTCCGACTTTGTCTGGGCGGTTTGCTCCGTAGTGGACGAACCGATTGTGTATTTATAGCCGATTGTAAAGTCATCGGAAATCTCGATGTCCATTTTTGGAAGGTCCGCGATTCTTGGGTCAAAAATATGGCGGATTGGATCGAACATCGAAAGCTCTTCAAAGTCGGTCCATTGGTCGCCGTCGGTGTCCTCGCTGTAGGGGTCGGTGCCGTAGCGGTTTATTTCGTACCAGTCCGAAATGCCGTCGCCATCCGTGTCCGAGGTTGTGTCGCTGGCTCCCGCGTTTATATGGACAAAATCCTTGGAATAACTTGAGGTGTAGTTTGGAGCGGTTAAATAGACGGAAAATTCCGTTCCCGAAGGAACCTTCTCTTTTGACAAAACCAAAAGGCAGTCAAACGAAAGCTTACCGTTGTCATAAGTCGTGGCTCGCAGGCTGCTGTTCAAAATTGCCAAATCAAAGGGAACGTTGTCCCCTACATTCGTGTAAACAGTAAGGATTCCTGTTTCTTTGCTGTAAAAGGCGTTTCTGACCGCAAAAGTATTTCCGGACGGACCGGGAGACCCGCCGGAATTTGCGGAATTGCTGCAAGAAAAAAGCGCCAGTAAAACGGCGCCCACAAAAGAAAATTTCTTCATGGCAGACCCCTCTCACAAAATAAACACTGATTCCTGCCACCCTATTCATAAAATTATATCCTAGAAAGACGAAAAAGTCAATTTTTTTAGCCTCAAATATAACAAATCGTTAATTGAATAAAATGTCAAAAATCGCTATATTTATCTGTATATTTACCGAAAATAAAGGTGGAGAGGAAAAATGGAGAGTAATACTAAAATGGAAACAAAAAACGTTCTTGTCTCTATGGACAACGATTATTTTGCCGGCTGCATGGACGAGCTTGAAGACTCGCTGGACGAAGGCTGGTCTGTTGTTGACCGCGAGTACGATGAATGCACAAACACTTCGTTTTTGACGCTTGAGCGCGAATTGGTTTGCGCCTAAGACGCGCCATTGCTCAGGTCAAAAAAGGCTGTCCGGTTTGGACAGCCTTTTTTGTTTATGGCGTAGTTGTAAACTTGCCTTTGTATGTATCCGCGATTTTCACCGCGCCGGCCTTTGTCGGGTGCGGGTCAAACCAAATAGGAATCGTTTGGCCAAAGGTGCTCACCAAAGCGTCAAGGTTGAATTTTTCCGGGTCGGCGTGAATCAACGTTTTATGCGTGTCTCGAACCACGGTGTTAATTACAGACGCGACATCGACATATTCCACATAAGGATTCGCGGACGCTTTGTCAGAAATGTAATCATTCAACTGTCCCAAGAATCCTTGGGCGATGCCGTTTATCGCCACAATCTTTTCTGTCGTAGATTTATACATAGGCGTGTATTGAGAGTCGGGAATTGGCGGATTTCCTGTAAAATAATGGTAGGGGCTGTAAACGGACATTACATAAACAGTCGCGCCGTTATCAGCCAAGGTTCCAAGGATTGTGTCAAAATTTGCCTTGAACTTTTCCAAGTCGGACTTGAAGGTATCTCTAAACCAGTTCAAGTCCTTCATAAAAATGTTAATACCTGTGGCGCGCTGCAATATGTCGTTGGCGCCGATGCAAAGGGTTATGTAATCCGCTTGCTTCACCGCCTCCAAAATCTCGCCCTTCTTTGTCGCAATTTCGGCGTCGCGGTAGTTTGGGTCAAGCTTTGCAAGCAAGTCCTTTGTTTGGTCGCCGGTTCTTGCGTAGCTTTGAAGCGTTATGTTTGTGTTTCCCGAAAGTTTTGTTTTAAGGACGGCGGGATAAGAGAATTGATTGACATAATTAGGATCGGCGACGCCGCCCTTTCGCCGGTTCATGTATTTTTCATAGGCGTCTATCATGTCCTGCTCCGCCATGTCCTCGTCCTTGCCCTTGCCTCCCATGGGCTTTGGAGCGTAGCCCGCCGCGATGCTGTCGCCAAGAGCCAGCATATAGAACTTGGCCACGATTACAGTCGCGGTCGCGGTTTTTTTCTCGCCGGACGCGGTTGTCAATGTGGCTGTAAGCGTTCCTTGTCCTTGCGCTTCAGGCTTATAGTACAGCTTGTTTTTTAAGCCGCTCGCAGAGGACACAGTGAATAAGGCGATATTCGAAGACGTCCACGAAACCTCTCCGTCAACGCCCACAAGCTTTGCCTCAACCTCGTCGCAAACGTCTTTATGGCAAAGATAAAAATATTTGTCGCTTAAGTAAAAGCCCTTTACCGTTACGTCAAAATATCCTGTCACAGGAACGCTTCCGCTAACGGCTCCGTCCTCGTCGCTTGCGGTTGCGGTAATCACAGCCTCGCCAGGCGCGACAGCCGTTACGTTTCCGTTTTGGTCAACGGTGGCGACGCTATCGTCCGACGAAGCCCAAGTAATTGTCGATATCGAGTCAGGCGGATTTGTCTTTGCCGTAAGCCTGATTTTCTTTCCAGGGTCAATCGGCTCGGAGTTGCCCGATATTTCCACCGACGCGGCCTTTGCCGAAACCTTGATTGTGATGCTTTTCTTTACGTAGCCGGATTGGGCGTAAATCGTAAACGCGCCCTGCCTTTTTGGCTTAAACTTTACAAGCCATGAGCCCTCGATTTCCTCCGGATCCTCGACAAAAGAAACTACGTCGGTTTCGGCCCATACTTTTACCTGGGCGGTCGCAGGCGAAAAGCTTGCGTTTACGGCGGCCAAGGGTTCGGCAACGCTCACATCCGCATCCGCAAAGAGCTCCAAGCCGGTCGCAACGTCGGCCGAATTTGGATTTATGACCCTTTGCTGAAAGTTGTTTATAGATTGGGACGGACTGTTCGCTCCAGAGTCGCAAGAGACAAAGACAAGCCCGGCCGCAAAAAAAGCGCATGTAAAAATAGTCGTAAATAATCTTCTCATAAACCTGCCTCCAATAATAACGAATCAATTATAATTGCTTTTTTATTACAAGTCAAATTTTTTTGCCTTTCGGGCGGTATTGAAAGGTATCTGCATTTTCACTATAATTCTTGACTATGAGTAAAATTCAAATGAAAAACCCGATCGCCGAACTTGACGGCGACGAAATGACCCGCGTTCTTTGGGCTGTCATTAAAGA
>JAEEVR010000015.1 GCA_016290995.1 Treponema sp. | reverse complement strand
AACGCCTCCATTTATAATAATTCTATTATGAATTCGTTTTTTTTTTCAATGAAATTTTTATAATGACATTGGGGCGCCCCTTTTACTGCGGTTCCTCCGCTTTAACAAAAGGGCTTCCTTAAACTTTTCAAGTTCTTCGGGACTGCGTTTTGAAGGAAGGATGGTTTTGTTCCGCAACAGCCAGAACAATCCGTCATAAGCCTCTCTGATTGACTTTTGGAAAATGCCCCTCCTCACTTTATCCGTATAAAGCTTGTCGCACTCTTCCATTCCCCAAAGGAAAACAAGCTCTTGCCATGTAAAAGTCTCAAGGCTTTTTATGAAAAAGCACAGCCTCATGTTTGAAGCGTCGCCAGTCTTTTTTATAAGGGCCAGCAATTCTTCATTTGTATAATTATAGTCCCAATTGATTTTGGAAATGAGGTCGAACGCTTTTTGTTTGTCTGAGGGATCCATTGTTTGTAAATCGAGAATTAGTCGAGTGAGTGATTACTTGCGGCGCTTTAGATATACTTTTGCCCCGCCATCAGCAACTCCTGTTACTTCCCATCCATCTTCACCAAGTTTATTAAGTATTTCCTCCTCATTTTCTACTAAATAAATTTTTCCCGGAATCACTGAATCTTGTGAAGAAAAATACATTATTTTATATTCCCATTTATCCATAAATTTTGCCTCCAATAATTATTTTTAATATACAACCAATTTCCAAAATGTCAATAGAAATAAATTAAAGCAATGCTTTAATGCGCGAATTGCGAATAAGCGTTATAATTGCATTGAATCCAAGCAGCGTCCGCGTAGAGGCCTCTGCGCGACCTTACAGCTCACCTCAGCGACATTGATTCGCTGTTGGGCGGCAAGGGCTTGGATTTAATTGAAGCGCGGCTCCCGCCTAAGCGTATATGCCGAGAAACTTAGGCGCGTATCCTTACAGGGCGATTACCGTCAGTATGGTGTCCGCGCCTCTTTTGAAGCCTTCGATACGTTTACTACGGTTGTGCCATAGCGCGCTGCGTTGACAAGGCTTCCGATTATTTGAGCCAAGAGAATCTAAGCCCCGCGGCAATAGGAGCGCGGCACACTGGGTTTTCTTGGCTCATTTTTTTTGAAAAAAAATTGCCCAACGATATCATACTGAAAACATACTACAGTTGAATCGGTCGATTGGGCAAAAAAGCGCTTTACGAATCCAATGCCGACAAAAGCAATCGGCCAGGTAACACAATAAAGCGCTCTTGAAATATACAGTATAAAACAATTCTTGTCATTAAAGCAATGCTTTAATGCGCGGAACGGAGACTTGCGCTATAGTTTCCGCGGAAGCGCGGCTCCCGCCTAAGCGTATATGCCGAGAAACTTAGGCGCGTATCCTTGCAAGGTCGGTCACCGACGGCATGGCGTCCGCGCTTCTTTTGAAAGTGTTATGAACACAAAGCGACTAAGCGCGGATAAAATAATTTCCCTCCTCATGCCAAAAGAATCCGAAATGGATCCTGTTGGCTTTTGGGCCTTGCAAAACATGCGCAGAATTTCTAAGCTGAACGGAAATTCAAATATGACGCTTGACGAAATAAATGCCGAGATTGACGCGTATAGAAAAGAAAGCGCCTCCCGTCATTAAAGTAATGCTTTAATGACAACGCCGACTTGCGGGCATATAATTAAGCGACATACAAGGAGGCTCTATGAAAAAAATGTTTTTGATCGCCGCGGCGCTTTTTGCGGCAATTTGCTTTGCGTCTTGCTCTAATCCTGCGGGAGGAAGCGGCGATTCCGGCGGACAAGTTTCTGGCGGAACGACAGGCGGCCAGACAAACGGAGGAGAATCCCCCAACAACGGCGGCCAGCAAGGCGGAGAAAACACAGGCGGCCAACAGGGCGGACAAAGCCAAACAGTTCAGGGCTTGGACTTTACCAAAATCGACTACAAATACAATTTGAATGCCGGCGACACCGTTCAGATAGCTGGAGTGATGAGCGACACTTACACGATTATCCGCGTGGAGTCCTTGAACGAAAGCGTCGCAAAGGCATTTTCCCAAGACGGCAAATTTTACATGACGGGCGTGTCGGCTGGAACTGCATTCGTCAAAGCATGTTTTAAGTTTAATGGGCTGGAAGACGATTCAAGATACTTTTATAGATGCGACGTTACCGTAACCGGCTCCTCTTCTGGCGGCGGAAACACAAACATCTCGCAGGACACAACCACAAGCGAAGGCCTTAAAAACTTTTTGATTGGAACGTGGACCTGCTCTGGAACAAGCGTTGGAAGAAACTATTTAGGAACAATCGAGCTAAAAGCCAACATGACAGGACATATAAATATGACGCTTGGCGGCGACACTATCCATAACAAAGATTTTATATGGACGGCGTATACAACCAAATACACAAATTCGCAGACGGGTTATACAACCGCAAAAACTCTTTCCATTTCTGGCGCCAACGAAGGCGCGATTGACGGCGACCACACAATCACCACAGGAACGAACAGGTTTACCTTAAAAGACTACTTGGCCTTTGGCATGCCGCAAACAACGGAATGGACAAAGCAATAGATTGAACAAGGGCGGCTTTTGGCCGCCCTTTTCAATCTTAGCGCAAAGTTCTTTCTTAAAAGAACTTAGTTTGCGCTAGAAAAAAAACGTTGTTACGGCGGGAGTCGAACCCGCAATATCAGACCTTCGGTTCCCCGAAGAACTGCCCGCTACCATGTTGCGACCATCAATAACAACGGGAAGCGACGGTGCCGTAACGACGGTTAACGCTGTTACGGCTACAAGCCTGAGCGCTCTCGTTTCCGCGGACAGGCGGGTGCCGCCATTGCTTCCAAAAACTCAGGAAAGGCCGGATTAATTCCGACTGCCCCAAGCAAGATTCCATTGGTGAACGTGCATCCCAGGTACAATTCCTGGGACGGAGGAACACTGACAGTGGAATTAATTAATTATAGCGCGAGGATGTGATTCTTGTCATTAAAGTATTACTTTATTGACAACTTCTTCTTTTTTGCTTACACTTCAAGAGCCTTGATTGGTCAATCGTGGGGGCAATAGTAGCCCTCTTCCGTTTGTCCATTCAAGGCTTTTTTTGTTGTATCACCTTCCAAAAAAAACGCTCCCACCAAAAGGCTGGAGCGAATGTCGTTAGAGGGCAGCGCTCCTCTGTCGCAGAATCCCATCAAGTCGCAAAAGCTCAAAGCCGTTCGCGTCCATGCAAACGTTTTTGTAGCGCGACGGTTCGACTTTGCGCTTGGGAAAGCTTTTGTTCCATTCGTTCACAAAATAATCTTCCATCACAAAAGTTTGGTGCGTGTGGCCGTGAATATTTGCGCATGCGCTCTTCTTGTCCAAAAAGACAGGCTCGTGCGACAAAACATAATCGCCAAAAAGCAGCGGCCCCTTGTAAACGTTGTCAAAGCCGAGGCTTGTGTAGAATTCGATAAATGTTTTGAAAGGCCGCTTGTCGTTCCTAAAGTCGTGGTTTCCAAGAATCAAATTCATCTTGCGGTTCCTTTTCATCCGCATCACGGCGTTCATGATTTTTGACCGCTCAATTTTTGCGTTCAAATACACGTCGCCAAAATTCCAAATCAGGCAGTCATCTGGGAGCGCGTCAAATTTCTTTAGCAAGAACTCCGTCATCTCCGCGCAGCCTTTTGGCGAACAGTCAAACGGGCGGCCGCAATACTTGATTATGTTCGTGTGGAACAAGTGCAAGTCGCTTGTGATGAAAATCTTTTCCGGCGGATAGCCCAGCGTAAATTCTTCTTCTGTCAGCCGTTTGTATTCCATAATGGTTTTATTATACTGCAAGAGGGAACGGAATGCATTAAACCTGCGCTTTAACCGTGAAATCCAAAACGGCGGAACGTTTTGGCCGGAAATCCAACAGAGCGGAGCGGGTTGGCCAAAGTCCAGAAGTGGAACTTCTGGTCGGAGCTACAGCAGAGTGAAACGGGCTGTTGAAAAAGCAAAAGCGGGAAAAGGGAAACTTTTCGCTTTTGTCTTTTTCAGGGATAGGGCGTGGGAAAGGTCGCCTTTCCTGCTGGGGTAATCCAAAAGGGGCGTTTGCCCCTGTGGCGAGCGGCGGGGTGATGGCTTTGCTATCATCCCGTAGTGAGTTACGGTTTGAAAAACCGTAACTCACTACGCTAGAGCAAATTTAGTTGTACAATAGCTTGTTTTTGAAAAGCGAAATGTTTCCCTTTCTTTTTGAATGCAAACCTGTTTTTAGCGAGCCATATCATAGTTATTCTCTTTGTTTCTGAATTTTGCCTTAATATAGTCACGCCAACATTTGACATTGAGCTTCTTGTAATTGTTCCCTAGGTCAATAAGGTCATCGCCGGATTTCCCCTCCCATTCAGACAATTTTTGATTCGTCTTTAAGTATGCGTCTGTCAAGCCTTGGTTAACTTCTACAGGTTTGCCATTGACTAAGTAAGTGAATTTCTTAAAAAGCATGGTGTGCCATTTTTCCTTTTCCTTTTGCTCCTCTTGAATGTCTTGTTTTAAAAGGTTTATGGCGGATGTCATCTCATCGGCTTTTTTCTTCAAGGCGGCGGTAACTGCGCTTTGCTTTTCAATCTCAGCGTTCTGCTTTGCAACTTGCAAATTACGCTCGTGTTCATTTGAAAGCTTTTCGATTTCCTCTTTGTGTTTTTTTTTGAGCAGTTGTATTTGTCCGAAAAATTGCTTAGCTTTTGAAACAACAGCGTCAAATACAGGTTTTATCCTGAAATGATATAGCAATGAGTTTTCATTAGAATCAGGCGTTGGCAAAGATGGAAAATCCGCATTCTCAAATCCATCGGAGCGTTTAAGGCTGTCATACATATTAACTGCCTCTTGGGCTGCCGTTGTAATTTGGTTTTCGAAATCTACCTTTTCTTCGTTTAAAGCTTGCTGTTCATTTTTTAAAGCGATTTCATTCTTCTTTTGTTTTTCTTCGGTTTTTGACAGTTCCAAGGCCTTTTCTTTTTGACGCTTTTTTTCTAATTCCAACTCTTTTTCTTTTTCAGACAACGCTTCGTCTCGTTTTTTCAAGTCGGAACGTTTATTTTTCTTTTTCTTGGTTCGGTCGCCCGTCAGTTCAACCTCGCCGCGTTCCAAACCAAAGTGCTTAAAAACGCCTTCCCACATGATGTCCTGCAATTTGCTAAGCAAAGCTGGGCTACCAGTCCAATGGGTGGCATTCAATTGGTGCTGGGAAATAGTTCTGAATATGCCCTTGTCCTTTTCTTTTCGTGTTCTGCGCAGCATGCTGGTGGTGTTGAATATTGGCAAAACGAACCAGTGTGTATGTATGGTGGTTTCATCAGCATGACTTGCCCCTGCAAGAACATTTTCCTTTCCAAAAGTCTTGCACAATTGCTCGTAGGTCAGCTCAAAGAATTCGTTTTCACGCTCTTTTGGAATGGCGCCAGCGGTGGATGTGAACATACATTCGTAAATCCCAACCGCGTTTTTTGGCGGCTTGTATTTGTCTGTTGTGATTTCATTTATGCGATCTTTATATGCTTTCATCACCTCCTTAGCGGAGCCGAGAATAAATGATTTGTTCAATTTGGTTAGCTCAGGGTCAAAACTGTCATTTTTGAATTCTCTGAAAGCATGCTTGAGCCTTCCCATTATTTCGCCGCCATCGCAAAGCTTTATTTTCTCTATTCTGAAAATTCCGTATTTGGGTTGTTCTTCCATATGCTAACTTCTGTCTTCGCTTTGGCCAATGATTTTTGAAAAATCAAATTCCTTTACAGTCAATAACATATTTGAATAATCAAGAGATTCTGTTATTTGCTTATACAAATCTTTAAGGCTGACATTGGAATTTAATTGAACGATTGCATATTGAATTCCTTCAGCAAACGCTTTTTCCTTAGCGGAAAGCTTGGTGTTTTTTTTACCGCGCAGTTGTTGGAAAACCTGATTAATCGATAGCTCGTTATTCTTAATCGCTTGTTTTTGCTCTTCCGTTGCATCTCTTAAGACGATACGAGCCTTTTCCACTGTTTTTGACGAGACGCCCAGCTTCTTGCCGATGATTTCACTGGCTTTTCCTTTCTCATCGCCGGAGTTGCCTTTGCCCTTTTCAAAATTTAATTGAGCGACGGCAGAAAGCAGAAAATCTCCCGATAAGTTTCTCCTTACAACCTGTTCCTTTAGAGCGAAGGCTTTTGCTTCTTCAATATTGTCGAAGTGATGAATGATACAAGGAATTTTTTTTATGCCTGCCTGCATTGAGCAATATCTTCGTGTGAATCCATCTATAAGAACGTTTTTGCCATTGTGCCGCCAAATATGAAGCTCGTGGCCTGGCTTAAAACCTTCTGCCCGCATAGACTCTATCATTGGCTTTGTGACAGAATCATCCATCTTGAGCAAATTTTCAAATTCAGGAATAAGAACAATGTTCTCGATTCTCAAACTCTTCTTTTGCGGCACGCTTTTAATTCGCTCTGTTTTTTTGATTAATGCATTCATAAAATTGTTTAACATGTTTTTCTCCTTAAAAAGTGATTAAGAAGTTTTCCACCGCTTTTCAACAACAGGTATCAAATTGAATTTTGTTTTGGTTTCAAAATAGAACAGTATGTATCCAGCGGACTTATCATTTTGACCCCCTATATCATAAATAAAGTTATGATAATAATAGTGCCCTGTGTGGAAAAAAACGGTGGAAAACTAACGCCCTTGCTGCATCAGTGTCGTTCTAAAATATCCATGCTTGCCATGTAATGGCAGTAATGTCGTGCTTTACAATAACCATATTGTATCTCTGTTTTCAGAGTCAATTTTTTAAGGCAAAGCGACTTAAGAATTCGCATCAAGGTTGACTTGCTCAGGCCAGTTATTCTACGCAGATAACTAAGACTTCCAGTATACTTGTTGCCAGTTCGACTAAACGAAAATATTAGAGCAAATACAAGAAGCTCGTTTCCCTTCAGTTTTAATTCTCGCGGCATCCATTCATGAACAAGGAAGGTGCTGCCTCTCTTTGGTCGTCGACTAGGTGGTTTGGTCATTTTGGAGCCTCCTCAGTCTTTGTGTTGCGACTGTTGCCGGTGCAATTCTTCCGCTCTGTTGTTGTAATCGTGTATGCGGCAATGCGTCCATCATGATATTTGAGCGTAATGGATATGTCTCCGTAATATATGCCTTTACGTTCTACATCATTCTTAATGCTTAAGAAAATGTTATCATTCATTCTGCACCTCCTTCTCGGTGGGCAAGTATAAAACGCATTACATCGTCCCTCAAAAAGAAGGTATGCCTTCCAATACGAACGCGTGGGATAGACGCGTATGTATCAGAGCTGTCAATGCTCGATACACCGCAATGACACATTTGTGATAGTTCTTGCCGTGTGATAAGCAAGTCGCTGCCAATTTGATTAGTTTTTGGGTTTGTTTTATTAACCATTTTTACACCCCCATTAATCGCAAACCATATCAGGGATGTAGGATTTGCGATGAATAAAATAGGCTCAACGAGCCGTCATCAAATATTTGACGACGCCAGTCTAAAGCCAATGAGCGTCAATTAAAAGTAAGTAACTGATAGTTTAAGGGCAGTTGTATAGCGAATTTAGTCTATTTTTTCTTATTCAGGCTCAAAGATTTCGCAGAACTTTGAATATTTTACACCTTCTGATGAATAATACTTTCCTTTGTTATCTTGTTTGAAGTTTTTGTTTAGAAAATAAGACTTGCGATTTTTAAGAATGTCAAAAATAATTACATGGTTTATAAGTTGCCAATCGAATTGTTCATCCTTGTATTTGTTGTCGCGAACTTTTTTTAGATATTGGATTAAAAAGTGATTATATTTGCTATTCACAAAATTATTTTCGTCAATAATATCGTTTTTTTGACATATCTCTATAAAGTCGGAAGGAACTTTGTAAATGTTTTTAAATAATTCATATGAATCCTTTAAAGAATAGTTTTTGTATGGGTCTGCTGGAATTTTTAAGAGTTTCTCCAAGGTCGTCAATTCATTCTGTAATTGGATTGAACAAAGTTCTGTGTTGACTCTAAATTTATTCAAGATGAAGAAAGTGAGTTTTCCTTTAAAAGTAAAATACATCATCCCTGAAAATATAGATAATAGGACGAAAAGAATTAAAAACCATATGTTGTTATGGTTTATCATAGTTGCAATAATAAATATAAATGTTGCCATTATGCTAAAAGAAAAAAGATTATATGCTCTGTTTGTATTTCTTAAATCTTTTAAGTTTACGTATTTAGAAAACTTTTCAAATAATTTTCTCTTATTCGTCCCGTTGATCTCAATAGGTTCGTCAATTTTTATTTTTGAGATTAAATCTCCAAACAATAGTTGGTTATGAAGAAGCTTGCTTTGTTGTTTTTCTTTTTTAGCCTTTGGCAATATTTTATTTATTAGATAGTCTTCATAAACCGAAAAATCTTGAATTTTTAGTGATTGAACATTTTCTTCTAATTTGGAAGTTTTAACGCAAATCACTTTTAAAATAAGAAGTAGCAGTTCATACTTGTTGATATGCTCCGTCTTATTGGTTTGGTTTATAAAATTGTTTTTCCATTGGAATTCTGTCATTTCCATTCCTCCATTTCTTTTTAATAGTATCAGGTTTTAGATAAACTTATTCCCACAATCCAACTCTGTCAAGCCTAATAAAAACCAATTAAGCGCTGCATCCTTTTATTCTAATTTGGCAGACATTTTCATCCATAATCTCTTCCGATTTTTCCAAGATTGGAAGGAATATCTTTTCTTGGGCTTTTTCCAATTTTTCCAAGGCTCGTTCAGTTTCTATATGCTCGGCGTAGTGGGCAAGCATGAATTCTGTCTTGTGTCCGCTTCCTGCCATGACGACTCGCTTGTCTTGGATTAAGTCGCTCACTCGGCTGCACCATAAATGTCGCCAAGCGTGAAAACAGATCTCTTTTGGATTTGAATAACCGATTGATTTCAGCGCTCTATGAAGATATTTGAGCCAATTTTTGGGGTCTGTAGGATGGCTTGGATTTAGGCCGTAAAAAACATATCCTTTGATTCCTTCTTCATGCGGGTTTAGGTTCGCTTGCGTCAAAAGCATTTCCCTTAACTGTTGCGGAATTTTAATTTCACGGCATTCATTTGTTTTTGTTTCTTTAAGCCCTTCAAAATGCGACCAAGAATGACGTATGTATATTCTATCCGCTCCAATGTCTTCAAGGCGGAGGGCGGCGATCTCTCCCTGCCGCATTCCGGTGTAAAAAGCAAGCATATTGGCGAGCTTTGCCGAATCATTTTCCCATTCCGCGCAAAAGACTTCCATTGCTTGTTCAAGCGTAAGAACCTTTCGCTTTTTTGATTTTGACGAGCACTTGATAATACCGTCATAACAGTTGTTGTTAGTCAGTCCATGAAAGAACGCCCACTTCAATGGAATCGTTATTGAGCTTACTATTGAGTTTATTGTTTTTGGAGCGAGTTCTGATACGGACTCATGGTTGAAGATTTGACATATGTCGTCGCGCGTTATTTCTCCAACCGATTTGCCGCCGAGCAAGGGGTACCAATATGTTTTCAACCTTGTCATGAGCGCCACGCAGTAATCGCGGTGTATTGATTGTCCGCGTAGTTTTTTTTCTCTGACATAAGGCGATTTGTCAAAGTCCCAAAACTCTTCCAAGAATTCCTCGATTGGCTTGCTTTGAGGCGTGTTTTCCATGACAAAGGATTTGATTAGTTTTCTTTCTTGAAGTATTTGGCCGATCTTTAAAACATCTTCCGGTTGAAAGTCGTAATTCCTAACGCAATTAAAGAAATTGATTTTATCAACATTGGTGTTGCTTTTCTTTTTGCCATTTGTCCTTTCAGGAATGTTGCCGGATACAATCCATTCCATTACTTTTCGTTCCGCGGCCGCGCGGTCCTTGCAGCCTGTGCTTTTCTTGTTCGCGCGCGTTCCGTCAGGCAAAAGTATTTCTGCGTAATAGAATCCGTTTGGGGTCTTGTAAATTAAATAGGGCTTAGCCATGAGTACCACCTTTCAGACGTTGAAGCCTGATTACGGAAAATGTCTCCGTAAAACCAGTGATTTTGTCTCACGCTAAGCCCTACTTGATTGGGTTTAGTAGTGTGCTAAATCTTTGTAACACAAACATTTAGCAAGTTAGCAGGGGAGGGACTTGAACCCCCGGCCTTCGGGTTATGAGCCCGACGAGCTTCCAACTGCTCCACCCTGCGTCGTAAGTCCAAATATATTAGCGGTTTTAGCTTTTTTTGTCAAGCGCTATTCTTGACAAATCAAAAGTCGGGCAATAAAATGCGGGGAAGGAGTTTGTATGGAAATTATAAAGAAGGTTTTTTTTGCGGCGGCGCTTTTGGCCATTTTTCCTTTGGCGGCGCAGGAGGGAGCGGGCAAAGGCCTTAAGGTTGAGGCTGTTTCCGTAAAAGAGGTGGACCTCTATGTTTTGGCGGCTGACAGCAAATGGGACGCGCCTATCCAACTTGTTTTCTTTAATGAAAAAAATTCCATTCCTTATATGAATTTGGAGATGGCCTTTTATTTTTTTGACAAGGCGTTGGAATTTGTGGACGCTGACAAGGGCCATGACCACACATATTCGGTCAACGGAAACACTGCCGTCTTTACGAGGGAAAACGGATCCTACGCGCGTTTTGACGCCAACGACGGAAGCGTGACTTTTTCCGATTATGACATGCTTTGCAGGTTCTCGGCCGCAAAAAACGGCGGAGACCTTTTGACAAACTATCCGCATCAAAAAGGAGCCAACGGAGCTCTCCGCGTGGATCTTTTGGAACGCCAGGCTCAAAACGCGACTGTCTCTAAAAAGCGCGGCCAGCTTAGAATAGAGCTTTATAAAAAATATGGAATTCCAATGTACAAGCATGAGGGAATTTTTTTCCTTCCAATTTCAACTATATCAGACTTGTTTTTTAGCGAATACGGCTTGTGCTTGGCTTACAACGGCAATAATTTGTTCCTGCTGCATGCGGACGAACCTTTTGCGGACAAGTCAAAAAATTCCAAGGGAAAAACCATCGAGCAGCTTTTTTACAAGAGCGACAAAAAAAATTATGACGCGGACTTGGCGCTTTTTAACTATCAAGAGCTGATTATGATGCTTGAAATAAAGTATGGCCTTACAGACCAAGTTTTGGAAAACGCCCGCTATGACGAGTTTTTTGAAAAGCATGGATTGAAGCAAAGATTTTTGGCTGGAAAGCCCAAGACCGCGGAAGAGGTTTTAAAAGAGTTCATTGTAATTTACCTTGACGACATGCATTGCGTTATGAAGTCTCCAAGCCCCTACGTAGGAAAGTCTTTTGAAACTCGCGTTATGATAGACAAGGAAGTTCCCAAGACGGAATACTGGAAGCCCTTCCTTGAAGGATTGGAGCGTGACAAAAACGCCCGTTCAAGAACAAATGCCGTGAGCCGCTCTGGCAGCCCTGTTCCTTACATGGAGATTGGCGACACGGCTTATGTGACGTTTGACAGCTTTGAAAACTTTTTGGACAACCACAGCTTTTACTACGGTGAAAAATTCCAAGATGAAATGGACGATCTTTTAAAAGAAAGCGATCCAGTGGCCATCGCTTACTACGCCAACTCTTTGATAACCAGGCAAGGAAGCCCGATAAAAAATGTCGTGATTGACATCAGCCTCAATACGGGCGGAAGCCTTGACTCGGCCATGTACCTTTTGAGCTGGATCCAGGGATACGCCCGCTTGGACATCGCCAACAGCAAAATCGGCTCGGAGTATTCCAACACTTACCGCGCCGACATTGACCTTGACGGCGCGATTACAAGCAAGGACTCGCTCGCCTCCAGGCATTTGAACGTTTACTGTGTTGTCAGCGCGGCGACTTTCTCTTGCGGAAACCTTATGGCCAGTTGCCTTAAGGAAAGCAAGGCGGCCAAACTTGTCGGAAGAAAGACAAGCGGCGGCGCGTGCGTGGTTCAATCCTGCATAACGCCGGACGGAACTTCCTTTACCTTTTCGGGCAACTATAAATTTTCCGCGGTCAGGGACGGAAAGTATTATACAATCGACGGAGGCGTCGAGCCTGACTATCCGATTGAGGACGCGAAAAAAATGTACGACCGCGCTTGGCTTACCGATTACATCAAGAGCTTAAAGTAGGAACGGTATCAAACGGCGTAAAAAAGGCGGCCTTGCGGCCGCCTTTTTTGTCGTTCAAAGCATTTTGTTTAGCGCTTTACTTCGACTTTCTCAACCTTCCAAATGTCGCGGACATAGTCTTCGATCGTGCGGTCGCTAGAGAACTTTCCGGAATTGGCGATGTTGATAAGGGCTTTCTTTGCCCAAGCCTTTTGGTCTGCGTAGGCGGCCACAACTTTTTCGTGGGCCTGGCAGTAGGCGCCAAAGTCGGCCAAAACGTAGTAAACGTCTGGGCGCTGGCCTTCGACGCCGTAGACCAAAGAGTCGTGCAATTCCTTAAAGATTTGGCGCGACTGGTCGTAGGTTCCGTCAACAAGCTGCTCGACAACTTTGTTGAGCGCCGGATTGCGGGCCAAACATTCCTGCGGGTTGTAGCTGTGCTCGGCTTCCATCTTGATGATCTCGTCGCTCTTAAGGCCGAATACAAAGGCGTTTTCTTCGCCGGCCTCGCGCACGATTTCGATGTTGGCGCCGTCAAGCGTTCCCAAGGTGAGGGCTCCGTTGACCATGAACTTCATGTTGCTGGTGCCCGAGGCCTCGAAGCCCGCCGTTGAAATCTGCTCGCTTACGTCGGCGGCGGGGAAAATCTTTTCGGCGATGCTTACGCAGTAGTTTTCGATAAAGACTACGCGGAGCTTTCCGCGAACGCGGCGGTCGTTGTTGACGCGGTCGGCCACAGTGTTGATAAGCTTGATGATGCTCTTGGCGCGGCGGTAGCCAGAAGCGGCCTTGGCGCCAAAGATAAAGGTGCGGGCCGGCGGATTGTAGTTGGGGTCGTCAAGCAAGCGGTTGTAAAGGTACATGATGTGGAGAACGTTCAAAAGCTGGCGCTTGTATTCGTGCAAGCGCTTAACCTGTACGTCAAAAATGCTGTCCGGGTCAAGGAAGTCGTTCTGCGTGTGCTTGAGGAAGTCGGCCAATACCTGCTTGTTGGCGCGCTTGATTTTTACAAGCTCGTCAAGGCTGGCGGCGTCGTCGGCGAATTTTTCAAGCTCCTTGAGCTTTGTCAAATCCTTTTCCCAACCGTGTCCGATTCTCTTTGTGATGAATTCGGACAGCGTCGGGTTGGCGTTCAAAAGCCAGCGGCGCTGGGTGATTCCGTTTGTCTTGTTGTTGAACTTTGACGGATAAAGTTCCGCCCAGTCCTTAAGCTCTTGCGTCTTAAGCAACTCGGTGTGAAGCTCGGCTACGCCGTTTACGCTAAAGCAAGCGTGGATCGCAAGCCAAGCCATCTTTACTTTTCCGTTTCCGATGATTGACATGCGGTTTTGGCGGTCGTAGTCGTCGGGATACTTTTTGCGGAGGTCGTCCACAAAGCGGCGGTTGATTTCTTCGACGATCTGGTAGATGCGGGGCAAAAGTCCCTGGAAGATTTCGATCGGCCACTTTTCAAGCGCTTCGGCAAGAATCGTGTGGTTTGTGTAGGCAAAGGTCTTTGTGACGATGTCCCAAGACTCGTCCCAGCTTACGCCGTATTCGTCCATCAAAATGCGCATCAATTCCGGAATCGCGACAACCGGGTGAGTGTCGTTCAACTGGATTACGTGAAGCTCGGGGAACTTGCGGAAGTTTGTTCCGTAGTTGGCCACAAAGTGGTGGACCAAATCCTGCAAGCTGGCGCTAGAGAAGAAGTACTGCTGCTTTAGGCGCAAGGCTTTTCCGCTGGGGCCGTTGTCGTTGGGGTAGAGAACGCGGCTGATGTTCTCGGCCGAGTTCTGGCGCTCGACGGCGCGGTTGTAGTCCATGTTGTTAAAGAGCTGCAAGTCAAATCCGTTGGGGCTGGTGGCTTCCCACAAGCGCAAGGTGTTGACTGTGTTCGTTCCAAAGCCGACGATAGGCATGTCGTAGGGAGTCGCCGTTACTTCCTCGGCGTTTTCGATGTAGTAGCGGTTTTGTCCGTCGGGAGTCTTTCCGTAGGCGATGTTTCCGCCAAAGCGAACGGTAACGGCCAAGTCGCTGCGCTTGGTTTCCCAAGGATCGCGGTGGCGAAGCCAGTTGTCGGGATACTCAACTTGGTAGCCGTCTTCGATGTGCTGCTCGAACATTCCGTATTCGTAGCGGATTCCGTATCCGTGTCCCGGGTAGTCCAAAGTGGCCAAAGAGTCGAGGAAGCAGGCGGCCAAGCGTCCAAGGCCTCCGTTGCCCAAGCCAGCGTCAGGCTCCTGGTCTTCGACCAAGTTGTAGTCGATGTTCATGTTCTTAAGAACGTCTTTTACGGCGTCCTTGATTTGCATGTTGATCAAGTTGTTGCTAAGCGCGCGGCCCATCAAGAATTCCGCCGACAAATAGTAAACTTGGCGGACAGGCTTCTTTTCGTATTCAGCGCGGGTGGCCATCCAGTTTTCCAGGATGAACTCGCGAGTGGAAGCGGCTACCGCGTCGTACAAGTCGTGGATGTTGGCGTGGGAAATGTCCTTGCCGTATTGTCTCTTAAGACGGCCTTCCAAGGCAGCCTTAAATTTCTCTGAATCAAACTCCATTTCTTCCTCCGGAATTGTAATTTAGGCAAATATTATTATAATTTTACCAGCATTTTATACAAAATTCAAGCAAAATCGGTGAATTTTGTTACTTTTTTTTCACCGCCATCAAAACCACAAAGGAATTTGCGGGAATGACGTAGCGGTTTTGGACTTGCAAGGCTTCCTCCGCTTCGGCCGCCGCGACTTCCTCTCCCGCCGGAAACGAAGTGTCCACGACGCGGGCCCAGACCTTTCCGTCTTCGGGCGTGGGAAGAATCAAGTTCATGTCGTGGGTGTCGGTGTTGGCCGCAAGGTAAAAATCCTTGTCAAATTCGCGGCCGTAGATTACGCAGGCCAAAAAGCGGTTAAGCTTGGACCAATCGGGCATGCGGCCGTCAAAGTCGTACCAAACAACGTCCACGCCCCGCTTTTTTTCCTCAGCGCTTTCGCCAAAAAAGTCCTTGCGGCTAAAAGTGGGGTGTTCCTTTCGCAAAGCGATCATGCGGCGGGTAAAGTCCAGGATTTCCTTGTTCTTTTGCTGGAACGACCAGTCAAACCAAGAAGTCTCGTTGTCCTGGCAGTAGGCGTTGTTGTTTCCGTTCTGGCTTCGGCGGAACTCGTCTCCGCCCAAAAGCATCGGAACTCCCTGCGAAAGCAGCAAAATCGCGATGAAATTCTTAAGCTGCTGTTTGCGCAAGGCTTCGATTTTGGCGTTGGTGCATTCGCCCTCAAAGCCGTGGTTGTAGGAATTGTTGTTGTCGCTTCCGTCGCGGTTTTCCTCGCCGTTTTCGTCGTTGTGCTTGCCGTTGTAGCTTACCAAATCGTTCATCGTAAAGCCGTCGTGGCAGCAAATGTAATTGATCGAGGCGGCGGGGTTTTTCCCGTTGTGAAAGTACAAGTCGCTTGAACCGGTGATGCGAGTGGCCGCCGCCGTGGACGTGAATTCGTCTCCGCGGACAAAGCGGCGTATGTCGTCTCTAAAGCGGTCGTTCCATTCGGACCAGCGGCCTCCCGGAAAGTATCCGACTTGGTAGCCGCCGCCCGCGTCCCAAGGCTCGGCGATTATTTTTGTGTTGGCCAAAATAGGGTCGACGGCGATCATGTTGGTCAGCGGCGGAAAGCCCGCCACTTGGCCCCACTGGTCTCGGCACAAGATTGAGGCCAGGTCAAAGCGGAATCCGTCAACGTGCATTTCCTGAACCCAGTAGCGCAGGCTGTCTACGATAAAATTCATCGTGTTGGGCTGGTTGCAGTTGAAGGTGTTTCCGCAGCCCGAATAGTTCATGTAGTACTGCTTGTCCGGCGGCAAAATGTAGTACTGGTCGTTTTGAATGCCCTTGAATTCAAAGGTGTAGCCGCGCTCGTTTCCTTCGCTTGTATGGTTGTAGACGACGTCCAAAATGACTTCGATTCCGGCCTTGTGCAGCTCCTTTACCAATTGCTTGAATTCCCTTACGGGGCCGCCGGGACTTCTGTCCGAGGCGTAAGTGTTTTTGGGCGCGAAAAAGCCTATTGTGCTGTAGCCCCAGTAGTTTGTGAGGCGCTCGCCGTTTTTGGGGTTGGTGTTTCCGTTTTCGTTTTCGTCAAATTCCTGGATTGGAAGCAGTTCCACCGCGGTGATGCCCAAGTCTTTTAAATAGTCGATTTTTTCGGCAAAGCCCTTGTAGCTTCCGGGATGCTCGACGCCTGAGTTTTTGTTGGCGGTAAAGCCCTTAAGGTGGACTTCGTAAATCACGCTTTGCTCCAAGGGGCGGTTTATCGGCTTGTCGCCTTCCCAGTCAAATTCCGAGTCGTCGATCACAACGCATTTTGGGAAAAGGTGCGCCTTCATCGGAGTGCGGCCCTTTATGTACATTGTGTCCAAGCCGCGCGTAGAGGATTCCGAATAGGCCTTGTAGACCGAGCCTTCGCTGTAGCACTTGGCGTAGGGGTCAAGCAAATAGCGGCTGTAGTCAAAGCGGAGTCCCCGTTCCGGCTCGTAGGGGCCGTCTATTCTATATAAGTAAAGGTCGCCGGCGGCCGCCTCTGGAATCAGCGCGTGCCAAACGTGGCCGGTTCTGTTTGTTTCTGGATCAAGGTCAAAAGTCGTGTACGGTTCGGGAGCTGTGGGGCTGTGAAAGAAGCACAGGGACACTTTTGTCGCGTCCTTGGAAAAAATTGAAAAATTCACTCCCTGCGGCGTCACAATCGCGCCGTATCCCATCGGCCTTCCCGGAAGCATGGTCAAAGTCTTCATAGCCCACCATTTTAGCGCGCTTTTGGCCGATTTTCAAGATTCGCGCGGCGCGGTGACAAATTCGCGGGCTTTGCTTGTCATATAAAATGCGCGGAAATTCGCTTGACAAAAAAGATGGCGCGCGCTAGATTTGATTACCGAACATTCGTTAACATTACCGAATGTTCGGTAATGTTGCAAAAAAGGAACGCGGATGCCTAGGCAGGTTAACACAAAAGAAAAAATTCTCGAATGCGCCTTTGGGCTTTACGAAAAGCCCCGCATGTCTGGAATTTCCTTGGGCGAAATAGCGGCCAAGGCGGGCATTTCTAAGACCGCGATTTTTAGGCATTACAAAAACAAAGAGGAATTGATGGAAAAAATGCGCGAAAAGTTTTTTGAGGCGTTCGCGCTGATGATTTTCCAGCTGGACGATTCCAGAAAGCCATATAACTTAAAGGGTGTCGAAAAAGCGGTCCGCTGCGTTTTTGACTTTTGCCAAAACTATCCCAACTATTTGTCATATTTTTTGCAAGAATCCTTGAGCGACGAGCTTTTGACGGAAGGCGTCAACATGGTTTTGCTGGACAACGGAATCAATGTCATAAACGAAGACGTTTTTAAGGACAAGAAAAACTATGTCGCGCAAAACATGGTTCCAAGCTTTTTCCAGCACACGCTTACGCACTTTTTGATTTTGGCCTTTTGCTCGATGAAAAACGTTGTGAAAATCAACGACATCGAGCGCTACAAGACAAAGGTTTCGGAATTGATTTATTCGGGCTTGGGAAAGAAAAAAAATCCGATTTCGGAAGAGCGCAAAAAGGAGCTGGACGAGCATTGCAAGCTTCAACTTGAAAGCGACGAAAAGTCAAACCGTTTTTTCAACGCCTTTGTCCAATTGATGCAGGACAACCGTTCCTCAAAAATAACTGTTGAAAAAATCGCGGCGGCCTTGGGAATGGCAAAGAGCAGCATTTACTCTTTCTTTGCCAACAAAAACGATTACCTTATGAACATGCTTTTCCAAGAGACCGAAAGAGTTTGCGCGATATTGAAGGAAAAGTCAGCGGCCGCCAAAAATCCCGACGAGGCGATTTACATAATGATGAGAACGCAGGCCAATTACTTTGCCATGCGTCCGCAAGTGATTATGCTTCACGGATATTTTATTTTCCAAGAGGCCGCGCTGGCGCCGGAAGACGCAAAGGCTTTTGAAAAAAAGGCCGCCGAGCTTTTCAAGTCAATCGTGCTTGCCGGCATCGCTCCGGCGGCTTTTGACTTTCCGGTGAATAACAACGAGGTCTTGTTTGTAAAATGGGTTTCGGGACTGACCGTTGGCTTTATGCTGATGGGAACGAAATACAACTTTCCGCCTGAGTGGCTGGACTTTTATGTTTCGACAGTTTTTGAAATGATTGAATGTGGAATCAAGTACATTAAGAATGATGGAGATATAGCATGAAAAAAATTTTTGCAGCGCTCGCGTTTACGGCAATGATTTTTGTTCCAGCCTTTGCGCAGGAGACAGTCGCGCTTACTGTGGACCAAGCGCTTGATTTGGCCCGAGAACGCAGCCGAACATTAAAGAGCGCCCAGCTTGATTTGGAAATCAAGGAGCGCGCGTCAAAGTATTCTTGGAACGTTTTTTTGCCGACAGTGCAGGGAACTTTTACCGCCGCGCGAACGACCGACATTGACTCGAACCTTGAGCAAATGAACATGATGGGAGCCATGGGCGCGGCGATGAAAGGAAAGACTTTCACCCCTATTGAAGCTAAAGAAAAGTACCATTGGGCTTTGGTTGGCGGAGTCAACGCCAGCCTGAACCTTAGCCTTGCTTACATCGGACAAATACAGGCGGCCAAGGCTGGCTACGAGGGCGGAAAAATTACTTGGGAACAAAGCCAAAAAGAAACTTTGATGAACATAAAGAAATTGTTCTACGGACTTTTGATCCAAAAAGAAAGTTTGGAAGTAAAAAAAGCCACTTTGGAAAACGCGCGCCAGCGAGCGGTTCAGGCCGAAGCCAATTACCGCAACGGCTTGATTCCGGAATTGCGCTTGCTCAACGCTCAGGTCACTTACGAAAACCAGAGGCCCGAAGTTGAGACTGCTGAGCAAGCCTTGGAACAGCAGAAGGACACCTTTGCCTTTTTGCTTGGACTTCCTGTTGGAACAAAGATTGAGCTTATTGGTTCTATCGAGCCTGAATTCGTTAACGTAACAAGCGAAGAGCTTTTGGAAAAGTATTCCGAAAACAGTTTGGACATCCGTTCCATGCAAAACAAAATAGATGTTCTTAAATATAATTTGAATTCCTTGAATTTCAAGAGTTTCTCTCCGGCGCTTTCTTTGAACTACGCCTATCAGCCTACAAAAACTTTTATTAGCGACGACTCAAAATGGACTGACCAAGGAAAGTTCAGCGCGACACTGGCTTGGACCCTTACGGACATGTTGCCGTTTAGCGCCACTCGCCAGAAGGCCAAGGATACGCAGGCCAATTTAAAAAAGCTTGAGCTCTCTATGGAGACTCTTAAGGAAAAACAAAAGGTTGACGTAAAGAAAGCCGTGGACACGTTGAACCAAGCTCGAAAGCAAATTGATTCAATGGGCCGCAACATCACTCTTGCCCAACGTGCCTATGAGTCAAGCGCCCGCTCCTACAGAAACGGAGCCACAGAGCTTTTGGACCTGCGAGATTCCGAAAGCCAGTTGAACCAAGCCAAGCTTGGCCAGCTTAACCAAAAGCTAAATTACATCAACGCTCTGATGGATTTGGAATACACTTTGAACACAGACTTGTCATCATATAAGGAATAAGGATTGGAGGAAGATATGAAAAAGACTGGAATTAAAATCATGGCGGCCGCTTTGCTGGCGGCTCTGCTTTTTGCCGGATGCAAAAAGGACGGCAAAGAGCAAAAGAGTGAGGAAGAAGTTGAGGCCTTGTTTGCCGTAAACACATACAAGACCAAGGCGGGAAACCTTGACGAATACTTGGAGTTTGGCGGAGACGTCGCGGCCGTTTCTTCGGTAGCGGCTTTGCCCGACATGGCCGGAAAAATTTCGCGCACGATGGTAAGCGTCGGCCAAATGGTAAGCAAGAACCAAGTTTTGGCTTACGTTGACGCAAGCCGTCCCGGCATGGACTACAGCGCGAGCCCTGTAAAGGCTCCGATTTCCGGCCGCGTCATTTCGTTCATTCCTACAATAGGAACGATGGTTTCGCAAGCGACTGTAATCGCCGAAATCGCCTCGACCGACGAGCTTGAAATCAAGGTAAGCGTCGCCGAGCGCTTTATCAGCCGCATCAGCTTGGGCCAGACGGCGGTCGTTACATTTGACGCTTATCCAGGCGTTGAGTTCAAGGCAAAGGTTTTTGAAGTCAGCCCGGTATTGGACAAGTCCAGCCGCACGATGAGCGTAAAGCTTAAGATCAATCCGCCGGACAACAGAATCAAGGCCGGCATGTACGCCCGAGTTCGCCTTATTACAGAAAGCATCAAGGACGCGATTGTCGTTCCTGCAAGCGCGATTGTAACCCGCGAAGGCTCTCCTTACTTGTTCGTCATCTCTTCGCAAAAGAGCGGCGACACTCCTGCAAAGGTAAAGCTTTGCGCGGTTGAGCAGGGAATCTTGGTTGACAACAAGACCGAAATCACAAAGGGCCTTATCGCCGGAGACGAAATCGTAGTCAAGGGCCAGAACCTTTTGAACGACGGCGCCAGCGTCAACATCGTTTCGGTTCAAGAATAACGGCGGAGGATTGTAAATGACTTTTTCTGAGAGATGCGTAAACAAGCCGGTCACGACGCTGCTTACATTTTTGGTCGTAATCGCGCTTGGCATTTACTGCGTGTTCAACTTGCCGGTTGACATGTATCCGGACATGGACATTCCATACATTATTGTTTACACAAGCTATTCAAACACAGGCCCTGAAGAAATCGAGCAAAGCATTACAAGAACTTTGGAGTCTTCGCTTTCTGGCGTAAGCGGCCTTAAGAAATTGCAGTCGCAGTCTTCCAACGGAAACAGCCTCGTCATTTTGGAGCTTGAGTACGGAACCAACCTTGACGCGGCTACGGGGGAAATACGAGACAAAATAGACATTGTCCGCTCGTATCTCCCCGACGACGCGGACAGCCCAATCATTATGAAAATGGACCCTTCGATGATGCCGATTATGGTTTTGGCCTTGAAGGGAAACCGAACGCCGGAGGAATTGCGCGACTACGCCAAGGACATCGTTCAGCCGCGCTTGGAGCAGCTTGACGGAATCGCCAGCGCCAACATCATGGGCGGCCGCCAAAAATCGATTAACGTTGACATTCCCCGCGACCGCTTGGAGGCTTACGGCCTTAGCATCAGCACTGTGGCGCAAATGATCGGCGCGCAAAACATTCAGAGCGCCGGCGGAACGATTACCAGCGGCGACACAAACTATTCGATTAAGACAAGCGGTAAGTACCAAAGCGTCGAAGACTTAAAGAACACCGTAATCTCTTACAAGGCCTCAAGCTACGGACTTGGCGGCGGCGTCGAAATGAAGACTGTTCTTTTGCGCGACGTGGCCGACGTTTACGAGGGCTACAAGGACGAAGACTCCTTGGCGTCCGTTGACAACGAGTCGTGCGTTATTTTGACCGTTCAAAAGCAGAGCGGAAAGAATTCCGTAACCGCCGCCAAAAACGTTCGCAACGCCTTTGCCAGCATTCAGTCCAACCTTCCCAACGACGTAAGCATGACCGAAGTTTACAACACGACTGACATCATCGAGCAGACGATCAGCGAAGTAGTCAAGTCGGTAATCCAGGGCGCCTTCTTGGCGATTTTGGTTTTGCTTGTTTTCTTGCGCTCGTTTAAGAGCACAATCATCATCGGCCTTGCGATTCCGATTTCTGTCTGCATCACGCTTTTCTTGATGTACTTTAAGGGAATCACGATCAACATGATCAGTATGGCCGGTTTGCTTTTGGGCATCGGAATGTTGGTCGACAACTCAATCGTAGTTTTGGAAAACATCTACGCTTATATCCAGCGCGGGGCCAAGCCAAAGGTCGCGGCTGTCCTTGGCTCGCAGGAAATGGTAACTTCAATCACGGCTTCTACGCTCACTTCAGTCTGCATCTTCTTGCCGATGATTATGTTCCACAGCAAGCTTGGAATGATGGGGCAGATTTTTGACAGCCTTGCCTGGACAATCATTTTCTCATTGATGTGCTCTTTGATTGTAGCCATCGCGCTTGTTCCGGTCTTGACTTCAAGCTATCTTAAAATCAGCAAGAACGCGGACTCGAATTATTCAGGCGCTTTTGCCAGCGTGAACCGTTTGTTCAACCGCTTTTTCAAAAACCTTGACGACGCTTACGCCAACAAAGTCCGCTGGGTTTTGGGCCACAAAAAGCTTTGCGTTTTCGCGCTGCTCGGCTTGTTCATACTTTCAATCTTCACCGTTAAATTTGTAGGCTTTATTTTTATGCCGGAAGCGGGAAGCAACGTCGTTCAAGTTGAGGTTGAGCTTCCAAAGGGAACGACGCTTGACGTTACAAACCAAGTGGCCGAATCCTTGCAGTCGTCCGCGATGCAGGACTTGGCTGGCGTAAAGTACACCGCCATTATGACTGGCGGCTCTGGAATGTGGTCCGCCGACAAGGGAACCAACAACGCGACAGTCGTATTCGCCTTTTACGAAGAAAGCAAGCGAGAAAAAGGATGGGATAACGTAAAGAGCGCCAAGGAAAAGCTGCGAAAGTACTTTAACATGTTCCCCGGCGCAAACATGAAGTTCGGCACAAACATGAACGACGCTTCTTCTGGCGGAATGTCCGTGAACATCAAGTGCAACGACTTGAACCTTTTGCGCGAGACAAGCCGCAAGATAGAAAAGCTTTTAAAGGAACAGGCCGGCGACTTTGTGACCGAAGTTTCCAGCGACTTGGAGGACGGACTTCCGCAAGCCGAAATCGTCGTTGATCGCGCCAAGATGTACGAGCTTGGCTTGAACATCTACAACGTCGGCTCTGAAATCCGCGGCGCGATTAACGGAGCGACGGCCAGCCGCTACACCGACAAAGGAAACGACATCGACGTAATCGTTCGCCTCGCAAAGAAGGACACTTCGGCCTTGGACGACTTGGACAAAATCTCGGTTGTTAACGCCCAAGGCTTGCGCGTTCCGCTTTCGAGCTTCGCGCATTACGAGCAGTCTTTGGCGCCGGTTACAATCCGCCGCGAAAACCAGTCGCGCATCATCCATATTTCCACAAAGCCCAAGACCGGCGTTTCGCTTGACAAGATTCAGTCCGGCTTGACAAAAATCATCAACGACAACATTCCCGCCGACGAAAACGTCCGCATTAACATTTCGGGCGACTACGAGGAAATGATGAAGGCTGTCGTGAACTTTGGCGCGATCATTTTGATGGCTACGATTTTGGTATTCGTCGTAATGGCCAGCCAGTTTGAGTCGCTCTTGGACCCCTTTATCGTTTTGCTTACGATTCCGCTTTCGTTCATCGGCGTTATGGCGATTTACGCTTTGACCCGCAACCAGCTTAGCATCGTTACCGTAATGGGAATTTTGGTTTTGGTCGGAACGATTGTAAACAACGGCATCGTTTTGGTTGATTACACCAACTTGCTGCGAAAACGCGGCTACTCGTTGGACGAAGCCTGCGTCGAGGCCGCTCGCAACCGTTTGCGCCCGATTTTGATGTCAACGCTTACGACCGTAATTTCTTTGATGCCGATGGCCTTCTTCCCTGGCGAAGGAAGCGCTTCGATGCAGCCGATTTCCCTTACGGTATTCGGCGGCATGACATTCGGTTCGCTTATGACCTTGTTCTTGATGCCGGCGGTTTACCACATCTTTAACAGCCGCCGCGAGCGCGTCGCCGCAAAAAAGGCGGCCAAGCTTGAGGCCAAGCAAAAGCGGCTTGAAGAGAAAAAATAAAGGGGGCGGAAAATGAAAGACAAAAAAGACAAGAAAGAAAACGCCGGCAAAAACGGCGGCAAGTTAAAGCGCGTCGAGCTTATTTTTTCCGCCGCCGTTGACGAAGACTTTATGGACGGCTTTAAGAAAAAAGGCATCGGCGCCCATTACACAAAAATCAGCGGCGTTACCGGAGCCGGTTTTTCAAATCCAAAATTGGGCGACTCGGTTTGGCCGCAGCTTAACGAAATGATTATCGTTTACTGCTCCAAGGACGAGGCCGAAAAAATCGTCGACCTTGCCAAAGACTTGCGTGAAAAGTATCCGATGGAAGGCATCGCTTGCTTTATCAGCAAGGCCAAGGCAAAGTAAGCGCGCTTTTATCGTTCCTACTTAACGCACATAACCTTGCGCGTTTCGTCTATGCCGGGACCGATGACGCGGACAAAGTAGAGGCCTCTGGCCACCTTTGATCCGCCGTTGTTGGTCCCGTTCCAATTATAGTAGTGGGTGCCGGCGTCCGTCTGTCCGTGGCGCAAGTAAGTTACGATGTTTCCGTCAAGGGTCATAACGATTACGTTAAGGTTGCCCGACTGTTTCATGTCAACTTGAATTACGGTGTGCTCGCCGGTGTTCAAATCGATTACATTGTTCAAAATGCTTACGCCGCCGCGCTGCAGGCTTGTGGTCTTGATCTTAAACGACCACAAGTCAAGCGAGGTTATGTCGTTGGGGTCCTTGAGGCGGACGGCGTAGAGGGGGAAGGGCCTTCCGTCGTCAAAGTGGTCTACTGTGTAGTTGCCCATCTTAAAGAGGAACGAAACTTGGTCGCCGCTTTTCCATTTGGCGGAAGAAACGCTTTGCGGAATGTCAAAGACAACGCCGGAATCGTTGGCGCTTCCGTCAAGGTTGAATTGAGGAACGTTGTTTATAGTCGCGAGCGAAGTAAAGACGTAGTCGGGGGTGGAATTCGGATGCCAAATTCTCCAAGAGAGTCTTGTGTTTTCGTTTATCTTTGTTGACACCGAGTTTGCGTCGGGAGCGGAGTCAAAGAAAGATGTGATTGTTTGCGTCGGAGACGTTCCCAAAAAGTCTGCCGCTCCGCCTGTGTTGTCGCTTGTGCCGTCGTACAAAGTTGTTTGCATGATGTATTCTTTAGCGGCGGAAAGCGTTCCGTAGTTGCCTTGCTCCGCGTTCCAGTCGCGGACGGCCCACGCTCCCTCTTGGTACAAACTGTAGTCGGTTGAAACTCCTCCGTCGGTAAGCGTGTTGTCGTAGGCGTATTGCGGGTTGACGGCGTTTACGGCAAAGTCGCTGAGCGCGTGCTGTTTGTTGGGAACAAGATAGTTTCCGATAGAGTCCTGGATGTATGTGATTGTCGCGGGAATTCCAGCGAGCGGGTCGTACATGCTTACGCCGATCGCTTTGACAAAAATTCCTCCGGTTATATCGTTGAGGACGGCGTTTTGGCTTAGCGTCACCACGATGCCGGTTGACTTGTTGTTCCTAAAGACGCAGGTCGCGGGAACGCTTTGGTCGATCGCGATTGTTCCCGATCCTCCTGTAAGCTCAAGCGCCTGGGGAATGTAGTCCAACGCGGACACGTCTGTGTGAGTCGTCGCGTCGTCATACAAGGTGAGCGTGTCGACGTTCAATTCCTTTGAGAAGATGATTAACATTTGTTTTGTTCCAATAGGAACGGCTGTCATCAAGTATTCGGGCGGCGTTCTGTCAACGCTTTTCATCGTTATGCTGCCGCATTGAATTCTATTTCCGGCCAAGTCAGTGACACAGCAAGCGTCTGAGTCAAATTGCATTAAGAAAGTCGTGTTTGGCTGAAGCGTCGTGTCGTCCAAGCGCAGCTTGCAGTACAAGCCGTCTTCGGCTCCGGTTGTGTGCGTGCCTGTGGCTGTTCCTGCGTATGTGAACAAAGAGCTTTCCGCTCCGCCTTGGATTGTTTGAGTAAAGTCGTGGTATGTTCCGCTTCCTACGACTGAGTATTTGAACGCGTTGTAGGCGTTGTAAAGGCTGCAGTAGCGGATTCCGCCAGTTGTGGCGTTGACGCTTGTCACGGCGGAGCCGATGTCCGGGCGGCTTCCTCCGCGAACGTCGGCGGCGTAGCTTACGATTGTTGAGTATTGCGTCGGCGAGCTTGCGTTGGCCCAACCAACGCGGCTAAACCATTGTGGGTTTTCTGCTGAATATGCGGGCTGGTTGTCAAACCAATGCACTTCTATGGCGGACAATGTTCCGGTTCCGTAACTGGCTCCTACGTATTCAAATTCTTGGCTTCCGTCGTAATGGGGAATTGCCCAAGTTGTGGTTCCGTTTATGCGAACAGGAGCGAATGACGGAGGCGTTACGTCCCAAGAGCCGTACAATTGGTTGGTCGCGCTTTGAACGCTTAAGGTCGGGAGCGCGTGGTTTGGCCTTGAGGGGTTGGCGTCAAGGGAATTTTGAGCGGGCGACTTGTCCTTGATGTTTGCGTTTGCGATTCTGGTTATATTTCCAGAAGGCGTATCGGCGGAACTGATGTAGCCCGCCCAATTTTTGTAGCTGCCGGCGACCGTTCCGTCAACCCAGCCCGCGATTGAAACGCGGATGCGGGCCGCTTGGTTTGCCGCGGGGTCTCCTGCTGTGGTTGAGAAATTTCTGTAAAGCGCGTGCGGAGAGCCGCTTCCTGTTTTTAGCGAGGCGTTTACGCTTCCGCTTGCGGTTGTGGCAAGGCCGGCGAAGGTGATTCCTGCCGTTCCTGTCGCGTTGCCCAAGTCCGCCGCCGCTTGAACGTTGACGGCTGATTCCGCGACGCTTGTCGCTCCGCTAACGCTTGAAATGTCAACCGGCTCGCTGTAAACAAATTCGACAAAGTTGTGCGCGTCGTAATCTTTTTGGCTTGCGGGGTCTTCGTGCATTTCTTGGCCGGTCAAAACTTTTATCAATACCGGCGCGCACTTGTCGGCGACGGCGGTGTAGATGTGTCCATCGCCGTAGTGCGCTATTCTGTTTTTGCTTGAGTCGCGCAAGGTTTCGTACAAGGTTGACAAAGCCTTGGGCAAGTTCAAGTATGGAATTGTGGTTCTGTGCGCCGGATCCACGCCAGTTGATCCGCGGTCCGTGCTTTGCGCCGCGCCGGCATTGATTCCGTTCGCGTCGGTATTCCATTTGTTGCTTGACTTTATGTAAAAGCCGCCGGCGATATCGCCTTTGCCGTTTGTACTTATCTGGCAGTCCGCGTCAATGTAAGTTGCGGCGTAAACTCTATCGGAATTGCGGATGTTCGCGGCGGCGGCGGAAATTTCGTTGCCGGAATTTTCTATCGTCACAGCGTTGCCGGCGGAATCTTTGAATGAAATGTAAACGACGTCGTCGTAAACCGTGTAGGCTTCAAAGATTACAGGGCGGCTTGTTACAATGTTGGACGAACAGCCGGACACGGTGTTGTGTTCCGCCGCCGCAATATAAACCGTTCCGCTTCCTCCAAAGGGACTGGCGGTACAATTGCTGACAGTGGAATTGTAGATTTCCGCAAAGGCGTCGGTTTGTTTGTTGTTGTCCTTTAGCAAAAGCGTCCACGCGCCGCTTCCCAAAGAAGAAAGGCCGTTGGTATAAAAGTTTTGTCCCGCGGAAATTGTAGCGCCTGCGGTAGTGGCGACCGCGCCGGTCCATGTTTGGCTGATGGTCGTTCCGTCGGGGCATGCTGTCGGGAAAGCGTCCGTGTATGACGCGGGGCATTTTCGCGCAAGGGGAGCGGCAGGCTTGTAAGCAAAAAGGCCGTGGACTCCCGAGGCGGCAGTTTCATTTGTGTCGTTGATGCCGTAATTGGCGCCGAGCAAAATTATGTCTTGGGTTGACGAAAGCGCTGCGTTGACGTTTAACGTTCCGTGCAAAAGCAAAATGTTTTTCGCGCTACTGACGGCGGAAGCGATTGTCGCCGCTTGTCCGCTTTTTGCGATGAAAAGGTTTCCTTTAATGTCAAGCGAAGGAGATGCGCTTCCTCCGCCAAGGGTTGAGTCTTTTGCGTTGCCGGCGTTTGTGTAAAGCCAAAGGTTATTGTTGAACGTCGCCTTTGCCGCGCCGCTTGTGGCCACGTTTGCCGCCGCTTGAACCGTTCCTGTCACAGTACAGTTGGAGTTAAAGGCAAGGTTGTCCATGTATAGCTGCAGGCCGGTTGCGGGATCAGTCGGCGTTGTGATTGATGCGGCTGTTACTGTCGTTTCGCCGGAGATTGTAATTTTGCCGTCGATTGTAGTGTTGGCGTTTATCGCGGCGGTGCCGGTTATCGAAATATCACCGGAGTTTGTTGTCGTTGTAGCGGCGTTGATTGTTGCAGAGCCTGTGATTGAAATGGGGCCCGCGATTTTTGTCGTTCCGTTGAGCGTGGTTGCGCCGGTTGAGGTAAATTGCGTCGGAGAGGCACTGTTTCCGATCGCGCCGTTGAAGGTAACGTTAGTTCCGCTTGAGGTTAACTGGAACGCGCCGTTAAGCGTTCCGTTGACGCTTATGTCTCCGCTTCCGGCGTCGATTGTCGTGCCGGCGTCGAGAGTCGTGGCTTTGTCTGGCGATGTTTTTCCAATAGCGATGTCATTGTCTGCGGCGGTGACCGAGCCGGACAAAACTGTCGGGCCTTCTGTGTGTGTCAAGCCGCCGGCAAAGGCGCAAGCGGTCGACGTTCCGACAAGGGTCAGCGTTCCTGTTGTGTTGAATGTCGCGGCTGAACTTGTAAAGGTAAAGTCGCAGCCGGCGTTGAAGGTGATGTCGCCCGCGGCGGCCGCGTCGGCGTAGGCTGTCGTAACTGTGACAAGGCCGTTGAAAGTCGAACCTCCGCTTTGAGTTATTGTAAGGTTTGCGGTTTCTAGCGCTTGGTCTACCGTGAAGGAGCCGCTTGTTTTGTTGACCGTGATTTTTGAATAAGCCGCCGTGTTTGGCGTGAAGGTTTGGGCCGCCGCGCCTTCAAAGACAATGTATCCGTTGGCGGCGGCGCCTGTGTTTTTTAGGCTTGCGTTTACAAGGGTAAGCGTGTTGGTCAAGGTTGTTGTCAGCGCGGCTGTGTTTTCCACAGTGAAGGCGCCTGTAAGTTTTACCGGAGCGTCTGTTTTTGTGGCGCTTGCGAATATCGTGTTGTCGGCGAGAGTGGCGCCGTGGCCGAGCGTTATTCCGCCCGGGGCTGTTATCGTTCCGGCGAGAGTAAGAGCGTTCAAGCCCGCTGGCAAAACAAGCGAGCTGCTTGCGCCTGTCAGAGTGAATTTGTCGCCTTCGTTGTTTCCGAGCGAAAGCTTAAGCGTGGCCGAACTTGCGGGAGTGAAATCAGCGCTTCCAGCTTTTGTTTCTGTGTCGCCGCTAGAGGCGTTAAAGTTAACGCTTCCGTTGCTCGCTGTCAGCGCGTTTGTGACGGTAAGCGCGGCGTTTGAGGTAAAGGTTCCCGTTCCGCTGATTGTAAGGTCGTTGGAAATGGTAGCCGTGTCGTTTAAGGTTAGTGAGTCGCCGCTGGAACCGCCGCCACTGTATGTCATGTCGTTGTTTACGATCAATGTTTTTCCGGCTGTGGTCGAGAAGGCGCCGCGTCCGCTGACGATTAAATCGTAGTAGGCGACGTTGGCCAAGTCTGCCGCGGCGCTTCCTGTGTCAAATACAACCGTTCCTTTGTGTGTTGTGTCCGCGTCGTTGTAAAAAACGTTGCTTTGCGTTACGCGGCCGGTTTTTTGGTAAATAATCGTTCCGTAGTTTGTGAGTTTTTTGCCGGCTTTTATTTTTATGGCGCCTGTATCGGTGGTCGAGGTGGTGCCCGCTGTGTTAATCGTAACGCTTGCTTTGCGCGGCGTAGTGTTTTCGTCAATTGTCAAATTGCCTACAGAGTAGCCTTGCGTCGCGGTGACGACAGGAAAGTTTGTCGCGACTCCGCTTGGCACGTTCGGAATAATAACGTCGTAGTTTTTTGTGTTGACTGGAACGCTGCTTGTGTCGCCTGTAAGGCCGTGGCCGGTGCCGGGAATCAAATTGTAGTTCCAGTTTGAACGGGTACCCCAATCTGTGCTGGTCGCGCCGGTCCATTTGAACACCATCGATGGATTCAAGATAATCCAATTGTTGCGCTCGCCGTAAAGCGGATCGGAGTCAAATTGCGAATTTTCCGCGATGTAGTATTGGGGGGCGTTGATTGAAACTCCATTGTACGCCACGTTTAGATATTGGCCGTATTGGGTGTCGTTTTGAGCCGCCGAAAGCGTTATGCTTCCGCTTCCATTTATCGTCAAAAGATTTCCGTTGGCGCCTTTTAGTTCCAGCGGCGTTGTCGCGGCTTCCGTTCCTGTTCCTGTGATTGTTTGCGCGCCGTTAATTGTAAGCGTGGCGCCGCCTTTTGTACAAGAGAATTTTGCGAACGAGTTGTCGTTGTTGATTGTAAGATTTGTTCCGCTTGCCGCTGCCGGCTCGTAGGCAAAGTCCGCGATTGTCGCCTTGCCTGTTCCGCCAAGGGTCGCGGTAGTTCCTGTCATCTTGACTGGACCCGTCACCGCGCAGTTGGCGTTAAATGTAAGGTTGTCCTTGTATTCCTGCGCGTCTGAAGTTTTTATTGACGGAGCGGTTACGATTGCCGGGCCTGTGACAGTGATTGTCTTCGGAGCGGATGAGCCGCCAACTGCGCCGGCAAAAGTCAAAGAGCCTGTTCCATTTGAAGTGAAGTTGAAGGCGCCGTTTAGAGGTCCGTTGATTGAAACCGCTCCGCTTCCTGCGTTGATTGTCGTGTCGGCGGCAAGAGTCGTTGCGCCAAGAGTAATCGCGGCGTCTGTCGTGTTGAGTTGGCCTTTTATCATTGTCGGGCCGGCCGTGTGTTCAAGGCCGCCGGCAAAGGCGCAAGCTGTCGGCGTTCCGGCAAGAGCCAATGTTCCTGTTGTATTGAAGGTTGCGGCCGGAGTAAAGGCGCAACCGGCGTTGAAAGCAATGCTTCCTGCCGTTGTCGCGTCGGTGTAGGCTGTCGTAACTGTGACAAGGCCGTTGAAAGTCGAACCTCCGCTTTGGGTTATCGTAAGGCTTGCGGTTTCTAGCGCTTGGTCTACCGTGAAGGCGCCGCTTGTTTTGTTGACCGTGATGTTTGAGTAGGCCGCCGTGTTTGGCGTAAAGGTTTGAGCCGCCGTTCCTTCAAAGACAATGTATCCGTTGGCGGCCGCGCCTGTGTTTTTTAGGCTTGCGTTTACAAGGGTAAGCGTTTTGGTCAAGGTTGTTGTCAGCGCGGCTGTGTTTTCCACAGTGAAGGCGCCTGTAAGTTTTACCGGATCGTCAATCGTTGTGGCGCTTGCGAAAGTTGTGTTGGCAGCGAGAGTCGCGTCGTGACCAAGCGTTATTCCGCCGCTTGCTGTTATCGTTCCGGCGAGAGTAAGGGTTGCTGGAGATGTAGCGATTGTTGAAGGCAAGGCAAGCGCTCCGTTTGTGACTTCAAAGCTGTCGCCCGCGCCGTCTCCAAGAGCGAGGCTTCCTGTCGTTGTGATTGAAGCGGTCTTTACGCTTGTGACGCCGTTAAAGTTTGCGTTTCCGGCGCTGACTTCAAGCGCGTTTGTGACGGTGAGCGGACCGGACGCTGTGTATGTTCCGCTTCCGTTTATGGTCAAGTTGTAGTAGCCGGCAGTTGGAGTTGACAAGTCCGCCGCGCCGCTCGCGCTGGCAAATTCAACCGTTCCGCCGTGGGCCGCGTCGTTGATGAATGTTGTTCCGTCAGTAATGCGGCCTGTGTGTGAATAGGTAATCGTTCCGTAATTTGATAAGGCCGCGCTTGCAGCTGTCGCCGCGATGTTAGATGCGGAAGAAAGTTCCAGCGTGGCGGAAGAAGATGCGGCTTGTCCGACTTGCAGGCTTTTTACTGTGTAGGCCGCGGCCGCAACAGGAAAGTTTACGCCGCTTGGGGAGTCTGGAATTGTTACCGGATAATCTCTTGTGTCGACTCCGCCTGTTGCGCTTGCCAAGCCGGGAACCAAGTTGTAGTTCCAGTTTGAAGCCGTTCCCCAATCTGTGCCGTTCGCGCCGGTCCAAACAAATTCCATCAACGGATTCATAATAACCCAGTTGTTGTCCATGCCGTAGAGCGGATCGGAGTCAAATTCCGAATTTTCCGCGATGTAGTAATGGGTGGAATCGATTGAAACGCCGCCGCGCGTTATCTTCAAGTATTGGCCGCCGTCTTGCGTTGACAGAAGGGTTATGCTGCCGCTTCCTTCTATTGTCAATGGGTGGTTTTCTGTTCCTTTTAAGTCCAGCGTTCCGGCAATCGTATGCGCGCCGTTTATTGTCAGCGTAACATCGGCGTCGGCAACGCTATTGACAACTAAATCTTTTATCTTTGTGTTTTCGGCTGGGCCGTTTCCAGTGAGCGTCGGAGAGGCGCCTGTCATTGTGATTGTTGCGGCGCTTGCGTCAAGCGTTCCGTTGTTTGTGATGTTGCCTGTGACTGTAAGGTTGCCGGTAATTGTTGCTTTGTCGCTTGCGCCGTCTACTGTAAGAGCGGCGATTGTTCCCGCTCCCAAAGAAATGTTTTGGCTGCTTGCGATGATTGTCGGAGTGGCGTCGTAGCCGGAAACTGTTATCGAGCCTGACGAGGCGTTTAAAGTCGCGGTTTTGTTTCCGGTTAATTTTGTTACTGTTGTGGAACCCGCGCCGGAGTTTGTTATCGATGTCGCGGCGGTCATTTCCACTGTTCCCAAATTGCTTGCAGTCGTTGCGCCTACAGTGATGCTTGTCGATTTAATCGTTCCGCTAGCGCCTGTAACCGCTCCGTTAAATGTTAAGCTGTTTGTTCCGGCGTTGATTGTTCCGTTGTTAGTCGTTGCGCCGCTGACGGTCAAGTTGCCGGTTGCGTCCGCCTGTGCGCCGGCCGCCACTGTTAGCGCGGCGATGGTTCCGCCTGCAAGAGAGACGTTTTGACTGTCCGCGGCCAAGACGATTTTGGGAACGTTTGTCGTGTCGTAGGCGGAAACCGTAATCGAGCCTGTCTCGCTGGAAAGAGTTGCTGTGTTGGCGCCTGTAATTTTTGAAAGGGTGATCGCGCCTGTTGACGAGCTTGTGACGGAAGCGTTGGCGTCCATTACAAGTTCGGTTACGGTGACGGCGCCGCTTCCCGCGTGCTCAACGCTTCCGCCGGCGCTTTGAACGGTCACAGTTCCAAGTCCGCTAGCCGTCTTTGTGATGATCTTTCCTGTGGTTGTCGTTATGCCTGCTGACGCGCCGCTTGTGACCGCTCCGTTAAAGGTGACTGTATTCGCGCCTGCGGCGATTGTTCCGTTGTTTGTGGTGGCGCCGGTTACTGTAAGATTGCCTGAGACAGTCGCGGTAACTGACGCGTTAACTGTAAGCGCGGCGATTGTTCCACCGTCCAAAGAAACGTTGTCCGAGGCGACTTTGACTGACGGGATGGCGCTTTCGTCGTAGCCGGAAATAGCGATGCCGCCCGCCGTCGCGCCGTTTGTCAAGGTGGCGATTTCCGCGCCGCTTATTTTTGTGACAGTGACTTTTCCGGCACCGTTATTCGTTATCGATGTCGCGGCGGTCATTTCCACCGTTCCCAAATCGCTTGCGGCCGCGGCGTTTACAGTGACGCTTGGGCTTGTGATTTTTGCGGAGGCTCCGCTTGTGACTTTGTCGTTAAAGGTTAAGCTATTCGCGCCGGCATCGATTGTTCCGTTGTTAGTTACCGGTCCGGTTATGGCAACCGCGGCGCTTGTCGCGAGCGTTCCGTTGTTTGTTATGCTGCTTGTCGTCGTCATGTCGCCGTTGACGGTGGCTTTTGCGCCGCCGTTTATTGTTAGCGTGTCGAGCGCTCCGCCGTTAAGAGAGACGTTTTTGCTGCTTGCGGCAACTTCGATTTTTGTCGTGGCGTCGTAGGAGTTGATTGTCATTCCGTTGTCGGCTGAAACGCTTTTTATCGTGGCGTTGTAGGCGCCCGACAACTTTGTCAATGTCAAAGTTCCGCCTGCGGAATTGGTCACAACGCTGTTGTCGCTCATGGCAAAATCCGCCACAGTTGTCGAGCCGCTTCCGGAATTGGTGAAGGCGCCGCCCGCGCATTGAACTGTTCCAAAATTGCTTGCCGCCGCGCCGCTTACGGTGACGCCGCCAGTAGTCATTGCGACAGTTCCGCTTGTGCTTGTGACCGCTCCGGCAAAGGTGATAGAGTTTGCGCCGACAGAAATCGTTCCCGCGTTTGTAGTCGCGCCTGTGACTGTAAGGTTTCCGGCGACCGCCGCCTCGGCGCTTGCGTCAACCGTCAGCGCGGCGATTGTTCCCGTTCCCAAAGAAATGCTGTCCGATGCGACTGTGACTGACGGAACGTTTGTCGCGTCGTAGCTGGAAATCGCGATGCCGCCAGCCGTCGCGCCGTTTGTCAAGGTGGCGATTTCCGCGCCGCTTATTTTTGTGACAGTGACTTTTCCGACGCCGTTATTCGTTATCGATGTCGCGTCGGTCATCGCCACCGTTCCCAAATCGCTTGCGGCCGCGGCGTTTACAGTGACGCTTGGGCTTGTGATTTTTGCGGAGGCTCCGCTTGTGACTTTGTCGTTAAAGGTTAAGCTGTTCGCGCCGGCATCGATTGTTCCGTTGTTAGTTACCGGTCCGGTTATGGCAACCGCGGCGCTTGTGGCGAGCGTTCCGTAGTTTGTGATTCCGTTGGTTGTCGTTATGTCGCCGTTGACGGTGGCTTTTGCGCCGCCGTTTATTGTGAGCGTGTCGAGCGCTCCGCCGTTAAGAGAGACGTTTTTGCTGCTTGCGGCGACGGCGATTTTTGTCGCGGCGTCGTAGCCGGATATTTCGATTCCGTCGTCTGTTGCAGTGGAAAGTGTCGCTGTGTTGGCGCCAGACAAAGTTCCTACGGTAATCGCGCCTGAGCCGGAGTTTGTGATTGTCGCGTTGCCCGATGCGATTGCTATTGTTGTCGCTATTACTGCGCCGCTACCCGCGTTGATCAATGAGCCGCCGTCCATTTGAACGTCTACAAAAGTCGCTCCAGCGCTTGTCGTTATCGTTCCGTCGTTTGTCGTCGCGCCGGTTACTTGCAAGTTGCCAGTTATGTTCGCTTGCTTGCCGCTGGGAACTGTGAGGTCGGCGATTTTTCCTCCGCCCAAAGAGACGGCTTCGCTGCTTGAGGACACGGCGATGGACGGAACATCTATTGTGTCGAAGGAGGAAACTGTGATGCCGTTAGTTGAACCGCAAAATAAAGTGGCGGTTTTAGCGCCGGACAATTTGCTGATTGTCGCTACGCCGTCTCCAATGAGTGTTATATCGGAGTCCGTGAGCAGCGTAATTGGCTCGTTCGCGGTGAATATGGTGCCGGAATGAGTCATGATTGAGCCATTGCAAAATACGGGGCAGTCAAGTATCAATGTTCCCGTCACTCCGCTCGCTGACGACGCGCGGTAAAAATCCATCTTGTCAAAGGTAAGAGAGCCGCTGCCGGTAAAAGTTGTTGTCCAATTTGTTGAAACATATTGGCTTATTGTTTTATGTATGTACAATTCGGCAAGCTCTATGTCTGCGTCAATCGATACGGATGGTTCGCACGCAATATACGCTGTGTCGCCTGTGTTTTCGCCTGGGTAGTATGAGGCTACGGGGCCGGTTTCGCTTTCTGTGCGCCAGTTTCCGGCTGTTGTCCAATTTGTGTCCACGCCGCCAGCCCAATAATACGTTGTTGCCCCAAACGCCGGCAGGGCAAAAGAGACGATGATAAATGTCAGCAGGCGCAAAGACTTTTTCACTTTTTCATTATCGGCAAATTTAAAAAAGGAGTTAAGGAAATATTTATATAGTAGATTGTTGCGGAGGGCTTGCAAGACGCTAGCAAAAACGCGCTAAATCAACTATTATATAAGCATGGAAACGGCATTGAAAATCATTTCTGGCGACATCACTAAGTTTGACGGAGACGCGATTGTGAACGCGGCCAACCAAAGCCTTTTGGGAGGCGGCGGCGTTGACGGAGCGATTCACGCGGCGGCGGGAGCGGGCCTTTTAAAGGAATGCATGGGCCTTGGCGGCTGCGAGACCGGCCAGGCTAAAATCACGGGCGGCCACAATTTAAAGGCGCGCTTTGTGGTTCACACGGTGGGCCCTGTTTACTACGAACATTCGCCGCAAGAAGCCCGCGCGCTTTTGCAAAGCTGCTACAAAAATTCGATTGAGCTTGCCAGGCAAAATGGCTGCCATTCAATCGCCTTTCCGTTGATAAGCGCGGGCGTTTACGGCTATCCAAAAGGGCAGGCGCTTGAGATTGCCGTTCAGACCATAAAAGAATTTGGCCAAGGCCTTGACTGCTCGATTGTTTTGTTCGACCGAGAGGCTTGGACAATCGCCAAGGAAAAATTTTCGGATTTGGCAAAAGAATGAACGCAAGCGAGCTTCACCAATCGATAGTTGAAAATTCTCAATTGACTTTCGCGCGCAGCGGCGGAAAGGGCGGGCAAAACGTAAACAAGGTCAACACAAAAGTCCACTTGTCGCTCTCTGTTTCCAGCTTGAACGGAATCAGCGATGAGGAACGGATTCGCCTGCGCCAAAAACTGGCGGCAATCATAAACAGCCAGGACTGCATTTTTTTGGACGTGGACGACGAGCGCTACCAAGAGCTCAACCGAAAGATCGCGCTAAGCCGTGTTGAAAACCGCATCGTCACCGCCCTCAAAATTCCTAAAAAACGAAAGAAGACCAAGCCCACCCAAGCCAGCAAGGAACGCAAGCTAAAGCTAAAAAGGATCCGCTCCGAACTAAAACGCGCCCGCGCCAAGATTTGGCAGTAAGCGGCGTTATCCCAACCATTCCAAAATAATTTTCCATTCTGCAAGCAGGCGGTCAAATGACCAGGCGGCGTTGGCCGGGCTGGGACTTGGAAGGCAAGCCGCGCTTTGTTGGCAGAACGGCTCGTAAAGGGCGGCGCAATGCTTTTGCCAAAGCTTAAAGGCGGTTTGGCCCGCGCAAAAGACGCGGCGGATTTTGGCCTTTCTAAAAATCTCTGTAAAGTCGTTGGGAACGGCGTTTTTAATGGAAGAATCCGCCGCGCCCTGTATGTCGCACGAGGCAAGGACATCCCAAAGCGCGATTTTATGTTCCAGCAAAAATTGCCGCCTTTCGTTTTTGGCGGCTTCTACGTCCGCCGCGTTGTTGGGATTGTTGGGCAGGCGCAAGGTTTCCCCAAAGACTGCGGGAAGGACGCGCCAGAAACGGTTTTGCGGGTGCATGTAAAAGAATCCGGCGGCGCGGCTTTTTGGCGAGGGCATCGTTCCCAAAATCAAAACGCGGCTACGCTCGTTCCACACTGGCGGGATCTGGTGGATTACTTGGCTTTCATTATTCGCGCTCGGCATCGTCCGCTCCCCATTCCTGCTGCAAGCGCTCGCTCATCGCGTCAAAGTCGTCTTGGCTTATCAAATGCCGTTCCATGTCAACATGGCCTTTAACGAACGCCACGCCTTCGGCCTCCAACTTTTGCCGCTGGACTCCGCTTCCGCCAAAGGCAAAGCTGCCGGAGCAAAAGCCCTTTGCGTTGACCACGCGATGGCAGGGCGTGACGGAATTGCTTGGATTTTTGTGCAGCGCGTTCCCCACGTATCGGCGCAAATTGCAGTTTCCAAGCAAAGCTGCCACCTGCGAATACGACGCCACCTTTCCCCTGGGAATCAAGCGGACGGCGGCGTATATTTTTTGCGCTAATTTTTTTTCTGTTCCCATAAATATAGAATAATTGAAACCAGCAAATGAAATACCAAGCCAACGCCAAACATTAGAATTATGAAATTCATGCTGGCGGTGAAGACTCCTTTTTGGAACAAGATGAACAAAATTCCATAATAGCCGATATTGCAGGCAATCGAATTTATCATTGTATAAATTGTTTTTCCTTTTGAAATGAACCATGCGTCAATCAATACGGAAGGAATGAACGCAAAGTAAAATGGTATTGCAGGAAAAACAATTGAGAGAATTGTCGTTGAGTTTGAAGCCATGGGATGAGAGATGAACCAATTCCAAAACGGCATGGTGACAATCCATAAAACTCCAATCGCGATTGCGTAGCGCCAAGTGTTCTTTATTGTCAATTTTTCAAGGTTGTTCTTTTTGATTATTTCAGCCAGACAATTTGCCGGAACCAAAAGCCAGCCCCAAATAAAATTGTTTGCAACCCAATAGTTGCCGGATTCTGCGACGGCGTTCACCATTTTGCAAATCATAACAGCGTAAATAAAATTGTCCAAAAAAATTTGAATTCCAGAAAACGCTCCAATTTTGCCCCAGTCTTTAATCCAAGAAACATCGCATTTCCCAAAAGCGATGTATTTTCTGTATAGAGCCAATATCAAAGCGACAATCGCGATGGCGATATGGACGAGGATTTCTGAATACGAGGCTCCGATGTCCTTGAATTTTGAAATGAAAATATAATCAAATAATGACAAAAGAATTATTTTGCAAATGAGCAACGCTCCTACAGTTTTGTGGTCTTCGTTCAGCGTGAACAGAATAATCATAAACGTGCCGACATAAGAAAACAGCATTGAAAAAGATTCTAAGAATAAGTATTGAGTGGCGGATTCGGCATTCATAAATTCCGCTATCGTTCCGACTTTTAGCGCGATTGCGATTGTGAAGACGGCGTAAATTCCAAAGGAAATAAGAAAAGCCAAGCCGTTTTTGAATTTGGAACTTTTTTCCGGTTTTAACAAAAAGTAAAGCGGAACGGTCAAAGTGGTCACAATTATTTCGTCAATCAAATCGAACCATTCCATTTGCCCAAGAATATTTATGTCAACGCTGTTTATTGACACAATGTTCATTCTTATGAGCATATATATGGAAGGAACCAAAGCCCAAAGAACTAGTGACAAGAATAACTTAAAATCTTTTTTGTTCATTGCAGAATCTCCTATAAATTACTTAACAGTAATTATTGTATAAAAACTATTCCTTTTCCTTATACTCCCCGGAATAATCAATCACGCACATATAATTAAATGCCTTGTGCTTGTCGGCGTAGCCAACGCCTGCGGTTGTGAAATTTTTGTTCATAATGTTTTTGCGGTGGCCGCGGCTTTTAACGCCGTCGTCAACCAAGAGGGAGACGACGATTTCGCGGGCGGAAGAGCAGCCGTAGTCGATGTTTTCTCCGGCTGTCATAAAGGAGCCGTATCTTTGCATTCTTTCAAACGGATCGCTTCCATCCGTTCCGCCATGACCAACTTCATTCGTTAATGATTGAGTTGAGGAATGGTCTTTTGCCGCTTGCGTCAATCCTTTTGAAGGCTTTAGGACTGGAAGCGCTCTCTGGGAATTCATATAATTAACGCATTCCTTTACAACGGCAGCTCCTTCTTGAGTCATAAGTTTTCCGTTGTAAATGTTTCCGCTGAATCGTTTTGTCCTTGGTGCTATGTATAGTTCGGCGTACTTTTTAGGATTGCTTCGCGCCATGTTCATTTCCAGTATTACGTTTTTTTCGACTTCGTACATATAGTCAACATTGCGGGCGGTGTCCAATTTTGACAAATCCCAAACAGTTTCATCGATTTTATCTTTTGTGTATCTTGGCTCTTTTGCGATTGTTGAATTTGCAGTTTGTGAATTGTTGTTTGATTCATCGCCTGAAAATAAGTTTTTAAGATTGTCCATTGTTTCGCAACTTGTTAGCGTCAAAACGGCTGTTGCGATTGTAATTGCGATTATTTGTTTTGTTTTCATTGTTTGCCTCCGTGTTTTTTTAGTAACTAGTATTATTCCCAATCATCATCGTCATCGTCGTCCCAATCCATACCTAGTTCGTTCGCTCGTCTTTGAGCTTCCTTTAATATAGTGAATATGTGATTTTATTGTTTTTCTCTTTTTTTATTTTTCCCTTTTTGTGTAATTCGTTCATGATGTTATCTATGTCAACAATTGTCCATTTATCTTTTGTTGAAAATGTTTGAATGTAAGCTTTTAAAGCTTTTTCGCTTTTTGGTCTTTTTGATGCCGCAATAGTTTTTAACTTATCTATGGTTTTCTTGGTTTTATCTTGAATGTTTTCATTCAATTTTGTTTTTTGTTGTTTTTTATTTGATTTTACTTCTGCTGTTTTTTTCTGTACTTCGTTTATGTTTACAATTCTTTTAGCAATTTTTGACTTCTTAGTTTTATTTATAAAATTAATCAAAGGATCAAATCCTTTGTCCTTTGACCATATGCAATGAACAACATCTTTTTCAGAATCGTTTTTTGCTAAATAGTACGCGATGTAGAAGTCTAAAGCATTTTTTCCCGTACTTTCTACTTGTATAAACTCTACATTGCTTTCATTGCTTGCCATGGCTAGCGTTGTAGGTATTTTTGTTTGGTTTGCGCCTATAAAGAAAAAATATTTTCCGTCAATTTTTGGGAAAGATTTTGCATTGTTCATATTTTCGTAGTCAACATAAACATAAATTTTCATTTTTGCCTCCTTAAGTTTTGATTCAATGAAATATTAATAATCAATACCAACCGTGTCTTTTAGCCATTTCAGAACAGTATCTTGCTTGTTCAGTGTCTAACATACCATATTGATTGTCGGAATATAAAAGTTGAAGGAGATAAAATGCATGTCCTATGTCATTTGACATATAGTAAGGGGGATCGCTTATTTTTCCTTCTATCACTTGTTTTAAAAGACTTTCTGCTTTTTTGTAATTCTTTTCAACGCCATCTCCTTTAATATAACAAACGGCGAGATTCGTATATCCAAATGAATATTTTTGCTCCACCAATTTTTTGTATATGTTTACAGCTTTTTTTTTGTCTTCCTGAACACCTCTGCCTAAATAGTACATATTGCCTAGGGCATTCAAGGCTTGTAGGTTACCTTCGTCCGCTCCTTTTTTTATTAACTGAAAAATGTCACTTGTAATTTCTTCTATTCCTTCGTTAACCATAATTATATAATTCAACAAAAGATATTCTTCTGCGGAATTATATCCAAGACTTGCCGCCTTTTTATAGAGTTCGAATCCCTTTTTTTTGTCGATATCTGTTTGCAAGCCAAATAAATAGCAATACCCAAGTTGACTCATTGCTACAGGATCTCCTTTCTCGGCGGCCTTGGTTAACCAATGAAATCCCTCTTTTTGTTTTAAATCTTGTTCTGTTTTTGAATCCGATATGTATTCGATATAATAAATTCCTAGAAGCCTCATGGCATGAACGTTTTCTCGTTTTGCCAATAATTCTAGTATTTCCGCGGCTTTGTCATTTAATCCCCAAATAAAACAATTCACAGCGTCGTCGATACTATGTTTATCAGTAATTATCTCATCTTGGAAATCCATTCTATAATCGGCGTAGTACGTTTCTAAAAGCCTAATAGCGTCTGGATTCCCTCTTTTCGCCACGATTTCCAATATTTCTGCGGCTTGATCTTTTAAGCCCCAAATCAGGCAATTTTCTACATCTGCGATGCAATATTCGTCAGACATTTTTTCATATAGCTTTTGATCAATTTCGCAAAAACCTATTCCTGCAAGAAATATGATTGCAATAATTATTGCAATTCTTTTCATAGTCATTTCTCCAAATAATATAATCATAACCATTATATACCCTAAAAGTCCAAAAAACAATCTTAATTCCAATCCGCGATTCTGGCCTTTTCCTCGGGGTTTTAGGGGCGGAGCCCCTAGGAGTGGGGGTAGGCGGAAATGAGGAGCGGCCGGTGATGGGGCGACGAATTGAAGCCGAGGGGGCGGCTGCCCCCGCCAAAAGTCTTCTCCCTGTTCTTGAACATTCCGCAAAAATTTAATAAAATAAAATATCTTCAATAAAGTTAAAGGAGAAAAAAATGGATTCGGTGACAATCGCAAAATTGTTGGCGTTTGTTATTTACTTGGCGGCGATGGTTTTTGTAGGACTGTCCAGCGCAAGCAAGAACAACAACGCTACGGACTTTTTCTTGGGCGGCCGCAAGCTTGGCCCTTGGTTCACGGCGCTTAGCGCGGAGGCTTCGGATTCCAGCGCGTGGCTTTTGATGGGCTTGCCGGGACTTTGCTACCTTGGCGGATTCAAGGAAACTTTCTGGACCGCTCTGGGCTTGATTTTGGGAACTTACCTCAGCTGGCTTTTCATCGCCAAGGCTTTGCGCAAGTGCTCAATCGCGTTCGGCGATTCAATCACGATTCCGGAATTTTTGACAAACCGCTTTAAGGACAAGAGCCGCGTTCTTTCAATCGTTTCAGTCATCTTCATCGTTTTGTTCTTTACAATTTACGTTGCCAGCGGCTTTGTCGCTTGCGCCAAATTGTTCAACTCCGTCTTTGGACTTCCCTACAACGCGGGCCTTGTGATTGGCCTTGTCGTGATTTTGTCGTACACAATCATGGGCGGCTACCTTGCCGTTTGCACAACAGACTTCATTCAGGGAACATTGATCTTCATCGCGTTCGTTGTTTCTTCTGTAGTCATCGTGTTCGCTTTGGGCGGACCCGGACACGCCGTCGGCCAGGCTCAGGATTTTATCGGCAAGGCTTTGAGCGGAAATCTTGGCGAGGAATTGCTCAACAAGTTCACCGCCAACAAAAACTTTAGCGCCAAGTCTATCGTAAGCGCGATGGCTTGGGGCTTGGGCTATTTTGGAATGCCGCACGTAATCGTCCGCTTTATGGGAATCCGTTCCAACAAAGAAGTGACAACCGCGCGCCGCGTAGGAATCACTTGGATGATCGTTTCTTACATCGGAACTTTCATCATCGGTACTTTGGGAACCGTTTACTTGCTTCCTAACGTTTTGTCAGGCGGAGCGGCTGAAACCGTTTTCAGCGTGACAATGATGAAAATGTATCCTGCCTTTATCGCGGGCCTTTTCTTGTGCGCGATTTTGGCCGCCTCTATGAGCACAGCCGACAGCCAGCTTTTGGTTGCCTCAAGCGCGGTAAGCCAGGACATTTTCAAAGGCCTCATCAATCCCAACGCCGACGAAAAGACTGTTCTTAAAATCAGCCGCGTAACGGTTTTCTTGATCGCGGCCGTCGCCTTTGTTCTTTCGCTTGACCAGACAAGCACAATCTTTGGCTTGGTAAGCTACGCTTGGGCGGGCTTTGGCGGAAGCTTTGGACCTCTCATCTTGCTGGCTCTTTATTGGCGCGGAATCACCAACAAGGGCGCCATCGCGGGTCTTATCGTTGGCGGCGTCACTGTTGTAGCTTGGCACAATCTCTCTGGCGGAATTTTTGACATCTACGAAATTCTTCCGGCCTTTGTGTTCAACTTGATCGTGTCTGTTGTAGTGAGCCTCTTGGACAAGAACAAGGACGCCCAAATGCTCGCCGAATTTGACAACTACAAAAAGATGCCCGACTAATCAATGCCAGTCATTGTAAAGCCTCTTCTTCCGGAACAGGGGGAAGAGGCCCTTTCTTTTATACAGCCTTACGAATCTGAATGCGTCAACCTTGCCTCGGAACTTTTGCGGGGCGGAACGGATTGCTGGGCGCTTTATTATGCGGAACAAGAGGCTTCACAGACCAAAACGCTCGCCGGCCTCATCGCCCTGCGAAAAAAACGCTCGCTGTTTTTTTGCCTGCCCTTTGCCAAATACAAAAGCGCCTTTGACAAAAAAGTTTGCAGCGAGGCGCAGCGCCCCCTGATGGAATTTTTTGAATCCAACGAGCCTTTTTGCGTCAACGGAGAAGCGGCCGGCGCCGTCCTTTTGCGCAACATCCTAAAGAACAAAAAAACGCCGATGCGCCCCAGCGTGACCAACAAGTATTTTTTGATGGTTAGCGGCGGTAGCGACCAAGAGGCGTCGCAAAACGAAAAGGCTTTCCACGCCCAAGACGCGGGCGGCGGCTCTGGGCTTGCAAAAGATTTGCGCGTTGCCCAAGCCGCGGCGGCGGATTACGAAATTCTTCTCCCGCTTGAACTGGGCTACCAGCGCGAGGAAGTCGTTCCAAAATCGTTTGACATAAGCGACGCGGCCCTTGCGGCGGCCTTTAAGCATGAGCTTGAACAAGGCCTCACCTTCGCGCTTTTTGACGGCGCCCGTCCAATCGCAAAGGCCCGCCTTGCCGCAAGCGGCCAGCGCTATTGCATGCTTGGCGGCGTTTACACAATTCCATCGGAAAGAAAAAAGGGCCGCGCCGCGTTTTTGGTCAGCCAAATAATCGCGCGGTCACAGGCCCACGGCGTAAACAACTTTTGCCTTTACGCCAAGCAAGAAAACGCCGCCGCCCTGGCGCTCTACAAGTCGTTGGGTTTTACCCCCCGCGGCGAATATATGTTGGTGTATTATTAAACCTTCCTCCTCCGAAAAAAAATCTCTTGCAAAACAGCCCGACTTGGCGCATAATGTAGAAAAATAAATAAAAGGAGTTATTATGACAAACAATGAGGCGATTAAAGCGTTAAAAGAGCTTAAAACTTATTGCGCCGCTGATTCATTGGACGCGGTTCACTACGCGATTGCTATTATTGAGCATTTGGAAAAGGCGGGCGTAAGCTCTCCCTTGCAGGCTGATTTTTCAGCAGTAAAAAAGTAGGAGTAAAAAATGGAAGCAAGTTTTGGATTTTTGTCGCTGGTTCCGGCCATCGTCGCCATTGTATTGGCTTTGCTTACTAAAGAAGTTTATTCTTCTTTGTTCATCGGCGTTCTTATCGGAGGCGCCTTTTTTGCCACGGGAACTGCCGCGGGTTTTGACGGATTTTTCAACCACATCTTTAAGGATGGAATGATCGCCCAGCTTAGCGACAGTTGGAATGTCGGCATTCTGGTTTTCCTTGTCGTATTGGGAACGATGGTCGCGCTTATGAACAGGGCCGGCGGCTCCCAGGCTTTTGGCGAATGGGCCAAAAAGCATATCAAGAGCAAGGCCGGCGCGCAAATCGCCACAATCTTTTTGGGCATCTTGATTTTCATCGACGACTACTTTAACTGCCTTACAGTCGGCTCAGTAATGAAGCCTGTCACCGACAAGTACAAAGTTTCTCGAGCCAAATTGGCTTACTTGATTGACGCCACCGCCGCGCCGATTTGCATTATCGCTCCGATAAGCTCTTGGGCCGCCGCCGTCTCCGGCTTTGTAAGCGAGGGCGAGAACGGAATCGCGCTTTTCTGCAAGGCCATTCCCTTTAACTTTTACGCTTTCTTCACAATCGCGATGACGCTTTTCCTTGCTGCCAAAAACTTTGAGTTTGGACCGATGGCCAAGGCCGAAAAAGAGATGGAAGACAAATCCGGAAAAGAATTCGAAGACCCCGAAAACCCCAAGGCCGCCGTTATTGACTTGGTTTTGCCGATCGCGGCCTTGATTGTCTTCTGCGTTTTGGGAATGATTTACACCGGAAACTTCTTTGCCGCCCAGGTTGCCGGCGAGGCCGAAGGAGAGATGGTGGCCAATCCCGCTTACCTCAACTTTGTCGAAGCCTTTGCCGCAAGCGACGCTTCTGTTGGCTTGGTGCTCGGCTCCTTCGCCGCGTTAATCATTACGGTTGTCTTCTACCTTTTCAGAAGGGTTATTTCGTTCAAGTCGATTATGTCTTGCCTGCCCGACGGCTTTAAGGCGATGGTTCCCGCGATTTTGATCCTTACGCTCGCCTGGACCCTTAAGTCTATGACCGACTCGCTCGGCGCCAAAGAATACGTCGCCGGCTTGGTTGGCGGAAGCGCCCAGGGACTCAAGAACATGCTGCCCGCGATTATCTTTGCAATCGCTTGCGGCCTTGCCTTTGCCACTGGAACTTCTTGGGGAACATTCGGCATTTTGATTCCGATTTGCATCGCGGCTTTCCCGGTTGCAAGCGACCCGATTAGAATCATCAGCATTTCCGCTTGTATGGCGGGCGCTGTTTGCGGCGACCACATCTCGCCGATCAGCGACACAACGATTATGGCCAGCGCCGGCGCCAACTGCGACCACGTAAAGCACGTTTCAACGCAGCTGCCCTACGCGCTTTTGGTAGCCGCCGTTTCGTTCGTCACATACATCGTGGCGGGCTTTACGCAAGGCTTGGGAATCGTTGCCAGCGGAATCATTTCTTGGGTAATTGGTCTTGCGGCTTTGTTCGCAACACTCTTGTTCTTTAAGAAGAAGTCTGCTTAAAAACGGATTATTACGGCAGCCACTCGATCGGCTGCCCGTTAAGCGCGCTTAAACGGCCTTTGAGGTTTTTGCTTGCGTAAGCCTTTCCGCTTGCGTCAACCAAAACGCAATCAAAGTCGCCGGCAAGCGCGCTTTTTTTTAGCTCCGGGATTTTTTTCATTCCCAAAACAAAAAGGCTTGTGCTAAGCGCGTCGGCGATCATGCTTGTTTTGCTTACAATCGTAACGCTGGCCAAGCCGCTGTCTGCGGGAAAGCCTGTTGCCGGGTCAAAGATGTGGCCGTAGATTTTTCCGTCCTGTTCAAAGAAGCGTTCGTAGGCGCCGCTAGTGACGACCGTGGCGTCTTGCGTTTTTAGCATAAAACTGTTTTGGCCGGGCTTTTCTGGATTGCGGATTGCGACGCTCCACAAAGAGCCGTCGCGCTTTTTTCCGTAGACGTAAACGTTTCCGCCCAAGGAAATCGAAGCGCGCTGGACGCCGCGCTCGCGCAATATGTCAACCAAGCAGTCCGCCGCGTAGCCTTTCGCTATCGCGCCTAGGTCCAGGCGGACTCCGCTCTTTGTAAAGCGGACGGTAGGCGCGGCGGCTTCTTGGTCAGTAAAGCCTTCTAGTATTACGCATTGCCAGCCGACAAGTTTTTGCGCGGCCTCGATCTCTTCTTGGCTGGGGACGCGCGGCTCTTTGCCAAAGCCCCAAAGTTTTATCAGCGGGCCGACGGTAGGGTCAAAGGCGCCGCCTGTCAAACGGGCAAAGTCCAGCGCGGTTTTTAGGACAATGAAAAAGTCTTGGCTTACCTCGACGGGCGCGACGGCGGCGTTTTGGTTAACCCTTGTAATTTCGGAAGAGTCGGAATAATTGTTAAAGGTGTCGTTCAGTTGGCGAAGGCGGGCAAAAAGCGTTCCGTAAAGCTCAGCGCTTCCCGCCTCGTAAAGATTGATGGAACATACCGTTCCCAAAACAAATTCAGACTGCGGGGACATTTGCCGCTCGCAGCCTGAAAACAAAAGAACGGCCGCCGCAATTAAGGTCTTGCAAACGATTTTTGCGGCGGCAATTTTGGTCATGGACACGGTGACGTTAGTCCGCCAATACTGTAACTTCTTTGTTGATGATTACAGTTACCAAGTCGATGATCCAGAAAATGCAAGCTACGATTCCGACAAGGCGGTTGTAGCTTACAAGAACCAACGACGCGATCTGGATTACGCCGATTACGATCGGAATCAAGCTTCCGCTTGTCACGCGGCGCAAGATTCCGTAGATGTCGCCGATGATGACCAAGATAATTTTTACAATCCAGCTCAAGCCCTTCAAACTTGATTTTGCCATAAAATTCCTCCTAAGAATTTTTCTTTATATTTTTAGCGCCTTTTGCGCTTTTTTCCTTTTTGGGCTCTTTTTTGGCGGGAACGCTTCCGCCCTCGCTTTCAAGGAGCGCCTTGCAGTCGGCCAAGCGGTTCTTGTCGTCGTCCGGCAGTTTTGGGAACTCGGGGCCGATGTCGCGCAAGGTTTGGACCAAAACTTCGCTTACAAGGTATCGCGTGTACCACTTTTGGTCGGCCGGCAAAACGTACCAAGGGCAGTCCTTGGTGCTTGTGGCGTTGATCGCGTCCTCAAAGGCCTCTTGGTATTTGTCCCAGTAGGCGCGCTCCTTGATGTCGTTGGGGCTGAACTTCCAGTTCTTTTCCTTGCGGTCGATTCGCTCAAGGAAGCGGCGCTTTTGCTCGTCTTTGGAAAGGTTCAAGAAAAATTTTACGATGCGGTAGCCGTTTCCGTAAAGATAGTTTTCCCAAGAGCAAATGTCCTTGTACTTGTTCTTGATGTAGTCTTTGGTCAGAGTGCGCTTGGGCATTTTGTAGCCCTTCCAAAATTCGTGGACGTTTACGACCAAGACTTCCTCGTAGTAGGAACGGTTGAAAATGCACATGATGCCGCGGCTGGGCAAGCGCTTGTGGTAGCGCCACAAAAAGTCGTGGCTTTCTTCGGTGGAGTTGGGGCCTTTAAAGCTGTGGACGATTATGCCTTGCGGGTTGACGCTGGCAAGAACGTGCTTTATAGTGCTGTCCTTTCCGGCCGCGTCCAAGGCCTGCAAGACGATCAAAACCGATTCCTTTGACTCGGCGTAGAGCTTTTCCTGCAAGTCGGCGATTTCCTTAAGGTTTTCTTCGGTCTTTTTTACCAGCTTTGCCTTTTGTTCCTTGCGGCCGCCGGAATCGTGGCAAACTTTTTTTAGGTTAAGCTTTTCGCTTCCGTCGTAGCGGTATTCCTTTAAGATATCTGACATAATCGCCTCCTATAGCCTGCAATAAGTATTTCGTATAATTATAGCGCGGAATTTGATATGGCGCAAATTTTTTTTTTGTGATACACTCGTTGCCATGCCTATAAAAATTCAAAGCGACTTGCCGGCAAAAAAAGTGCTGGAAAGCGAGAACATATTCGTAATGACAGAGGGCCGCGCCACCACGCAGGACATCCGCCCGCTAAAAATCGCGGTGGTCAACCTTATGCCCACAAAGTCCACTACCGAGACGCAGCTTTTGCGCCTTTTGTCAAACACTCCGCTGCAAGTGGACATTTCGCTTATTAGGATGGAAAGCCACGCTTACCGCAACGCTTCCGACGAATACCTTGACCGCTTTTACATTCCCTCAGGCGAGCTTTTTAAGCACAAGTACGACGGCCTTATCATAACAGGCGCTCCGGTGGAACAGATTCCTTTTGAACAAGTTGACTATTGGAAAGAGCTTTGCGACATAATGGACTGGAGCAAGGAGAACATCTTTTCCACCCTTTACATTTGTTGGGCGGCGCAGGCGGGCTTGTACCACTTGTTCGGCGTGCCCAAGTTTTCGCTTCCGCAAAAGAAATTCGGCATTTTCAAAAACTGGCAGCCGGAAGGGCAGAGCGATCCGCTTTTGCGCGGCTTTGACGACATTTTCTTGATGCCCCAATCGCGCCACACGCAAATTCACGCGGAAGACATAAACGCAAACAAAAACTTGGTGGTATTGTCCCAGTCGGACGAAGGCCCTTCAATCATAAAGACGCAAAACAACCGGGCCGTTTTTGTCACCGGTCATATGGAATACGACACAAACACTTTGTCCGACGAATACTGGCGCGACAAGAACAAGAATCTTCCGATACAGATTCCCCAAGACTATTTTCCCGGCGACGATCCAAACCAAAAGCCGCTTTCCACATGGCGGTCAACGGCCTCGCTTTTTTACCGCAACTGGCTCAACTACTACGTCTACCAGGAAACGCCCTACAACTTTGTTCAGTAAAGCGGCCTAAAATCCTCAAAAAAAATTGTGGAAAAAAGGCTAAAACCGCGCTAAAATGTTCTCTATGAAAAGAGAACATTTTTTATTGTCAGCGTCCGCGCTTTTTGCCGCGATTTTTGTCGCCGCGCTCTCGCTTTCTTCGTGCCGCGGCCAGGAAAAGAGCGTGTCGCCCGATTTTATCAACAATATGAAATTGGTTTGGGCCGACGAATTTGACGGCCCTGGCGACGAACCCAACCCGGAATATTGGGACTACAACACGGGCGCCCACGGCTGGGGCAACGCCGAGCGGCAGAATTACACCAAGGACCGCGCCAATTCCTACGTTTCCGACGGAACGCTAAAAATCGTTGCCCTAAAAGGCGACGACAACAAGTGGACCAGCGCCCGCCTAAAAAGCCAGTGGAAAAAGACCTTTACTTACGGCTACATTGAATTCCGCGCCAAGCTTCCAACCCAAAAGGGCTCGTGGCCGGCGCTTTGGCTTATGCCCAACCGCGACAATTACGGAACCTGGCCCCGCAGCGGCGAGATTGACGTTATGGAATACGCCCAAAACTTTTGGGGAACCAAGGCCTACGGAACTTGCCACTGTCTTGCCGGAAGCGGCGGAAACGCTCCAGCCAACGGAGGAGTGGACGTAAAGCCGGCCGACAAAAAATGGCACAATTACGGCGTTTTGTGGACTGAAGACAAAATCACTTGGATTTACGACGGCGTGGAATTTTTGACTTACGAAAATCCCCGCGACGAAAGCTACCCGCAAAAGTACTGGCCATACGACCGCGATTTTTACGTAATTATGAACGTGGCGATGGGCGGAACGCTCGGCGGCGACATTCCAAAAGACGTCAAAAAATGCCTTATGGAAGTTGACTACGTTCGCTGGTATCAGTAGAATATAACTAACGGTCGTTAGTAATGCCAAAAAAAGCTGTTTCGGCGCAGAGCATTGTCGAAGCCGCGCTTTTTTCCGCCTTTAAGAACGGAATGGGCGAAACTTCGCTTGCCGACATAGCGCTAGAGTTGGGAATTAAGAAGGCTTCTCTTTACAACTACTTTGCGGGCAAAGAAGAAATTTTGGCAGCCCTTTGCGCTTATTGCTCCGACTTTTACGCGCGCGTGAATTTGTTTGAGCAAGAAATCTTCACCAAAATCAATTCCACCAACTGCGAAAAACTTTTTAAGAAATCCGTAGACAGCTACATCAGAAGCCACGAAAACGAACCGCTTTTTCAAATCTACACGTTGGTTCAAAGCGAAAAATACTTTGACAAAAATTTTTTGGACATTTGCCAGGCGCAAAGACAAAAGATTTTTGACCAAAGCTTTTTGTTTTTCAAAATCGCTTCGGCGCAAACAAAAGGCAGCGCGCAAAAGTCCGACGACGACTTAAAGCTTTTTTCAAATTTTTTTGCCGACGGAATTTTGACGCGCTTGGATTTTTACATCGCGCAAAAAAAAGAAACGATCCGGCGCAATCCGGAATGCGACGCAGGAAGCTTGTTCGCGCTTCCGAGCGACGAAAAGCAAATCGGAGTGATTACGGCGTTTGCTGTTGATGTTTTGAAAAACGTAATATAAACATAGAGTGAGACTGGAATTATGGACGAAGAAATCTTAAAACTGCAAAACGGAAGCGACATTCGCGGCGTCGCTTTGGAAGGCGTTGAGGGCGAGAACGTAAACCTTACGCCCGACATCGCGAACAGAATAGGCCAGGCTTTTGCCCAATGGCTTAGCGCAAAAACAAACAAGGCCGCCGACCAATTGACGGTTGGAATCGGAATGGATTCCAGAATCTCCGGCCACAACCTTATGATAGCCACGACCGCCGGTTTGGTAAGCTGCGGCGTTGACGTAAAGTGCTGCGGCTTGGCTACGACTCCCGCGATGTTCATGTCGATTGTTTTTGAGCAAAGCCAGTTTGACGGATCGGTAATGATCACCGCCAGCCACCTTCCGTTCAACCGCAACGGAATTAAGTTCTTTACAAAAGACGGCGGCCTTGAGCACGACGACATCACCGAAATCTTAAAGATTGCGCAAGATAAGCAAATTGTAACCGCCGACGTTTCTGAAGAAAAAAACTTTGACTTGATTTACCTTTACGCCCAGCACTTGCGAACTTCGATAATGAACGGAGTGAACAATTCGCTCAAGCCGCTTGAGGGCCTAAAGATTATCGTTGACGCAGGAAACGGCGCCGGCGGTTTCTTTGCCGAAAAAGTTTTAAAGCCGCTTGGAGCCAACATCGAAGGAAGCCAATTCCTTGAGCCCGACGGCCGCTTTCCAAACCACATTCCCAATCCCGAAAACAAAGAGGCTATGGAATCAATCCGCCAAGCGGTTTTGAGAAGCCACGCCGACCTTGGACTTATTTTTGACACCGACGTTGACAGAATGTCAGCCGTTCTTGACGACGGAAGCGAAATCAACCGCGACTCAATCATCGCCATGATAAGCGCGATTTTGGCTCCCCGCAACAAGGGAGCGACAATCATCACCGACAGCGTTACAAGCGACCGCCTTACTTTCTTCTTGGAAAAGGTTTTGGGCTTAAAGCACTTGCGCTACATGCGCGGCTACAAGAACGTAATCAACAAGCAAAAGGAACTTTGCGCCGAAGGAACCAACGCTCCCTTGGCGATGGAAACAAGCGGCCACGGCGCCTTAAAGGAAAACTACTTTTTGGACGACGGCGCCTTCTTGGCGGTTCAACTTGTAATCGCTTTGGCCAACGCCGCCCAGCAGGGAAAGAAGCTTCAAAGCCTTATCGAGCAGCTTCCTCCGGCCGGCGAAGAGGCGGAATTGCGCTTTAAGATTAACGACGAAAACTTTAAGGAATACGGAAAGCAGGTTTTGGACGCCTTTGCCGAACGCGCCCGCGACGCCGGCTGCATTATGCCAGAGTCCTATGAGGGAATCAGGCTTTGCTTTAAGGGCGGCCCGGAGGCCGACGGAGCGGAAGGCTGGATGCTTTTGCGCCTAAGTTTGCACGATCCTGTAATGCCGCTCAACATAGAGGGAACCACGCCAGGCTCGCTTGAAAAAATCAAGCATGTCGCCGCCTTGCTTTTGACGGGCTTTGACAAGCTTGACATGAGCGCCTTGGCGTAAAAAAAAGGCAGCCTTGGCTTAAGAATGTAGGTCGCGTCTTGAACGGCGCGGCCTTTTTCTATATAATGGAATAATGTTCCGTATTTATGTTGAGCGTCAAAAAGGCTTTGAAAACGAAGCCCGACGCATTCTTTCCGACGTTAAAAATTTTTTGGGCATTAGTTCTGTAAAGAGCGTGCGTTACCTTAACCGCTATGACATTGAAAACGTCATGCCGGCCGTCGCCAAGACAGCCGTTCAGCGAATCTTTTCCGAACCGCAATCGGACAGCGTAATTTACAACCAGTTGAACCTTAAGGCCGGCGAAACGGAAATCATTTGGGAGTACCTTCCCGGCCAATACGACCAGCGGGCCGACAGCGCCGAGCAGTGCCTTAGCCTTTTGCGAAAGAGCTTGGAAAAGACTGTCGAAACCGGAACGGAGCCTCCCCGCGTCCGCTGCGCCAAAATCGTTTTGCTTACCGGAAAAATCGCGGCCAAAGACCTTCAGAAAATCCAGAATTATTTGGTCAACCCTGTCGATTCCCGCTTGACCACCGAAGACGTTCCCGCGACTCTAAAAATCCAAACTGAAACTCCCGGCGACATTCCTGTGGTCAACGGCTTTATCAAATTCAAAAAGGCGGAATTGGAAGCCTACTTGCAAAAAATGGGCCTTGCGATGGATTACGCCGACATCAAATTCTTGCAAGACTACTTTGCAAAGGAAGGCCGCGATCCAACCGAAACTGAAATCCGCGTTTTGGACACATACTGGAGCGACCACTGCCGCCACACGACTTTCTTGACGGAACTAAAAGACATAAAAGTAGAGAAGGGCCCTTACGAAAAATTGATAAAGGCCTCCCTCAAAGAATACACCGACATGCGCGCCGACCTTTACGCCGGCCGCGCGGACAAGCCGGTCACCTTGATGGACATGGCCGTAATCGGAATCAAGCATCTTAAAAAGCGCGGCCTTTTGGAAGACCTTGAGGTCAGCGAAGAAATCAACGCTTGCTCGATTTACATCGACGTTCATTACACCACCGACAAGAATGGAAAGAAAATCGATCCCAACTCAAAGAAGGCGACAGAACGCTGGCTCTTGATGTTCAAGAACGAAACGCACAACCACCCGACCGAAATCGAACCCTTCGGCGGCGCCGCAACATGCATTGGCGGCGCGATTCGCGACCCGCTTTCGGGACGCTCTTGGGTTTACCAGTCAATGCGCGTTACGGGAGCGGCCGACCCGACCGTTCCGATGAAGAAAACGATAAAGGGAAAGTTGCCGCAACTAAAGCTTTGCCGCGAATCCGCCCAAGGCTTTTCTAGCTACGGAAACCAAATCGGCTTGACCACAGGCCAAGTCCACGAAATATACCATCCCGGATACGCGGCAAAGCGCATGGAGCTTGGCGCCGTAATCGCGGCCGCTCCCGCCGAAAACGTAGTCCGCGGAACTCCGCAAGCCGGCGACATCGTCATCTTGCTTGGAGGCGGAACTGGCCGCGACGGCATCGGTGGAGCGACAGGCTCTTCTAAAGTCCACACGGAAAAATCAGTCACAACCGCCGCCGCCGAAGTTCAAAAGGGCAACGCCGTCGAGGAGCGAAAGATTCAGCGCTTGTTCCGCGACAAAGACGTAAGCCTTATGATTGTCCGCTGCAACGACTTTGGAGCGGGCGGAGTAAGCGTCGCCGTCGGCGAATTGGCGCCCGGCTTGGACATCAATCTTGACGCCGTTCCCAAAAAGTACGAAGGCCTCAACGGAACTGAGCTTGCGATTTCCGAAAGCCAGGAGCGTATGGCCGTCGTCGTTCGTCCCAAGGATGTGAAGAAATTTATCAAGGCCGCCGCCGCCGAAAACCTTAACGCGGTCGTAGTAGCCACAGTCACAGACACAAACCGACTTGTAATGACTTGGCGCGGAGACGTGATTGTAAACATCGCGCGCGAATTCTTGGACGCCGCCGGCGCCCGCCACGAAGCCAAGGCCTTGATCGAAAGCCCGACCGCTCCGGCAAATTCGCCGCTCTTAAAGCCGCTCGCTTCAACTGCCAAAAAACTTGGCGCTGGAACGACTTCGGCCGCCTTGCAAAAGGCTTGGATTCAAAACATGGCCGACTTGGCTTGCTGCTCGCAGCGCGGCTTGGGAGAGCGCTTTGACGGCTCGATCGGATCCGCTTCGGTATTGTTCCCCTATGGCGGCCGCTACCAGTCCACTCCCGAAGCGGGCATGACAGCAAAGATTCCAGTAATGTCACCGCGCGAGACAAGCACGGTAAGCCTTATGGCCTACGGCTTTGATCCGCGCGTAAGCGAATGGAGCCCTTGGCACGGAGCGCAAGTTTCCGTATTGTCAAGCTTGGCAAACCTTTTGTGCTTGGGAGCCAATCCGCTAAAAGCGCGCTTGTCGTTCCAAGAATTCTTTGGCCGCGCGGTTGACCCAAAAACTTGGGGCTACCCGGCCGCCGCTCTTCTTGGTTCCATCACAGCGCAAAACGCGATGGGAACGGCCAGCATCGGAGGCAAGGACAGCATGAGCGGAACTTTTGAAAAGATCAACGTTCCGCACACGCTTGTAAGTTTTGCCGTCGGCCACGACGAAGTCCAAAACGCTCAAAGCGGTTCCTTTAAAAAAGCCGGCTCAAACATTTACCTTGTCCGCTTGCCGTATTCAGAATTGCTCGCTCCCGACTACGAGGCTTTTAAGACAAACTCGCAGGTCGTTTACAACTTGAACAAGGCCGGAAAGATCAAGGCTTTGTATCCTGTTCGCGCGGGCGGAATCGCCGAGGCCGTCACCAAGATGGCTATGGGAAATAAAATCGGCGCCGAAATCGTTCGTCCGGCAAAGGCCAAGGAATTGTTCATTCCGCTCTACGGTTCAATCTTGATTGAAACTGACGAAGGCCTTGAAAACGAAGCTTTTGCAAAGGATACCTTGTCCTTTATCGGAAAGACAATCGCCGAGCCAAAAATCATCGTCGTAGGAAAGACGAAGACTACGACTACAACGATAAAACTTGCGGACGCGCAAAAGGCTTGGGAAAACACCCTTACAGAAGTGTTCCCGCAAACAAGCTCTGTCGAGCCTCAGGAAGAGCTTCCGCAGTTCGCAAAGGACGTCCACTCGTCGTTGAGCGACGCCCGCGTTCATCCCAGCTTTAACATTTGCAAAAAGCATCCGCGCGTTTTGATTCCGGTTTTCCCTGGAACAAACTGCGAGTACGACATGGCCCGCGCCTTTGATTTGGCTGGAGCGGACACAAAGATCTTGGTATTTAGGAACAACACTCCGCAAGCGCTTAGCGACTCGCTTGACCAGTTGGCCAAGGCGTTGAAGAAGGCGCAAATCTTGGCGCTTAGCGGCGGCTTTAGCGCGGGCGACGAGCCTGACGGTTCCGGCAAGTACATCGCCAACGTTTTGCGCGAGGCACGCGTCGCAGACCAAATCATGAACTTACTAAAAAAGCGCGACGGCCTTGTTCTTGGAATTTGCAACGGCTTCCAAGCCTTGATAAAGACAGGCCTTGTTCCTTACGGAGAAATCCGCGAGCCAAGCGCCGAAATGCCTACGCTTACGTTCAACACAATCGGCCGCCACATCTCTCGCGTTGTCCGAACAAGAATGACAAGCGCGATGAGTCCCTGGGCCAAGAACGCTTCGGTCATCGACCAAAGAATTCATTTGGTTCCGGTCAGCCACGGAGAAGGCCGCGTGATCATCAGCCCGCGCTTGGCAAAAGAATTGTTCAACAAGGGACAAATCTACAGCCAGTACGTTGACGAAAAAGGAAATCCCGCGATTTTGGAGCCGGACAATCCCAACGGCTCTATGTACGCGATTGAAGGAATGACAAGCCCTGACGGACACGTGCTTGGAAAGATGGGCCACAGCGAGCGAACGATTGGCAACGACTTGAACGGAGCCAGCGCCGACTTGCTTAAGAACGTGACGGGCAATCCTCTGACAAACAATTTTGAAAATTCTTGCCAGAACCTTTTTGCCGCCGGCGTAAGCTACTTTAAGTAAGGAATGTGATGATGAATAAAAATTGTATTCAAACCCGCGCGGAAAAAAATAATAAGGCCAATAAGGCCGCCGCGCTTTTTATCGCGCTTTTAGCGATGGCCGCGGTATTTTGCGGCTGCTCAAAAAAGTCCGCGCCCGACGCTTACGGCGTTTACAACGACTTTGACAGCGTTTTAAGCGCGGCCCAAAAAAGCGGCAAAAAGATTTTGCTCTTTTTTACAAAAATTGAGGACGGCGGCCTTAACGAAAAAATCGTTAACAACGTTCTTCAAGCCGGCGACTACAACGAGTTGTTTGGAGGCGAGTTTGAAACTTGCCGCATCGACTACAGCCGCGAGCGTTTTTCTAGAAAGGCCGAAGGCTTTAACGAGGCGCAAAACGATCGCGACATGAAAGTCGCCGTTGTTTACGGAGTGGACACTACTCCAGCCGTTGTGGTTTTGACAAAGCAAGGCTACGTGATTTGCAACATCACTTACTTGCCGATTGAAAATCCCCAGGACTTGCTAAAGATTGTCGAGCTTGACAGAAAAAACATCGACGACATGGAAAAGCTTCTTGCCGAAATCGACGCCGCCAAAGGCCTTGACCGAGTGGCAAAAATCGACGAGCTTTTTGAACAGACCAACGCCAACTACCGCTACCAATTGCGCGAGTTGAGCGACCAAGTCATCAAGTTGGACAAAAAGAACGAAAGCGGCTTGGTGGGAAAGTATTTGCTTGCCCGCGCTTCCACAAAAGCTATGGAATGTTACTTGCGCCGAGAGCCGGACAAGGCCGTTGACTGTTATTTGGAGCCCTTAAAGTCAAAGTTCCTTTCTGTCGAAGAAAAGCAGCGCAGCTATTTTGCGGCGGCCTACATCACCGGAAAGAACGATATGAGCGTCGAGAACTCAAAAGAAATCATCAAGTACTTGAACGCCGCCATTGAATTGGATTCCCAGTCGCAGCTTGCCGAGCGCTGCCGCTTTTTGCTTGAGCGCCAAGAAAAGATTTTGGCCAACCAAATAGAGACCGAAGCGAAGAAAGCGGAAGAAGCCCAGGCGTCTTCGGAGAACAGCGCGGAATAATGAACGAACCTCCGTCTGTCTCCGACATATCGATTCCCGCGTTAATAATTTCAGCGGCGGTTCTAATAACGCTTTCGATGCTGTTTTCGGTAAGCGAAAGCGCTTTCTTGTCAGTAAACAAATTACGGCTAAGAGTCCGATGCCGCGCGGGAAACAAACGAGCGCTGAGAGTCGCCAAGCTTTTAAAGAACAAGGAGCGGATGATAAACACCCTGCTTGTTTCAAACGACTTGGTCAACGTAATGCTCAGCGCGATTCTTACGGCCTTCGCTCTAAAAGTCTTTGGAAGCAAGGCAATCGCAATCACAACCTTTGTCGCAACCTTGTTGCTTTTGCTTTTTGGAGAGATCACCCCAAAGGCTGTTTGCACCCGACATCCTGATCCAATCGCTTACGGCCTTAGCGGCTTTGTCCAGTTTGTTGTTGTCGTCATGCGGCCGATTGTTTTGGTTTTTACGGCTGTGTCGCGCTTTGTTCTTTTTTTGCGCGGCATAAAAGTTAAGAACGAGCAAACCTCCTTTACGGTGGAAGACATAAAGACTTTTTTGGACGTCAGCGCCGAAAGCGGAATCATCGAGCATGGCGAAAAAAATTTGATGAACCGCGTCTTTAAGTTTAAAGACCTTGAAGCGCAAGACATTATGATTCCGCGCAAGCAAATCACTTTTGTGCACATCGACGACAGCTACGACAAAGTTTTGGAGCTTAGCAAGCGGACTTTGTTTTCGCGCTTTCCTGTTTACCGCCGCGACATCGACGACATCGTTGGAACGGTATACATAAAGGACTTGCTGTTTTATTCCGGCAACAAAAAAAGTTTTTCTTTGCGGAGCGTGATGCGCCCTCCGCTTTTTATCCTTGAAACAAAAAATATGTCGTCAACCCAACAAATCTTGCGCGAAAACCGGCAGACAATGGCGATTGTCGTTGACGAATATTCGGGAACTGAAGGAATACTGACAAAAGAAGACATCGCCGCCGAAATGTTTGGAGCGGGAATCTCGGAATTTTCAAAAGCGGCCAACGTTTCGTCAACGATTCCTGTAGACTCGAATGAATTTGAAGTGGAAGGAACGACGCGACTTTCTGACATAAACGAAGCATTGCGGTTGAACCTTAATTCTGACATAAACGAAAGCGTCGGCGGCTGGATTATGGAAAAAATCGGCCGCATTGCCGAAGCCGGCGACAAAGTGAATTTTGAAGGCTGGAATTTTATCGTTGAAAAGCTTGACGGATTTAGAATAGAAAAAGTTCTTCTTGTCCGCGAAAAAGAAGAAGTCCAAGATTCGGAGGGCGACGAATGAATTGGACTAAAATTCTTTGGACAAGCGGCCTTTTGATTTTTCTTGTTTGGCTTATCGCTTTTTTTGCCGGAAGCGAAACCGCCTTTCTTTCTATGACCAACATTCGCGTGCGAAAAATGCTGCGAGCAAGAAAGCCCGGCGCAAAAAGAGTCGCCCGCTTGCGCGCGGACATGGACAGCGTATTGACGGTTGTCCTTATCGGAATAAATTTCATCAACACGCTTGCGTCTTCCATCGCCACCGCGCTTGCGATTGAGTTGGTGGGCAACAAGGGCGTCGCGATCGCCACCGCAGCCATAACTTTTTTTGTAACGGTCTTTGGCGAAATCATTCCAAAAACTGTCGCGGGCCTTGAGGACAGAACCGACAAAATCGCCGCGCGCTCTTCCGTTCCGCTTGAATTGCTAAAGAACGGCTTTTGGCCCGTTGTCTGGGTTTTTTCCAACATTTCAAAGGGAACGGCTTTTATTGTTGACGCTCTTTGGAAAAGAAACGACGCGATTATCCAAGAAGGCGAGCTTAAGACTTTGATCCAGGCTGGAGCGGATGACGGCGCTTTGGAAAAATCCGAAAAAAATATGTTGGACAAAATTTTGGAAATCTCCGACTTGACCGTCCACAACATTATGAAACACCGTTCCCTCGTAACTTACATAAAGGAAAGCGACACAAGGGCGACTGTCGTCGAAGCCTTTAAGAATTCCGGCTACTCGCATTTGCCCGTCTACAAAGATTCCAAGGAAAACGTCACCGGCGTTTTGTATTACAAAGACGTTTTGTTTGAGCGGAATCTTCCCGGCGCTTTTTTTATCGTGGACTACATGACGTCGCCCTTGTACGTTCCCGAAACTTTTTCGGTAATAGAATTGATTCAGACCTTGAAAAAAGAAAAGCGTTCGTTTGCCGTGGCGCTGGACGAGCAGGGCTGCACCGCGGGAATCGTTACGCTTGACGACGTGATGCGCGGCTTGTTCGGAAGAATGAGCGACGCTGGAAACAAGCACCAAGAAGTTCCGGCGGAAGACAGGATTAAGATTATTTCGTCAAAAGAATTTTTGGTTCCAGGCGATATGCGCTTGACTGACTTGAATTCTATTTTGAACTTGAATTTGGCCAGCGAAAACTTTGACACGCTTGCCGGCTTGTTGATGGAAAAGTTTGACGCGCTTCCATCCTCCGGAGAAGCCGCGCGAATCGGCCGCGCGCTTTTTGTGGTCGAAGACCAATCCCAGCGAAGGATAAAAACGGTCAGGATTAAGTTTTAGGCTTTGGCCGCGTCCACAATTAGGCCAGCCGTACCTTCGATGCCGGCATAAGAGCTGTTGATGAGCATGTCGTAGTGCTCGTAAGCTCCCCAAGTCCATTCGGTGAATGTGTTGTAGTGGTTGGCGCGGCGCTTGTTGACCTGAGTGATTGTCTTTTTTGCGTCTTTTTCGGGAATGCCGTAAGCTTCAATCGCGCGCTTGATTCTGTCGTCGGGATTTGCGTAAACAAAAAGTTTTAGAATGTCGCTGTCAGCGAATTCCTCGCTAGTGTGAAGAATGTAATCCGCGCAGCGGCCAACGATTACGCACGGCGATTCTTTGGCAACCTTGAGTATTATTGTTCTTTGCGCGTTGTAAATTTGGTCTACCAAGGGCAGCGTGTTGGGCGTTGTAGCCGTCGCGTAGTTTGAGGAATAGTTTGAGCCAAGCATCATGTTGTAAAGCCAACCGCTTGAAAGGCTTTGCTCGCTCTTTTCGATGAACTTTGGCGAAAGTCCGCTTTCGTCGGCTGCCAAGTCGATGAGCTGCTTGTCGTAGTATTTCCAACCGAGTTTTTCGGCGACAATTTTTCCAATGGCGCTTCCGCCGCTTCCGTATTCACGGCTTATGGTTATGATTTTTTTCATGTTACGCTCCTTGTTTAGTGTCTATCATTGTATCACACTTTGCGTGATTTTGCTACAAAATGTTACCAAGAAAATTTAAGCGAGAGTTCCAAGTCTACATACATTAGTTGTCCGCCAGCTTTTCCAGACTTTTTGTATGAAGACTCCCCGCCTTTTTTTAAATACATTGCGCCTTTGCTTTCGCCCGTTATTGAAAAAACTGTTTTTTGGCAAATGGAAAAGAATTTTTTTATTTTAAATTCGCTTTTGAGCGTTTGTCTAAAGGCGAAAAAAGCGGAATAAGCTATGTCGATAAAATCTTGGTGGTTTGAAAGATGTTTGTCGTAGTCCATCATTAGGTAAAAGACGGCGACTTCGGATGCCAGCGAAATTTTTGCCCAAGAACAGGGAAGAAAATCCGCGCGCAAGCCGGTCCAAACAAAAAAATTGTAGACGTCATAATTGATGACGGACATTCCGTCATAATCATAAACAGTTCTATGGCTTGCGTCGTCGTAAGGATAAATCTTTGAGCCATTGTTATTTCCGTAATAGCCGGTTCCATTCTTAGCGCTGAATTTTAAATATTGGGCGTTAAAAGACAGGAGCGGCGCCAGTGTCAAAAAGCTTGTTGGATAAAATCTAAAATCTGTTTGCAGCTCAAGGTCAAATCCTCCGATTCCTCCGTTAAGCCCCAAAAAAAGGTCGTGTTCGGAATAATCGGTTTTTGTTGAAGTGTCGCCGTTATGGCAGTCCGAATCGTTCCGCCAGTCGGAGTCTGTCATGCGTCCGGTTTTTGACGGAATGAAAAATTTGCTAAGCAAGTTGACGCCAAAACGCTTGTATTGAATTTGCGCGTCTAGGCCGTAGTACCAGGCGGGAGTTATGTCGTAAATTAGTTCGCTCAATTTGTAAATGCCAGCTGTTTTTGAATTGGCCCAAACGATTTCCTTGCATTGGCCAAGACGCGCTCCAAAAATCGGTTCAACGCTAAAGGCCCAGCCGTCAACTCTTTGTCCGCGGTCGTCTTGCGCGAATGTCGGAACGACGGCAAGCGTTGCGAAAAAAATTGCTGCGGCAAAAAAACGGCGCGTTTTCATGACTGGCCCTCCGCCGCGTTGGCGCCTTCCAAAGGATCCACGCCAAAAAGTTTTGCAAGCTGCTTTCGCGTCACTTCCAAATCTTTGGGGTAGGGCGCCACAAATTCCACGGGCTGCTTTGTGGCCGGATGTTCAAACTGAATTTTCCAGGCGTGCAAGGCAAGGCGGTTGATTAGCGGCCGCTCCATCTCCAAGTCGCCGTTGTAGCGTTTCTTCAATTCCGAAAGGTAAACGCCGCGCTGGTTTCCGCTGTAAAGGGGGTCGCATACGATCGACAAATTGTTGGCGTTTAGGTGCGCGCGGATTTGGTGGGTTCGGCCTGTGAGCGGCCGCGCTTCCAGCCAAGAAAAAGGCCCGCAAGCTCCGATGAATCTAAAGTCGGTTACGGAATCCTTTCCGTGCGTTTTGTTCACAACTGTTCTGTGGCGCGCGTCTCCGTCCGGCATTAGGGGGAGCGTAACTTTAAGGTCGGACCAAAGGGGGCGGCCGCGAACAAGACAATGGTAAATTTTATGGACTTTCCTTGCGGCGAACTGGTCGCAAAGATTTTTGTGCGCGGCTTCGTTCCTGGCGTAGACGACGATTCCGCTTGTGTCCTTGTCGATTCTGTGGACGGCAAAAAGCTTTCCAAATTCTTCTTGCGCGATTAGGTCCAGTCGCGGCGCTTCTTCGTCGTAGCGGTCGGCGGCCACGCAAAGGCCGCTCTTTTTGTTCAATACGATTATGTCGTCGTCGGAGTGAATGACGCTGTAGTCGGGTGTTGTCTTCATATATGATATAGTATAAAATAAAATGCAACTAAAATCAATTTTATTTGTCTAATTTTATAGAGGAAAATATGTCTTCATTGTATAAAGAGTTTTTGGAAGAGCCGAGAGAATTCAACGGATACGAGGATTTAAAGGAACATTTCAAAATCAAGATCCCTTCAAATTTCAACTTTGCCTACGATATCGTGGACCGCTATGCAAATGACGAGCCTGACAAAAGGGCGCTTGTTTGGTGCGATGACCGCGGCGAAGAAAAGATTTTCAGCTTCAAAGAAATTTCCGACATGTCAAAAAAGACGGCCAACTTTTTGACCGCCCACGGAATCCGTAAAGGCGACTCGGTCATGCTGATTTTGCGCCGCCGCTACGAGTTCTGGCTTTTTATTTTGGCCTTGCACAGAATCGGAGCGATTGCCGTTCCCGCGACTGTAATGCTTCTAAAAAAGGACTTGGAATACCGCAACAACGCCGCTTCGATTAAAATGATTGTTTCTGTTGACGACGACAAGTTGATGAAGGAAATCGAATCCGCGATGCCCAAATCTCCGACAGTAAAAAATTTGGTCACTGTCGGCGGCGACAGGCCTGGCTGGGTCAACTTCCACCGCGAGTATGAATTTTGCCTTCCGATTTTTGAGCGCATCAGCGGTTCCGAGGGAACGACAAACGACGACATCATGCTTTTGTATTTTACAAGCGGAACGTCGGGCTATCCAAAAATGGTCGGCCACAATTTCCTTTACCCGCTGGGCCATATCGTCACGGCCAAGTTTTGGCAGAACGTTGTCGAGGACGGCTTGCATTTGAGCATCGCCGAAACCGGTTGGGGCAAGGCTGTTTGGGGAAAGCTTTACGGCCAGTGGATTGCCGGCAGCGCGGTCTTTGTTTACGACATGGATTCATTTAAGCCCGACTTGGTTCTTCAAAAAATCGCGCATTACAAAATCACGACTTTCTGCGCGCCGCCTACGGTCTACCGCTACTTGATTCGGCAAAATCTTTCCAAGTACGATTTGTCTTCGCTAAAATATTGCGTCACCGCCGGCGAGGCTTTGAACGCCGAAGTTTACAACCGCTTTTACGAGCAGACCGGAATCAAAATGTTTGAGGCTTACGGCCAGACAGAAGCGACGGTCATCGTCGGAAACTTTCCCGGAATGGAGCCAAAGCCGGGCTCTATGGGAAAGCCCGCTCCCGGCTACGACGTCCGCATCGCAAAGCCCAACGGCGACACTTGCGGCGTGAACGAAACAGGCCAAATCGTAATCGACGTCGAAAAGTCGCATCCGCTTGGCCTGTTCTCCGGCTACTACAAGGACGTCGTTCTTACTGCGGAGGCCTTTGACAACGGCCTTTACCACACTGGCGACACGGCCTACATGGACGAGGACGGCTACATTTGGTTTGTGGGCCGCGCGGACGACATCATAAAAAGCTCAGGCTACCGCATCAGCCCCTTTGAGGTCGAAAGCGTTTTGCAGCAGCACCAGGCGGTTTTGGAATGCGCGGTCACCGGCGTTCTTGACCCCAAGCGCGGCCAGCTTGTAAAGGCGACGATTGTTTTGAACAAGGGCTTTGAGCCGACCAAGCAGTTGGAAATTGAGCTGCAGGAATTCGTCAAGAGCCAGACGGCCAGCTACAAGTATCCGCGCATCATCGAGTTTGTCGAAGAACTTCCAAAAACAATCAGCGGAAAAATCCGCCGCGTCGAGATTCGCGAAAAGGATAATAAAGACAAGGAAGAGCTTTAACGCGGAACGCTTGCAAGCCAAAGACGCTCGGGCGTCACATCAAGCGCAAGGCGGCGAGTTCGTTGAGGACTTGCCGCTTGTTTTTTGTCCAGTCGGGGGCGAGCAAAATCTTTTTTGGGCCGTCGCCGGTCAAGCGGTGCACGACCATGTCAGGCGGCAATAGCGGAACAATCTTTTTTAAAAGTTCAAAATATTTTTCTTTTGCAAGGCATTCAAATTTGCCCG
>JAEEVR010000056.1 GCA_016290995.1 Treponema sp. | reverse complement strand
CCAATGCCCAAAAAAACGCTGTCGTGGGTTTGGACACAAAGGCGCTCGCCGAATTGATGAGCGAAGGCGCCAATAACACGACGGTATTGGTTGACCATAAATCCCGCGTTTTGATAAACCCCGACTACGAAAACAGAAGCGAAAATTATTACGCCGCGCAGTCCATTATAGACGAAATAAAGAATGAGCCGGAGACTGACAATGCGCAAAACTTGGTGGAAACAAATCAAGGAAGAAAATTCATTTCGGTTCACAGAACTTGCGACAACCTTTTTGTAATCACGAGCGTGTCTGAAAATTCTGTTTACGCGGTAATCAACAAAACTACATACCGAATAATTTTGTTTTCTCTCGCCGTTTTGTTCGCGGCGATTGTAATAATAAGAATTTTCAGCAACAACATAACCAATCCAATCGAGGACTTGGTTGACGCCTCAGCAAAAATCGAGCACGGAGATTTCGCGCTTGACATCGAGCCGCGTTCGCAAGACGAGATAGGCCTTTTGACTTCTTCGTTCATTCACATGAGCAAGGGACTTGCCGAGCGCGAAAAATTGATGGTGTCGTTCAGCAAATTCACCAACAAGACAATCGCGCAAAAGGCTGCCAGCGGAGAGTTGGCTCTTGGCGGCGAAAACCGCAACGCGACAATTTTCTTTAGCGACATCCGCTCGTTTACAGCGATGTCCGAGACGATGCAGCCGAAAGAAGTTGTTGAATTTTTGAACGCCTACATGACACGCATGGTCAATTGCGTCAACGAGACGCACGGTGTTGTTGGCAAGTACATCGGAGACGCGATCATGGCCGTTTGGGGAGCGCCTGACTCTGCCGGCAGTCCTGCGGCCGACGCTCTCAACGCTGTAACCGCCGCGCTTATGATGCGCGTTTCATTGTTCCGTTTTAACAAAAGCAGAAAAGAAAAAGGCTTGCCTCCCGTCAAAATCGGCTGCGGAATAAATTCCGGCCCAGTCGTTGCGGGACAGATTGGTTCCGACGAAAGGATGGAATACACTGTAATCGGCGACGCGGTCAACTTGGCTAGCCGCACGGAGGCTTTGAACAAGCCTTTTGCCACCGACATTTTGATCACCGAGAACACTTACAATCTTATCAAGGATAAAGTTATCGTGGAAGAAATGCCCGGCGTTCATGTCAAAGGAAAAACTGACGCGATAAAAATGTTCGCGGTAATAAACCTTAAAGGAAAAGTTAGGCCGGCGACGCTTGCGGAAGTTAGAAAAATTATAGGAACGCAAGCTCCCGATTTGTCAAAGGTGAACACAGATGACGAAGAAAAGAAATACAAAATTCAAGCTCAATAAAGCCAACCTGTTCATCTTTGTCATTTGTCCAATTCTTTCCGCGTTGTCTTTGGGACTTTTTTACAAAGACATAAATTCGTTTAGTTTAAGGAACGATGAAAAGGCTGTCGCTACTATTTATTTTAGGCGGAACACAGTTCAGCGAAAATTTATCGACGACGATTTGTGGGAAAGGTTGAGCAACAAAAGCCCTGTCTTTAACGGCGACAAAATTAGAACTGGAGAAAATTCAGAGGCGTTTGCGGTTTTTAAGGACTCCGACAGCAAAATTCAAATCAAAGAAAACAGCTTGATTCAAATTTTGCATAACTCAAATGGAAAGTCGATTGACTTTTTGAGCGGCGAGATTTGGCTTTTGGGCGGAACAAAAAAAGGCGCCGTGACGGTGGTTGGAAAAAAGAAAATTTCCGCCACGCCAAATTCAAGAGTCAAAATTACGGTTACAAATTCGGAGCCTACTGGCGCAGGCAATGAGCCGGAGCCGCAAGATGTTGTTGTCGAAGTGTTGGAGGGCGAGGCAAAAGTTGAAGGAATTGAGCAACTGACCAAAACTCAAGAACTTTATAAAAAATTGGTCGAAGAGCCTGGCGAAAAAATTCAAGAAAAGGTTCAAGGCACAGTTTTTGAAGGAATGTTCGCCGCGGCTGCGGAAGCGGCCAGCCAATCCTTCTACGCAAAGTTCTACAAAGCGGCGTATAAAACCGCACGCGACGCTGCATATTTGGCGCAAGGAAAAACGCTGGAAGAAATTCACGCAGAAGATGAAAAGAAAAGCGAAGAAAAAGAAAAGATAAAGAGCTCCAACGAAGTTTTAAAGGCTGGCGATCGGGCTGTGGCGGTTGTTGCGGCTCCGGAAGCCGTTGTCGCTAAAAGGACCATAGAAAGCTATAAACGCGAGCTTGCCCTTGAGGAACAAAAGGCCGCTCAGGCCCGGGCCGAGCGTGAGGCAAAAATAGAGGCGGAAAGAGAAGCCGCGTTAAAAGAAGCTGCCGAAAGAGAGGCCGCGGAAAAGGCCGCCCTTGCGAAAGCGGCCGCCAAAGAAAGGGCCAAGCAAGAAGCGGCCAGAAAACTCGCCGCAAAGAAAAAGGCGGCCGCCCTTGCAAAAAAGAGAGCCGCCGAAAAAGCCGAAGCGGAACGTTTGGCAAAACTTCAGGCCGAACAAGCCGCGCTTGCCGCCGCTCAAAGCGCCGGAGCCGAAGACGACGAAGAAGAAGACGATGAAAATGAAAGCGCGGCGCCAGTTGAAGTGATAGACATCGCGGCTCAAGAAGAAGCGGTTGTCGTTCCCCAAAAACCAGGAACCGTGACATTTTCCAAGAATGTCACGAACGAAGCGACAGGTGAATTTGATTACCAATACGAAGTTCCATTGAAAAAACTTTTTGGAAAAAACAAGTCGATTCCAGCGGGTTCCGTTATAGAATTGTCGATGGCAGGCGTTCCGCAAAAGCCAGGCTATGAGTTTTATGCCGTGTTTACAAACGGCGCCGCGAAAAGAGAAGCCAACGCGCTTACTCCGCTAGTCGCCAACGACGGACAGGGCTTTGTTGCCGGCGAGCGCTTTGACGACACGTTTAGAATTCTGCTTAAAGAGCCAATACAAAACACAAAGAAGTCGCATTTGGCGATACGCTTTGATTCAAAAAGCTATGACACGCCTCCGGTTATAGACGACTTTGAGCTGTCAGGAAAAGTTGCCGCGCTTGACCAAAACGAACTTTTGACCTCTATGGAAAGCGACAACGAGTCGTACTTTCATTTAAAGCGTGTTGACTTGAAAAAAGTCCCCTTTAACAAAAAACAAAGAGGATTCCTGCTGCGCGTTCCCCTTTCAAAAATTTTTGGAGAGTCAAAAAAGATTCCAAAGGGCAGCAAGTTGAGATTTGTTGTGCAGACAGAAGGACCTGCGTTTCATTATGCATATTGGCGCATTTATAATTGCGAACTGGATGAATGGAAATTGATTTTAGGGCGTTCCTTTACACTTGT
>JAEEVR010000055.1 GCA_016290995.1 Treponema sp. | reverse complement strand
GGCGGCCTCTTTTTTGCCGCCGTAAACTACGCCCGAAAGCTTGGCGTTGACCCGGAGCTTGCGATGAACGCGGCCAACAAAAAATTCTACAAACGCTTTTCTTACGTTGAAGAGCAGTGCGCCAAAAACGGCGTAGAGATGGTCCAAGAAAATTTGGACAAGATGGACGAGTTTTGGAACCAGGCAAAACGTAAATAAAACCCCGCGGTTTTTAGGAGGACACAATGCTTTTGGAAGAAGACGTTTTAAAAATCGTAAACGAACAGCGCTCTGGAATGGCGGCCTACGACAAAAAGCGCGACAAGGGCCTTAAAGTTCCCGCCGGCCTAAAATGCTTTTACAACATCCGCTACTCCAAGGACGCGGACGAATGCCTTCTTGACCTATACAAGCCGGCTCGCGCTTCAAAAAAGCCGACGCCCGTAATCGTAAGCGTCCACGGCGGCGGCTGGATTTACGGCGACAAGGAATTGTACCGCTTTTACTGCATGGAGCTTTCGCGCCGAGGCTTTGCGGTTGTAAACTACACTTACCGCCTTGCTCCCGAACACAAGTATCCTTCCGCGCTGATAGACACGAACAATGTCTTTAAGTGGCTCCTCAAAAACGCCGCCGCATATAATTTGGACATAAAAAACATTTTCGCAACCGGCGACAGCGCGGGCGCAAACTATCTTGCGCTTTACGCCGCGCTTTTGTCCAACAAAAATTTCGCGCAAAAAATTCCGCAAGTAAAAATCCCCGCGCGCCTTTCGCTAAAGGGCCTTTACCTAAACTGCGGAATGTTCGATTGGAATAACTTTTTGCAAAACGGAACGGGCGGCGAACACAGCCAAAGCGCGGCGCTCTTGCAAGCCCTTATGCCCTACGGCGGAACCGAGCTTGAAAAAGAAATCGCCTCGCCAGCCCAGCATCTGACAAACAACTTTCCGCCGTCCTTTGTTGTTACTGCCGAGTTTGACTTTTTAAGAAAAAGCGCGGCCTTTATGGCAAGCCGACTTTGCGAGACCGGCGCTGACTTCCGCTACAAGCGCTACTCCAGTTCCAAGGAAAAACTCTATCACGTCTTTATGCTCAACCTCCGTTCCAAAGAAGGGAAGAAGAGCATAGACGAGCAATGCGATTGGTTTAGGAATTTGGTCAATTGAAATTTGTTGGATACCAACCTTTCAACATGTCATACAAATCTTTGTAAATGGAAGCTCCTGAATAAAATTTGTCGTAAGGAACCTCGTGGTCAACCGGAACGCCCGCGTCGATGCAAACATAGTTTCCGCTTGCGTCAATCGCGCACATTTCCGCCGACGCTGACGTTTGGAACAAGGCTCCGTCGGAAGTTTGCGTTGGCTTTACAACGCCGCCGCCTCCGCCGCTTTTTTGGCCCACAACAGGAACGCCCAATTGGTAATGGCAAATGGCCGGGAAAAAATTTCCGCAAGAGAATGAAAAGCCGCTTGTAAGGACATAAAATTTGTAGTTCTTTTTAAGGGACGCGCCGCTGCCTGTGCCTGTATCAATGCTATAATAAAACTTTGCGACGGAATTGTCCAAGTGGTTTTTTTCCGCCATAAAGAATTCGTTTGTGTCGCGCAAAAAGCAGAGCGCGAGCATGCATTGCTGTATAACGCCGCCGCCGTTGCAAGAAAGGTCTATCACGACATTTTTTACGCCTGTATGATTGGCAATGTCCTCAAAGGCCTTCGTCAAAAACCAATAAGTGTTGGCGCCGGCAATCTCTTCCAAATCAGTGGAATTGCCGGGGTCACTCTGCAAAAAGTTGTCAAAAACGATGACCGCCATTTTATCGACATCTCCTTCCTTTACATAAAAGACGCCCTTCTTTCCGCCGGCGGCCGCTCGGTCTTTTCTTCTGGCCATATAGATTTCATCAAGCGCTTTGTCTCTAGGACCGGCAAAAGATCTCGACAAATTCTTGTACTGCGAGATGGAGGCGTAGCTTTGATACATTGACGGCTCGTGGTAGCCGGTATGTCCGTCGTCAATGTAGCCCTTTAAGAATTTTGCAAGGGCCGTGTCGTAAGTTGCGGTGTCGGTGGAAAGCAAGTCAAAGCCCAAGCCGGCTTTAAAAATGCTGTCGTTGATAAAAGCGCCTATGTTGTCTTTTCCAACTTCGGTCCTGCGCTCCTTTAGGCAATAATTTTTGTCAAAGAGCAGGCAAAGGTTTCTATAATTGTATTCCGCCTTTAGCTGGCTGCGGATGGAACGAACAAAGCGGCCTGAATCGTAAGCCTTTGTCGTCGCCAATTGGTCGCTTGTGGCGTCTATGCCCACATAATAGTCAAATCCGTTAAAGCTGCATACCGCGACTCTTAAGAATGTGTCGGCAATCACTTGAAACGGAACAAGCAAGTCATTCTCATATCCAGTAAAGGCGGCGTTATATCTTGTAGTGTCAAAAACAAACATCTTTAGGCCGTAGGCTTTTAAATCGATTGTCATCCTCTCTTTTTGCTTGGCGTATTCTGTTTTATTGTTAAAGTCTATTTTTGGAGAGCTCTTTGTCGCGGTGTCAGCTTTTGCCGCATATACATTTCCTATGCCGTTATTAACAGTGTTCTTGGGGCTGACCATTCGGGTAAAGTCATCGCTGTAAATCGTTTGGCTCTCCACGTCAAAATAAAGCGTGTCGTCCTTCCATTCAACAGGATACACAGTTCCAGCGTCATTTTGATAATACTTGCACGAATAAATGTATTCTCCGCTTGGCGGAATATAATAATTATAGCCTCTGTCGTTAATATAATCCATAAACTTGCCAACATCTTCAAGCCTTATAAAGGGAATGTCTTCCCAGCCTTGCAAGTTGAATGTGACGACACGGAATTTACTCTCGCCTTTTTCGTTATAGACTTGCGAATAAAAGGCTTTGGAAAATCCTGTCGCTTCCGGGAACTGGTAGCCAAAGCCTACAACATTATTGTCGCCAACTTCGTTTGTACAAGAGAAGAGCGCGAATGCCAAGCAAAGCGCCAGCGAGGCGAAAACACTTTTCCTTAAAAATTTAAATTCCATAATTAATGAAAATTATAACCGCAAAGGCGCTTGCGGTCAATAAAAAATGAAATTGCAATCTCATTTTAAGAATTGCATTTTCATTTTTTTTTCATATTTTTGCAGAATTTATTTGCATTATTTTAAAAATGGGCTTACAATATATAGAAAGGAGATAAACATGGGAAAATATGTTATCAGAAAATCCAAGACTGGTTTTTATTTTAATGTAGAAGCCACCAATGGACAGGTTATCGCCACAGCTCAGCAATACAAGTCAAAGCCCAGCTGCAAAAAAGCGATTGACGC
>JAEEVR010000014.1 GCA_016290995.1 Treponema sp. | reverse complement strand
CTTCTTGCAGGAACTCATCATAAATATTTAAAGACAATCGGACTTCACGGTTTAAAAAAAGCAGATGCAATCATCGTTCCGAGCGAATATGTAAAAAACGATTTGATTTCTTTCGGACTTGCAAAAGATAAGATTAAAGTTATTCCAAACGGAATTGACCACAGCATTTTTTATCCTCAGAATCTTTCTGAAGGTGAATATGTTGATATAAAACCCTTTGCAATAAAAAGGCCTTATCTTATTTATCCTTCAAAGATTTCACACGAAGCAAAAAAACATATTCAGCTGATAAAAGCATTTAACGTTTTTAAAGAAAAAACAAAGCTTCCTCACAGGCTTGTTCTTGCAGGAAGCCAGGATGATTATGCTGACGAAGTCCAGAAATATGTTCTTGATTCACCATATGCAAGCGATATTTTTATGACAGGATTTTTCCCTCATAAAGAATTAGGGCTTTTGTATTCAAACGCTGATGCATGTATTTTCCCATCGAGTCAGGAAGGAGTAGGGCTTTCTATCCTCGAGACAATGGCATGCGGAATTCCTGTTGCATGTGCAGACAGCGCGGCTCTTCCTGAAGTCTCAGGGGGTAATGCTGTTCTTTTTAATCCTGATGACATAAACCAGATGGCACAGTCAATCGAAAAGGTTGTGTGCGATAAAGAACTTCGCGAACATCGTGTTACCGGCGCTCTTGAGTGGACTAAAAAGTTTACATGGGCAAACACTGCTTCTAAACTCGTAGAAGTAATAAAAAGCCTCTAGTTTTTAACTGTCGTAATCGTACAGCCAAAATCCTTATACTTATCAAGAAGATTTTTCTGCGCCGTAAAACGCTGCAGGATTTCAAGTTCGCGTAATCCGCCGCGCTTTCGAGCTCTGTTAAATCTTTTAATCCATGATGCTTCGACAAAAATTACAAGGTCACATTTATTAAGAAGAGACGGGATTTTATAAAGCACTGTTGCATTTAAAATTATTCCGCGAAAATTTCCTTTAGCCTTTGTCTGCTTGATGACCTCCTTTATTTTTTCTGACAAAGCGGGGTATAAAATCTTTTCCTGTTTTTCAAGAAGTTCAGGATAAGAAAAAAGAAGAACGCCAAGTGCTCTTTTATCAACTTTGCCTTCCTGAGTTTTTATTACAAGGCCTGTTTCCTCTGCATTTTTTTCAAATGTCTTTAATATTTCATCATTCTTTTCTTCTATTAAAAAGTGAACTTCTTTATCAAAGTCGATGCAGAGAAAATTTTTTGATTCAAAAAAACTGCTTATAAAGTTTTTTCCTGCAGCCATTTTTCCTGTAACGCAGAAAACCGGAAACTTATTTTCTTTAAATTCATTTATGATTGCGTCTATCTGCCTGTTGATTTTTTTTGAATTCATCCTATGCTCCATTTATATTTTAGTGGAACTGACCCCAGTTTTTACCGTATTCAATTGAAACTCGAAGCGGAACAGAAAGTTCTACGGCGTGTTCCATATTCTGCTTTATAAGCTCGATTGTAGCATCGATTGTTTTCTGGTCGTCAGGGCATTCAAAGATAAGTTCGTCATGAACCTGAAGCAGAAGCTTAGCTCCGGTCGGGTTTTCAAGCAGCGCTTTGTTTACCTTAAGCATTGCTGTCTTTACTATATCTGCAGCGCTTCCCTGGATAGGCGTGTTTATTGCAATGCGTTCTGCGGCCGCCTGGTCGTTTTTATTTGTATTATTTATAGTAGGAATATACCTTGTTCGGCCAGAAATCGTAGAAACTCTGTATTTTTCGTGCGCAGTTGCAATTGTATCTGCAATGAATTTCTGGATTGCAGAATATTCAGTAAAGTAATTTGCAATAAAATCCTGTGCCTGAACTCTTGAAATACCCAGTTCTGCAGAAAGCCTGAAGGCGCTCATTCCGTAGATAACGCCAAAGTTGATTGTCTTTGCAAGGCGTCTCATTTCTGGTGTTACGTCTTCTTCCTTTACCTTGTAGATAAGCTGTGCGGTCGCCTTATGAACGTCTGTTCCGTCGATGAACGCTTTACACATTGCAGGGTCTTTTGAAAGATGTGCCATTACTACAAGCTCAATCTGCGAGTAGTCTGCAGAAATAAAAACTGTTCCCGGCTTTGCAGTAAAGCCAGAGCGTATTCTTCTTCCTGCATCGCTTCTTACAGGAATGTTCTGTAAGTTAGGGTCTTTGCACGAAAGTCTTCCTGTTGCAGTTCCAGTCTGAACAAAAGTAGTGTGGATGAGGCTTTCTTTATCGCAGAGTTTTGGAAGTGATTCTACATAAGTTGACTGCAGCTTTGAAAGCTCGCGGAACTTTAGTATTTTTGCCGGAACGGGATCCAGCTCGGCAAGCTCTTCCAAAACGCTTGTGTCGGTTGAGTAGCCGGTCTTGGTTTTCTTTCCGTGCGGAAGGCCGCGCTCGGTGAACAAAACTTCCTGCAATTGTTTGGGCGACGCGATGTTGAATTCGTGGCCGACTTCTTTGTAGATTTCTTTTTCCGCCGCTGAAATTTCTTTTTGCAAATCCTTGTTGTAGGAATCAAGCGCCGCCGAGTCCAAGTGGATTCCCGCCAATTCCATCTCGCCCAAAATTTTTATAAGAGGCATTTCGATCGTTTCAAAAAGTTCCAGCAAATTTTTATGCTTTAACTCGTCATAAAAAATTTTGTAAAGCTGGAAGGTAAAGTCCGCGTCTTCGGCGGCGTAGGGAACGGCCTTTTCCAGCGGAACGTCGCGGAATGTTTGTCCCTTGCCGACCAAGTCCTTGAATTCGATTCCGACAAGAGCGAGCTTTGTTTGGCCGAGCGTTTCAAGCGAGTAAGGTGAGTGTCCGGTTTTGTCCGGATCCAAAAGCCAGGCGGCGATCATCGTGTCAAAAATTTTTGCCTTGCAATCGTCCTCGCGCAAGCCCGCTGTCCGTAAAACTTCGTAGTCAAACTTTGCGTTGTGGAGAACGAGCGTCCAATCCGGCTCTTTGAACAAGCGCGAGATTTGTTCCACCGCTTCCGAAACGCTTACGCCGTCGCTTGCAAAAAGCGAGTCGCCTTGCGAGGCCACGGGAACGTACCATCCCGCGCCGTTTTTGTTTGAAAGGCTAAAGCCCAAAAGCTGTGCCTCGGTTGTTTTTAGTGAATCGGTTTCGGTGTCCAGGGCGAGGACTTTTTGCGGCGAGGCCAAAATGCTTTCAACCAAATTTTTTAGCTCGTCCGCGCTTGTGACGGCCTTGTAGTCGCCCTCGTTTTTGCGCAAGGGAAGCGGCGCGGGCACGTCTTGGTTTTGCGCGGAATCGTTGTCTTTACCAGAACTGCCGCCGCCTTTTTTGGCTTGCGAACCGTAATCGGAAACTGACCCAAAAGCGGGGCCCGCCGCGCCATCTTGGTCTTGCGACGAACCGCCTTCCAGACTAAAATCGCCCGCGGAAACTTTTTCGCCCGCCTCAACGGCTAGCGAGGCGAATTTTTTAGCGGCTTGGAAAATTTCGTAGCTCTTTAATTTTTCGGCGGCGGCGGCAAAGTGGAACTGCGTCTTCGCGACGTTTTCCAATTCCTCGCCGGGAACTGTCGTACAAAGAGTGATGAGTTTTTTGGAAAAGAAAGCGCTGTCTTTTCCGTCGCGAACTTTTTGTCCAATCGCGCCTTTTATTTCGTCCGCGTGTTCGTAAATGCCTTCGAGCGAGCCGTATTGGTCCAAAAATTTGCAGGCGGTTTTTACGCCAACGCCTTTTACGCCGGGAACGTTGTCGGCCGTGTCGCCGTACAACGAAAGCAAGTCCAAAAGAAGGGCCGGCTCCACGCCCCACTCGGCCTTCACGCCTTCCGCTCCCACGACTTTCCAAACGTCAGCGTGGTCGGGTTTGAGGATTTGGACGCGGTCGCCGACCAATTGCATCAAGTCCTTGTCGCCGGATAGAATGCGGACGCTCTTTCCTTGCGCCACGGCCTTTGCGGTGATTGTCGCGATAACGTCGTCGGCCTCGTAGCCTTCCACCCGCAAGCTGGGAACGCCAAGCGCTTCCAAAGTTTCCTCAATCCACGGAATTTGCGCGTGGAGGTCTTCGGGCGTTTTGGGACGCGTTGCCTTGTATTCTTTGTACATTTCGTGGCGGAAGGTTTTTCCTTTTGAATCAAGGGCGGCGATCAAGGTCTTGGGCTTGTAATGCTCGATCATTGCGAGCAAATTTCTAAAAAAACCAAAGAGCGCGCTGATGTTGCGTCCCTTGGAATCGGTGAGCGGACGCGAAATGAAAGCGAAGTAGCAGCGGTAAATCAGGCCGTATGAATCGATTATATAAATTGTGTCGTCGTTAAAAATGTCGTTTGCCATAATGGCATTATACAACGCTCCGCATTGTTTTGCTAGTGTCAAAATCGGCGCAACATGCGTCAAAATCATAAATTGACAGTGGAAAAAACGCGCCTTTATAATGGCGGCGGAGGAAATAATGAAAAAGTATTTTAGATTCGCCGCCAATTTTGGCGCGGCTGTGATTTTTCCATTTGCGTTTTGCGTCGCTTTTTTTGCGGAGTCGTGCAGTTCCCGCGGGGAGAATGTCAGAGCGAATGTTGTTATAGACAATGTGGAGCTGAACAAAACAAGCTGCGCGGTTGTCATTCCAAAAGGAAAGACGGCGACGGTAAATGTTACGGACGGATCTTATTGGGACAAGATTGTTTTTGAGGGAAGCGTAGAAGAATGGCGCGGAGTTTTTATTCAAAACCGAAAAATAATATTAAGCGCCTTTTGCATGGGGCAATATCCTGTCACGCAAGAACTGTTTGAAAAAGTTATGGGCTACAATCCCTGCTTGTTTAAGGACGACATTCCAGGCGAATCAACCGCATTGCGCGCGGCGGACACAATTTCTTGGTTTGAAGGAATTGTCTTTTGCAACAAGCTTACGCAAGCGACGATGAAAAATTCCGACTGCGTTTATTATACTGATTCCTCCTGCAAAAAAATCTATGACGAGGCGGAAATGAAAAAGCGTGTCGTTCCGTTCTTTAACCAAAAGAAAAAAGGCTGGCGGCTTCCGACGGAAACAGAATGGGAATACGCGGCCCGCGGCGGAATCGAAAATTTTGACAAAAGAAATTTCGCTTTTTCTGGAACGGCCAGCGCGGACGGAAAGATTGTCCTTGACAGAAAAGGCAACGTGTTCACCGACGCCAACTTGGACGATTACGGCTGGTACCGCGCCAACTCAAACAAGTCGACGCACGAAGTTGGATTAAAGAAGCCCAACGCGCTTGGCCTTTACGATATGACCGGAAACGTTTGGGAATGGATTTACGACTGGATTGACCACCACCTTGCGGAAGGAACCGTCAAAAACCCGAGCGGCCCGGAAAGCGGCGCCGACCGTTGCCTGCGCGGAGGCTCTTGGTTTGACAACGCCTATGATTGCGTTCTTTGCAGGCGATTTCACAACGCCCATCCTGGCATCGGACATTCGTATTTTGGCTTTAGGGTTTGCAGGAGTTTGTAGTTAAATTCCGTCCGCGTAGTTCACGCGCTTTTCGAACTTAAAGGCGTCCAAAAAGTTTTTGGCGCGTTCCGTTTTGGGAGCGGTGAAAAATTCGTCGGGCGTGGCTTCTTCTACGATTACGCCTTGGTCGATGAAAATTATTCGGTCTGCCACGGCGCGGGCGAATTCCAGTTGGTGGGTTACGATAAGCATTGTGCGGCCCTCTTTGGCCAAGTCCATCATTACGTCCAAAACTTCGCGAACCATTTCCGGGTCAAGCGCGGCGGTAACTTCGTCAAAAAGCAAGACTTCGGGATTCATGCACAAGGCGCGGACAATCGCCACGCGCTGCTTTTGGCCGCCCGAAAGCTCCTTGGGGTAGGAATTGATTTTGTCCAAAAGACCGACGCGCTCCAAAAGTTTTTTGGCTTGCTCGGTCACTTGCGTCTTGTCGCGCTTTTGCGCTTTTATCGGGCCAAGCAAAACGTTTTGCAATACGGTCATGTTGGGGAACAAGTCGTAGCTTTGGAACACCATTCCAATCCGCTGGCGGATCAAGTGCATGTCCTTGACTCGGTTGGAAATCAACTCTCCGTCCAAATAAATTTCTCCGCCCTGGATTGATTCCAAGCCGTTGACGCAGCGCAAAAGGGTGGACTTGCCGCAGCCTGACGGGCCGAGGATTACGACAACTTCGCCGCGCTCAACGTCCAAAGAAACTCCTTCCAAAACGCCGCCGGCTTCTTTATATGATTTTACAAGGTTTTTAATTTGCAATATCGGCATACAGTTATCCTCTCTTTTCCAGCTTGTCGGCGGCCAACGAAAGCGGCCAGCAAACGATGAAATACATCAAAAAAATTATTCCGTAAACCGCGATTGAGGCGGTGGGGATTTTCATTCGGTTGGCCTCGATGATTTGCTGGCCCACTTTGACGACTTCGATTACGCCTACAAAAACAACGAGCGAAGTTGTCTTTATCATTCGCGTGATAAGGTTCATGCTGAGCGGAACCAAGCGCTTTATCGTTTGCGGAATGATTATATAAAAAAATATTTGGCGCTCGGTAAGGCCAATCGCGCGGCCGCTTTCGTATTGGTGGCGGGGAATCGATTGCAAGGCGCCGCGAACCAAGTCGCCCATTTCGGCCGTTCCCCAAAGCGAGAAGACGATTACAGACGCGGCCTCTCCAGAAATAGAAATGTCAAAGGCGCGTGCCAATCCAAAGTAGGCCAAAAATAGCAAAACCATTTGCGGCATTATGCGCATAAACTCCAAGTAGGCGGCGCACAAAAATTTTACCGCGCGGTTTTTGCGCGTCAAAAGAATGCCGAACAAAAAGCCCAAAAAGATTGAAATGGCTACAGAAAGCGCGGCGATCCAAATCGTCACGCCAAGGCCGCCCAAAAGGCGGACGAAATTCTTTCCCTTAAAAAGGACGCTAAAGGCGGTGGAGATCGCCTGGGCCGCGTTAATATTGTCCACGCTTTAACCTCCTTTCGATGATTCGCGATAAAACGGAAATTGGAAGCAGAATAATAAAATACGCCGCGACCAAAAGCAAAAGCGATTCCTCGGTCTTGTAGTAAAGGCCGATCAAATCCTTTGCGACAAACATCAAGTCGGCCAAGGCGACCGCGCTAAAGACAGAAGTTTCCTTTAGCAAAAAGATTATGTTGGCCACGACTCCCGGAACGGAAAGCGCCGCCGCTTGCGGGAGCACGACGTATTCCACCAGCTGCCGCCTGTTGAGGCCGACGCACATGCCGCTTTCCAACTGGACGCGGCCGACGGATTCCAAGGCGCTTCTAAAAGTTTCGGCCATGTAGGAGCCGCCCAAAAAGGTCAGGCCGATGATTCCGCATTGTTCGCCGGAAAGCTTTATTCCCAAGCGCGGAAGGGCAAAGTACAAAAAGAACAATTGAATCAAAAGCGGCGTGTTGCGCGACAGTTCCGTGTAGGCGCGAACGATAAAAGACAAGGCGGGAACCTTCCAATAGCGGACAAGGGCGCAGAAAATTCCCGCAAAGAAAGAAAGCGTTATTCCTATAAAACCAATCCGCAATGTAAGGCAAGTGGCCTCTACATACAACGGAAGAACTTCTTTAATAAATGCAAAATCCATTACAACCTGCAGGTTGGCGCAACAAAAAAAATTGCCCGGACAAGCCGGGCAATTAGAGGTTAACCAACGGCTTTTATATTTTACAACTTTCCGCCTTCTACTACAAGACTGTCAGCGTCGGAATCTTTTCCGTACACGCTGCGGAGCGTGGCCTCGTAGTCGGCGTGGAAGAACTTTTCTTTTCCAAGCTGGACAATCTCGTTGTTGAGCCAGTCAAGCAAGTCCTTGTTTCCCTTCTGTACCGCGGGAGCGATGGCGTCCAAGCTTCCGATTGAGTCGGCTCCGGCTCCAACAGCGAACGTCGGGTTTTCAATCGCCCAGGCAAGGACTTCAGTGTTGTCGGTTGAAAGTCCGTCGCCGCGTCCGTCCAAAAGCGCGTTGTAGGCTTCTGAGTACTGGTCAAACTTCAAGAGCTTGATTTTGGGATAGTTCTTTGAGAAGTAGGACTCGGCGGTTGTTCCCTTGGCGATAATCAAAGTCTTTCCGTTAAGCTGGGCGGGATTTGTGATCAAAGCCTTTTTGGGCGATACGATTCCCAAGGCCACCTTCATGTAGGGAAGGGCAAAGTCAACCTTCTGGGCGCGCTCGGGCGTTACGGTGAAGTTGGCGAGAACGATGTCAACTTTTCCTGTGGCCAAAACTTCAACGCGGGCCGCGGCCTCTACCGGAACGTACTTTACTTTTACGCCCAAGTCTTTGGCGATGCGGTTTCCAAGGTAAACGTCGTAGCCCTGGTACTCGCCGTTTTCGTCAACGTAGCCAAAAGGCTTTTTGTCGCTGAATACGGCAATCTTGATTGTCTTGCTCTTTTTAATCTCGGCAACGGTTCGTCCGCTAGCGGGCTTGGCAAATACGGCTTGGCTTGCGGCCGCGGCAACGATAAGGGCGGCGGCAACGGCTTTTGTGATCTTTCCAAAATTCTTTGTGTTCATAATTGTATCTCCTATAAATCCTATAAAATAATTTTTGTTGTTTTGTTAATTAAATGGCGTTAAATCCATTCTCCAAGTCGGCGATGATGTCGTCGATGTGCTCCGTTCCGATAGAAAGACGGATCGTGCTTTGCGTGATTCCCTGGTCGGCAAGCTCTGCGTCGCTTAACTGGCTGTGAGTTGTCGTGGCCGGGTGGATGACCAAGCTCTTAACGTCGGCAACGTTGGCAAGCAAGCTGAAAATCTTAAGGTTGTCGATGAACTTCCAAGCCGCGTCCTTTCCGCCCTTGATCTCAAAGGTGAAAATCGAGCCGCCGCCGTTGGGGAAGTACTTTTGGTAAAGCGCGTGGTCGGGATGGTCGGCCAATGAAGGGTGGTTGACCTTCGCGACTTTGGGATGCTTTGAAAGGTACTCGACGACCTTCTTGGTGTTTTCGGCGTGACGTTCCAAGCGGAGCGAAAGCGTTTCCGTTCCCTGCAACAAAAGGAAGGCGTTGAAGGGGCTGATTGAAGCGCCTTGGTCTCGCAAGAGAATCGCGCGAATGTATGTTACAAAGGCGGCCGGTCCAACGGCGTCCGCGAAAGAAACTCCGTGATAGCTGGGGTTGGGCGCGGCGATTGGAGCGTACTTTCCGCTCTTTTTCCAGTCAAACTTGCCTGAGTCTACAATCACGCCGCCAAGGGTCGTTCCATGGCCGCCGATGAATTTTGTGGCGGAGTGAACGACAATGTCGGCGCCATGCTCGATCGGGCGGATAAGGAAGGGCGTTCCAAACGTGTTGTCGATTACGACCGGGATTCCATGCTTGTGGGCAATGGCGGCGATGGCGTCAATGTCCGGAATGTCGCTGTTGGGGTTTCCCAAAGTCTCAAGGTAAACGGCTTTTGTGTTGGCTTTGATCGCGCCTTCGACTTCCTTAAGGTCGTGGGCGTTTACAAAGGTTGTCTCAACGCCAAACTGCTTTAGCGTGTGCGAAAGCAAGTTGTAAGTTCCGCCGTAGATTGTCTTTTGCGCGACGATGTGCTCGCCGGCTTGAGCCAAGGCCTCGATTGTGTAGGTGATGGCAGCCGCTCCAGAGGCAACGGCCAAGGCCGCGACTCCGCCTTCGAGCGCCGCGATGCGCTTTTCAAAAACGTCCTGGGTGCTGTTGGTCAAGCGGCCGTAAATGTTTCCGGCGTCTGCCAAGCCAAAGCGGTCGGCGGCGTGCTTAGAGTTGTGGAAAACGTAAGACGTCGTCTGGTAAATCGGAACCGCTCTTGAATCTGTTGTGGGATCGGCCTGTTCCTGGCCAACGTGCAACTGCAATGTTTCAAATTTATAATTAGACATAGTATACTCCTTAAATTTTTTTACCCACTGCTACGCGCGGGCGAATCCAAAAGATAATGTGTAGATTGGATCAGAGGCTAAAGGTCTTTCAGCCTAGAAGAAAAGACAACAAGGGCGCATGCGTCCGTATCGGAAATTTTGTCGAACCAGTTTTTCAAAATAAAACTTCATTTTGCGCCTCCTTGTTTCGGAAAAGTATTTAACCTAGTTTGTCAGTAGGTTTATGGTGTTATTATGCGCGGATTTTTCATTTTTGTCAATAGTTTTTTAAAAAATTTTTTTATTTTTTTTTCGTGCGGAACTTTTGCGGCGGAAGGAGCGGAATGGACGAAAAAAGGAACCGCCCCTTTTGGGCGGCTCCAGGTTTGCGGAATTAAACTAGAAAAACATTTTTGTCTGGCACAGTCTTTCTTTAAATAATTCCCCTCCTTGTTATCAAGGCTAGCGCGCATTGGAAAAAACGCCATGAACTAATAGTCCAAGTGCCTATGCTAATATAAAAAAAGCGGACCTGCGCGGCCCGCCTTTTAGTTTTGCAAAAATTATTGTTTACATCAATTCTTCAAGGTCAAGCTCGCCGGCAATGCAGGGAACCTGGATTGACCAGTTTTCCAAAACTTGCGGATGGAGCTCGCCAAAGATTCCCACTTGCTTTCCGTTTACCATGATGCCGGCTTGGCGGCCAGGAATAAAGCGGGGATCGCTGGTTTCTTGGACTTTGTATTCGTGGTCAAGGTAGTAAAGGAGCGACGACACTTCGCTGGCAGCGCTGTTAAAGTTGGCGTTGGCCGCGGCTGTGATAAAGCCGAGCGATTGGCGGGTGCGCGTTCCGGTATTCTCTTCAGGGCAAATGTAGGCGACTTTTCCGATTTCAAAAATCTTGTGGGGGAAAATCGCGTTGGCGCTTTGGGCTTCGGCGCGCAAAAGCGACGGAATGATTGACGGGCGAACGAACTGGTAGTTTTCGCTCATTGGGTTGGCCACTTCAATTGCGTTGTCGGCGCTTACGTTCATGCGCTCGATGTAGTCCTTTTTACTTCCAAGATAGTTGAAAATCATTTCTTGGTAGTTAAGTCCCACCATGATTTCTTTTGTCTTGCGGCTGTAGATTGTAAGGTCGCTAAGCTTTCCGATTGTAAAGTCGTTGGGCTTTTGCGGGGCAAAGTCCTTTACGCCGCAGCCGATCATAACGTCTTCGATTACGTCAACTTCGTGCAAGAAGTCGTTGCGGTAGGGCGCCGGGCTAAGAACGATTTCCCAGTCGTCGCCAACCTGCTTTGTCTCGACCTTGCTTCCCATGCGGGTAAGAGCGTCGGCGACCTTCTTAATGTCAAAGTCGCTTCCGAGCAATTTGTTGACAGCGCTGAGCGTGGCTTTTGTCGTGGGCTGGAAGTAGTAGGGAACCATGATGTCCTTTCCAAAGCCCGTGTCGTAGGGATGCTTTACCAAAATCGGCTTAATGTCGTAGCCCTGGTCGATAAAGTCGCAGGCGACGATGTTGGCGCTCAAAATCAAGCCTTCCATATTGTCGCCGGTAAGCTCAACCATCAAGTCCTTGTCGCCAACCTGAACCGCTCCGAGAGTGGCGCTGTTGATAATCGGAGCCATAGACATGACTTCGTTCTTTGCGTCCGACAAAAGCGGGAACTTTTTGCAGTCCTTTAAAATCCAGCCAAAGTCTTTTCCCTTGGGATGGTCGGTCAAAATCTGGCGGCAAGTCATCGGCGCGTCGCACTGGAGCGGAACAAAAGAAGTTTTGTCCGGATCGACGGCGTGGTATTTTACGGGGAACTTGATTTGGTCAACGCGGTAAACGCCCATAGAAATGGACTTGCGCTTGCGGCCAAAGTTCCATGCCAGCTTTTCCTGCGTTTGGATTATGTCCTTTAGCATTGGGTCGTCGATGGCCTTTCCGCAAATCATAAAGGCAACCATGTAGGGGCGGACGTCCTTTATCGCCGGGTCAACTTCAACGACGCGGTCGTCGTATTTGTCGTTGCCCATGTTGGACATATATTTGTAGTAGTCGGCAGTCTTTCCACCGGCGTGAAGCTTTAGCTGGCGGGCGACGCCGTTTGTAGACCAAAGGTCGGGGCGGTTTGTGTCGTTCAATTCGATTTTGATTGCGCGCTCGTTTTCGGGGAGCGTCGTGTCAGGCTTTTCGTCAAGCTCGGCCTTTGCGCAGGGCAGAACGTCTTCCAGCGCGGCGTAGTCGTATCGCTTTCCAACAGCGTCAAAAAACAATTTTTCGTTAACTTCTATTTTTGGCATAAATTACTCCAAGCCACTATTATAGTAAATTGTGGAAAAATGTTCAATTATGGCGGCGTTAGGCGGCGAAGGGGTTTTGGATGCGGGCGCCGGCGACGATTTGCTGGTCGTTCAAGTCTTCGGAATAAACCGTGGCGCAGCCTGTGTCGTCCGCCGCCGAAAGTATCAAGGAATCCCAAAAGGAAAACTGGCTTTTTATGCTTATGTCCACGGCGGACAAAATCAGCGGAACCGAGATTTTGACCACGGGGATATTGTCGGAAAACATTTTTACCATTTCCTTTGCCCTTTCTTTGTCGCACAACAATTTTTTTGTGACCACATTGTAAAATTCCTGCAAGCATTGCGTTGAGATTACGCCGTTCCCGGAATCAATCGCGTCTTTTATAAGGGCCATCGCGATTTTTTGTTTTCGCGCGTCGCTTTCGTCCGCGTAATAAACAAGAATGTTTGAGTCAAAGAATACTTTGCCTTCCGCCGATTTAATTTGCTTATCTTTCATAAAGTTCCTCCCGGGTCCATTTTTGGCCGTGTGAATTTAAATGCAGGCTTTTTACAAAGTCTTCCATTTTTTGATAAGCCTGCATATGCTTATCGGGCTTGAGCTTTTCTTCCGTGGCCGCTTGGACCATGCCGGAAATCTTTGCCAGCACCTTTAGCTGCTCTTGGTAGACCAGCTTGGGGAGCATTTGGAGGATTGCATTAAGATAGTAGGATGGAGCGCGGCGAACCTCCAAATAGTCCGTTCCCGCGCCGGAATCGTGGACAGCGAGGCTTTCCGGCTCCTTTCGCTCGATTTCGTAGGACGTTTCAGGATGTTCGTTTTGCTCCTCGCCAAAGGAATTAAGCTGGTCGTCCAAAATCACGTCGTAGGGAACATGGTAAAAATTGGCGAGGTTTACGACGGTTTTTACGGGCGGAACGGCCTCGCCGCTTTCGTACTTAATGTACATCTGTCGCGAGATTCCCAAAAAGGAAGCGACCGCCGCCTGCGAGTAATTGTTTTGAATCCTAAGATTTAAAAGGGTCTTATGCATGCGGACATTATACAGCGCGTTCTTGGATAAGTCAATTAAAATTTACAAAAAATGTAATGAATAATTTACTATTTAGCGGGAACGGTCGGCGCGGGGAAAAAGCCCTAACTCTAATACTTAAACACAAAGCGCTTGCCGTCGGCGGCCAGGAGCAAGTCGGAGACCGGAACGCGCTGGATTTGCTTTTTGCCGTTCCTGATATACTCAATCGTAAGGTCGCCGGACAAAAGCTCTGAGGCTAGGGGAGCGCCGTAGATTTCTGCAAGCAAGTCCTTGTATTCGGCAAGCGACATTGGCTCGCCGGAGATTATGGGGGCCATTAAAATGTCAGCCAAAGTTTTTGCGGTTGTGTTTTCTTGAAGGATTGCGGCGGCCAGGCTTTGTGGGTCTAGGGCCACGTAAAATTCGTCGCCGGAGGAAGTCTTGTTTATGCCAAGAAACTCTGTTGGGAGCGCTTTTTGGCTGTTGACTTGCGCGCTGGCTGTAAGGGTGTTTTTGTCAAAGCGGACGCTGGCGTTTTTAAAATAGCTTTGGTTAAGCTCGGACTGAATTTTGCTTGAGATTCGCTCCAAGTTGTCGGAAGGGCCGCCTTCCTGGCCGGGAACTTGTTGAAGCTTGTTAAGGTTTTCTACAAAGGCCGTTCCCAAGCTGGAAGAAAAATATATCGATTTGTTGTCGTTTTTGTCGAGATTGATCGTTACTTTTAGCGGGCAACCGCAAAAGAAAAGCGCCGCTCCAAAAGCCAGCGCGGCCGGCAAAAGAGCGCGCGAAAATTTTGTTCCGTTCATATACTATAAAAAATTCTTTAGCGGCAAAGTTACGCGCACTCCGCTGGAAAAGACAAGGCCCGTAGCCATGCTGTCGTGGAAGGGCATCGCTCCGCCGTCGGAATCGTTGTAAACCGTGTAGGAAATGTCTTGCACAAAAGAAATGCCCACTTTGCCCGCCTTGATTTTTGGAGTCTGGAAAGACACGCCCAAGATGCCTGGAAAAAACGAACCCTTGATTTTTGAGTCAGTGTCAGGAAAGGTAGGCTTTCCAAAATTGATTACGGGGCCCGCGTAGATTTTTACGTAGTCGCCAAAGTTCATCGAAAATACGATTGGCAATTGAAAAATTTTTGAGGCGTGGTTGTAGCGGAGAATCGTTCCTACGCCGGGCTGGAATTTCCATGCGGCATAGCGGACGTTGGATTCCAAAGAAATGCCGCGCCAGTTTAGCATAAAGCGGGTTGGAAGAAAAAAGTTCCAGTCGCAAAAAAGCGTCGCGTCAAATACAAGATTTGAATACCATTTGCCGCTGGAATTTGAAGAGCCGTCATCGGCCATAAAAATGCCGTCGGAATTTTTTCCGCGCGATTTTGACTTGCCGCCAGATTCCTCAACGGCGCTTTTAATATCGTCGCGGTCGGGAATGTCTTCTTCGCTTATGATTTCGTCGTCAACGGCGTCGGCGACGTCTTCCATTACGGCGCGGCCGGAAGGAATAACGCGGCCGACTGCGGCAAAGGAAGACGCGTAGTATTTTTCTTTGAGAGAAGAAACGATTACGCCGGTATTGTTTCCGTCGCTGGCCGCGTGGATGAATTGATTCTTTCCGATGTAGATTCCTACGTGGCTGATGGAGCCGTCGCCGGTGGTCTTAAAAAAAATCAAGTCGCCGACTTCCGCTTCGTCGGTTTTGATGATTTTTGCCTTTGAGTAAATCGCTTTTACGGAGCGCGGCATTTGCGTTCCCGCGGCGTCGCGGAAAACGGTGTAAATCAAGCCGGAGCAGTCAAACGCTTCCGGGCCGATGGCGCCCGACCTGTAGGGGCAGCCGATATATTGCTTTGCCTGGGCCACGATGTCTTTGCGGGCTTGAGCGGCTTGTTCAGTTGTCATTGTTTTTGCGGCGCAGTGGCCGACGAACGCAAGCGCGACAATGGCCAAAGCCAATAATTTCTTTGCTTTAATCATATTAAAATTTTCGGAATTTGACAAAAATATTTTACTATTTTAATTGGGCGGAGGAATTAAATTTTCGCTAAAATCGCGCTGTAAAAATCCGATAATAAAAAAGGACGGCCCAGCCCTATTGAGCCAAGCGGCCTTTTTGTCCGCAGTCCATTTTTAATTGGGGTTTTATGAAACAGTATAATATATCTTCAAAAGTTGCCGGAACGATATTGTTCGTTCTAGCCTCCTTTTTTTCTTTCGCGCTTTTAGTTCATCTTTTTGGCTTTGCCGGACGAGACAGTTTTGTCCTTGAGTTTTTGTACGGAACGGGAAAAATTTTAACGGGCGCGTACGGCTTTTGCAGCGTATTGATTCCAATATTTTTCTTTGGCGCTTCGATGGTCGCCTTTAGCGGGCACAGAACTTTTAAGAAATGCGTTTACATCAGCTTTAGCTTGATTCCCTTTTTTACCGCCGTTGGAATCGAGCGCGTGTACCGCTCATTAACGGCCGGCTATGCGGGCGTGTCTTCGTTTAAAACCGTCCAGTTGATTTTGGCTTTTGTAATCGGCTTTTTGTTGGTCGTCATCGAATATCTTTTGGCTGGAATCGTTGCCGAGCGAATTTTCTTTGGCGTTGAAGAAGCGCAGAGCGACATTCGCATTAAGTCCTTCAAAGAAGAGTTTGAGCCGCTCCATTACGACGAGCCGGAAGAAGAAACGTCAGACGAAAGCGGTTACGATGACGAAGTTGAAGTCGAGGATGAAAATTCAAGCGCGGAAAGCGAGGCGGAGGCGGAGCAAGGCTTAAGCGCCGCCGAACAGTTTGCCGCCCAGCAAGCGCAAAAGGCCGCCGAGATTGACCAAAAATATTTGCATGAGTTTGACGATTTGCAGTTGACTGGAATAAAGGTTCCGGAAAAGTTCCAGCCCAAGGAAGAGAAGAAAGAAGAAATTCCGCAAGCCCAAGAAACGCCCGCGCAAGCCGCCGCTCCAAAGGCGCAAGCCGCTCCCGCCGCGGAAACTGTTCCGCCAGCGCAAAACGTTCCGAAGCCGGAGCCTGTGGTTGAGCGAACGTATTCATACGCGGAGCCTGTCGCTCCCGTTCCGGCGACAAATCCTGAACCGATAGAAATTTCCCGCGAGACAAAAAGTGCGGTCGAAGAAGTTCCTGTGGAAGTCCGCGTGACAACAGACGGAATCGAAATCAACGAAGACGAAGAAGAGAACGAATACGACGCGGACGACTACCCCAACTATGAAGAGGAAGAAGAAGGCGACGACTTTGACATTGAAGTTGACGCTAGCGACGAAGAAGAAGCGCAAAGCGGCGACGACACTGTCTCAGGCACAGAACTTGACGAAGACGAATTCGAAATAGACGTGGCTCCAGAAAAAGAAGCGGACGACGGCCCCGTTCCGATTGAAGACGAAAAAACTTTGACCGCCGTCAATCCGCGCTTGCAAGAAAAGGCCGCCGCTCCAGCCGTTCCCGCGCCGGTAGAAAAGCCCAAGCCGGAACCCAAGCCTGAACCCAAAATCATCGACTCGCGCTTTACTCGCGGCGTTTACAACATTCCGACAGACAAAATACTAAACGAATTTGAAAACTCCGATTACTGGGTCATCGACGAAGGCACAAACGCCAGCGCCGCCCAGCTTAAGGAAACGCTTGAAGAATTTAGAATCAGCGCCGAAGTCACCGGAATCCGAAAAGGCCCGGTCGTAACGATGTTCGAAATTTTGCCGGCGCCCGGAGTCAAGCTTAGCAAAATCGTAACGCTTCAAGACAACATCGCCTTGCGCTTGGCGGCAAAGTCTGTGCGCATCGTCGCTCCGATTCCTGGAAAGCGCGCGGTAGGAATTGAGGTTCCTAACAAAGACCGCGCCGTCGTAGCATTCCGCGAAATCATCGAACAGAACATGCCGGAATTTAAGAAGATGGCCGTTCCGGTCATATTGGGAAAAGACATCCAGGGCGAGGCGCAAGTCATCGACCTTTCAAAAACGCCTCACTTGCTTATCGCCGGTTCAACAGGTTCGGGAAAATCGGTTTGCGTCAACTCATTGATTCTTTCTATTTTGTACAAGCGCTCGCCCGAGCAAGTAAAGTTGATTTTGGTTGACCCAAAAATTGTAGAATTGAAGTTGTACAACGACATTCCGCACTTGCTCACTCCGGTAATTACAGAGCCCAAGCGCGCCTTGCAGTCATTGCAATATTGTTTGTGCGAGATGGAACGCCGCTACGCGCTCCTTGACGGAATGGGTGTCCGCGACATCATCAGCTACAACAAGCGAATCGAAGAGCGCCACATCGCGAGCGAAAAGCTTCCGTACATCGTTGTCATTATCGACGAGTTCGCCGACTTGATGGCCACAACCGGAAAAGAATTGGAAAACACAATCGCGCGTTTGTGCGCCATGAGCCGCGCTGTCGGCATTCACTTGGTATTGGCAACCCAGCGTCCGTCGGTTGACGTAATCACAGGTTTGATCAAGGCCAACATTCCTAGCCGAATCGCGTTTGCCGTCGCGTCAAAGATGGACAGCCGCATCATCATCGACCAAGTCGGCGCCGAAAAGCTTTTGGGCCGCGGCGATATGCTTTTTGTAAGCGCGGTTAATCCCGTTCCGATAAGAATTCAGGGAACGCTTGTAAGCGACGATGAAGTTGAGAACGTAGTTAATTACGTCAAGCAATACGGTTTCCCGGAATACATCGACGACGAGATTTTTGTCGAGGACGAAGATGAAGAAAATCCCGAGCCGGGACTCTTTGACGAAGGCGACGATCCACTTTACCAAAAGGCTTTGGACATCGTAATCGAGGCTGGAAAAGCCAGCGCGTCGTACATTCAGCGCAGGCTAAAGATTGGCTACAACCGCGCCGCCCGCTTGGTCGAAGAGATGGAAGAGCGCGGAATCGTTGGTCCCGCCAACGGCTCCAAGCCTCGCGAAATCATTCATATGCCGTGATCCAAGACCAGAAAGCGGCGTCTTCCATTCCAAGGCGCCAAAAAGCGATGTTGTCAAAGCCGTAATTTTTGTACATCCTTGCGCGCTGCAAAAGGCTTGTCGCGTCGTCAAACCAAAGCGTCACTTTTGCCTTTGCCTCGTATTCAAAATGCGGAACGCCATCCTTGCGCTTTAACTGTTTGACGTTGTTTTCGTGCATGATGCGGTTGGCGCCGTTAAAGTACCAGGCTTGCGCCAACGAGCGGTCTATCCAACTGCGGCCGTAAAATGGAACGCCGATAATGTACTTGTCCGCCGGCAAAACGCTAAGCGCGTAGTCAACGATTTTTTTGCACCAATTGATAGACGCTATGGAACCAGGAACGCTTGTGGACCAATGTTCGTCGTAGGCCATAATCATAACTTTGTCGGCGACGGCCGCGATTTTTTTGTAATCATAAACGTCGGTTGCAAAACTTTTGACTCGCGCGGGAACGCAAACAGTCAAAGGCTTTTCTTGCAACTTGCGCTTTAACTGGCGCAAAAATTCCAAAAAGTTTTCGCCGTCTCTTTGCGGAACCAATTCGTAGTCGATTTGAAGTCCGTCAAATTCGCGCGAGGCAAAAATCAAGTCTTTTATCAACTCTCCGCGCAAGCCGTATTTTGGGTCAAGGACAAAGTGCGTCGTTGATGTGGAATTGCATACAGCCACAAGATGAACGCGGCCTTTAAAGCCCGCCGTCAAATTTTTTTTGGGAGCGGTTTCCAATTTGCCGTAGCAATCGACGTCAACGCCAAAAAGAGCCAAGTCAGTTAACGGCGCGTTTTTGTCAAAGTCCTTCAAGCGGTTTGTAACAAGATAGCCCCAAATTTCTTTAAACTGAACTTTGTCGCCTTCAAGCTTGTTCCAGCGGTAGGGATGCGAATAGCTTTCGTGCTCCACTTCTTCCGGAAAATCTTTTTCATCCAAAACTACCAGGCCTTGGCCAGCGGGAATTTCAACAGCCAGTTTTGTGTCCTTTGCGAACGCGGGCTGAGACAAAAGCGCCAAAAGAAAAACTGCGGCAAGACAAAGAACGCGCGGCGTTCGTGTAATTATTACTTTTTTCATAATTCAATAATTTTATACATCGGCGATTCTCCGGGATGGAATTCCAAAATACGCTTTTCGGCGGAAAGCGCTTCCGTCGGGTCGTGGGTGACGTGAAGCAGAGTTGTCGTTCCGCTTTTCGCGATAAGCTCAAGCAAGTCCAAAATTTTTTGTCGGAAGCTTTCGTCAAGTCCGTGGCATGGTTCGTCAAGAATAAGGATTTGAGGCGCCTTTACCACCGCGCGCAAAATCAAAATCGCGCGCTGCTCGCCGTAGCTTAAACTGTTGAACGATTCGCCCTCGCGGCCCGCAAAGCCGCCCAGCGCGAGCCATTTTTTGGCCGCGGCGATTTCCGTGTCGGTCGCCTGCTCGTAAAGACCGATCGAGTCTTTAAAGCCGGAAACGATTACGGCCAAAAGGGTAGCGCCGACCATTCTGTATTCAACGTGCAAGCGGTAGGAAACGATTCCAAGCTTTTTCTTTATGTCCCAAATCGTTTCGCCGGAGCCGCGGCGCGCACCGAAAATTTTTATGTCGTTGCTGAATACTTGCATATTGTCGCCGGTAATAAGTTCAAGGAAGGTTGTCTTTCCCGAACCGTTAGGGCCGCGGATCAGCCAGTGCTCGTTTTTGCGCAGCGTCCAATTTAAGTCTTGTAGAACGCGGTTGTCGCCCCAGCCGACGTTGACGCCGCGCATTTCGATGAGCGCGGGGGTTTGGTTTTGCGACAAATTGCCGTTTTGCAACACCGCGCTTTCTTGGTTGGCGGCGTTAAGCTGGTCTTTAAACGCGGCCACATCAGATTCGCGGGACTTTTGCGCGGCGGATTTTTTGTCGGCCAAAATTTTTTCGTATTCGCTCCGTTCCCCGCAAAAAGAAATTTCTCCGCCAGAAAATTCCACAACCTTGTTTATCGCGTCTGGAATTTCGTGGAAGCGCTCCATTCCCAAAATTATTCGCGGAAAGGCGGAGTCGCCCGCTTTTGGGCCTTGCGACTGATTGCCGTCATTTTGCGCCGCGAGCTGGCGTTTGGCCACGCCGTCAAAAAAGTCCAGCAAAATTTTGCGGCTTTGAGCGTCAAGGCCGGCAAAGGGGTCGCTTAAAATCAAAAGTTTTTTTCCGCTCAAAAGCGCGCGGCACAAAAGGGTTCGGCGGATTTCGCCAGTGGACATGTATTTTAAGCCGCGGTCGAGAATTTTTTCCAAGCCGCAAAGCTTTATCTGAGGGTCGCTTTCCAAGCTGGCGGCCGCCGGCGGCAAGTCGTAAACGCCGGTTTTGGAATCGCGCTTGATTTTTTTGCCTGTCAAGGCTTCGGCAAAAAACACTCGGGCGCTGCGGCCGTGGTCAACGCCGCCTTCCAAAAATTCGCTTTCGTCATTGGCGCGTTCCTCTTGGATTAAAGCCGCGGCCCTTTCCAGCGACACGATTTCGACCGAGCCGTCAAAAATGTTTGAATAAAGTCCGTCCGCATTGGGAAAGATTTTTTGCTGGCCGCAAAGAGCCTTTAAAAAGTCGGCCTTGCCTCCGCCGTTTGGCCCGATCACAAGCCAAGCCTCGCCAGCGTTCATCTGCCAAGAAAAATTTTTAATTAAGGTCGAGTTTGAGCTTTCAACCCTGCAATTTTTAATTGAGATAAGGTTCATTTCTCCATTGTAGCGCGCTTTTTGCCTTGACACAATTCTTTAATATAACTAATATCATAGAAACTTAAAAATATAGGAGAAAACTATGAAAAAGATTTTGACAGTTTTGCTCGCGCTCGCTTTGACTGTATGCGCAGTTTCTTGCTCTAAAAAATCAAACAAAGCCGCAAAAGGCGGAAAGACTTGGATTGTCGCCACAGACACAGCCTTCCGTCCGTTTGAGTACACAAACGAAAAGAACCAGTTTGTTGGAATCGACGTTGACCTTTTGGCCGCTGTTGCCGAAGATCAGGGCTTTGCCTACGACTTGCAGTCTCTTGGATGGGACGGAGCGGTTGCCGCCGTTCAGGTTGGACAGGCCGACGGTTTGATCGCCGGAGCCACAATCAAGCAGGAACGCATTGATTCAGGCTGGATTTTCAGCGACGGCTACTACAACGCCACACAGACTTTCGTTGTAGCCAAAGATTCTTCAATCGAAAAGTTTGAGGATCTCAAAGGAAAGAACGTTGCCGTTAAGAACGGAACAGCCGGCATGGACTTTGCCCTTTCTCTCAAGTCAAAATACGGCTACTCAGTTACAGTTTTCGAAGACTCTCCGACAATGTACCAGGATGTAGTTTTGGGAAACAGCGACGCTTGCGTTGAGGACACACCGATCATCGCCTCTAACATCAAGGAAGCCAAGCTCCCGCTCAAGATTCCTGCCGAAATGGAAAGCGAAGGCGCCCCCTACGGATTCGCCATCATGAACGCCAAGAACCAGGAATTGCTCGACATGTTCAACAAGGGCTTGGCCAACATCCGCGCCAACGGAACTTACCAGAAGATTTTGGACAAGTACCTCAAATAAAACTGCCGGGTTAACCCCGACAATGATAAAGGCCGCCTCCGTTTGGGGGCGGTTTTTTTGTTGCGCGACATATCGTTCCTATTTGCAAAATCGCGGGGGGCGTGGTATAATACCCCAGAGGTCTTCCGTCATGCCAAAAATAACAAGAAAAATAAACGGCGCGATAATCGTATTTACGCTTGTAAGCCTTCTTATGAACGTTGTGTTTGACTACTTTGCCGTAAGAAAAATTCTTAGCGAAACTTATGACACTTTTTTGACGCAAATCGCCTACACTGGAGCGTCTTACTTTAAGGGCGACAAGTTGGAGCAATACGCGCGCGACGGCCTTAAGTCGGACGAATACAAGGACACTCTGATAAAGCTTGCCAACCTTACCGAGAACACTGACATAAGCTTTTTGTACGTCATCATTCCGGAGATGCCGGACTGCAAGTACAAGACATATGTCTTTAACGTGGTCAACACAAAGCTGCGCAACAAGTTCAATCCGTATCACGCAGGCTACAGGGAGGACACGTCGAACGAATCCGCCGCGCGCTTTAGGCGCTTGATGGAAAAAGGCGGCTTTGAAATCGACAGTTCAATTTTTTCCCATGCCGGAGCCAGGACGCGCATTTCGCTGGCCTTGCGCGATTCCAACGGAAAAAAAGTCGGAGTCATTTGCGTTGAAAAGCAGTTTGAAACAATCAGTTCCGTTTTGCGCGGCTATGTGCGTTTGGACTTGCTTTTCGCGCCTATCGTTTCGCTCTTGTTTTTCATTTGCTTTGGAACTTTCATCAGCAAAAAATTCGTAAAGCCGATTGTAAGCATTACAAGAGAAGCGGACGGCTTTGCCAGCCACGACGCGCATTTTTCGGACAAGCTTAAGGAGATTCATTCCAACGACGAAATTGAAACGCTCGCCCGCTCAATAGAAAAAATGGGAATCGACATCCAAGTTTACATCAAGGACTTGATGCGCGTCACAAGCGAAAAAGAGCGCATCGGCGCGGAGCTTTCGGTAGCCAGCGGCATACAAGCCGGAATGCTGCCCAAAAACTTCTCGCCTTACCCCGACCATCACGGCATTCAGCTTTATGCCAGCATGATTCCAGCCAAGGAAGTTGGCGGCGATTTTTACGACTTTTTCTGGACGGGCAAAGACAAGCTTTGGCTTGTTATGGGAGACGTCAGCGGAAAGGGCGTTCCAGCCGCCATGTTCATGGTAATAGCAAAGGCGCTGATCCGCAACGAGGCCACGCTTGAATACGAACCGAGCGAAATCTGTGAACGCGTCAACGACCAGCTTTGCGCGGAGAACGAGCAAGGGCTTTTTGTAACTTGCTGGCTTGGCTGCGTGAACATCAAGACCGGCCAAATGAAGTTTGCCAACGCCGCCCACAATCCGCCTGTTTTGTACGATGGCGACTCCTACAAATTCTTGGAGCAAAAAAGCGGCATCATGCTTGCCGCGATTGAAGGCAGCAAATACGTTCAGCACGAAATCCAGCTAAAAAAGGGAAGCCGCCTTTTCATTTACACAGACGGCGTCACCGAAGCGCAAAACAAAAACGGCGCGCTTTTTGGCGAGTCCCTTCTTTTGGGAGCGTTGGCAAAAACGGCGGCGCTTTCGTCAAAGGAAACCGTCCAACTTGTAAACAAGGAAGTCGAGCGTTTTGCGGGCGGCGCGGACCAAGCCGACGACATCACGGTTCTTTCGTTTGAGTTGGACGAAGTCGGCGAGGAAACTAATGCCGGCGCGTCAACTGACTCCGAGAAATACCTTGTGGTCGCCGCCGACGACGCGGAATTGCAAAGAGTCACGGACTTTGTCCGATCGTTCGCGCCGCAAGACATTACGCCGGATGAGGCCAACAAAATTGACTTGGCTGTCGAAGAGATTTTTGTCAACATCAGCCACTACGCTTACGAAAACGGCGGCGACGTTGAGATTGTTTGCAAAAAGTTGGCCGAGCGAAAGATTTCGGTGGCCTTTAAGGATTCTGGAATTGAATTTGACCCGCTTGCCAAGGGAGATCCTGACTTTACGGAAAGCGTTGAAACGCGCAAGCTGGGCGGATTTGGAATTTACCTTACAAAGAAATTTATGGACAGCGTTTCTTACGAGCGCCAAGACGGCAAAAACATTTTGACGCTCGTAAAAACCTTCGCATAAATGAAGCGTGATTATTGCGGCGCGATTATTTTTCTATATTCAAAAGCTTGTCCATGCTAGTGGCTTCGAGCACTTGCATTACAAAGTCGGACGGCTTCTTGATGACCAATTTTCCGCCGTTGCCGCCCATAATTTTGTGGGCAAGCAAAATGTCGCGCAAGCCGGTGCTCGACATATATTCGATTTGGCTCAAGTCCAAATTCATTATTTTTGAGCCTTGGGCCATCTCTTTAATAACAGCTTCCAATTGAGGGGCGGTTGTCGTGTCCAAGCGGCCGGAAACGGCAAGATCAACATTGGTTCCGTTTTTATTTTTCTTGATATCCATTGCTTTTCCTCTTTATTACATTATACACCAAAAACAAATTTTTTTGAAGAGCAAGTCGATTTTTTGTGCAAAAAAATTAAAAATATGATACAATAATAAAATAAGGATTTTATTATGATGAATTGCGTAAAATGCGGAACGCCGCTTATTCCTGGAGCGAAATTTTGCTCAAATTGCGGAACCCAAGTGGAAAACCCACACAAGTTGATTCCCTGCCCAACCTGCATGTCAGGCATAACCGACGAGGCTATTTTTTGCCCTTGGTGCGGAAAAATGTACGAAAAGGTTGAAGAGGTCAAGAAAAAGGCCAATATTCCCGAAACTATTCCAAATTTGGTGGCGATATCGGGCGGAACCTTCTTTATGGGAACGGGAGAATTGGCGCACAGCGTTACGCTCAACCCCTTTAAATTGGGAGAGGCGCCCATAACGCAAGACCAGTATTATTATGTAATGGGAACAAATCCTTCAAAATTCTTGCGCGGCGACTATCCGGTAGAAAGCGTAACTTGGTGCGACGCGATTCGCTATTGCAACAAATTGAGCAAAATGTTCAACTTGACGCCTTGCTACATAATCGGAAGCTCATCCGATTTTAGCCAAATAGAGAACACAAGCCCCGTATGGAAGCGCCTGACTTTCGACCTTTCGGCCACAGGCTTTAGGCTTCCGACAGAGGCGGAATGGGAATACGCGGCCCGCGGCGGAAAGAACAAAGACGCCTTTTTGTATTCCGGTTCCGACGACATAAACCAAGTCGCTTGGTACGGCGAAAATTCTCAAATCACAACGCACGGCGTTTGCGAAAAAAAGCCGAACTCTCTTGGGCTTTACGATATGTGCGGAAACGTAGCCGAATGGATTTATGACGAATACAGCGATTACAACAAAACGCCCCAAGTCAATCCGATTGGTCCAGGAACAATGACAGGCGTTCATGTAAAGCGCGGCGGCTCTTGGCTTGACGACACTGAGCAATGCAATGTTTTCTTTAGAAGCGCAAGTCCTATGGGCGGAAAGAGCTCAAGCCTTGGCTTTAGAGTTTGCTGCTCAATTCCTTTGCCTGACGAAGATCCAAGGAAAAAATAGGAACGTAAAATATTATGTTTGAATTATTTAAAATGTATTTTTTTATGTTAGTGGCGTCGCTTGGCAACACTCTTTTGCTTGCCCTGTTCGCGCTGCTTTTTGCGATGGTGATCGGCTTGATTTTCGCCTTGATGAACGTAAGCCGCAACAAAGTTTTAAACATTATCGGAACGGTTTATGTTGACGCGATTCGCGGCGTGCCTTTGATCGTCTTGGCCTTTTTCATTTACTTTGGCGTTCCCCAGGGAATGAAAATGATTTTTGACGACTTTAGGCTGCCCGCGCTTCAGGCCGGAACCATAGCGCTGGCCATGAACTGCGGCGCTTACATGGCGGAAATTTTCCGCGCCGGAATTGAAAGCATCGACAAGGGACAGATGGAAGCGGCCCGTTCTTTGGGCCTAAGTTACGGAACCAGCATGCGACGGGTAATTTTGCCGCAAGCTTTTCGCGTAATGATTCCTTCAATCATCAACCAGTTTATCATTACCCTTAAGGACACTTCGATTCTTTCTGTAATTGGATATCCCGAATTGACCAACACGGGCCGCACAATCGCTGGAAACACTTTCCGCAGTTTGGAAACATGGGCGATTGTCGGCGTCCTTTATATGATCGTAATTATTTCATTGAGCCGCGCGGCTAAGGCGTTGGAGCGAAGGATAAAAGCAAATGGCAAATAACGAAGAAATTAAAATACATGTTGAAGGTCTCAAAAAATCTTTTGGAAAGCTTGAAGTTTTAAAGGACATCAACATTGACATTATGCAAGGAGAAGTGCTTGTAGTGATCGGGCCGAGCGGTTCGGGCAAGTCAACATTCTTGCGCTGCCTTAATCGTTTGGAAACAGCCACCAGCGGAAAAATCATTGTCAACGGCGAAAACATCAGCGACAAAAAAATCAACATCAACAAGGCGCGCGAAAACATCGGAATGGTTTTCCAGCACTTTAACTTGTTCCCCAATATGACTGTTTTGCAAAACGTCGCGCTCGCTCCGACCGAGCTTAAAAAGATGTCCAAGGAAGAAGCGCTTCAAACAGGAATGAAATTGTTGCAGCGCGTCGGCCTTGACTCAAAGGCTCACAGCTATCCGCAGCAACTTTCAGGCGGACAAAAGCAGCGCGTTGCCATCGCGCGCGCCCTTGCGATGAATCCTTCGATAATGCTTTTTGACGAGCCCACAAGCGCGCTTGATCCGGAAATGGTCGGCGAAGTTCTTGCGGTAATGAAAGAGCTCGCTCAAGGCGGAATGACAATGATTGTCGTTACCCACGAAATGGGATTCGCGCGCGAAGTCGCCGACCGCATCGTCTTTATGGACGGCGGCTACATAATCGAGCAGGGAACTCCGGAAGAAATTTTGAAGAACCCCAAGCAGGAACGAACGATTAGCTTCTTGAACAAGGTTTTGTGAGGCGCTTATGAAAAAGATAATCACGATAAGCAGAGAATTTGGAGCGGGCGGCGGCGAGATCGGAGAGCGATTGGCGCGAGAATTGGGCTGGGACTACTGCGACAAGGAATTGATTTTGCGCGCGGCCCGAGACGCCAACATCGACGTTTCCAGAACTCTTAGCCTTGACGAAAAGCCGCCGGCGCTTTTTGGATTTACCCAAAGCCTCTTTGACATGTACAGCGCTCCCTTTGACGAAAGAGTGTTTGAGGCGCAAAAGCAAATAATCAGAAAGCTTGGCGAGCGCGGAAAGTGCGTCATCGTAGGCCGAAACGCCAACAGCATTTTGTCGGAGTACGACAATTCTTTGCACGTTTTTATTCACGCCGACCAATACTGGCGGGCGGCGCGCTTGCAAAAAGAAAAGATGCCCGACAAGTCCGAAAAAGAAATTTTGGATGACATAAAAATCGTTGACAAGCGCCGCCAAAAATATTGCTCGCATTACACAAACACGGAATTTGGCGTAAGCAAATATTACGACTTGTGCCTTTCAACCTCGTCGCTTGGAATCGACAAGTGCGTTCAAATTATTCTTGATATTGCCAAAGAAAATTAGAGCGCGGGAATAGCGGAAAGAACTTCGTTTACCGCCGTTAAAATTTTTCGCTCGTTTTTCGTTCCGGAAATTTCTTTTTTGCGGATAAAGCCGACGTCGTAATATCCCAGCGCGTTTCCCGCTTCGTGGATTACAAACTTTCCCTTGTATGGTCCGTTCTCCAAAACTATTCGCGGAACGAGAGCGATGCCCAATCCTAGTTGGGCTATCGCCAAAAGCGCTTCGTTGCCCTCAGTTTCGGCGGCGATTCTTGGTTTTACGTTTCTAGACTTAATCCACTTGTCAAAGCGTTTTCTGGCAAGGCCGGTTTTTGGAAGAACCAAGGGCGCGCTTGAAAGTATGTCTTGCGGCGATCCGTAAAGTTTTGTCCACGGACCGTCAGCGCTGGCCGCGTAAATCAACGGCGTTTTAATTACAGAGGTCGCTTCGATCGCCGCGTTTCCTTCTTCTGGAATCGCCGCTACGGCCAAATGAACCCGGCCTTCTTTTACGGCGTTAAAGGCGCCCGACTCGCCGCCTGTTTGAACCGACAAGCGGATCGCTGGATATTTTTTTGAAAGCTCTTTGATAAAGGGCGGAAGGATTGTATAGCAGGCGGTGACGCTGGCGTAAACGTTTAGGTCTCCGCTTACCGTGTCTTTGGCTTGCGAGAATTCCATCGTCAAGTCGCGCTTTTTTGTCACCGCGTCGCGCGCGAATGCCAAGAATTTTTTGCCCTGTTCCGTCAAAAGAACTTTGCGGTTGTCCCTGTCCAAAAGGGGAGCGCCGACTTCTTCCTCAAGCCTGGCGATCATTCGGCTTAGGGCGGAAGGGCTCATGTTGCGCAAATCCGCCGCCTTTGAAAAGCGCAAGGTTTCGGCGACTTTTATAAAAGAATCCAGCTCGTAAAAATCCATGGCACAATTATATCGCAATTTGACTAATTCTTCTATATTGGTTATAATTCAAACGTGAAAGGAAAGCTTTTTTTGTCGGAGCCGGGAATCGCCTGCGCGGCTGGAAACAACGCCGCCGATTTTTGGAGAACGCTTACGACAGGAAGCCAAGACGGGCTTGTAAAAGTTAAGACTCATTCTGGACGCGATTTTTTTGCCGCTAAGATTTATGACGGAGCGCTCAAAAAAACAAAGGCCCGTTACGATATGCGCGTAATTCAAATCGAAGACGCCGCGTTGGAGCAAATCGCGCCGGCTGTAAATGCAGCCAAGAAAAAATACGGCGCCGCCCGCGTTGCCGTTTGCGTAGGCTGCTGCGACAACGGTTCGGAATTTTCTGTTGCCGGCCACCGCGAGTATTTTGAAAAGGGAGCCTTTCCAAAAAATTATTCGCTTGAGATTCAAAGCGCCGATTATCCGGCTTCATACGCAAAAGAAAAATTTGGCCTTGCGGGGCCGGCTTATGTTTTTGCAACCGCTTGCTCGTCAAGCGGGAGCGCGATAATCAAGGCGGCGCAATTGATACAAGCGGGAATCGTTGACGCGGCGGTTTGCGGCGGCGTTGACGTTGCGAGCGACACCGTTTTGTTGGGCTTTGACTCTTTGGAAGCGGTGAGCGACCAAAAGACAAACCCCTTTAGCGCGGCTCGTTCCGGCATCACCCTTGGCGAAGGCGCCGCGTTTTTTCTTTTGTCAAAGGACAAAGGGCTGGTTGAGCTTTTAGGCTGGGGTGAAAGCGCCGACGCAAGCCACATGACCGCTCCCTTGGCTGACGGAAGCGGCGCCTTGGCCGCGATGAAAGAGGCCTTGGCCGTGTCTGGCTTGGACGCAAGCAAAATTGATTATGTGAACTTGCACGGCACGGGAACAAAGCTTAACGACAGCATGGAGGCCAAGGCCGTTTCCGAGGCCTTTGGACAAATTTGCGCCGCGCTTCCATGCAGTTCCACAAAGCCGATGACCGGCCACACGCTTGGCGCGTCCAGCGCGGTGGAGCTTGCGGCTTGCTACTGTTCTATCGTGAATAATGACGGAGCGGCGCCGGACAAAATAAAATTGCCGCTTCACGTTTACGACGGCGATTACGATCCGGAACTTCCGCGGCTCAACTTGATTGGGCGCGAAACAAAATTCAACAAGGAAATAAACGTTTGCATGTCAAACTCTTTTGGATTTGGCGGATGCAACGTAAGTTTAATTATAGGAAAATCAAATGGCTGAAAAACTTTACACATTGCCGCAAATTGTTCCTTCGGAACAGTTGATTAATTTGCTTCCGCACAAAAGCAAAATGTTTTTGCTTGACCGCCTGACCCAGCACGACACGGACGCGCGCACTTTGGAAAGCGAATCACTTGTAACAAAAGAGCATATCTTTTATGATAAAGAGATTGACGGAATTCCGTCGTACGTGGCCTTTGAAATGATCGCCCAAAGCATCAGCGCTTTGAGCGGCGTCACCGGTTACGAAATCGGAAAGCCGCCGCGTCCGGGCTTTTTGCTAAGCCTTTTAAATTACACGGCAAAGGTTCCGGTTTTTAAAGCGGGAACCAGCGTTCATGTAAAGATTAAAAAGGTTGATGAGATGCAAGACATTTTGACTTACACAGGCGAGGCCTTTTACAGCGAGATGCCCGGCGAGCCGGTCATTACGACAACCGTTACGGTTATGGAAACCGACGACCTTAAAATTTTATACACGCACTAGGAGTTTTTATGAGCGAAGAAAATTCTGGAAAGAAAGTTTTGGTGACAGGAGCTTCCGGTGGAATCGGCGCGGCGATCGCGCTGGCCGCCGCCAAGGAAGGCTATTATGTCGTCGCCCACTACAATCACGGAAAAGAAAAGGCCGAGGCTGTCCTTGAGCAAATAAAGGCGGCGGGCGGATCCGGAGAATTGATTCAGTTCAACCTTAGCGACCGCGCCGACTGCGAGGCCAAGCTTAACGCTTGGACGGAAGCCAACGGCGCTCTTTGGGGAATCGTTCAAAACGCCGGCATTTGCCGCGACGCCGCTTTCCCTGGAATGACCGCCGAAAGTTGGGACGCCGTCATTCACACAAACCTTGACGGTTTTTACAACGTAATCCAACCGCTTGTAATGCCGATGTGCCGCCAAAAGAAAGGCCGCATCATTACAATCGCTTCTGTCAGCGGCGTAATGGGAAACCGCGGCCAGGTAAACTACAGCGCTTCAAAGGCCGGAATCATCGGCGCCACAAAAGCGCTTGCGGTTGAATTGGCCAAGCGAAAGATTACAGTAAACTGCATCGCGCCCGGCGTCATCGAAACAGAAATGATTAAGGACGCGCCGCTCGACATGATTTTGCCGACAATTCCGATGCAGCGCGCCGGAAAGCCGGAAGAAATCGCTAGCGCGGCCGTCTTCCTTCTTTCCGAGGGAGCGTCGTACATAACAAGACAAGTGATAAACGTAAACGGAGGAATCATCTAATATGAATAAAAGAAGAGTTGTAATTACAGGCGCGGGAATTTGTTCTTCGCTCGGCGACACATGGCCGGAAATTTTGACAACGCTTAAAGGCTTGCAAAACTGCGTCGTCCGCATGGATGACTGGGACCGCTACGGCGTTGGAATGAACACTCGCTTGGCCGCCCCCTACACAAAGGAATTGCGAAAATACGATCGCAAGAAGACCCGCTCAATGGGCCGCGTTTCCCGCTTGGCTTTGCAAGCCACGGACGACGCTCTCCGCATGGCCGGCCTTGTAAGCGCCGACGGAGTTGTCGCCGAGGAATTGCACAACGGCCGCACAGGAATTTCATACGGTTCCTGCATGGGAAGCATGGACGCCAATATGGAGTTCTGCCATATGCTTGAGCACGACGACTGCTCTAGAATGAACGCCACGACTTATGTCCGCGCTATGCCGCAAACCGCCGCCTCAAACCTTAGCGTTTACTTCCAGATTCGCGGCCGCATCATTACGACAAACACCGCTTGCACTTCCGGCAGCCAGTCAATCGGCTACTCTTACGAACAAATCGCTTACGGCTTCCAAGACATGATGGTTGCCGGCGGAGCGGAAGAATTGAGCGCCGCCGACTCGGACATTTTTGACACCTTGTTCGCGGCCAGCGTAAAGAACGACGCTCCCAAGACAAGCCCAAGTCCCTTTAGCAAGGAACGCGACGGCTTGGTAATCGGAGAAGGCGCCGGAACTCTTATTTTGGAAGAGTACGAGCATGCCAAGGCGCGCGGCGCGACAATCTACGCCGAAATCATCGGCTTTGGCACCAACCAAGACGGAAACCACATCACGACCCCCAACCCGGACACAATGGGAAAAGCCATCGCGCTTGCCATCGAGGACGCGGGAATCAGCCCCGACCAAATCGGTTACGTAAACGCTCACGGAACTGCCACCGGCCACGGAGACGTTGCCGAAACGACCGCGACCGAGGGCGTATTCAAGCGTGCCGTTCCGATCAGCTCAACAAAAAGCTACACCGGCCACACGCTCGGCGCCTGCGGAACGATTGAGGCTTGGGTCGCAATCAACATGATGCGCGACGGCTGGTTCCACCCCACGCTCAACTTGACCGAAGCCAACCTTGACCCAGAATGCGGAAAGCTTGACTACATCATGGGAAGCGGCCGCGAAATTAAAACCGACATCGTAATGTCAAACAACTTTGCCTTTGGCGGAGTGAACACCTCGCTTATCTTTAAGCGCGTGTAGTTTTATAAAAGTCATAGCGCTAAGAGTTAAAGTCTATTCTAAAATTTGAATTGATGTTTTACCTTAGCGCTATGACTAACATCCACAGTATAAGAAAAGCCGTAGGCCAAAATGTACGTCGTTTTCGCGAAGAAGCAGGATTTACACAAGAAAGTCTTGCCGAAAAACTTGGCTTTTCAACATCCCACATCGCAAACATCGAAGGCGGAAAAACTGGAATAAGCGACGAAATACTTGCTAGCATTTGCAATCTGTTCAACAAAAAACCCGCCGAAATATATAACGAACCTGACCTAGAGTTTGCCGTGGACAAGGAACTAAAACTTGCCATAAACGACAGCGTAAAAAAGGTCATTCAAAATTCTTCCAAAGAAATCGCGGACGAAATTTTGCGTCGCGTCACAAACGAGCTTACCGTTCGCGGCTACTCCGAGCGCCGCAGAGAACGCTAAACAGTTGAATTTTTTGCCAAAATCCAATAAAATAATAGAATGTACTTAGAACAGCATAAAATCGCTCCGGAAACTTTAATTAACAAAACGGACGACACGCTCACTCTGGAATTTACAGTTACAGAAGAATGCGATTTTTTTGACGGCCATTTTCCGGAAATTCATTTGCTTCCCGCCGTGGCGCAAATCGATTTAATGATGCATTTTGCCAAAAAATATTTTGGAGACAAGGGTTTTGCCATTTCTACAAAGAGAACAAAATTCGGCGCCCCGATATTTCCCGGTTATACAGTCAGATTGAACGTAAAATACAATTCCGAAAGAAACGCTTACACTTACAAATTGACTACTAGCGACGAAAGCAAGGTTTTTTCTAGCGGAACCTTCGCTCTAGGGGAATGACGGTCGATGCGGCAAGCTTTTGTAATCCCTGTTTACAATCACGGCGACACCCTTGGAGCGGTTGTTTCCGCGTTGGCTCAATACAATCTTCCCGTCATTGTTGTTGACGACGGCAACGACCAAGAAAACAAAAACTTTATCCAAGCCGTGGCAAGCGCCAACGAAAACGTTACAGTAATCGTAAACAAACGCAACCGCGGAAAAGGCTATTCCGTTTGCCGCGCCGTAAAAGAGGCGCATAAAATGGGAATAACGCATTTGTTCCAAATCGACGCGGACGGCCAGCACGACACTCAATCGACTTGCAAAGAGTTTTTGGAAGAGTCAAAGGCGCATCCAGAAGCGTTGGTTTGCGGCTGCCCGGAATTTGATTCTTCGATTCCGTCGGCGCGCGTGGCCGCAAAAAAAATCAGCAACGGCTATACCCAATTTGTTTCGGTCAGCGACAAGAAAATTTTAGATTCGATGTGCGGCTATAGAATCTATCCGGTAGAGCCTTTTTACAAGATTTGCAAGCGCGCGTGGATTGACAGCCATATGGGTTTTGACGCTGAGATTTTGGTAAGGTTGATTTGGGCTGACGTTCCTGTAATTTTTAAGACGGTAAAAGTCACTTATCCAGTTGGAGGAAAGTCCAACTTCCGCGTCATTCGCGACAACTTGCATATTTCCTTTATGTTCACGCGGCTTACGATTGGAATGTTGTTGCGCTATCCTTGGCTAAAGGCGCGGCAAATAAAACGAAAGAAGCAAAATGAAAAAAATTAAAGCAGGAAAAGAATGGTTTGGCGAAAAAGAAGCCTCAACTTCTACAAGGCCCTACCGTTTGACATTTTGGTGCCTCAAGCATTTTCCCCGCTGGCTTGTTAATTTTATCACTTACTGCGCGGCCCTTTATTTTTTTATTTTTGACAAACGCTGCCGTCTTGAAAGCATACGATACCAAAAAAATTTAAAGGCTTACAGCCAGACTTTTAGCAAGATAAAGCCTTTAAGGCAAGTGGCCACATTTGCCGTTACCATTGTTGAAAAAATCGACTGCTGGACAAATCCAATCCCCTTTGAGAACATACGCTTTAGCGACGACGACTCTTCGGCATTGATAGAGCAGCTTAACCAAGGAAAAGGCGCTTTTATAATTATTTCGCACTTGGGCGATTCCGAGGTTTTGCGCTCCCTTGCGAATAAAAACGAAATCGGCATTAAAAAAACAATTCCCATCGCCGTTCTTTCCGACCGCGACGTATCGTCAAACTTTTCAAAGGCGATGAACAAAATGAACCATAATTTTACTTTGAACACGATTGACGTAAACGACATAACGCCGGCCACGATCGAAAAAATTATGGATACCATCAATCAAGGCGGCCTTGTCGTTTGCGCGGGCGACCGTCTTAGCAAAAACAAAAGCGAACGTTATCTGACACAAAATTTTTTGGGAAAGCCCGCGCCATTTTCTTACGGAGTTTATTTTTTGGCGGACTTGGTGGCCGCTACAACGTATTTTGTTTGGGGCTTTAGGCGCGGAAACATCGTTTTGCGAAGGGACTGCGAAATGTTTGTGGTTAAGGCGCAGGCAAATCTTGGCGGCGGAAGAAAGGGCAGGGAGGAACGGATGAACGCCTTGTGCGCGGAATTCGTTCAAAAGCTGGAATTCTTTGTTCAAAAATATCCGTACCAGTGGTATAACTTTTTTGACTTTTGGATGTTTCCAAATGGAGAAGAAAATGCAAATTAGTTCGGAATCAAAAGTCCGCGTCGAGTTTTACGACGTTGACAGCATGGATATCGTTTATCACGCCAACTATGTAAAATATTTGGAAGTGGCCCGCTGCGATCTTTTGGACAAAATCGGCTATGGCTACAATCAAATGCGCGCCACAAATTATGTTTTCCCTGTGGCCACGCTGAACGTTAAGTATATCCGCTCGTTGAAATTTGAACAAACGGCGACCATAAAGGCAACTTTGCTTGAATGGGAAAACCGCATAAAAATTAAGTACGAGATTTACGCTCCCGACGGTTCCCTTGTAACAAAGGCCGAAACAACCCAGTTGGCCGTAAAGGTTCCGCAGACGGAGGCTTGCTTTGTTTGCCCCAAAGAGTTGACGGACAAGGTCGCGGCTATTTTTAAGGCCAATAACGTTACGGCCGCTGACGACGGAGAGATTTTATTGTGAAAAAAAACGCCCGCCTTTTGGCTTGTAATGTTTTTTTTATTTTCGCGCTCGCTTTTTTTTGCGCGCCCTGTTTCGCGCAAGCTAACGGAACGGAGCCGACCTTGGAACAAGTTTCGGCGGCCTTGGCCAAGAATAAGACGATTCGCGGCAACTTTACCCTTGAGCGAACGGCGGCCAACAAGAGTCGCGCCCTAAAGTCAAGCGGCGAATTTGTAATCGCCTCGGACTACGGAATCATTTGGAAAACCGAAAAACCGATAAAATCCGTTCAAGCCGTCGCCAAGGACTTTACCGTCACCGAGACCGCCAGCGGAAAGCGGACCAAAATCGACTCAAGCCAAAATCCCGTCTACCTTCAAATGGCTCTTTTGACCAGCGCGCTTTGGTCTGGCGACCTTTCCGCCGTCAAAGCCGCCGCCGACCTTGATTTTAAGTCTGACAAAGACTCTTGGACTGTGGAACTGTTCCCCAAGGACCAAAATGTAAAAATGGCCTTGGAAAAAATCGTAGTGGCGGGAACTTGGAGCCAAGCCGGCGCCGGCCAGACGATTGCCGCGGCCACAAGCCTTTGCATGCGTTTAAAGGGCGGAAACTCCGCTTGCTACTATATGAGCGGACATAAGTACGATTTGCCCCTGGTTTCCGTCGAACGCTCCTATTTTGACTGAAATTTAGAACAAATTGATAGAAAAATCGCAAAAATAAAACAAAATGACTATATCTTTTTTGGCGGAATGGCTTAATAATAATAGTTGCGGTATCGATACCGCAAATCTTCAAAAACACAGGAGAAAATTATGAAGAAGGTAATTTTGACAGCTATGGCTGCCCTTTTGGCCGCATCTCTTTTTGCCGCCAAACCAAAAACAATCAAAGTTGGAATCATCAACAATGACCCCAACGAATCAGGCTACCGCACAGCCAACGACCGCGACATGAAAGCCACGTTCACAAAGAAGAACGGCTACCAGGCTTCTTTCGCCTACAGCCTCAAGAACGACGAGCAGATTGCCGCCGCCAAAAAGTTCATCCAGGACGAAGTTGACTACTTGCTCATCAGCGCCGCCGGAACATCTGGCTGGAACAACGTTCTTAAAGACGCCCAGGACGCCGGCGTAAAAGTAATCTTGTTCGACCGCACAATCGACGCTCCTTCAAGCCTCTACGAAGCTTCTATCGTTTCTGACATGGCTCAGGAAGGAAAGACAGCCGTTGACTGGCTCGCCTCTCAGAACCTCAAGGAATACAATGTAATCCACATTCAGGGCGTTATGGGATCTGCCGCTCAGATCGGACGCTCAGGCGCTTTGGACAAGAAAGTTAAGGCTGAAAAGAACTGGAAGATTGTTACACAGCAGACAGCTTCTTGGAACGCCGAAACAGCCCAGCAGATCGTTCAGGCTGTAATCGACTCAGGAAAGAAGTTCAACGTAATCTACGCCGAGAACGACGATATGGCCAAGGGAGCCGTTGCCGCTTTGGACAAGGCCAACATCAGCCACGGAGTTGGAAAAGACGTTATCATCATGGGCTTTGACTGCAACAAGTGGGCTTTGGAAGAATTGCTCAAGAAGAACTGGAACTATGACGGCCAGTGCAACCCCTTCCAGGCTTCTTACATCGACCAGATCATCAAGTCAGGAAAGGCTCCCGCCCAGAAGACTGTTATCATGACAGAAAAAGGCTTCGACGCCGCCAAGATCACAAAGGCTGACGTTGACAAGTACGGCATCTAATTTAGGTTAGATTCAAAGGGGATGTCCGTTTTGGGCACCCCCTTTTTTTTTACCAAAGATAAGGAAGAATCCATGCAGGAAAATTCAGTTTTGGAAATGCGCGGAATTTATAAAAGCTTTCCGGGCGTAAAGGCTCTGCAAAACATCGACTTTACTTTAAGGCAGGGCGAGATTCACGCTCTTATGGGCGAGAACGGCGCCGGCAAGTCAACTTTGATTAAAGTTTTGACTGGCGTTTACACAAAAGACGAAGGAACGGTTTTTGTAAAAGGCTTTGACAAGGCTTTGAACATTCGTTCCCCCCAGGATGCCCAAAACTCCGGCATCAGCACTGTTTACCAGGAAATCACTCTCTGCAACAATTTGACGGTTGCGGAAAATCTATATATCGGAAGAACAAAAGGCGCTTTTACTAATTGGAAAAAGATGAACGAAGACGCCGCGAAAATTTTGAACGAGCTTGAGATTCCGGCGGAACCGCAAGCTCAGCTTTCAAGCTATTCAATCGCCGTTCAGCAGATGGTTGCCATCGCGCGCGCGGTTGACATGGAATGCAAAATTCTCATTCTTGACGAGCCGACATCTTCACTTGACGAAAAGGAGGTTCAAAAACTCTTTAAGCTTATGCGCGGCCTTAAGGCCAAGGGCGTAGGCATTATCTTTGTAACCCACTTCTTGGACCAAGTTTACGAAGTTTGCGACAGAATCACAGTATTGCGCGACGGCCAGTTGGTCGGCGAATACGAAATCAAGGATTTGCCAAAAGTCGAACTTGTTTCAAAAATGCTTGGAAAAGCGCTTGACGGTTTGAGCGCGGTTCAAAGGCCGGCCGCCTTTAGCCACGCCGCCAACGAAGAGCCTGTTTACCAATCAGAAGGCTTGTCTTCGGCCAAGGGAATCAAGCCCTTTGACTTTGCGATTTACAAGGGCGAGGTCAACGGCTTTGCCGGCTTGCTTGGAAGCGGCCGAAGTTACAGCGTTCGCGCTATTTACGGCGCCGACCGCGTCACTAGCGGAAAGGTTAAGATTAACGGAAAAAGCGTAAAAATCAACAAGCCGCGCGACGCGATGAAAAACGGAATCAGCTACTTGTCCGAGGACCGCAAGGCCGACGGAATTATCGGCGACCTTTCTGTCCGCGACAACATCATTTTCGCGCTGCAAGTAATGAAGGGATTCTTCAAACCCTTTAGCAAGGCGCAAGCCCAAAAGTTTGCCGAAGAATACATCAAGCTTTTGGAAATCAAAACAGCCAGCGCCGACACTCCGATCAAATCGCTTTCGGGCGGAAACCAGCAAAAGGTTTTGTTGGCCCGCGCGCTTTTATCGAATCCCCAGTATTTGATTTTGGACGAGCCCACTCGCGGAATCGACATCGGAACCAAAACCGAAATTCAGGAATTGGTTCTTAAGCTTGCAAAAGAAGGAAAGAGCGTTACCTTTATTTCTTCCGAAATCGACGAAATGCTCCGTACTTGCACGCGCCTTGTCGTTATGCGCGACTTTAAGCAAGTTGGCGAGCTTACAGGCGGCGATTTGACGCAAGCAAAAATTATGACAACGATTGCGGGAGGAAACAAATGAGTTCTGCAAACACAACTAAAGAAAAAATATTTGGCCTGTTTAGGCAACAAATTTTTATTCCTGTCGCGGCCCTTCTTGTTTTGATTTTGTTCAACTTGATCGCGGATCCGTCGTTTTTCAAAATCACTCTTGGCCAAAACAGCGCGGGCGACCCGGTTTTGTCGGGATACCTGATTACAATTTTGGACAACGCTTCCGAACTTGCGATATTGGCAATAGGAATGACGCTTGTGACCGCGGCCTCCGGCGGACAGGATATTTCGGTGGGAGCGGTGATTGCCATCGCAGGAAGCGTTGTTTTGCGCGTTCTGTGCGGAGACGATCCCAGGCCCGAAACTATGCAGGCCCCGATTATTGTAGCGTTCTTAATCGCGTGCGTCGTGTCGATGCTCTTTGGAGCCTTTAACGGAATGCTGGTCGCCTACTTTAAGATTCAGCCGATGGTAGCCACCTTGATTTTGTTCACGGCCGGCCGCTCTATCGGCGCTTGGATCAACAACAACACGCTTCCAATCGTAAACGAACCGGTATTTGGCTACTTTGGAAACTACATTCCGGGCATACCGATACCGACTCCGGTCTTTATCGCGATTGTGTGCGTGGCTATCATTATGTTGGTTCTTAAGTTCACAAACCTTGGCCTCTACTCGCAGGCAGTCGGAATCAACGCCAACTCAACAAGATTGAACGGCGTTGACCCGCAATTGATTAAGTTTGTCACATACGTAATCATGGGCCTTTGCGTCGCGGTTGCCGGCTTTATAAAGGTAAGCCGCATCTCGACAATCAACTATTCTGTAATCGCAAAAGACATAGAAATGGACGCGATCCTTGCCGTAGCTTTGGGCGGAAACGTTCTTAGCGGCGGAAAGTTCAATATGTGGGCTTCTATCTTGGGCGCGTATGTAATCCAGTTCTTGACAACAACATTGTTCAAGTTCAACGTTGCGTCAACGGCGCTTCCCGCTTACAAAGCGATTGTAGTAATCATCTTGGTTGTTTTGAGCGCTCCTTCCGTCCGCGAAAAGATGAAGGCTGTCTCAAAGAAATTCAAGCAGAAAAAAGCGCCGGCAGCGGCCCAGGGAGGCAATTAATATGGAAAACACAATTCAATTGAACAAGCCGCTTGCAAAAAATAGACGGCCGCTCAGCGACACAAACTTGCTTTTGGTAATTACAATAATTGTTTTTGCCATTATGTATTTGTGCGCGATTGTTTTCTTGGGAGCGGGATTTAAAAAGCCCCAGGCTTTTTTCAATATGCTAAACGAAAACGCTTCGTTGGTGATTCTTTCTTGCGGCCTAAGTTTGGTAATGATTACCGGCGGCATCGACATCTCCGTTGGAACAATGACGGCTCTTATCTGTATGAGCTGTGCGGTCAACTTGGACTTTAAGGGCGGAAACGTCGGCTCTGCGATTTTGTTGGCTTTGATTATTGGAGCGGCCTTTGGCTTGGTTCAAGGCTACTTGGTCGCCTATTTGGACATCCAGCCCTTTATCGTAACATTGGCCGGAATGTTCTTTGCCAAAGGCATGACGACGATTGTAAACTCAACGCAGTTCAATGTTGAAAACGAAGCCTTTGTGAAATTGGTTGAAACCCGCATTTACGTTCCCGGCGTCGGCTCTTTGAACAAGCTGGGCAAGTGGGTTCCAGCCTATGTGGAAATCGGCGCGGTTGTGGCGATTGTCGTCGTTCTTTTGCTTTTTGTTGTTTTGCGCTGGACAAAGCTTGGCCGCAATTTTTACGCGGTTGGCGGAAACTTGCAAAGCGCCAATATGCTTGGAATCAACGTAAAGCAGACAAAATTCTTGGCCCACTTTATTTGCTCGATGCTGGCGGCGATCGGCGGCTTTGTATATTTCTTGCATGTAGGTTCAGGCTCGCCGTCTCACGCTGACGGAGCGGAAATGAACGCCATCGCTTCTTCTATTATCGGAGGAACGATGCTTACAGGCGGCGTCGGCAACATTATCGGAACATTCTTTGGCGTGATGTCATTGGCGACAATCAAGAACATTGTTTCTTCTTTAGGCTTGGACGACGCCTGGTGGACCAACATCACGGTTGCCTTTATGATTTGTTTGTTCTTGGTAATTCAAAGCGTCGTTCTTTCGCGCAAGAACAAAAAATGACCCGCCTATTTAGTCCGCGTTTTTTCGGAATTGCAGCGGCGACATGCCGTTGCAGTTTCTAAAGGCGCGGATAAAGTTTTCGCATTCATTATAGCCGCATTCAGCGGCTATTTTTTGTACGCTTTTATCGGTGGAACTAAGCAGTTCGCGCGCTTTTTGGTTTAAGAATTCGCGCTTTTCTTTGTCTGGAGAGGCGCCAAAGGTTTTTTTGTAAAGGACCGAAAAGCGGCTGCGGGTAAGTCCGTATGCTTCGGCCATGGAGTCTACGTTCCATTTTTCGGGATTTTGGCGGACAACATCGCGCAGCGAAGCCAGCCGCTCCTGGCCGCTTTTTTGACGCCTTGTTTTTTGACTGTGTTTTTGGTCGCTTTTTTGGGGCAGACTTTTTGCAAAGGCAAGAATGCGGACGGCGTCTTCTTCGCTCAGCTGTTCAATAAATTTTGCCAATTCTTTTTTTGCGCTTTTTTGGTCTGCCATGCTTCCTCCAAAAATTCATCATAAAATGAAAGCAAAAAAAAAGCAATCTTTTTTGAAAAAATATTAAAAATGTGTTACAATAGTAGAGTGTTTTGACGGCTAGGGTAGGGCGCCGCAAAGAGTGAGGTTTATGAAAAACACAAAGCCCATTTTAAAACTGCGACTTATTGAAGATCTTAAGCTTGCCTTTTTGTGCGTGGTTTATTTAGCTTTGCAAATTTTGACTTTTCGCTTGGGAATGAACCGCCGGCTGGCAATATACAATGGCATTGTCGTTTGTTTTCAATTTTTCGCCGCGTTTTTAATGATAAAAGTAAACGCCAGGCGCGGCCGCTACTTAAGCTGGATATGCCTTGGCTTATCGATGTTCTTTTTGCTGAGAGCCATTGTGATATTAATCATCGCAAGAAAGCCGTTGATAGCTTTGCCAGGCTTTTTTATGATTCTTATGTTCTGCCTTATCGCCACGCTCTTTAGCTATCAGGTTGAACTATTGGACAAGCGCATGGTGGCCGACTATGTCACCAGCCTGCACAACGGCCGCGGCTTGATTTTGGCGCTCAAAAATAAAATTTACAACAAAGAGTCTTTTTACGTCATTTACATCGAAATCGAAAATTTTAAATTTCTTAACGACAACTACGGATTTGACTTTGGCGACGAGCTTAGAAAGGTTGTCACAAAGCGAATAAAAAACATAATCAAAGGCCACGGAATCGCCGGTTGCGTAGACCGTTCCAGCTTTATGATTATCCTTAACGGCGACTGCGAAGCTCGGCAAGTCGCGGGCGAAATTCTCCATACGATTAGCGATAAAATTTCTATAAAAAAGGATGAGGTTGAAATCGACTGCTTCCTTTCCGCATACGCGGGAATTTCTTCTTGCCCCGACGACACGGTTGACGCGGAAACTTTGATGAAGTATTCCGACATCGCTATGTTGCACGCGGTGATATCAAAAAAGAAACGCATTGTGTTTTATGAGCCGGAGATGGAAGAAAAGCTTAAGCGCCAATTTGAGATTGAAAAGATAATCAAAAAGGCGTTGGCCAACGATTGCTTTTATTTGGTTTTCCAACCGCAATTTTCATCCCAAGATAAAAAGCTTAGGGGCTTTGAGGCGCTTTTGCGTTTGCGCGATCCGTCCGGAAACAATCTTTCGCCGGCGGAGTTCATTCCCGCGGCTGAAAAAAACGACTTGATTTTGGAAATAACCGATTGGGTTTTGCTAAATTCCCTTAAGACGTTTGCCAAATATGTCCAGGGAACGGATATAACGCTCAGCATAAACATTTCTCCAAAAAATATGGAAAGCAGCCAATTTGTTTCAAAAATAAAAGAAGCGTTGAGCGCAACCGGTTTTCCCGCCAAAAACTTGGAAGTCGAGATTACCGAATACTGCTTGCTTCAGTCTTTTGACCAAACGATAGAAAACATAAAGGCTTTGCGCGAGATTGGCGTTCAAGTCGCTTTGGACGATTTTGGAACGGGATATTCGTCGCTTTCATATTTGGAAAAGCTTCCGATAAACTTGCTTAAAATCGACAAAACTCTTGTTGACGACATTGAGAGCAACTTAAAAAGCCAGCAGTTTGTCAGCGCTGTCATTTACATGGGCCACTTGATGGGCTGCGAAGTCATTTGCGAGGGCGTTGAAACCGAAAGCCAATTGCAGCTTTTGCGCGACAACAAAAGCGACTTTATTCAGGGCTATGTTTGGGGAAAACCCATGGAATTTGACAAGGCCCGCGAGCTATTGGATGCTTGAATTTTTTTTCAAAAACCGCTAAAATATAAGAACACTTTTAAAAGTTTGAGGAAAAGATTATGATTACTACAAACGAAATCAGAGTAGGAACAGCCTTTATGTTCGAAGGCTCTCCGTTTATCGTTCAGCGCATGCTCGGCCAAAAGGGCGGACGCGCGGGTATGGTTACAAAGCTCCGCGTTAAGAATATTGTTACTGGATCTACACAGGATTTGGGACTTGACGCTGGCGAAAAGTTCGAAGAAGTTGACCTTGTTGAAAAAGTCGTAAAACTTTCTTACATTGACGGCGACGACTTTCACTTTATGGATCAGGAAACATACGACGACATTCCGCTCACAAAAGACGATTTGGGCGACTATGCCGGATACATTTCTCCCGATGACGAAGACATCGAAGTTAAGATCACTTACTACAATGACAAAGCCGTCGGAATTAAGCTTCCGATCAACATTACTCGCGTAATCACATACTGCGAACCTGGAATCAAAGGCGACACTTCTGGAAAATCTTTGAAGCCGGCCACTTTGGATACAGGCGCCGAGGTAAAGGTTCCCCTTTACTGCGACACAAACGACCGCATCGTAATCGACACTCGCGACGGCTCATTCGTTGAACGCGCAAAAGACTAATAGTCTTTTATAAATCATACGGGACGGCTTAAATGATGAAAAAGTTTTTTGCTTCCAGCGTAGTTTTCTTCGTTTGTCTTTTGGCCGCTCCCGTTTGTTTTTCTGAGCCAGATACTGATACTGCTCCCGCTTCCAAACCCACGCCTGTTTCCATTTCTACAAAAGCAAGCGAAGGCTTTTCGCTCCCCTTAAGAAAAAACACAAAATCAATTGTTTGCGTAAACCGAAATTTTTACGACACGCAAAAATTTGGCAACGCCTTTTGCGCTTTTTTAGACGAGTATTCCAACGATTGCAGGGTCTTGCTTGCGGAATTTGTTCCAAAAGAAAAAGTCGCTTACTACGATTACGTTTGGACTTTTCAAGTTAAAAAATGGAAGGACAAAAATCTTGACGACATTCCAGAAAGCGTAAGCGTTTTGGTTTTGCTCTATGACAAAGACTTTAACTTGCTTTTAAAGTCAAATTTAAAGGCCAGCAAAAATAAAAAGGATCCAAGCGCCCCAAATTGCCTTGAGGCGCTTTTGAAGCAATACACAGACTCTTTGTTTAACGACATCGTTCAAGTAAGCGAAGACGTTCCAATAAAAGAAAAGCCTGCAAAGCAAAAGAAATCAAAAAAGAATGAAGAACAAGCTGAATAACGAATTGGCCGTTTGCGGATTCGCCGCGGTCAAATCTTTGGAAAAGAAAAATCCCGACAGAATAACCCGCCTTTATTTTACGGCGGAACGCGCGCCCCTTTTTGGCGGCTTGTGCAAAAAGCTTGCCGCGCGCAAGGCTCCCTACAACCAAGTAAAAGACCCCGTCGAATTGGAGCGCCTTAGCGGCACTGTTCACCATCAGGGCGTTGTGGCTATGATAGAGGCGCCGCAAATTGTCCGCCTTAACACCGACATCGTTGACGAATGGATAGAAAAAAAGCAGAGCGCGCTTTTGCTTGACCGCGTTGGAAACGCCAACAACCTTGGCGCCATCGTCCGCAGCGCCGCTTTTTTTGGAATGAAAAACATCGTGATTCCCGAAGACGAGGCGCAAAGCTCGATTACAACCAGCAGCTACCGCGTCGCCGAGGGCGGAATGGAATTTGTCAACGTTTATTCAATCAAATCAATCCCCGCGCTTTTGGAAGCCGTCAAGGACAAGATGGTCCGCGTAGGAACGGCAGTTGACGCAAAAACTCCGCTTTCAAAACTTCAATTGATTTGCGGACAAAAGCCCAGCCTTATCATCTTGGGAAACGAAGAGCGCGGCATTAGCGACGCGGTAAAGTCCGCTTGCGACGAGCTTATCGTGATTCCCACAAACGCCCGCTTTAACGGCCATGTCGCCCCGGTGGAAAGCCTAAACGTGGCCCAAGCCGCCAGCGTCATATTGTACGAATTTTATCGATAAGCGTTCGCAAGCCTAAAAAACGCGCCTTTTCTTGACGATTTCCGCTAATTTTATTACTTTTAAAGTATAACATTATGGCGGACTGTCGCTGTTTGGCGAGCTTCCGCCCAAAAATCAGAGGCAAAAATGGCAAAACATCAGTTCCAAACAGAAGTTAACCAACTTCTTAAACTAATCATCCACTCAATGTATTCCAACAAGGACATTTTTTTGCGTGAGATTGTTTCAAACGCAAGCGACGCCTTGGACAAGCTCAAGTACCTTACAGTGAGCGACGACGCTTACAAGCAAATAAAGTTTGACCCCCGCATCGACATCACCTTTGACGAAAAGGAAGCCGTTCTTACCGTTCAGGACAGCGGCATCGGAATGAACGAAGAGGATTTGACCAACAACTTGGGAACAATCGCCCGCTCGGGAACCAAGGCCTTTTTGGAAAAGCTTTCCAGCGACGCGGCCAAGGACTCGGCGCTTATCGGCCAGTTTGGCGTTGGCTTTTATTCCGCTTTTATGGCCGCCAAGGAAATCGTTGTTTACACCCGCCGCGCCGGCGACCAAAGCAAAAAGCTTTACAAATGGTCTAGCGACGGCACAAACGCCTACGACATTGAAGAAATCGCGGCGGACAGCGAGGCGGCCAAAAAGTACGGCTTTGACAACGCGGAAAAAACCGGCTCTGCGATTGAAATGCGCCTGAACGACGAAAGCAAGGAATACGCCGCGCGCTGGAAGATTGAGGAATTGATCAAGCGCTACTCGGACCACATCGCCTTCCCGATTTACTTGCATTACGTTCAAAACAAGTACGACGACAAGGGAAACGTCACTTCTAGTGAAAACAAAGTGGACCAAGTCAACTCAGCCAGCGCCTTGTGGAAGCGATCAAAGTCGGAACTTAAGGAAAAGGACTACAACGACTTTTACCAGACAATCGCCCACGACGGCCAGGATCCGCTTCACTACGTTCACACCCACGCCGAGGGAACGCAGGAATACACGACGCTTTTCTACGTTCCGCAAACCGCTCCCTTTGACATGTACCAGGCCGACTACAAAAGCGGCGTAAAGCTGTACGTAAAGCGCGTCTTTATCACAGACGACGACCGCGAGCTTTTGCCGGCCTACTTGCGCTTTGTTCGCGGAATCATCGACAGCGAGGATTTGCCGCTCAACGTAAGCCGCGAGATTTTGCAGCAAAACAGAATTCTTGAGACAATCAAAACTGCCTCGGTAAAAAAATTGCTGGGCGAGTTTAAGAAGATGGGCGAGGAAGCCGACAAGGCGCGCAAAGCGGAAAAGCCGACCGACGACGAAAAGAAGGCGATTGAAAAATGGAACAAGTTCGTAAAGAACTACAACCGCCCGATGAAGGAAGGCCTTTACGGCGACTACGCCAACCGCGAAGAAATCGCCGAAATCATCCGCTTTAAGTCAACCGACGCAAGCGGAACCGGCGAAGACAAGTGGACAAGCTTTGCCGATTACGTTCAGAGAATGAAGCCCGAGCAAAAGGCGATTTACTACATCACCGGCGGCGACGAGGAGAACTTGCGCAAGAGCCCGCTTTTGGAAGCCTACACAAAGAAGGGCTTTGAAGTTTTGATTTTGGACGGCGACATTGACGAGATCGTAATTCCGGGCTTTGGAAAATACAAGGACTTTGAGCTTAAGGCCGTCAACCGCGCCGGAAGCGACGACGAGCTTGGCGTTGACAAGGCCGAAGCCGAAAAGAAGGAAAAGGACTTTAAGCCGGTTGTCGAAAAGCTCAAGAAGGCTTTGGGCGACCGCGTAAAAGACGTAAAGCTTTCAAACCGCTTGACCGACAGCCCCTGCTGCATCGTCATCGACGAAAACGATCCGTCTCTCCAGATGGAACGCATGATGAAGGCGATGGGCCAGGGAATGCCCAGCATGGTAAAGCCGATTTTGGAAGTCAACGCCGACCACGCCATTTTGCAAAAGGTCAAGGCCACCGACGACGAATCTCTTATCGGCGACATCGCGACGGTCTTGCTCGACCAAGCGCTCTTGCTTGGCGGAGCAGAAATCAAAGACCCCGCCGACTTTGTAAAGAAGTTGAATAAGCTAATTGCGGCGCAATAATCTAAGCGCGCATTGACCGCTCGTATGACAATGGCCCGCCAAAAAATGGCGGGTCTTTTTTCGTTCTTACTTTACGCTATCAATCACAGCTCGCATGTCATCGGTCAGGCGCTTGGCGGCGATTGTTTCGCTAAGGCCAGCGTACTTTGACATTTCGATTTGCGGCAAAACGGTAAACTCGTATTTGTAGCGTTCGGTGTGGTTGACCAAAAGCAGGGATTCGCCTTTGCCCAAGCCGTACTTGTCGTTGCCGCCGATATGCATGGGCTGAACGTTGGCGCCGGCCGCAAGCGCGATTCTTGCCGCGCCTTTTTTGTACTGGTTTATGCCGTGGCGGGGAGTGCGCGTTCCTTCCGGAAAAATGATCAAGTTGCCGCCGTTATGCAAAGCTTCGACGCAATCCTTTTGCATGATTTCAAAATCTACGTTGTTTGTAATGTAAAGGTTTTTAACGATGACGCTGACCAAGGATTTTTTGAGACCAGCCTTTACGATGCAATCAGCGTCGCGAACAAAGGCCAAAGTGTAAATAACGTCCAAAAGCGAAGGGTGGTTGGCCACAATGACGCAGCCGCGCAAGTTTCTCATCGCCTTTAGGTCGTTGATTTTGTAAGTTGAGATTCTGACCCACGACATCAAATGAATGTAAAAATCAAGAATCAGCGAAATGAATTTGTGGCCGGCTTTTTTAAATGAGGTCTTTTTTGGGTTGAATAATCGCAATATTGGAAAAACAATGGCGCCGATTATAATCGTTCCGATTCCAAAAAAAGTCACTACAAAAATTTTTCTGAAAATTCGCCAAAGCCAAGCGGGATAATTTTTTATTGGCGGCAAATCGTTTGCGCTCATTTTTTACCTTTACCTTTTAAAAGCTTGAACAAATTCCCGCGGCGAACGCGGAATATTCTCCAAGTCCAATTCTACACTATTATCCGTTTTTTGTGAAGAAAGAAGCACGGCAAAGGCCAGCGGCTCGTTTGGGCCTTGCAAAAAATTTTTGTAATAGTCGGGAACGTTTTCGTCGGCGTAAACCAAAACTATTTTCGCGTCGCCGCCTTGCGCCAAAACTGGAGCGGCCGCCGACAACACGCCGCTTGCAAAATCCGCGCCGCTTGGAAAGACGCAAGTGTAGCCGCCCTTTAATCCCAGCGCGATTGTCGCTTGCGCGATTGCGGCGTTAAAGACCGACAATGAAAAGGCGGCGGGCAAGATCGATTCTTCTTCGATGAGCGTTTTGTTCACTTTGAATTCGCGCTCCAACTCGCCGCGGAAGGAAAGGAAAACCAGCTTAGTGTTTTTTTCTAACGTTCCGTCGGAAAAAAGGTCGTGGACAACTTGAACGGTCATCTTTGTAAGCTGGCTTAGGCGGCGGCGAAAAATCGGTTCTGTCCATTCAAGTTTGGGAGCGGCGGAAAGATCGTCCGCGGGCGGTTCCCAAACGCAAAGCTTGCTTACGAACATTATTTTTTCCTGAACACAAGCAGGGAGTAGCAGTTGCTTCCCAAATTGTGGTGGGCGGTCTTAAGCTCAAAGCCGCCGGCCTCGATCGCGTCAACCAATTCTTGGAAGCGGTACATTTTGCTGTTGCCGTTGGCCATGCAAGTAAAGTAAAGGCTTGTGGCTTGCAAGGCGTAGGATTCCGCCTCAAAGCGCTGCTGGTCCCAAAGCGGCTCCAAAACGTAAACGAGCGTTTTGTCGGTCGCGGCCTCGTGGACTTTCTTTAAGATTTTTGTAACTTGATGAAGGCTAAAGCAATCCAAAAATTGGCTCATCCAAACAGCGTCGGGAGCGGGCGGAAGAACAGTGCTTTCCGACAAAATGTTTCCGGCGTAGGTGGAGATGCGGTCGGCAAACCCGGCGGCCGCGGCGTTCTTTTCGGCGACGGCTGTCTGGCCGGGCAAGTCGATGATTTTTACGTTGACGTCGGGATCGTATTTGCAGGAAGCGATGGCCCATTTGGCCGTGTTTCCGCCGATGTCAAAAAGCAATTTTGGTTTTTGCGCGTAAACGATTGGAAGCGCCTGCGGAAAGGCGATGTCGCTGTAAAAATGGTCAAAGTCAAACCAAGATTTTTTTTCGCGGTCGGGAAGGGTGGAAAGCGCTTCGTAAATTGTCGTCCACTGGTCGCCAAAAACTTTTAGGCCTTCGGGCTTTCCGTTCTTGACCGAATCGATCATGTCAAAGGCGCCCTTGTAACAAATGTCATTGGTAAAATTGAAGTTGACTTTTGTCAAATTGTCTTCAAGAAGGAACCAGCCGATTTTTCCGAGGAAGAGTTTTTCGGTTCCGGCCTCGTTCTTCAATTTAAGAACGTTCATTCCGACGGCCATTTCGCTAAGAACTTTGATGCCGTATTCGGAGATTTTTGTTTTGTCGCAGAGGTCTTGGACGCTGATTCCCGAGTCGCCAGCGTCGCTTATGGCCTGCATGATTCCCAGTTCAAGCAGGGCGCGGACGGCTTGGAAGCACAGGGGCGCGAACGCGATTTTTTGCGCCTCAAATTTTGCGTCTATGGCGGAAATCTTGTCTTCCGCGAATTTTTGCATGTCAAAAGCTGAGTTTTTCTTCATATTGATATAGTATCAGTTTAGGAGGCAAAACGCAAGCGGATGTTGAACCGCCGCTTTTTTTGCGATAAGATAAGGCTATGCTTGTCAAAGAGACGTCCGCGCTTTTGAAGACGCTTGCCGACAAATACGAAAAGGCCTCTTTTATGGACGCTGACCCCAGCCGCTTTTTGCGCCGCTATTCCCAGCCGCGCGACCAGGAGCTTGCGGCCTTTGTCGTCTCGCAGCTTTCTTTTGGCCAGAGGGAACAGTTCATCGCAAAGCTTGACGCGATGTTCGACGCGGCGGACGGTTGGGCGCTCTCAAGCGGGAACGGTGGCAAGCCTAAAACGCGCGGCGCCTCGTTCGCCGATTGGCTAACGAGCGGCGGCTATAAAAAGTTTTTTCCAAAAAGCCAAAAAAAGTTTTACAGATTTTTTTCGTACGCCGACATGGCCGAGTTGTGTAGCCGCCTTGCGCAAATTGTGGAGGAGCGCGGCTCGCTCGGCGCCGCCGTCCGCGCGCGTTACGGTCTTGCGGACGCTTCTGGCATTGCGACCGTTCCCTCGGAACTGCGCTTGGTGACCGCGCTAATCAGTCTTTTCCCTGGTGTAAAATGCGTTTCGCAAAACCCAAAAGGCGCTTGCAAAAAATTGCATATGTTTTTGCGCTGGATGGTCCGAAAAGGCTCGCCTGTGGATTTGGGCTTGTGGGAATGGGCCAATCCCGCGGACTTATTGATTCCCCTGGACACCCACGTTTTGCAAGAAAGCGCCCGCCTTGGCTTGATCGCTCCAAACGCAACGGCCAGCGCCAAGATCGCGATTGAATTGACTCAAAAAATGGCGCAAGTTTTCCCCGAGGACCCAACCAGGGCCGATTTTGCCCTTTTTGGCCTTGGGGTGGATCAAAATTTGGGTCAAAATGACACATCATTTCGGAAATTTTGACCCAAAATTAATGAAAAAAGTCCAAAAAAAATGGGTCCCAGCGACGAAAAAAATAGACGGAGCCTCCCGTCATCCGCTCTCGGCTTGAAGCCTGCGGCCAAGCCGTTTCGCTGACGGGTCCTTCCGTCTCTTTTTTTCTGCGTCCCGTTTTTTTGGCTTAATATTTCATCAAAAAAACTAATTTTTCATAAATTTTTCCAAACTTGGCACGGTTCTTGCTACAGTATATAGTGAAAGGGGCCTTGAGGCTTCTAAAACTTAATTAAAAACGCGGCCGCCTGTAACGGCGCGAAGGAGTTTATTATGAACGAACTTTCACTTTTCAATTCACTTTTTGACAACGCGTTTGACTGCGGAATGCCGGATTTGACATGGAAAACAGCCCGCCTGCCAAAGGTAGACGTTAAGGAAAACAAGGACAGCTACAGCTTGCAGATGGATTTGCCGGGAGCCACAGAAAAAGACGTTGACATCGAAATCGACCACGGCGTCATGACAATCAGTTCCGTCAAGACTGCCGAAAAGGAAGAAAAGAACGAAAAGAAAGAGGAAGGCAAGTGGCTTATCCGCGAGCGCGTTCAGAGCCAGTTTGCCCGCCGCTTTACTTTGCCGGACGACGTTGACGAGACAAAAGTCACCGCCAGCTTTAAGAACGGCGTCTTGAACGTAACGATGGCCCGCAAGGCCCTCCCCGAGCCCAAGAAAATCGCGATCGAGGTAGCATAAGGGCGGTCAAGGCGCGCTTCGCTTAAAGCCTTGACTCGCCCATTTTGCGGGTGTTTGGCAAGCATACACCCGCAATAAGCCGCTCGTGCCGTTGCTCGAAAAACCTTAATTGATTTTTCGAGCGGTTTTGCCGCGTCCTTTCGGACGCTGCGGCCAGGCGCCTGATAGACGCTCGCTTCATTATGGGGCGGGCGTTTTTGTTTGTCAATCACTCATCGCGGATGATCGCGTCGTCTGCGATGATGTCGCGGTTTTTCCAGGCCAAAAAGGTGATGGCCGCTCCCGCAAGCAGGAGAACCGCTCCGCCAATGCGGATAATCGTAAAGCCAAAAGAGCTTGGCAAGGCGAACAAAATCACGGCCAAAACTATGGTGGCCACGATTTCTATTACATGGCGCTTTACGGGCAAGCCGTCTTGGTGAAGGGTCAGAGTGATAGGAATCTGGCAAATCGCCGCGAAAATCGAGTAAATGGCAAAGATGTAAACCAAGGTTTGCCAAGCGAACTGGGCCACGCGCAGGGGAAGAATGATGCACAAGATTCCAATGACGATTCCGGCGATTCCGCGAACGTAACATTCAATCTTAAAATTCTTTTCCACGCTAAGGGGAGCCACGGCTCCAAGCATAAAGCCTCCGTCCAAAACCGCGGAAATTCCCAAAACAACGACCAAAATCTGAACCATAGATTCAGCCGCCAAAAGCATCATCAAGCCGACGATTGCCGTCATAATTCCCAAAAAATAGTTAGAATTGTTCATATTCCAATTGTATCACGCTTCTTGCGATTTTGCAACTTTTGCATTTTGCGCAACTTTTCCTTGAAAAATATAACAGAATGGTGTATAATGTTATAATCACTTGGTTGGAGTTTACCCTTGAGCAAGAATGTATTGTTAATCGGAAACAATGAACAAAGTTTTCTTATAAAAGCGCTGGTGAAAAATTTGACGGACGCTTCGTATAAAGTGTCCTTTTGCCCTCCAGACGGAGCGTACATCAGCGCCAGAATGCTTTCCGACGACCCGCCAAACATTTTGATTCTTTATCTTGAACGTCTTGAAGACAGCGACAACGCCTTTTTCCAGTGGGTGAACGGTTTCATCACAGGAGACGGAAAAAAGTGCCGTTTGTATTTTATCGGAAATGCCGGCGAAATCAACATGGCTTATGAGTACATTCAAAGGGAGTACGTCAAATACGCCTTTGAACGCCCTGTCGAGATGCCGGAATTCCTTAAGATTTTGGAAAAGGACGGCGGCGACTATTCATTTTCTGACGGCGTAAAAGAGTACGAGTTGGATCCGGCCAAAAAAACGATTTTGGTCGTTGACGACGAGCAAGTCCAGTTGCACGCGATGGACCGCTGGCTTAACAAATTTTACAACGTTCTTACAGAAAAGTCAGGAACAAACGCCATCGCGCTTTTGACGCATTACAAAGTTGACATGATTTTGCTGGACTACGAAATGCCGGTTCTTTCCGGCCTTGACGTTTTCCAGTTGATAAAGTCCGACCCGTCCACAGCCAACATTCCGGTTGTGTTCCTTACGGCCAACGACGACAGCGAGATTGTCCGCCAAGTCATTCAGGCCAGGCCGGTTGGCTATCTTTTGAAGAACACTCCTCCGGGAATTTTGGTTCAAAAGATTTCGGACATTTTTAAACGGTTGGCTGACGCTAAAAAGCCCAAAAGACCATTTTAACGGCCCTGCATTTGGAGGCATGATATGACGATTGACACAGCCCATGGAATGGAATACTCGATGAACGACAAAGACATGTACAAAGACATGGTTCAAATGTTCATCGACCAGCGAGACCAAAACCTTTCTGAAATAAACGGAGCCTTTGAAAAAAAAGACTGGGACAACTACCGCATTAAGGTTCACGGCCTAAAATCCAATTCCCGCTTGGTCGGCGGAATGGACTTGGGAAGCCTTGCCGAAAAGTGCGAGCACGCCGCCCGCGACAAGGACGAGGCGACAATCCTGGCCGAAAATCCCAAGCTTTTGGCCCTTTACGACGAGACAATCGCGGCGCTTAAGGCCATTAATTACGACGCGCTATAAGAAAAAAACGCGGGCGCAAAAAAATGCAAAGCGCTTGACAAAGTCTTATTTTTTGTGTTATTCTTCTAGAACATTTTGGAGCGATGGCAGAGTGGTCGAACGCGGCGGTCTTGAAAACCGTTGTACCGCAAGGTACCGGGGGTTCAAATCCCTCTCGCTCCGCATATTTGGAAGCGTGGTAGAGCGGTAATACGCCGGATTGCTAATCCGTGGGTTCCAATTTGGGCCCGGCAGGTTCGACTCCTGTCGCTTCCGTTTTACAAGCTTCGCTTGAATGAGATTGTAGCTCAGCTGGATTAGAGCGCCACCCTGCGGAGGTGGAGGTCGCACGTTCGAATCGTGTCAGTCTCAAACGAAAAAGGTCCGCTCTAATCGAGCGGATTTTTTTATGCCCGCCTTTTTTATTCTTCGAAGTATTTGTCAAAGAGATTTTTGATGTACAAAGAAATCTGAAGCGCGGTTCTTGTTTCTCCGTCAGAAAAATTCATGTTTAGAAGCTCTTCCATTTTGTTGATTCTGTAGATGATTGTGTTTCTGTGGGCGTGGTTCAGCTCGGCGACTTTTAAAATGTTTCCGCCGTTTTTTAGGTAGGCGCTTAGGGTTTTGAAAAAGTCTTCGCGCTTTAACGGTTCCAATTCCTCAAGCTTTCCGAGATTTTCTTTGTAGAAGTTTTTTAGTATTTCCTTGTTCTGCGTGTCGATTAGGATTTTGTAAATTCCCAAGTCGCCGTAAAAGTTCATCTTTTGAGGATCGGCGTTTATTTCAAGCGCCGCTTGGGCGTGCGCGTAAATTTCGCTTAAGCCTTCAACCGTTTTTGCGGCGTCGGAAATCGAAACGTTTGAGTCTTTAAAAAATTTGTCTGCTTTAGCGATGTTGAAAATTTCTTGTATGTCGCAAAATCCCGCGTCTTTTAATACAAAAATGATTTTGTTGTTGTGGACAAAACAGACATATTTATTGTGGTTGATGTTCAAGCGCGAGCAAAAGTTGTATTCAACGTAACGCTTTATTTTCATCATGTCATTGTTGAATAGCGCTTCGTTCAGTTCAACTAGAACTATCAGAAAATCTTTTGCGTCCCTAAAAGCCGTGTTCTTTATTTGCAAAGGGTCATATTCATTTTTTTCAAAAATTGCCTTGTAAAAATATTTTTCAACGGACTTTGTGTTAAGGTTGTCGTTGGCAATCATGTTGCCTATTTCTTGCATCAAGTCTATCGTGTGGATTTCCCATGGCATTGAAAGAAGCGGAAAGCCTTTTTTGTCGCAATAGTCGATCAGTTTTTTTGGAATTTCTTTTATGTATTTTCCAGTGTTTATTACAAGGCCGGTCGCTCCGTGCTTGATGAACTCGTCGACGAATTCTTTGAGGTAGTCAAAAATGTGTTTGTCGGATTTTATTCCGTGGTTGTCCTTGCTGCGCTCGTAGTTGACTCCAAGCGTGATGGCCAGCTCGTTGCCTCTTATGAATTCGATCGTCTCGGTGTCTTCGGCGTAGCAAACCCAGCTGACGTTTTTTTTGATTCCTTGGCGGCCCGCCAAAAGTTTTAGCTTGAACGGCGTTTCAGTAAAGTTAATGATTGTCTGTAGGGAAAGAGCCATGTTGTTCACCCCCGCGTTTGTCAATTTTCATATAAGAAAATAAAAAAAATTGTGCATATTGTCAACAACCAAAAAAAGCATTTGCGCTAATTTTTTTTCATTCAATGAATTTGGAGGTGTTTTATGAACGCAAGCGAAATAGCGAAAACGCAAACGTCAAACGTTTTGTTGGGATGGAGCAAGCAGGGCGGCCTTAACCCGATTGTGGTTGACCATGCGGAGGGCATTTACATTTACGACACGGAAGGAAACCGTTACGCCGACATGTCCTCCGAGCAAGTGAACGTGAACGCCGGTTACGCGAATAAGGAGATGAACGAAGCGATAAAGGCCCAGCTAGACAAATACGCTTACGTTCAAGGTTCGTGGGGAGCGGAGCCAAGGGCGCTGTTGGCCAAGTCTATAATCGACCGGCTTCCAAAATCTTTTGGAAAAATATTTTTTACCAACGGCGGAGCGGACGCCAACGAAAACGCGATTAAGATGGCCAGAATGTACACGGGCCGCTTTAAGGTGATGAGCCAATACCGCTCTTACCACGGCTCCACTTTTGGCGCCGGAAACCTTACGGGAGAGCCGCGACACTTTGCGCTTGAGCCCGCGATTCCGGGCTTTATCCATTTTAGGGGGCCCTACTCTTATCAGGAAAAAATAAAATTTGAGTCGGAGGACGACGAGTGCGAGTATTACGTTGACAAACTTCGCGAGCAAGTGATTTTTGAGGGCGGCGACAGGGTCGCGGCGATTATTTTGGAAACGGTAATCGGCTCTAACGGTGTGATCATTTATCCAAAGAATTATCTTAAAGGCGTTAGAAAAATTTGCGACGAGTTTGGCATTGTGATGATTTGCGATGAAGTCATGGCGGGCTGGTACAGGACCGGCAAAATGTTCGCCTACATGAACTTTGACGTGACTCCCGACATCATAACTTTTGCCAAGGGCGTAAACTCCGGCTACATTCCGCTTGGCGGCGCGATTGTGAAAAACGACATCGCGCATTTTTTTGACGACAAATTTTTGAGCTGCGGATTGACTTATTCCGGGCACCCGCTTGCCTGCGCCGCTGGTGTGGCTTGCCAAGAATTTTATCTTAAGAACGACATAGAGGCTCACGTTCAAAAAGTCGGAAAGCATTTGGGCCAAGTCCTTGAATCGATTAAGACAAAGCACAAGTCTGTCGGCGACGTTCGCTATATCGGCTTGTTCAGCGGCGTGGAACTGGTTAAGGACAGAAAGACGCGAGAGCCTCTTGTTCCTTGGGGGCAAGACCCGCAGGGCATTATGGGCTCGATTGTAAAAGAGTTGAAGAGCCGCGGCTTTTTCACCTATTCCCACGAAAACGTCATTATGGTCGCGCCGCCCCTCATCATTACGGAAGAGCAAATCGACGAAGAGCTTGCTAAGCTGGACGAAGTTTTGACAATCGTTGACGAAAAATACATTTTGTGAAAGGATTGGGGAATGAACTTTTCTTTTAGCTCTGTTCCTAAAATTTATTTTGGGGCCGGCGCGCTAAAAAACGCCGCTCCCGAAATGGCCGCCTTTGGAAAAAAGGCTTTGATCGTCACTGGAAAAATCATCACAAAAACCGGCTTGGCAAAAGAGGTTTCCGACCTTTTGGCTTCGCTTGGAATCGAGGCGGCTTTGTTCAACGATTTGCCGGGCGAGCCGACCGACCAAATGATCATGGCTGGAGTGGACGTCTTTAAATCCGAGAAATGCGATTTTATCGTTGGACTTGGAGGCGGAACGCCGCTTGACACCGCCAAAGCGATTGCTGCTATGGCCGTCCTTCCTGGAAAGCTAGCCGACTACAAAGGCAAGGAGATAAAGGGAAATTTCGCGCCCTTGGTTTTGATACCAACGACGTCCGGCACAGGTTCCGAGGCGACAAGATATTTTGTCTTTACCAACACGGCGACGGAAGAAAAGCTGCTTTTTAAAGGCGACGCTCTTTTGCCGAAAATCGCCGTAATCGATTACAAGTACACATGCACGGCGCCGCAAAGCGTCACGATGGCCACCGGCATGGACGCTCTTTGTCACGCGGTAGAAAGCTACACCAGCCGCGCCGCCAATCCCGTGACCGACATTTTTTGCCTTGACGCCGTGAAAAGAATTTTTGAATATCTTCCAAGGGCTTGCCAAGACGGCGGCGACGAAGAGGCGCGCGAGAACATGAGCTTTGCGGCTTATGAAGCGGGCGTCGCCATTAACGGAGCCCCCACGACAATCATTCATGGAATGAGCCGTCCTATCGGTGCTTGCTTCCACGTTCCGCACGGAATTTCAAACGCGATGCTAGCCGTTGAATGCCTTAAGGCTGTTATGGACGGCTGCTATGAAAGGTTTGCCCAGCTTGCCGTTGCGATTGGCGCCGCCGAACAGGGCTGCGCGGCAAGGGATGGCGCCGAAAAGTTCATCGCGGCTTTGGAAGCGCTGACAAAAACTTTGCGCGTTCCGACGCTTAGGGAATACGGAATTGACTTGGAAAAATTCGCCGCTCTGGAAGAAAAGATGGCCGGGGATTCCGTCGCTTCCGGCAGTCCCGCAAAGTGCTGGAAAATTCTTTCTAAGGACGAGCAGATAAAAATTTACGATTTGTTGAGGAACAAATAGGCAAAAAATGTATGGACAAAACGCACAATAAAAAAATAAATAATTTGTGCGCTTTGTACAGTGCAAAAAAAGCCGATTTTTGTTAGGTTTGCATCATCAGAACGTCAGCAAAGACGCTGTGCATGAAAAGATGTCGTATGGCATCTTAATCTTTCGCGCAAAGATCTTTGCTGTCTTTTCAGAAAAGCTCTTTGCGAAAAAACAAGGAGCTGAATATGAAGAGACTTCAGACGGCAATTGTTCTTGGAGTTGTCGCTCTTTTTGCGACGACGAGTTCTTTTTCTGCCCCTAAGCAGAAAACAATCAAGCTTGGATTTAACATTCCTCTCACAGGCGATTCTCCCAAAGTAGGCGAGAGCGCCAAATTCGCGGGCGAAATCATTAAAAAAGAAATCAACGCCGCCGGCGGCCTGGACGTTAAGGGCGAAAAGTATCTTCTTGAGTTTGTTTATGTTGACAACGAACTCAAGTCGGATTCCGCCATCAACGCCGCCAACAAGTTGATTGACATTGACAAAGTTTTGGCTTCGATTGGTCCCGAAGGTTCAGGCCGCGCGATTCCCGCCGGCGAAATCTACAACGACATGAGGGTTCCGATGATCACGCCATGGGCCACAAATCCCAAGGCCACGGCCGGCCGCCCCTTCTGTTTCCGCGCCTGCTTTCTTGATCCCTTCCAGGCTCCTGTGGCCGCTAAGTTCGCCAGCGAAACATTCAAGGGAAGGAACGTAGCCATCGTCTACAACCTTGAGGACGACTACTCAAAGACTTTGGCCGAACTTTTCAAAAAGGAATGGGAGTCAAAGTACGGAAAGGTTGTTGTTTTTGAATCCTTTGGACAGAAGGACCAAGACTTTAGCGTCCAGCTTACAAAGGTTGTCAACTCAAAGGCGGACTTCCTTTATCTTCCCGACTACTACAACTTTGTAGGATTGATCACTTCGCAAGCCAAGGACTTGGGTTGGTCAAAGCCGGTCATGGGTTCCGACTCGTGGGGTTCCGCGGACTTGTTCCCGCTTTCGAAGGGAGCGGTTGTCGGCGCTTACTTTACGACTCACTACGCCGCCAAGGGAGCGACAGGAAAGACAAAGGAGTTCATCACAAAGTATCAAAAGGCTTACGGATACGTTCCTGACGACGTTGCGGCTCTTACATACGACGCGACTTACATTGTCCTCCAGGCAATTCAAGACGCGGGACTTACGGGCAACTTGAAAAAGGACCGTGTGGCCATCAAGGACGCGATGGGAAAAATCAAGAGCTTTGCCGGCGTAACCGGAAACATGAAGTTCACTCCTGACGGCGACCCAATCAAGGACGCGGTTGTAGTCAAGGTAACAAAGGACGGCGAGTTTGAATTCGTAAAGAGTTTGCAACCGTAACTTTTCTTAAGTTGTCGGGGGCTGGCCAAAAGATTTTGAATGAGATTTGGTTGGCCCCCAGTTTTCACGATGGAGGCGTCTATGACCTTTTTTATACAAAATATTTTCAATGCCCTTCAATGGGGCAGTTTTTATTCAATGATCGCTCTCGGATACTGCCTTGTTTACGGCGTTTTGAGGCTCATAAACTTCGCTCATGGAGACATCTTCATGACGTCAACCTACATCGCGTTTTTTGTTGTCGCTTTTATCACGGCAAAAATTTCTGGATTGGTTGGAATCCCCTTGTTTGTAATCACGCTTGTTAGCACGATGGCGCTGACAGCGCTTTTAGGCGTGGGAATAGAAAAAGTGGCCTACAAGCCGCTTAGGGCAAAGGGCGCCAACAGACTTTACGTTGTCATCACCGCTTTGATGATCGGCTTTATTCTTGAAAACGGAAACCTTGCTGTTCTTGGCGCTTCGGCAAGAAGTTTTCCGGACATCCTTCCAAAATATGTTTGGAACATTGGTCCTGTCACAATCACAAGCCTAAAGGTTTTGGTAATTGTCAGCGCCGTTTTGATTTTCGCGATTTTGCAGTTCATCGTTCAAAAGACCACTTTGGGAATGAGCATGCGCGCGATTTCCTATGACAAGTTCGCGATTCCTTTGATGGGAATCCCTGTAAATACAGTAATCACATTCACCTTCGCGCTTGGCTCAGCGCTGGCGGCTGTAGCCGGAATTCTTTTTGGAATGTCATACCCGGTAATGGATCCTTACATGGGAATGATTATCGGATGGAAGGCCTTTATCGCCGCGGTTGTCGGAGGAATCGGCGACATCAAGGGAGCCTTTATCGGCGGATTCTTGCTTGGATTTATCGAGATTTTTGTTACGGCGTTCTTGCCGTCAAGCTACAAGGATTTGGTTTCGTTTGTAATCCTTTTGGTTATTCTAACAATCAAGCCGACAGGATTTTTTGGCTTGGCCAAGAGCACAAAGATTTAAGGAGCGCTTATGAATAGAAAGCTGATAATGCCTTTGACGACAATCGCGATGATCTTAATCATTACGGTTCTCGCCAAGTTTGAAATAATAAACAACTACTTTCAGACAATCATCGTGACGATTTGCATTAACGCGATAATGTCGGCGAGCTTGAACATCGTAAACGGCTACATGGGAGAATTCAGTTGCGGCCACGGCGGCTTTATGGCCACCGGCGCTTATGTCTCAGCCGTCGCGTCGCTGATTTTATTCAAGGACGGAAACTCAATCACCGGCAGCGCGCTTTTGCCAGAAAACCTTGCAGTAATCGGCTTTCCGATTTGCATTTTGCTTGGAGGACTTGGCGCGATGCTGGTAAGCCTAATCGTCGCCATTCCTTCGTTCAAGACGCGCGACGACTATCTTGCGATTATCACGGTGGCCGCAAACTTTATCGTCACGACGGCGATAAACAACATTCCTTTGGTTGGCGGAAGCCGCGGCCTTATGGGAATGAAGAGCGTAATGAACAGCATGGGCGACGTTTTTGACGTTCCGTGGATTTTGATTTGGGCGCTTGTCTTTGCGGTCTTTGCGATTGTTTCAATTCACTTTCTTATGAATTCAACTTTGGGAAAGGGAATCAGCGCGGTTAAGTACGACGAGATTTCGGCGGAAATCATGTCGGTCAACACCAACAACATGAAGCTCATCGCATTTACCTTCAGCTCCTTCTTGGCCGGAATCGCAGGCGGCTTGTTCGCGCACTTGCTTGGCTTTATCAATCCGGCAAGTTTTGGAATCATGAAGTCAACCGAGTCTTTGGTAATGGTTTACCTTGGCGGCATGGGCTCGCTGAGCGGATCGGTTCTTTCGGCGGTTGTGTTTACGATTTTGCTGGAACTTTTGCGCCCGGCCCAAATCTTAAAGTGGGTAATCATTCCGTTAATCTTGATTTTGATTATGGAATTCCATCCCGAAGGAATCATGGGCTCAAAGGAATTGACGCAGGTTTTCCCGCGGCTCAAGAAGCTCTTCCCTGTGGACAAGAACCTAGTTAGGGAAGCTAACGCGGCTTGCGAAGGAGGCGTGGCATGAGCGAAACATTATTGAAGATAGATCATCTTACGCATCGCTTTGGCGGCTTGCAGGCTTTGACGGACATCAACGTTGACATCAAGAAGGGTTCGATAAACGCATTGATCGGACCAAACGGCGCGGGTAAGACAACCGTGTTCAACTTGGTGAGCGGCTTTTACGTTCCGTCCGAAGGCGACATTGTTTTTGACGGAACAAGAATAAACGGCATGAGGCCGCACGTCATCGCTGACTTGCAGATTGGCCGAACCTTTCAGAACATTCGCTTGTGGAGCGACATGACTGTTCTTGACAACATTTGCATCGCGCAACATTCGCGGCTTGGCTTTGGCTTGAAGGACGTTTTTCTTAGGACAAAAAAGTACAAGGAGCGCGAGGCGCAAATTCATAAAGTGGCGTGGGAGCTTTTGGAAAAGTTCAGCCTTGCGGACAAGGCTTTGGACTTTCCAAAAAACCTTCCGTACGGAATTCAGCGCCGCGTTGAAATCGCCCGCGCGCTCAGTTTGAATCCAAAGCTTTTGATGTTGGACGAACCGGCCGCAGGACTTTCCACTTCCGACCTTGACGGATTGATTTCTTACATTAAATGGATTCACGACACCTTTGGCATAACGATTTGGATGATCGAGCACCAGATGCAAGTCGTTAACACGCTGGCGGACAACGTAAAGGTAATCAATTTTGGAAAGGAGCTTGCGGAAGGAACGCCCGAGCAAATCCAAAAAAATCCGGCCGTCATCGAGGCTTATCTTGGAAACGCGGACATCAGCATTAAGGACGCGTATTCAGGATTGCCTTCAAAGAGGGCAAAGGAGGTTTGATTATGTTGCTTGAAGTTAAGAATTTAAAGGTTGGATACGGAAACATAGAAGCCTTGCACGGCATAAGCTTTAATGTTGACAGGGGAGAGATTGTCACGTTAATCGGAGCGAACGGCGCGGGAAAGACTTCGACTTTGCTAACGTTGTCGCGTTTGCCAAAGCCTGAGGCTCCGACCGTTCTTGAAGGAGACATTCTTTATGACGGACGCAGCATTCTCAAAACAGAACCGCAGGACTTGATTAAGAGAAAGATGATGTGCCTTGTGCCTGAAGGCCGCCATATTTTTGGAAACCTCACGGTGGAAGAAAACCTTCAAATGGCTTGCTATGGCCGTAAGAACGAAGACCACCATGAAATGCGCACGATGGAATTGTACGAGCTGCTTTACGATTTGTTCCCGCGCCTTTACGAGCGCCGCAAGCAACGAAGCGAACTTTTGTCGGGCGGCGAGCAGCAAATGCTTGCGGTGGGCCGGGCGCTTATGACTGATTGCGACTTTATCATGTTGGATGAACCCAGCATGGGACTCGCGCCAAAATTGATGTTCGAGATGTTCCGCGCCCTTAAGCGTTTGAACATTCAAAAAAAGATGACGCTTCTTTTGGTCGAACAAAACGCAAAGGTCGCGCTTGACTTTGCCGATCGCGGTTATGTTTTGCAAACCGGCGAAATAATCGCGAGCGGAAAAAGCGAAGAGTTGGCCGCAAACCCGGAAGTGCAAAAGGCTTATCTTGGCGGGAATTAATGGATGCGGCGAAGATTGTCCTTGCAAGCGAAGATTCTCTGCAGATTCAGTTCGAGCAAAAAATTTGCCCGGAAGTGAACAGGCGAATATTCGCTTTTGTCGAAAAGTTCTCCTCTTTGACCAAGGACATGCCGGAAATCTTTGAAATTGTTCCGACTTATTGCGCCGCGAGCGTTTATTTTGACCAAAAAAAATGCAAGCCATCCTTGCTAAAAAAAATCGCGCTTGAAGCCCTTGAAAAAACTTGCGGCGCAGAAGCGGGCGGCGTTGCTTGCGGAAAGACAATAGCGATTCCCGTTTGCTACGAAGGCAAGGAATTCGCGCCTGACCTTGAGCGCGTTTGCGCCAACGCAAGGCTTTCGGAAGAGGAAGCGGTTAAGATTCACTCTTCCACAGACTACTTGATTTACATGATGGGATTTTTGCCGGGCTTTCCGTATTTAGGCGGAATGGACGAGCGGCTAGAAACTCCCAGGCTTGAAACGCCGCGGACAAAAATCCCCGCGGGAAGCGTGGCCATCGGCGGAAAGCAAACAGGCCTTTATCCGTCTGAATCGCCCGGCGGCTGGAACATCATAGGAAGAACGCCGCTCAAAGTTTTTGACCTTGAGCGCGATCCGATTTTTTTATACAAGGCTGGAGACAAAATCCGCTTTGAACCCATCAGCAAAAGCGACTTTGAGCGTTTTGACGAAAAGAAATGGCTTGAAGAAATGGGCTTGGGAGGAGGCGCCGCCAAAAGCGCGTTAAAAGAAAAATACGAGTGCGGCGGCGGAATCGAAATTCTTGAAGCGGGCTTGATGACCACGATTCAAGACGGCGGCGTTGTTGGATTCCAAAAATACGGAATCTCGCAAAGCGGCGTAATGGACAAAACGAGCTTTGATTTGGCCAACGCGCTTTGCGGGAACGAAGAGAACGCTGCCTGCCTTGAAACGACATTGCTTGGCCCAAAAATTCGTTTTACGAGCGATTGCGCTTTTGCGATTTGCGGCGCGGCCTTTGAGGGAGCGGCTTTGGACGGCGTCCATGTGGAGATGAACAAAAGAATTTTCGCAAAGGCAGGCGCCGTCCTTGAATGTGGCTCTGTCTCAAAAGGCCTACGTTCGTATATCGCTTTTGGAGGCGGCGTTCTTGCGCATAAAGTTTTTGGAAGCGCCTCCACAAACATAAAGAGCAAGATTGGCGGCTACGGAGGAAGTCCGCTTGCCGCAGGAGATGCGCTTGCCTTGGGCTGCGGGAATGCCGCGGCGACTCCCCGCTTTGTTGGCGCGCTTGGCGAAAGCGGCGCTTTTGGAATGAGCCGCGCTTGCGAAGAGCCGCTGGTGTTGGAATGCGTAAAGTCGTCGCAGTCGGATTTTTTTGGCGCGGAGGGCTTGGAAAAATTTTCCGCCGCCGTTTATACGGTTGGCGCGCAAAGCGACAGGATGGGAATCCGTTTTGACGGGCCAAGCCTTGACTGTGGAAAGACGGACATAATTTCCGACGCGATTCCTTTTGGCGCCGTGCAAATAACGTCGGCAGGACTTCCGCTTGTGATGGCGGCGGACAGGCAGACGACCGGCGGCTACGCCAAAATCGCCTGCGTTAAAAAAGCGTCGATGTACAAGTTGGCGCAGGCGCTTCCTGGAACAAAAGTAAAATTCAAAATAGACCGCCGCTCGAATTTTTAATGAAGGCGCAAGGAGGCATAATGCAAAACATAAATCCATACAAAAACTCAAGTCCGCTGGAAGTTCGCCGTCTTATACGCGAAGGAAAAATTACGAGTCAAACATCCGGCATGTGCGACGGCTGGGCGCAGGCCAACCTTTGCATTTTGCCCAAAAAATACGCCTACGACTTTTTGCTTTTTTGCCAGCGCAATCCGCAGTCTTGCCCGCTCTTGGAAGTTGGCGACGAAGGAAACAGATTCCTTAACTCTTCCGCCGCTGACTGCGACATTGCGAAGGACGTTCCCAAATACAGAATTTGGGAAAACGGAAAGCTTGTCAAGGAATGCGAGGACGCCAGCCTTTATTGGCGCGACGACCTTGTGTCTTTTGTGATAGGCTGCAGCTTTTCATTTGAGGCGCCGCTTATGGCCGCCGGAATAGATGTCAGGAACATTTCTGAAAACCACAATGTTCCGATGTATCTTACGAACATCGATACAAAACCCGCTGGAATTTTCAGCGGAAAAATGGTCGTGTCGATGAGGCCAATTCGGCATGAGCAAATTGTAAAAGCGGTTACGGTGACGGCCAAAGTGCCGAAAGTCCACGGCGCTCCAATCCATATAGGTTCGCCCGAAGTGATTGGAATAAAGGACATAAGCAAGCCGGATTTTGGCGAGCCAAGCGCTATTAGAGAAGGCGAGGTTCCGGTTTTTTGGTGTTGTGGGGTTACTCCTCAAAGCGTGGTGATGAATTCAAAGCCCGATTTTTGCATCACGCACGCGCCTGGCCACATGTTGATAACAGACATTCCAGAAGCGCAATTGCAAAATTAAATAGAACGGAGGCAAAAAAATGAAGAATGTTGCGTATTACAACGGAAAGATGGGTTTGCAGGAAGAGATGACAATTCCCTTCTTGGACAGAGCCATGTTTTTTGGAGACGGCGTTTACGACGCCACTTACTGCGCCAATCGAAAAATTTTTGAGACGGATTGGCACGTCGAGCGTTTTTACAACAGCCTCAAGGCCGTTAAGATTCCGTTCAAGCTGACAAAAGAAGAGCTTGTCGCCGAATTGCAAAAGTGCATAGACGCGATGGACTCTGACGGCGTTTGCTTTGTTTACTGGGAAGTCACAAGAGGAACGGCGGCGCGAAACCACCTTTTTCCGAATGTCGAGCCGAACCTTTTGATTAACATCACCGAATCAAAATTGACTGACTTGCGAAATCCCTGCAAGTTAATTACGGAAGAAGACACGCGCTTTTTTCACTGCAACATAAAAACATTGAACTTGCTGCCTAGCGTTATGGGAAGCCAAAAAGCGTTTGAGGCTGGCGCCAAGGAAGTGATTTTCCATCGCGGATCGCGCGTTACAGAATGCGCGCACACAAACGTCAACATAATCAAGGACGGAGTTTTTATCACGCCGCCCTTGGACGAATTGATTCTTCCGGGCGTCACACGCCGCCACTTTATTTCTCTTTGCCAAAAGCTTGGCGTTCCTTACGAAGAAAGAGTTTTTACATTGGACGAGCTTTTCGCCGCGGACGAAATTTTCATCACTTCGGCAGGAACGCTGGGATTGGCGGCTTATGAAATCGACGGAAAGAAAGTCGGAGGAAAGGCGCCCGAACTTTTGAAGAAATTGCAGAAGGCGGCCGTCGAGGATTTTGAAAAAGAGACGGGATACAAGGCCGACATAATTTAATTATGGAATCGATAGAAGACATAGTTTTGCGGCATTCGGGCAGAGGAATGGACATTCTGCGCGGCTACAAAACCGACAGTTACGCAAAGAAGGCCGCCCAGACAATTCTCAACTGGGAAAAGGGAACTGTGTTCCTGGCCACAGGATTTTATGTGGCGGGCTTTGCGGAAACTGACGGGCCGGTGGGAACTTTGTTTCTTGCCAAGGCTTTGCAAAAGCTAGGCTTTAAGCCGATGATTCTTACCGACGATTTTTGCAAGGGCTTTTTTGAATCGGAGGGAATCGATGTTTTGTACATGCCGATGAACGCCGATGTAAGCTGGTGCATGGAGTTGCTTGGAAAATACACGCCGGTAGGTTTGATAAGCGTTGAGCGATGCGGAGAGAACGCCGCCCGCGAATACGCCAACATGCGCGGCGTGAGCATAAGCGACAAGACAGCCAGCGTTGATTTGTTTTTTCGCATCGCTTTTGGAATCGTTCCAACAATCGGCGTTGGCGACGGCGGAAACGAAATCGGCATGGGAAACGTCGCCTCAATCATTGAGGAAAAACTTTCGCTAAAGCCTTGCGTCATCACGGTGGACGAGCTTGTGATCGCGACGGTTTCAAACTGGGGCGCGTACGCAATCATCGCCTACCTTGAAAAGTTGAGCGGCGTGAAAGTCTTTATGAATTTTGAAGAAGCGAAAGCGTTTATTAAAAAGACTGTTGAAATGGGAAGCGTTGACGGCGTTTTGAAAAAGCAAAACCTCAGCGTGGACGGATTCAACATGGACACAGAAAAAGAAATTATTGATTCGCTAGGAACGGCTATATGAAAATTGATTTGAATTGCGACTTGGGAGAAAGTTTTGGAAATTACAAAATCGGAATGGACGATGAAGTGATTAAATTCATCAGTTCCGCCAACATCGCGTGTGGCTTCCACGCTTCCGACCCGTTAGTGATGGAAAAAACTGTCGCGCTCGCAAAAGAAAACGGAGTGAAAGTCGGCGCGCATCCGGGCTTTCCTGACTTGGCGGGCTTTGGCCGCAGGAACATGAACGTTTCGCCAAAAGAATTGAAGGCGATGGTGGTCTATCAAATCGGCGCTCTAAACGCTTTTTGCAAGGCAAGCGGAATCAAGATGAACCATGTAAAGCCGCACGGCGCCATGTACAATATGGCGGCCAAAGACGAGCGTCTTGCCCTAGCCATCGCCGAAGCCGTGGCGCAAGTTGACGAAAGTCTTGTTCTTATTGGCCTAAGCGGAAGCGCGCTTTTAACTGCCGCAAAAGAAGTTGGCATAAAATGCGCCAGCGAAGTTTTTGCCGACCGCGCTTACGAAGACGACG
>JAEEVR010000037.1 GCA_016290995.1 Treponema sp. | reverse complement strand
CCTTGTCCATTTTCCTACTTTGCGCCAATATTATTCTGCGCGTCCGCATCTCCTTGCGCGGCGGCTTTTTGATACCACTCCATCGCTTTATAATAATCTTGTTTTACGCCTCTTCCAAAATCATAAGCGCAACCGAGAAAAAACATGGAGTATATATATTCTTTTAAAGATGTTTGATTGCTGGCCACGACTTTATTGAACAGCTCAAAGGCCTTTGCTTCGTTTTTTGACCAACCTTTGCCTTTCCAATAATTATGCCCCAGCTCATAAGCGGCCTTTACATCGCCGCCTGCAACAGCCTTTTCATACCATCCGTTCGCAGTATACGCGTTAGCAGCAACACCCTTACCACTATCATACATATAGCCTAGCCAGTATTGAGCCTCAACAACACCGTTCCACGCAGCTTTATTTTCATATTCAAAAGCTTTGGCGTAATCTACCGCAACGCCCCTTCCGTCATAATAAATGCGGGCAAGAATGTGTTGGGCGGTAGAATCTCCTTGGTCGGCGGCTTTTTGATACCAATTTCTCGCTTCGGAAAAAGACTTTTCGCATCCCTTTCCATTTTCATACATTAATCCTAAATTACGTTGAGCGGTGGCACAGCCATTCTCCGACGACTTCTTATACCATTCAAAAGCTTTTTTGTCACTCTGCTTAACGCCTCTTCCGTTTTCATATAAAAAGCCAATATTACATTGCGAATCCGCATTTCCCTGCGCGGCGGATTTTTGATACCATTCAAAAGCTTTTGCGTAATCCTGTTTTACTCCTTGTCCATTTTCATACATTATAGCCAAATTATGTTGGGCGCTTTTTTGCCCCAAATCGGCCGCCTTTTTATACCATTCAAGCGCTTTTGAATAGTCCTGCTTCGTTCCTAGTCCCAAATTGTAAGCGCAGCCAAGATAACACAATGAGTCCAGATATTCATTCGTAAATGACTGTCCTTTCTCAACAACTCTGTTGAACAATTCAAATGCCGTTACATAGTCGTTTCCTACACCAACGCCATTCCAATAATTAAAACCAAGATTATATGTGCCCCTGACATCACCGTTAGCGGAAGCTTTTTTGTACCAATCATTTGCCGCATTTATGTCGGCGTTAACGCCTTGACCAAATTCATACATGCAACCAGTCCAGAATTGCGCCTCAGCAAGACCGTTCTCAGCGGCTTTCTTTTCAAATTCAAAAGCTTTGAAATAGTTATGTTGGATTCCTTTACCTTCATAGTAAATGCGCGCCAAATAATGCTGGGCAAGCGCGTCGTTTTGAGCGGAGGCTTTTTCAAACAAATCTTTTGCCCTTGAATAATCCGGCGTTCCCTTTACGCCAGTTTGATATCCCGACTGAAAAATATTTCCCAAGCGTCTTTGCGACGCGGCGTAATTTTGTTCCGCGGATTTTTCATACCAATAAACCGCTTTAGATATTTCACCCCTTGTTTCATATATATAGCCAGCATTAGATTGCGCCATCGCGTCGCCAAGTTCTGCGCCTTTCAAGAAATACTCTAGCGCGAGGCTCTCGTCTTTTTGAACGCCGTATTCATATTGATACATCAAGCCTATATCATTACACGCGCGGCCATTATTTTTATTTGCCGCCCTTTTAAAGAAATCCAAAGCGGTATAATAATTTTGAGGAACCCCATTGCCGTTAAAGTACAAAACGCCCAATGCGTATTCCGCCCTGACATCGCCTTGCTCCGCGGCCATGGAGTAATATTCTACGGCCTTGTTCATTCTTGCAGAACGGTCGGAAGAATATATATTTCCCAAATTGACTTGCGCGTCGGCAAGGCCTGCGGCAGCGGCTTTTATCAAATACGCTTCGCCCTTTTTGCCGTCAACTTTCGCGCCGTTTCCATAATAGTTTGCAAGGCCAAGCGTGTTTAGGCCGCGCGGATCGTTCTTTTTTGCGGCTTTGTTCGCCCATTCAAGGGCTTTTGCGTAATCCCTGTTTATTCCCTTGCCCTCATAGTAAAGCTGGGAGAGCAATCCTTGCGCGCCGACATGGCCAGCGTTTGCCGCTTCAAGACTAAGCGCGAGCGCCGATGAATACTCGCCGTTGTCTTTAGCGGACAAGGCCCTTTGATACGCGTCTTCGGCGGCAGATTTGTCGTTCTTTAGATTTTGCGCGGCAAAAGCCGTTCCCGCGTTGCCCGCTCCTCCGTACAAAGTAAAAGCCGCCCAATAAAAAGGATGCGACCACTGGCTGTCTTTTCTAAATTCGTTTTTGACGGCGCGGTAAGCGTCAACGTAGTTCATTCCTTCCTTGCGTTTTTTGTACATCCTGACCATAAACTCGGAAGTAGCCTCGTCGTCAACGCTCCAAAGGCTTACGCCAACGTTCTTGGCGCCGGCGACCATAAAGCCGCGCGAAAGGCCGACCAAACCGTCGCCGGAACGGATTTCTCCCATGCCGGTTTCGCAAGCAGAAAGGCAAACCATGTCTGCGTTTAGGTCAAGGACTGAAACTTCGGGAACAGTAAGATAGCCGTCGTCATTTGATACTTTTGAAAACTTTCCGCTGACCTCGGAAAAAACAAGGCTGCAAATCTCCGGAACGTATTTGTCAAAATAGCCGTGGCAGGCAAAGTGAAGTATTGGATATCTTAAAAGCTGGCCGTCGCTGGAAAGTTTTTTGACGGAGTTTTCAGTAACTTGGTCTTGGGTTTTTAATGTCATCGCGCCGGCGCTAAAAACATTTGACTGCAGGCGGTTCACCTCAGTCAAAGTGCCGGGCAAGTTTCCCCAATGTCCGTTTTTTGACGCAAGATATCCGCCGATGCCTTTTTGGGCGATTATCTCCTCTATCGCCTCTCTTTGATTTGCGGACATCTCATTTGGGGAAACATTTACCGCTTGTATTTTACGGGAATTTTTTTTTACGCTGGCGGCGGCGTTTTCAAACATTTGCCTGTGCTGGGCTTCCGTAAGGCTTTCGTCATACCAAGCGCCGCCAAAAGCCAGGGCGTTCCCCATGGAGCTGGAATTTTTTCCAAGCAAATAGCTGATGGAAATCGACGGAGAAAGCTCGATTGAGTAACTTTCGCCAAAGTCTTTGTCAAATGAATTCTTTCTTAGGATGTCAAAAGGCAAGAACGAAAGGTTTCCGTCAGGAACGATCACAAGTTCGGTTATCTCTTTTCCAAGCTTGGCGACAAGAGGCTCGCAAAGGCGCGCGTAAAGGTCGTTCCTTTCCTTTTCAAAATCTTGCTCCGCCGCTCCGGAAATTATCTTTTTTCTTAGCGCGTTGACGCAAGACGAATAGTCAAAGGCGTTGTCCAGTTTTATGATTTGTGCGCCGCTTTTTGTAAGGACAATGCAATAGGAATCCGTTGAGTTATTTTCGTTTCCGGCTCCGATGTAGTCGTCGGACCAAAGGACATATTCCACGACCGCCCTGTTCTGAAGACACCAGGCTTGCGCCTGCGCGGCGGTAACGGTTTGCGGGTTGCGCAACTGCGCGTACCTAGGAACCTTTTTTGAAATTTCCGCGTCAAGAAGAGCAAGTTTTTTTTCCGCCTCCGAAAGCTCCTTTGCGAGGCGCGTCATCTCCTGAGAGTCGCGGTCGCTAATTGGAAGAGAGTTTTGCTCGTCAAAACTCTTTTTTAGGCCGGAAATTTTTTTCATCAATCCGCGGACAGAATCCCTTTGCGCGTCCGTTATTCCTTTAAGCTTAAGCGCCTCCTCAACGCCCATTTGGTCAAGGAAGGCGCGGCTTCTCATTTGCTCTGAATACTCAAAAGCCTTTTTTGCGTCGTTTTGCTCCGCCGAAAATTTTACCGCGTAATAATAGACCGGCAAAATCTTTTTCATTATTGAAGACTTTTTGGAGTCAGAGTCAAGACGCGCCTTTTCGGCCGCCGAAAGCGCGAAATTTATCGCTTGCGCAGTGAAAGCCTTGTCGTCAACCTTGCAATAAAGGATGTCCTTTACCCTATCAATGGCATATGAATAATTTTGAGAGCCTTCCAGCGACTTAAGGCATTTTTTCCACTCGGCAACAGCGGTTTTATTGTCTCCAGCTTGATGGGCAAAATATCCCATGTCAAAGTAAAGGGTTGCGCAAGCCGGACTAAATTCGCCAAAAACTTTTTTATTTATATCAAGGGATTTCTTAAAATATTTTTTCGCCTCTTGGCTGTTTCCGTCGTTTTCGTATGTAACCCCAATTCTGTGGTACAAGTCTGCGACAAAGCCATCCTCTGTAATGCCGGCAAAATTTTGCCTAATCCACAAAGCCATGTTGTAAAGCAATCTCGCGCCGTCATTTATTATCTTTGTCCCCTTGTAATCTGGATAGATTGTTTTTCCCAAATCTGGCGGAATGGTAGTATTAATAGACTTTTTTAGGTTTTCTATCACTCCATCGTATACATCTTGGGAACTGTCAGAAAGAATCATGTCCTTTATCCAACCGTTAGGCCCAAGACTCTCAAGGAACCATCCATAGTCAAAGCAAGCCGACAGCATATGATCGTCAAAAATTTTATACTTGGCGCTTAAATTGATTGTTTTGCCATAATAGTCTGTGGCTTGAATAAGCGAATCCACGTCTCCAGTAACGCGGGCGTGCTCTTGCAGCTTTGAGGCATAAGAATTGCAAAAGACACGTATTTCAGGATTGTCTTCGCCATAGGATTTCAGGGCCATTTTCAACGCTTTTTGCGAGTAAGCGAAAGACTTTTCCTCATCCCCAATGGCGGCGTAATTGCCGGCTATCGCGTTGTAACAATTTGCCATAAAAGGATCGTTTGAAGCGTTTTTTTCAACTATCGAAAGAGACTTTTCGTAGTATTCAAAGGACTTGGAGATGTCGCCCTTATTGTAAAAAAAGAGTCCGACATTAAAATAAGCTATAGCCGTGTCAAGACTTTTTGGCCCGGCAACTTTTTCAATTATGGCGATAACTTTTTCATAGTACTTCCAAGCCTCGTCAAATTTATCCATCGCGGTATAATCAACCGCAAGGTTATTGTAGGCAGAGGCCGTGTTAGTGTTGTTTTCGCCAAAAACCCTTTTGCATATGTCAAGCGCCTTTTTATGGGCGTCTACAGCTTCTGAAATTTTTCCAAGATTATTGTAGTCATTGCCAATCAAGCCCCACAAGTCCGCGATATCCTCGTCGTTGCCGCCAAGCTTTTCAAAAATGGATATCGCCTTTTTGCGCTCTTCAATGGCTTTTTCATACTGAAATTCCGAAGAGTAGACTTCGCCCTTTCTATACGCGATGACCGCGTATAAGGAATCGTTTTCGCGATAATGCGGCTTAAGCTCTTTTTCCAGTTTATTGAGCCATTCAATGGATTCCGAAAATTCTTCGCTTTGCAAATCAGCGATCTTTTGGTCGAGTTCCGGCGTTTGAGCCCACCCTATCGCAGCGAACATCGCCACAACGGCAAAAAACAAAACTCTCTTTTTCATAAACGGCTCCTTCTAAAAAATGGGGTTAAAAATTGGCGGTCTTCAATCTTTTGACGGCTTCTTGGCTGCCGTTGGCGGAAGCTTTTTGCCACAAGTCTTTGGCTTTTGCCTTGTCGCGGGCTACGCCCAGACCTGAATAGTAAAGCTCGCCCAAACGATACTGGGCCAAAGCGTAATTTTTGTCCGCGGCCTTTTGGTAAAACTCGCTTGCCTTGCCGTAGTCCATCCAGGTTCCGCGGCCAAACTCGTAGCAAACGCCAAGTCCGTAAAAAGCGCCCTCGTAATTTTGGTCGGCGGATTTTTTGAACAGTTCCATCGCCTTGGAATAGTTCTGTCCTACGCCGCGCCCCTCAAGCAAAAGTTCGGCAAGGCGGCATTGCCCCACCGCGTTTCCTTGGTCGGCGGACTTTTGATACAACTGGGCCGCCTTTTGCCAATTCTTTGCCTCGCGCTCTTTTTGGGCAAGCGCAAGGTAATCCGTTTTGTCAGAGTTGTTTTGCGGAACAGGATTTTGCGGAGCGGGCGTCTCTTTCTTTTTTTCCGGAGCGGGAGGATTTTCAATGGGGAGCGGTTCCTGCGGCTTTGACTCTGAGATTCCCGCAAGGTAAACGGGAGTCATAAGCTCGTTGTATTCGCCGGGATTTTGCTCACCGTTGGTTTTGTCAAAAACTTCTTTTCGAACGTCGCGCAAAACCGCGCCCAATTCTTTTTTCTCCAAAATTTTCTTTGTCAAAATCGGAGTGAATATTCCGTCCTGGGCAACCTTTCCAGCTTGCGCCGAATACACGATGATGGAATTGGCAGGCTTGTATTCGCTCATAACAAGGCCGCGAGTGGCGCTGCGGCCGCTGGAAGAAGGAAGCGGATTGTTTCGGCAAGCGTCCAAGATTACGATGTTCGTCTCGCCTTGCATGCTGGCCATAACTTCGTCAACGTCTACGGCGCGGCTTGAAACCCTGCGCTCGTCCGGAATGTCCGCGTCAACAGGGATCAAATAATTTTTTCCGGCAACTTGAACGGCGTGTCCGCCGTAGTGAAAAAACGCTATTCCGCCGCTTGCCGAAACAGCGCGCTGAAAATCAAGGAGAGAGTCCAAAATCTTTTCGCGGCCAGCGTTCTCCACAATCGTTACAGCAAAGCCCAACTTTTCCAAAGACTTCTTAAGCTCCTTTGCCTCTTTTACCGGCGTGTTCAAGCTTCCAAAACTAGTGTAATTTCCGTTGGCGACAAGAAGGGCGTTCTTTGGCTCCGCAAACGCGGCGGCAATCATCGCGGCAAAAAGCGCGCAAACAAAAAGTCTTTTCATTTTACTTCCCCACAATCTCATAAGTTATCTTTGCAACGCCAAAGGCCTGGTCGGGCGACTTGCGCGCGGCTTGCTGCCGGCGCATAATCGCGTGCAAATCTTCGTTGGAATATTTTCCGCTGGCCGCCTTTGACGGAAGGTCTTCTTTGTTTGAGCAAGCGTAAATTATGACATGCTCCTTTCCAAAAACTCCGTCGTCGGCGATTCTAAGAACTCTTCCCGACAAGTCAGGAAAAACCCTTTGCTTGCCCGCTTCCAAAAAATTATTGTTCATCGGAATCCAAGCCTTGGCGCCGTTTGCGTCTATCGACAAAATGGCAAGGTAGCAGTCCGCATCGGCCAAAACCTTAAACTTAACGATGTCGTTTGGCCGCAATTTGGAAACCGGATTTCCGTTCGCGTCAAGCATGCTGCCCAACAAATCGATTTGCTTTAGCGCAAGCATAGAACTTTGCCCGCCCTGCCCCTGCTCCTTGGCAACCTGGGCAAAGGCGGGATTCTCAACGTCTTCCTTAATGCGAGAAAGTTCCCTGTATGTGTAGGGGCGGCCAATCGGCGCCTTTCCAAAATAGTTTTCGTACTTAAAACGTTCGCTCCTAGTCGGATTGGCCAAAATGACGGCGTTGGCGTTGGGACCTGGAGAATGGCTTTCAACCTTTTGCATTTGAGCGTGCGGCAAGTTAAAGTAAACGGGAACTTGCGCGCCGTCATCCCAAGTAACGTCGATTTGATAGCACTCGCCGCCAACTTGAACCATATTCCAAGCGTGTCCGCTTCCGGACAAAACAGAGCAGGGAATGCGCAATTGCTGCATGTAATAGGCAAAGGCCCTTGAATAACCCGCGCAAACGGTCTTGTAGTCAACGACGGCGCTGTAAGCTGTTTGCAACTTTCCGCCATAGTTGCCTGAATTAAAGGCTTCTATGTCGTAGTCAATCGAAAGGCAAAGGTAGTCGTGAACGTACTTGATCTTGTCCATGTCGTTGTCCAAAAGATTGGCGTAAAAAATTATTGGCATGGACATATTAAAGAAAATCTTGTTGGCGATCGGCAAGTCACGTTCGCTGAACAAAAGCTTGAATTCAATTTGCGTTACCAAGCCGGAAATGGAATTGTAGCAATAACTGTATCCGCCCGCCCACCAAAAAAGCTCGGGGTTGTCGTAATACACCGCTTCCATTACAGTTGCCAGCTCTTCGTTATGAACGCGCGTAATAAGGTCAAGCGTGGGGTTGGCGTTCATTAAGGCCTTGTAGATTTCGTCGTAAGCCGACTTTTGGCTTGAAGAAAGGTTTTTGCGGTAAAACAAAAAACTGTCGGGGAGAGCGTCGCCAAACGCGTCCACTTTTGGAAAGCGCTCAAAGCCGCGCAAAAGCTTTTGGTCAGGCAGCGCGACTTCGGTCTTGTTCTTTACCGCAGTTTTGTCTTGTTCGGCCAATCCCGACTTTCCGGCGCCAGACGCCCCCTGGCTAAAATGAGTCTTGGGTTTTATCGTAAAGTCAATGTCGCTTGACTCGTACGAAAAAAGCGCGGCGCAAAAAAAGGCCGCGGCAAAAGCCAATATAATCTTTTTCATTCAACCACCGTATAAACAATCTTGAACATTCCGTTTGCGGAATCCTTGGTTCCCGTTCCAGCGGAATTTGACTTGAACGCTCCAATGCCTCGAGTGTTCCCTATCATACCCTTGCGGTATTTTCCTTCCAAAAAGCTTACTTGGCTTTGCAGCGCTTCGTTTGTGGAAAAAGCGTGAATGATGATTGATTCCGCTCCATAGATTCCGTCCATAACCTTAAAATCCGTCCCCTCGATGTCAGGAAAAACGCGCTTTTTTCCGGCGGGAATAAAGTTGTCTTCTATCGGAAGCCAGTAAACGTCGCCGGTCGCGTCTATTCCCTGCAAGGCTATGTATGAGTCCGAGCTTGTTTGAATCACAAACTTTACGATGTCGCCGGGCCTCAAAATTTCGGCTTGGTTTCCCTGCTCGTCAAGCATACAGGCGCTTATCTTAAGCTTTTCGTTGGAAGTGTTTTGGGCGGCGGCGGCAAAGTCTTCGTCCACAAGTTTTTGCGTCTTTATGTTTGAAGGATAAAGGGTGTAGCCCTGCACCTTGTCCTTTGCAAAGAACACGCCAGCGCTTTTCACAGGCTTTGCGTCCTGGTCCAAAAGAGTAAGAACAAGCTCAACGCCGCCGTCCTTTTCGTTGTAGCGACCGTCGATGACATAATTCTTTTTCGCCGCGTTATTTTTGGGCATAAGCATTCCGGCTCCAAGGCTGCGGGTGGCGGCAACGATTTTGGCCCCATCGTCCGCGTTGGAAGAAGGAACGATTTTTATTCTTCGCGTGTTGTCGGCCGCCTTTTCTATCTCCCCCCTAAAGAAAGGAACGACGCTTCCGCAAACATCGGTGTCGGCGTAAGTGATTTTTCCGATTACCGCTCCGGCCTCGCCCACTCCGTTTTTCATAAGCGCTTCGTCAAAAGTCTTTAAAACGTCTTGAACGGATCTTTCGGCAAAGAGGCCCACGGCAAGCGACGCGCAAATAAAGAACAAATAAAATCTTTTCATACCCTTCTCCTCCAAAAACTAAAAGTCAAACTCGCCGACGGCGTTGGTCCTTACAAGAGCGCACGGAGCGGAAATGTTTCCCTCGTCGTTTGCGTTGACCAAAAGAACTCCAAAACCATAGCTTTCAAACTCAGCGATTTTAAAGGCAACTTCGTAACGGCTTGTCTTAAAAATGTGCTCCCATTCCACAACACCGCTTTTTATGTTTACGCAGCGAATAAAAGGCTTGCCTCCGTTTCCCGCGGAATCTTTGGCGTCAAGCGAACCACAGACAAGCAAAACGCCTTCTTTGCGCTTAATTTTCATGTCCATTATGTAGGAATTGGGCTCTCGCGCCGAATAAAGAACGTCGACGCCTCCGCCAGCCTTGACTTGAACCACAGTCGCCGTGGGGCGTTCTTGCCTTGCGCTTTCGCCGGCGATAAAGGTGGCGCCGTCGTCGTCATACAAAACCGCTGTCACAGACTGAACGAATTCTTCGGCAAGCGGATCAAGGTCAAAAGGCTTTACCTTTGAAAGCGCAAGTCCCGCTCCAACGGAATACTCCAATGGACTTCCGTTCATGTCGGCGCCGCGTACATAAAGGTTTCCGCCCTTGTCCTTTCTTATCGTGTCAAAACCCGCGGAGCCTTTTACAGGAAGGCGTTTTTTTAGTTTTCCTTCCACGTCATAGCTTAACAAAAGGCCTTCGTAATCCGCGCCTACAGTCTGAGCCGCGATCAAAAAAGATTCCGGACCGTCAAAGGCGATGTCGTAAAGGTAAGTGTCCGCGCCTTTTACAGAACACGGTTCCTTCCAGTCCTCCGCTCCCGCGGCGTCTATGCGCTGGATAAAGCCCTCGGAATACAAATTGCCCTTTGCGTCCTTTACATTGTCCGTTCCCAAAACAAAAGCCTTGTTTCCTTTTGTTTTTATTCCGCGCAAAATAACCGAGCGGCCGTATTCCTTTTTCCAAAGTTTTTCCTTTACGCTCTGAATAGGCCTTGCGTCCCTTAGCGTCACCTTTCCGTCTTTGTAGGAAATGTAGTACACGTAGCCTTTGCGGTAGGAAATGCCGGTGGCAAGCCTTGCGTTTGTTGATGTAGGCATTATTGTAAATTCGCTGCTAACGCTTCCTATAGGACATACAGCTACAGAATGAGCCGCAACAGAGCCGACATCCGGCAAAGCGTTTCTTGAATTCACAACGCCTTTTGTGTAGCAAGAATAACCGATGGTGCCGCGGCCCCTGCATTCAACAACTTCATCAGAGTCGTTAAAGACAACGGCATAACAATGCTCCACATACTGGCCTGTGGGATTTGCGATCGAAAAAATTTTTTGATTGTCAGAAAGCGTTTTATTCTCGTCAAAAACATAAAACACTTTGTCAGTCAACGGCACTGTATACTCAATGTCCCAATCCGCGGAAGCCATGGCGGAATTATGGAGCGGAAATTTATGTTCGACCTGCGCGCCAGGCGCGATCCGCTCGCCGTCAACTAAAATTTCAAAGTCAGAGTTGTTTATGACTGTGGCGGAAAAAGTATTGTCTTCAATTTTTGGCTTTGCATAGATTGGGTACAGTAAAGCGCAAAGCGCCACAAGGCAAATAAAAGCTCGTTTCATAAAAAACTCTCCGTAAATAAAGAAAAAATTCGCCGCCCCGCAAGCGAGACGGCGAATTCCATTTAGGCTAAATAACTATCACTCGCCAAAGAGCGAGATGCGAGAATCATCAACGAGGCTTTTCTTCTCAATCTCGCGAATGCCATATTCATAATTTCCGTTCATGTCTGTTACAGAAAGCTCGTAAACATATCCCGGTCTAAACACATACTTTGATATAGGCATCGTGTGAATGTTTGGAGCTATGCGGCAAGCCAAACTTGTATAAGTCTGGCCGCTTTCACCCATTTCGGAAGCGATTTCATAAGTGTCCAATCGGCCCGACGGAGTAAGACGACGACCTTTGTTGCTAAGCAAGTCTTTTGTTCCGTCCCTAAATTCAATGCTTTTCTTTGTGCCGTTCTTAAGCTTAATAAAGGCAACTTTATAATTAACGGCGCCTGCGCTTGGACCATTCCACTCATAACTATTTATTTCGCTCGAACCAACTGGATCAGGAAGCACAGTTTCGGCATCCGCTTCTTTTCCCGCAAAAGAAGTCTTTTCACCCGTTTTGGGATCTACATAAATAAATGTCGGGAAAATATCAGTTCCATACCCATCAAGATCAGGCTCCAAATAAACGCGCTTGTGTCGCAACAAGGGCGGAAGCGTAGCGATAACCTCACCTTGCGCCTGCGAGCCTTTTCTCAACTCAAGAACGTATCCCGGCGAAAGATTGCTTACATAAATGCAGTGTTTTTGCTGAACATCAATTCCCTTATAAATAGAAATATCGCTTCTATCTCCCGAGTCATTCAAGTTATAAACAACAAGTCCTGTAAAAACTACGTCGTCCTCCGTAATTCTTGCCTTACCCTTATAAATCTCGTAAGATGCGGCGCGAATCATAAGAGAGCCGCTTGCAGGAATACTCGGAACATTTCTTAAATCAAAATTCGTGCTTCCACGAGCATGTACGCCTCCAAGAACCGTGCCTTTTTCGACTTTTCCTACAAAGATAACTAACTCACCGTTTGTTTCGTTCCTCACAGTAAGGCTTCCGCCCTGATTTTCAAAGCTCACGTCTTTCTTTTTGAGCGTGACTGAGCCGTCCTTCTTCTTTGCGGCGCTGAGCGGCAAGGCGGCCACAAGGGCCATCGCGGCTACAAGCGCCACAAGCAATTTGTTTTTCTTCATAAAAACACCTCTCTATAAAAAAGAATCATAACCCGTAGAATAGGCAAAAAGCCAAAGCGAGTTAAAAAAAAAGCGCCGAATGAATATAATCGTAAATCACTCAGCACCTTTTATCATATTAATAATTATAGACCAGTATATCTTAAAAAGCAAATAATTTTTTGTTATTTAATACAAATTTCTTCTATGTTAAAATAAATATATTGTTTCCTTATTTCCAAAGCTCGCCCTGTTTTTTCAGTTTTAGCTTTTTTCCGTCGATTTTTAGGGTCAGCGTGTCTTTCTTTAGGCTGAACGGCATTACCGCCTCGTAAGTCGCATACTTTTCAAAACCCTTAAAAATCGCATCCACAGGCGGAACGGAAACCTCACCAAAAGGATAGTCAAGACTCTTTTGATTTTTATTCTTGGCATTTTGGCTGAGCGGGATAAAGTCGGCCGCCGCGTTGCTTAGATAAAGAATATTGTTCTTGTAAAAAATATGGTTGGCCGACGTTCGGCAAAAATCGCCGTCGCGATAAAACAGCATAATCATCGCTCCGCCATAAATGTAGATTTTTGTGTCCAGGCAAAACTTTTGACCGTTTTCCGTTCCGTAAAACTTGCAAGTCCACGTTCCGTCAAGGGAGCCGTCTTTTGGCGGATAAAGGCCGTTTTTTAGCGCGTATTTTGTAAAATGATATTTTTTTCCAAAAGCCTCAATTTGCAAATTGTTTTCAGCGTCAAAGGAATATGGAAAGACAAAATCCACGTCGCAAGTCCGGGAATCTTCCGAGACCCTCCAAACATTGGCGGCCTTGATTTTTATAAAGTCCAAGTTGTAGGAATACATGCCATACGCCACAACGGTGTCCTTGCCGTCGTCGAGAAAAAACCAAGCGTAATTGTCCGTGTCCAGCAATAGGCAATCAACGTCCGAGGTTTTCCATTCTCCGTAAACGCGGGGCGACTTTTTGCCGCCGGAATTCTTGGCCTGGCCAAAAGCGGCCGACGCAAAAAATAAAAGCGCGCAAAACAAAAGCGCCCTAGCCGCAAAAATTTTTTTCATGACACACTCCTCCTATATTATCTTCCTTCCAAAATTCTTAGGTTGCAATACGCCGGCTGGGAGCAAGCGTCCGCGTGAAGGTGCAAGCCGTTTCCCTCGCACCAGCGCCACGACTTGCACTTTTGGCAGATGCCGGTTTTCGCCCACGAGCGGTCGCGCATATTGGAGAACCTCTCGTTCCACACGTCCATAAAGTCGTCTTTGTAAATGTTTCCCTGAATAAAGTCCGGGCTTCGGACGCTTAGGCAGCCGGTTATGGAACCGTCGCACATGACCGAAGCGATGTTAATGCCGCTCCTGCAAAAGAAAAGGTAATTTCTTGCCTTTAACTCATACGGGCCCAAGTAGCCCTCGCAAGAATGGCTTGCAAAAATAGAGCCGCCGTCCGCGCTCTTGTAGCTTCTTGTTTCTATTATAAAATCCATCAAGCGCCTGTACTGCTCGCCGCTAAGCGAAAGCGAGTCTTGCGCCGCGCGGCCGCTTGGAAAAATGCAAAAGAGCCTCCAATACTCAACGCCCTTCGCTATCAAAAAATCGCGGAGCGACGGCAGCGCGTCAATATTCCCTGAGTGAACGCAAGTGATAACGTCGAACAAAAAAAGGCGCGGGTATCTTTCATGCCTCTCAACGCAAAGCTCGATCGCCGAGACGACGCTTCCAAAGGACTTTTTGTTTTTGCGCAAATAAAAGTGCTCTTTTTCCAAGCCGTCAATGCTAAGGCTAAGGCCTCCAAGCCCGCTTTTTATCAAAGAGTCAAAGCGCTCGCGCGTCATCGCAAGGCCGTTTGAAACCATGCACCAATTAAAGCCCCGCTTTCGGATTTCCGCTCCGGCCGCCTCCAAATCATTTCTAAGCAAAGGCTCTCCGCCTGTCACGCAGACAGTCATCTTTTTATTGGGATTTTTTTCTTTTACGGAGTCCAGAGCCTTTGCAAAATTCTCAAGCGGCATGTCGGGAACATTAGACTCCTTTGTACAGTCCGAGCCGCAGTGCCTGCAATTTAAATTGCAGCGCCTTGTGCATTCCCAAAAAAGATAGTCAAGGGAATGCTCTTTGGCAGAGTTGTGCCTATAGAGCCTAAAAATTTCGCGGCGGAGGAAATCCTTTGCGCCCATATTATTTCTTTGATTCCAAGAAAACAATTTCTTCGCGGGTGACTTCGTAGGTTTCAAACGAGAAGTCGCGGCGCAAAGCCTTGAGTTTCTTTTTGGGGTCGGAAACAATCATCGTGTAGTCAACGCCCACTCCGGCCCACAAGTTCATGTCGTCAAAGTAATACACGCCTTTTTCGTCGGTAAAAACTTCGGCCATTTGTCGCGTTCCGTTATAAACCGCGACTTTAATTCCCGCCAAAGGCTCCTTTGTCTTTGCGTCAAAAACGGCCCCATACAACTTGGTCGTTATGTAATTTTCCTGTCCGCCATAAACGCAAATCTCGGTGTCCTGCAACTTAAAGCCTTCGACAGTCTTGCTTCTGCAGCCAGCGGCCATTCCAACCGAGGAAACTCCCAGCAAAGAAAGAGCGACGGCGCAAAGCCGCTTTATCAAAACAGATTTTGGCATCATAACGGGCCTCCTCGCTGCAAATTCTACACCCAGATATAGCAAAAAGCAAATAATATTTTGTTATCCCGTTCCGCTCCACAATACAATACATTTATATAGAATGTAAAAAAAACAGCGAATTTCCTCCCAAAAAATGTGAAAATTCCCCTAAATTCCCTAAAAAAAATTTGACAAATCGGAAAAAGCGCCTTAAAATAATCTCTATAATAATATAATTTAACGGAGGGCCTGTATGGCTAAAGTTGAACTCAAAGGAATTGGCAAAATCTACGACGGAAACGTTCGCGCGGTTACCAATTCAAACATCACAGTAGAAGACAAGGAATTCTGCGTATTCGTAGGACCTTCTGGATGCGGTAAGTCTACCACTCTTCGCATGATCGCCGGTTTGGAAGACATTTCTGAAGGAAAGCTTCTTATCGACGGAAAGGAAATGAACGACGTTCCGCCGAAAGACCGCGACATCGCGATGGTTTTCCAGAACTACGCTTTGTATCCTCACATGACAGTATACGACAACATGGCGTTCGGACTTAAGATCCGCAAGATGGACAAAAAGGAAATCGACCGCCGCGTTCAAGAAGCCGCCAAGCAGCTTGACCTTACACAGTACCTTACCCGCAAGCCTAAGGCTCTTTCGGGCGGTCAGCGCCAGCGCGTAGCCGTAGGCCGCGCCATCGTTCGCAACCCCAAGGTATTCTTGTTCGACGAACCTCTTTCAAACCTTGACGCCAAGCTCCGCGTAACAATGCGCGCCGAAATCGCGGCCCTTCACAACCGCTTGCAGGCCACAATGATTTACGTAACTCACGACCAGATCGAGGCCATGACGCTCGGCGACAAGATCGTTGTAATGAAAGACGGCGTTATCCAGCAGATTGGCGCTCCGCTCTACCTTTACAACAACCCGATCAACAAGTTCGTTGCCGGCTTTATCGGAACTCCGCCGATGAACTTCCTTACCGTAAAGGTAATCGAAAAGGGCGGAAAGGTAGTCGTTGACGAAGGTTCGTTCTCTGTCGTTCCCACAGCCGACCAGCAAAAGCGCCTCAAGGCCTATGTTGGAAAGGAAGTTTACTTCGGAATTCGTCCGGAAGACTTGGAATACAGCGAAAAGGCCGGCGAGAACGCCATGCAGATGAAGATCACCAACAAGGAACCCCTTGGAGCTGAGACTCACCTTTACTTGTCTACAAACAAGGGCCAGAACATCATCGCCAAGACAACGGCCAACGCCGCGTTCCGCTTGGGCGAAACTGTAACATTGCTCCCCGACATGAAGAAGGCCAAGTTCTTCTCTACAGAAGAAGGCGAGCCCAACATCATCGAGGACATCAAAAAAGAATGGTAAGCTAAGCATTATCCGGCGGTTCGCCGCCGGAATTAAGCGCGAAGCATTACATATGAAGAACGGCGAAACGGCAACAAGGGCCAACGCCGTTCTTTTTTTTGTCCGCTTGATATTTATTCCGCGTTCCTATAGAATGGCGAAATGCAAGAAAAGCCAGTACAAGAAAACAAGATGGGCGTGATGCCGGTTGGCCGCCTTTTGGTGAATATGTCGCTTCCGATGATGATAAGCATGTTCGTCCTTTCGCTTTACAACATCGTTGACAGCATTTTTGTCGCAAAAATAAACGAGGAAGCGTTGACTGCCGTGTCGATGGCTTTTCCCTTTCAAATGCTTATGGTCAGCTTTGGCTTGGGAACGGCAGTCGGCGTAAACGCCTTGCTTTCGATGCGCCTTGGACAAAAGAACCAAGAGGCGGTGAACAAAAGCGCGATGAACGGCATCTTTTTGGCCGCGGTGACTTATGTCTTTTTCGCCATTCTTTGCCTCATCTTTGTTCCGCCCTACTTTAGAAGCCAAACGCAAAACCAATCAATCATAGACGACGGAATCATTTACCTTTCCATCTGCATGCTATTGGGCTTTGGCATGTTTGGCCAAATGATGTTCGACCGCCTCTTGCAGGCCACCGGAAAAACGATTTGGACCATGGCCTCTCAATTGGTCGGCACAATCTTTAACATAATCTTTGACCCGATTTTGATTTTTGGACTTGGACCTTTTCCCAAAATGGGAATCGCCGGAGCCGCGGCCGCCACAGTTGCCGGACAAATTTTGGGGGCCTGCGTGTCGCTGGCCTTTAACCTAAAGGCAAACCATGAAGTCCAGTTTAAGTTAAAGGGCTTTCGCCCGGACCCGACAGTCATTTTGCAAATCTACAAGGTAGGCGCTCCGTCCATCGTTTTGCAGGCGGTGGGCTCTCTTACCACTTACACGCTCAACTTGATTTTGGGAATGTTCAAGGGAATCGCAGACACAGCCATCGCGGTCTACGGCGTTTACTTTAAGCTGAACAGTTTTGTGTTCATGCCTGTCTTTGGCTTGAACAGCGGAATGGTTCCGATAATCGCATTCAACTACGGAGCGAAAAAGCCGGACAGAATCAAGCGCGTAATAAAGCTTGCCATAATCGCGGCCTGCTGCATTATGACTGTCGGCGTTTCGCTCTTTGAATTTTTTCCAAAGCAGCTTTTTGAGCTTTTCAACGCCTCTGACCAAATGCTGGAGATTGGAATCCCGGCTCTGCGAACAATCGCGCCCAGTTTTATGGGAGCGGCGGTTTGCATTTGCCTTGGCTCTGTTTTCCAAGCCTTGGGAAGCGCAAGCTACAGCATGTTTGTCAGCATAGCGCGCCAGCTTTTGTTCTTGCTTCCAAGCGCCTACTTGCTTTCGCTTACGGGAAAAATCAACAATGTCTGGTGGTGTTTTATAATCGCCGAAACTATCTCGATCACGCTTTCGCTGTTTTTCTTTGCGCGCGTCAAGAAAAATAAGATTGGATGATATTGGGATCGAACCAACGGCGGATTCCAGCTGTTTTTCATTAAATTGCGCGACCTACGCGCAATTCCTTGCAATATAATAATTTATATAAACACTTTTGTCAAGAAAATTATCATAATTATTGCAAAACAGCAAAAAAATGTCTCGATTTGCTATCATATCTGCTATCATAAATGCTGACAATTTTTCCCAACGTCAACCGTTTTTCATTTATGCGAACACTCGCCTATTTTGCCGCGCAGAACTTTAGCGTTAAACCGCATCAAAGTTACGCGAAGGCGAGTTCCAAACGACGATTCGATTTCACGCAGTCAAGAAGATAGTAGTTGATGATGTTCTGGTAAGGCATTCCTGTTTCGTTCGACATTTCCTTAAAATAGTCAATCACCTGCTCATCCAAGCGGATTGTTATTTGCTGCTTGAGTTTTCCAATATAAGGGTTTTTCACAGCCTTTGAAAAATCGTAATGGTCTCTCATATCAAAGTCCTCCGTATTGCTCAGTTTCCTGTCCGTCAGCTTTTCTGGCGGAAATGATTCTCACCACTTCTTCATATAATTATGGATATAGCTTTTGTCAAGAAAAAAATGATTAAAGTACCGCTTTAATGCGCGAATTGCGGTCTTGCGTTATAATGTGATTGTTGGGCGAGAGATTGCGCTTGTTGTATCCTGTCCAACTTTAAGACGGGAAAAATGGAAGACATTCAAAATCAAGAGCAGGAATGGAGATGGTGCTTGGTCGGCAATGTTGTTCAAACGCATGAATATGGAGAAAACCATGAAACGCGGATTGGCGCAAAACATTTCTCTCCGGGAACGAAAGTTTATTGCATGCCGGGTAACTGGGGCGACGGCTATGAAAACATTGTCGTAATCGCAAAGCACAGAAAAAGCTTTAAGTACATCGAAATAATTATGCCCAGAAAGCATATTGAAAATTTTCGCATGAAAAAAGTTTTCAAGCCAGCCGTCCTTAGGTTCATGAAAAAGCATGACTTTAGAGTTTGGGACGACAGCGACAAATCAAAAGAAGAGATTCAACATATGCTGACCTGGCTTAATTCAAAGGAAGAACAGCAAAATTAAAGCGCGAATGGAGCGAGAAATGAAACTGTTTATATGCGGAAGCTGCTCGATAACGAACAAAGAATGGATTTACTCAAAGATAGAAGAATGCGTTTCGGAAAACAATTTTACCGACATCACCGTTCTTGAGGGCGAGGCGAAGGGC
>JAEEVR010000036.1 GCA_016290995.1 Treponema sp. | reverse complement strand
GAGCATGAACTGTAAAAAACAACGCGCATTTTTGCCATTCTAGCGGATAAAACTTTTACGCGTCAAGAGCCCTCGTTAATTGAACCAAACCAACAAACTCCAATTTGCGCAAAAACCGCGCAACTTTTTTCCTACTTATCCGCAAAAAAAGATAAAAAATGCGCAATCGCGCATACCTTATAGGCAAGAGGTAATTATGAAAGCAAATAAAAAAATCAAGTCGGGTGTATTCGCCGACCTGTTTTGCGACGACGAAAAGGATGGTAAGAAAAACTTTTTGTCACTCTACAACGCGATTCACGGAACGCATCTCACGCTAGAGAACACAAAACTGGAACGAAAACAGATTCCGCAAGCGATTTACAAAACCTTTGACACCGACATCAGCGTGCTGGTGAACGGCAGGCTTTTTGTTCTCATCGAGCATCAAAGCACTCCTAATGAGAATATGCCCTTACGGTGTTTAGAGTATTATGTTCACCTGCTTTACGGAATCGTTCCAGCCGAATTCCGCTATCGCGAGACGTTGTACAAAATCCCCACGCCGGAATTTTACGTATTTTACAACGGCAACCGTAAAGAAAAGAAAGGGCTGGAGCGCGAACGAACCATGCGGCTGTCCGACGCCTTTATCGAGCCGCAAGAAGATCCGTCATGCGAGGTGAAGGTCAAGCTCGCAAACATCGGCGGCGAAGCGGGAAAGAAGTTGCCAGTCGTCCAAAACTGCGCTATAATGAAAGAGTATTGCGATTTTATGGAAATCGTCGCCCGCAACCGTTCCGCGCTTGGAACGTTTCCGCCCGACGACGAGTTGATAGCCTGCTACGACAAGGCAATAAGCGAGGCAATTTCCAAAGGGATTCTTGTTGACTATCTTTCACGCAAGGCCACGGAGGTAAGGAATATGTTTGTTGGTGAATACGACTATGACACGGACATAAAAGTTCACGAGGAAGTTGCCCGCGAACAAAAAGCCCTAGAAACCGCGCGAAAGCTTCTAAAAATGAATCTTGGAAATCCAGAACAAATCGCGCAAGCGGTCGGCCTTCCCCTAGAACAAGTCCTAGACCTGCAAAAAGACCCCACTCCCGCCAACTAACCGACATCTTGCGGAGGATGTCTCCCCCGCGGCTTCAATTCGTCGCTGGGCTCCTCATTTCCGCCTGCCCCCTCCGCGGGGAGTTCCCCGCGACGCCCCCGTCATCTCGCAATTAATAGAACCAAACCAACAAACTCCAATTCGCGCAAAAACCACGCAATTTTTTTCCGTAATCCCGTCAAAAAAAGCTAAAAAAAGCGCAAACAGGTGAATGATATATATGTAAAACTTTTTTTGTGAGGTACAAAAAAAATGGCAGAATATCAAAACACCATCCAAGGCCAGCCGCAGCCCAAGTTCCGCGACAGGCTTTTCATCGCAATCTTCGGAAAGGACACGGAACGAAGCAAGCGCTGGAGGCTGGACTTGTACAACGTCCTCAACGGGACGAATTACTCCGACCCCGACGCACTGGAACTGAACACAATCGAAAACGTCATTTTCGTAACGATGTACAACGATGTGTCGTTTTTGATCGATAGCCAAATGACGCTATACGAGCAACAAAGCCGCCCGAATCAAAACATGCCACTGAGAGGCCTTTTTTATTTTTCGCAGTTGTACCAAAAATATTTGACGCAAGAAGACATGGACTTGCAACGCCCATCTATCGTGAAAATTCCAAACCCTCGTTTTGTTGTTTTTTACAACGGACAGCCAGAACGCTCGGAACGCTACAAACTGCGTTTATCAGACGCCTTTGAACTGGAGGACAAAAGCGGCGACTTTGAATGGACAGCTGAAGTGATAAACATCAATCCAAATAAAAATGAAAGTCTTGTCAAAAGCTGCAAACCGATGTATGATTATGTCAGGCTTGTGGGAAGAATTTCGGCCAACAAAAAAACAGGCATGAAAATCGAGCAAGCCGTGAACGAAGCTGTAGACTGGGCAATCGCGGAAAACTTTTTGGAAGGTTTTGTCCGCGAGCAAAAAGAGGAGATAATCGGCATGTATTTGACAGAATACAACGAAGAACGAGCCATCCGAAATTGGCGACAGGACGGCATCATTGAAGGCGCGCAGCAAAAAGCCGTGGAAGACGCTCGAAAGCTTCTTGCCGACGGAAAATACACTGCGGAAGAAATTTCGGCTTTGTTGGAAATTCCTGTAGAAGCGTTCGCCGTCCCCGCCAACTAACCCCTAAGCCTTTTGTCAACCCAAAAAACCGCCCGCACGCCCGCGCGCAAACTAATTTTTCATCAAATCAATAAAATCCGCCGGTGTGAGAGCTTTTATGGGGGAAAGATTGTAGTCTTTTACATTGCGCGTAATGATATATGAAACGCGGTCGTGTTTGCCGCAAAAAGCTTGAACGGCATCTTCAAAATCAGGCATTGCGGAAGAAAAAGCCTTTTTTAATTGGTTGCGTTTGACTGGACAAATTCTAAATTGAGAAAAGAAATTTTCCAGCGCCTTCTTTTGATTGATTGAGTCAGGAAAAACCTTGCGAGTAATATAAACAGAATCTGTCACTGTTATCGCAGAAACATAGGGAGAACATTTTTCCAACGCCAATTGGACGGCTGCGTAAGAATCTGCAAAAAACGGCTGTCGTTGGTTTATTAAATCCAAAACAACATTTGTATCAACAAGAACTCTCACTTTGACATCCTTCGTTCTTGCAAAAGTGAGTCCACATTAATATCGGATGGAATCATTCCGATAACCGCGTTCAAAGCGTCAAGTTTTCTTTGAACCCTTTTTGAAACCTTTTTTTCACTTTTTTTGGGAAGAATTTTTATTCCAAAAAGCTCAGCCTTTTTTTGATAAAGGCTTGGATTTTCAAAAAAGTCGCTGTATGGTATCACTATCATTTCAACCTCGTCAACAAAATTATACCACACTTTGCAAAAAAAATCCACGCAACACGTGGATTTTTTTCTAAAGCCCGCCCGCCCCAGCCTTAACGGCTTGGAACACCTATATCGTTCTAAATACCTAACTTTATCGGCTAACTGCCTCGCGCCGCTTCTGGCCTTGCAAACAATCCTGTCGTTAGCCTAGCGCCAAAAATTATTGCGGGTGTATAATCCCTTATACACCCTTACGGATTGGGCGCAGTGCGGACAACGCGGAAGCCCAAATAGTTGAAGCTGAGGCTCGGGTCGTAGCTGACCCGGTATTGAACCGAACAGTTGGAAGCATCGCTATCGAACCAGCTGCCGCCACGGCCAACGCGGTTAGGGCCGGACATGGCGCCAGTCGGGTCAGTCGCGTCCCCGCTTGTGTAGTTGCCATGCACATCCCAACACCATTCATAGACATTTCCGCTCATATCGTAAAGGCCTGCGGCGTTCTTGCTGTCAAAATCAGCCACCTTATTTGTCTTTACAACATGGGTCATGCTTTCGGCGTTTGCTCCATACCATGCGTAATTTCCAAGCTGGCTGCTGTCATCAGTGCCCGCCCAAACGTTGTTTACTGTGTCTGTTTTAGCGCCACTAAAGCCTATGCCGCGGGCGGCAAATTCCCATTCCGCCTCGGTGGGCAAGCGGTATCCGTTGGCGTTAAAATCGCAAGTTATTGTTCCTGTTATGTTGCCAGAGAGATCGTGGACCCATTGGTCTGGGTTTTCCTTGCCGTCTACCTTGTAACACGGAGTCAAGTCTTCAGCAATGCTTTTTTTGTTGCAGTAAGCCAGCGCGTTGTCCCAGGTCACAGATTCTACCGGCAAATTGTCGCCTGTAAACCCGCTTGGGGTTGATTCTATTTCCAGAACGGCCTTGTATTCCGCTTGCGTAACCTCGTGGTCGCACATCCAAAAGTTTCTTGTAAGGGTAACATTGTGCGGCGTTGCTCCAGAAGCGCCTTGTTTGCCCATTGCGAAAGTCTTTCCACTAGCCGGGATGCCAAAGTCCACAAAACCATCAGGCACTGCAGGTCCTGTTTTCGGCATAATCTTAAAGTAAACATTATGGCTGCCGGAGTGTTGTATGGTTTTAGACCAATAGCCGCTGTCGGGCAGGTCGCCAAAGGCGTCGCGGTCGATTGCAAGTCTATGCGTGCCGTATTCGTTCACAGTGGCTGTCACTCCAGACGGCACAGAAGAACTGTCTACAAACATGCCGTCGTCGGTGTCCACGTCGTAGAAAATCTTTGTCATGTCGCCTTCGACGACATAGGGGTCGGCCGACGTTCCGCTTCCGCTAACAAGAGACGTGCAACTGCTGTCTTCCGCAGCCGAGCCGCCTCGGATGTATGTAACTTCAAAGAAGCCAAAGTAAACGTCAGTGTTGTCGCCCGCGCAGTGAACTCTGTTTGTACTGGTAACTCCGCATCGCCAGTTTTGGCCAAAGCTAATATCCTTCCATTCGGCGGACGTTCCGCCAAATGTGATTGTCCTAAGCGCGTCGCAATAGTAGAAAGCGTCTTCGCCAATGCTTACAATGCTTCCTGGTATCTCCACGCTGTCCAAGCCGCTGCAGTTGCTAAACAAGCCTGGCAAGACGCCCAGCATCCAGTCGGGCATCTTGAATGAATGCAAGGCCGCGCAGTACTTAAAGTACGGGTGGTTGTAATTATGCAAGGGATTTTCCGCTGCGGTGTCATAAACGCAGCTTGTGCCTGTCGCGTCAAGGTCTATTGTCACTCCGCTGCCGTTTTTCGAATATATTGCCTTGGCAACTTTTGCTAGCCCTTCGTCGCCATCCGTTATTATGACGCCAGAATCCATGCCCGGTCCTACAGTTCCAGTTACCTTTACTGAGTAGTTGCCGCTTGTCGTCAAGCCTTTGTTGATGTAATCCGCTACGGTTTCGGCGCTGTAGTCGATTGCAATCGGAATGTTGGCCTCGTGCGTCGCGCCAAGGAATTCCACGATAATTTTTAGCGTGTAGTTGTTGGGCGGCAAATCCTTTGCGTTGCCGGCAGTCTTGGCCACAAGGGTAAACTTTCGCGCGTCGCTGGCGTCTCTCGTGGCGTCTCTTACCTTGGTTCCGCCGGAGTACAGGGCCGCGCTGATGCTTACGGTCTTTCCTGTCGGGTCGTAAACGTTAGTCTCAGGCGTTCCTGATATTGTATAGAGCGTTAGAGCGCTGGGGTCAAGGAACATGTTGTTATACACCACGGGAGTCGTCGTGCCGGGCACTTTGCGCTTTCCGATACGGTCCTTTATCACAAATGTCTTTGTCGCGCCCGGATAAACGCTCGGCGCGCAGTCATTCCTAAGCGTCGGCGTAAATGTGTAGTCAGTCGCGCTGTAACTGCTGGCGCTGGATACCGCAAAGGAGGCCTCAACTCCGTTCAAGGCGATGCCGTAGCCGTTTTCGGCGACAAATACTTCGCCGGGCTTTTTGGCGTTTGTTGTCAGGTAGTTGTAGCCGCTTGTAAAGTTCTTGGACGCTCCAGCAACCGGCTTATACGAGTCTGTAAACGGAACGCTTACGCCGATCTTGCTTGCGCCGATGTTGCCGTCGATTGTTATCATCTTGTGCGAGGTTGGCGTCGCATCGCTATTTGTGGGAAGGTAAACATTGCTTTGAGTTGCAGCGCCAGTCGCGTAGTTGTCGTAAATCGTTGTCTTTACGCCGCCCGCGCCGCCCTTGATTGTAAGAGAGCTATTGGTATCAGCAGTATACATTTGATATATGCCCGCGCCGCCATTATACGACTCGTTGCCTGTAATAGTTACGCCTTCAAGAGTAAGGTCGCCCCAATACATCCAGATTCCGCCGCCATAGCTGGGAGCAGTGGGGCTTGGAACTCCCGCACTGCCTGAGACTCTAAGTTTGTTGCCTTTTATCGATCCGCCCTTAATATAAAGCTTTGCGCCGCTACCGTTAATGTAAATTCCACCGCCGTAGTACGAGAACGCTCCGCTCATTATCTCGGACACGCCGTTGTCAAGCACGTTGCAGTTGGTCATAGTAACGTCGCCAGCGCCTTCAATACAAAGTCCGTTTCCGCCTTGATTCTCCAAGCGCTTTCCGTTGTCGCGGATTGTGACGTCTTGCATCTCAACCTTTGCGTTTTTTATGTATATTCCCGCTCCATGGGCCGTATATGTGTCGCTGTTGTAAACGGAGCCGCCCGTGTATTTTACAGTGGTGCCGCTGTTTACTGCCATAAGGCCCGTTCCATTGCCTGTGGAAAGACTTTCTTTAGTCGCGTATCCGCCCGCAAGGTTAATGTTCTCAAGGACAAGGTGGCCGCCGTCAACGCGCATTACGCGGTGGACTGGCGCGCTGCCTGTATTGAAGGCTTCTCCATTGGCATCGATTGTTCGCGTTCCGCCGTAGCCGATTATGTTCACTGTCGCCGCCCAGCCCGATCCGCCAATCGCTATAAGCGATTTGTTTTCCGTGTCTGATCCGTCAGCCGTAAAGTCCGTTTCTGCTTCAGGATAAAGGTCTGTCATTACATAAATCGTGCAAATGCCATCCATTGGATATTCATTGTCATGTATTCCTTGTTTGAATGCTTCAACCGCGCATTGAACGGTCTTATAAGGCTGGGCCTTGCTGCCCGGATCGTGGTCGTCGCCAGTCTGGCTTATGTAGTAGACTGCGGGCTTTGTAACCTGAACATATTCAGCTTCTTTTTTAAGGCTTGTGATGTAATAGTCTTTGCTGGCCGTGGCCTGGATGTCATACTTTCCCTTGGGAAGCTTTAGCGTGGCGCTGCCGTTGGCCGTTCCAATCAAAGTGTCGTTTCCGCCAAAAACGCGCTCGCCGTTTATTTCTGTAATCGTGTAGTTTATCTTTACGCTTCCGCAAGGCCTGTCTTCGGCGTCTTTTCCGTTGTGAACGATGCGCAAAGTAAAATACATCGACTCTTCGTCGGCGGCGTATGACCTGCAGTGAGTCGCGTCTGTTCCCGATTCGATTTCCGCTCCGTCTTCCGCGTTAAGCAAAATCGGAGGAGTAAGGCGGGTGGCCTTGTTTGACGTTGTCATTCCGGCCGCAAGTCCCGCGTCGTCTTCCAGCGTAAAGTTGTAGGTAACTTCGCTGTCGCCGTAATAGCCGATTGTCTCGGGCAGGGTCATGTATTTAGGAACGTAGGCGCTCTGGTAGTCGGCCTCCGTTCCCGTAAAGACAAAGGCGTCCGGGTCGGTCGGGTTAAGGGCTTGCAAGTTGGCGGGCTTTGTTCCGCTTATGCTTGTGTCCTCGTCGTCAAAGCTCCACACACCGTCTGTGACAGTGGCTGTGTTATAAATCTTGTTGTTTGATACGTTAAGGTATTTTTTTGTTCCGTTTACGTAGAATGTGTGAACGTCAGTGTTTCCGCTGGCATCATAGCTGTTGGCAAATGAAGCTATCTTTGGAAGGTAAAAGCAAACTACATAATTGTCGTCTTCTGTCGCTCCGCCGTTGCTCTTTCGCTGAAAGCAGGCCAGCTGAACGCTTGGCGGCGGCGAGTCGCTGGAAATTTTCATCTTGTCAAAGACGCCAAATGATTTATGCGACACCGGGTGAAAGAGCTCAACTATCGGAGAGATGTCCGCTCCCAATGGATTTTCAAGCAAAAAATCATTGCTATATGTTATGTTTATTTTTGCGCTGTCGTTGGGGTCTTGCGCGATGGTCGCTCCCCAAGTCTCGGCAAAGTCTGCCAGTCTAAAATCTATGTTGCCGTCTTCAAAGCGGTACTTTTGCGGGTTTCGCAAATAAAAGGTTACAACGTGGTCTCCGCTTGCGGGAACGCAGTCAACGCCCGCCTTGTTCTTTACCGTGTCGTTTGGAGCGATTTCAAAAAGAGAAACGGCGGCTGTGCTTGTCATTTCCAAAAAGTAGCTGTTCACTTTATTTTGGAAAGATTTTTCGTCCAAGCCCAGGTTGCTGCAAGATGAGAAAGCAAGCGCTGTCGTGGCGGCAAAAAGCGCCGCAAGCTTTTTTACCAGCTTCATCCCGTTCCCCCTTAGAACTGCCAGCCCACGCCGGCGCTTGGCAACACGGCTCCAAAGGTCATGTCGCCAGGAATAAAGAACACAACAAAGTCAACGTTGGCTTCTACATAAAGCCGCTTGTACACAAAGAACTGCGCGGCCGCTCCCGCCATAAACGACGGGTTAAGGCTGGTCTGCGGATCGCTTTTGATGTTGTGGTCAAACTCAAACTGGTAGCCCAACATCGCCGTGATTCCCGCTCCAACATGGGCCTCTAGGCTAAGGCGCTTGTTAAAGAAGGGATGCGAGTAAGCAAGGTACACGTGGCCAAAGCCAAGGTTGCTCTTAAGGTTGTAGCCGTCCATCTTGGCGTTCATCCAAGAATAGGCCGCGCTTACGCCGAATCCCAAGTTGCCCCACTTTCGCTTGAACGGAAAGAATGTCAAGCGCGCGGTGGCGCTAAGCGGAAAGACTTTCTTTCCAAAATACTTTTCGATTGTGTCGTCAAACAAAACGATCGGGCAAACGTAGCCCGCCGAAAGGTTAAGGTCCATCCATTTTTTAAATCGGACGGTCAAAATGTTTCCGTTGTCGGGGTCGTTTGTAAGGCCTGACGCGTCGGTTGCGATAAGCTGGTACTTTCCTACGTCAAGGTCGTCCATGCTAAACTGGAACTTAATCTTGCGGTCGTTGTCGGCGTGCTCCAAAATCGCTTTTGGCTCAACCTCGCGGCCCTTGTCGGTTTTAAGAATGTAATCGGTAAACGAAAGGTCGTCGATTCCTTCTGACGGCATAAAAAGGTTTCGTCCGTCAAAAGTGATGATGCCGTCGTTGTCGTAGTCCAAGTAAATGTTAGAGCTAAGGTTGACTCCAACGCTCACTCCGCTTACGCGCGGCTTGTAGGCCTTGTAAATCGCAAAGTCTTCCCATTCAGACTGGGCCTTGGCTACGCCAAACAAGTTGTAGCTTATTACGCTGTAGCGGTAGTTGCCTGGCTGCAAGGCCGGCTCAATCTTTATTTGCGGAGTGTTGTCCTTTGTGGTCAAGCGCAAGATTTCGCTAAAGTTTCCGCGCCTGTCGCGCTGCTCGATGATTACTTCGTACTTTAATGTAAGGCGCTGGGTTTCGTCTTCCCATTCCAAAAGCTGCCAGCTGTCCTCGGCGTTGCCGCTTTCCTCTTCCTCTTCGGCGGCGGTTACTTCCTCTCCCTCGGCGGCCTGGTCCGTCTCGCCTTTTTTGGCGTCCTTTTTCTTGGCCTTTTCCTTTGCCTTCTTTTCCGCGGCTTTCTTTTCGGCCGCGGCGACGGCGCTTGATTTAACGGCCTTTTTCTTTTGCGACTTGGCAAAAGCGGCAGGGCCAATCAAGAGAAGAATCATTGCGGCTAACAAAAGGCGCTTAAAGTCCATAGGGGTTCTTGGCTCCTTTCTTTCCGCGCGCCTTTTTGGGGTCGCCTACGTCAACGGTAAAGTTTTGCGTCTTGACGGGGCTGCGCTGCAATATTTTGTCCACCTTTCCATCCTTGTTGGTGTCAATCTTTCTTACGGCTTGAACCGCGGCTTGGAAGGTTCCGTTCATCAATTTTTCTTTTATCTTTTCGTCCTCTACCGCAAGGAAGTCAAACTTGTAAGAAGTTCCCTTGACTTCGATTCGGGGGAGCAGCGGCTTTCCGCGTTTGTCGTTTACTTGAACCAAGTAATGGGTGGCGTCTTTTACAGCCGACCAAGCGAACGTAAAGTTGCGCGGATTTGTCTCAACCATCAAGTATTCGGCGTTCATCGTTCTTGGCGTTACGCTAAGCGAGCTGATTGAGTTGAGCGGAGCCACGGGCGTAATCTTAAAGCGGCCGATGTTCTTTACGTCGGTGTTGGAAATGTCGTAGCCGTCGCTTGTTTCCGCGTAAACGACAAGCTCGTAGTTGCCGTCGTCAAACGTGTCGGGCAGCTCGATGTTAACGTTGTACGGAGCCTTTGGCTTTCCTGTTTCAAAAGAAACTCCGTCGGGGTATCGCAAAAGCGGCGTTCTGTCTTTTCCGTCAACCTTGCTGATTACAATCTGGCTCTTAATCGGCTCTTCTACAGAAGACCAGCGAATGTTGAGCGGCTTCATTACGGCGTCAACGCCTTCCACAACAGAGTCGCGCGCCGGAGCGATAACGTCTACCGGCCTAATCTTTACAAGCAAGAAGTTTCCTTCGGCCAAGCGTCCGTTGCGGCGGCTGGCCTTGCCTTCGATGGCGTTGGCGCGTGCCTGCAATTCGTAGCGGTAAGAAGTTCTGTCAACAAAGCCGGGCGCGTCGTACATCGGGATTTCAACGCCAAGCTGGTACAAGTTGTCTTCGTAAACAAGCTCGCCGTCGCTAGACCTGTAAATCGCAAGCTTGTAAAAGTCCGCTCCGTCAACGTCCTGCCATCTAAAGGCGTAAGGACTGTCGGGATGGACGACGGCGCGGCCGATCGGAGCCAAAACTGTTGGCGCCGAAAGCTGCGGCAATACCTCAAACGATTTGGCCTGCGTGTCCAAAACCATTCCCGCGTCGTTCTTTGAATGTATTCTCCAATAGTAGCGCGCTTCGGCAAACGGAATCGACGAGGCGCTGTTGCCCACAACCTTTGCCTGGTAAACTATGTTGGTAAAGTTGGGGTTGGTTGAAACTTGCAATGTGTTGACAAAGTCGTCCGGAAGGTTTTTCTTCCAAGTGAACTTCATGTCGGCTGCGAATGTGTTGGCGACGCGGTAGCCTTCCTGCGGCTCGATTGCGCGCACAAAAAGCTTTCCTCTTTGCGCGTAGAACATTCGCTCTTCGCTGGGCTTTGACTCGTTTCCTTCGTCGTCAATTTGCGCTACGCTCCAGAACCATTTTCCTTCGCCCAAGCTTACGCTGGCCGGAATGACTTCCAAAAAGTTCTTGTTGGTCACTTGGTTGATCAAAGGACTGGCGGAGCGGCCTTCCTTAAAAATCTTTACGCGGTAAGAAGCCGCTTCGTTTTCGTTCTTCCAAGAAAAATGCGCGGGTCCTACTTCCGCGGAAATGTCCACGCTTCCGTTTGCCGTCGGAGACAACAACTGCGGAGCGGTAAGCTCGCCGCGGCGCTCTACGGTAAAGGTGTGGATTTCACTGGGAGCGGCAAGGCCCACTTTGTTTACTGTAAAGAAGGGCGTTACGCGCCAATAGTAAGTTCCAGCCGGCAAGGTCGAGATGATGCTAGACGTTGTGGCGGAGCGTTGGCTTACAATCGGCTGCCTCAGGTCTTCCCTTCTTGAAATTTCAAGCAAGTAAGAAGTGGCGTACTGGCTGTCCGACCAAATCAAGCGGACGGACGGAGTGCGCGTTCTATAATAGTAAGAGTATTCGTTTACAGGCGTAATCAATTCCGGCGTCGGAGAAAAAAGCGTTTGCAAGCGGCCCGAGGCGTTGCGTTCGCTGTTCCTTACTTCTGTTGTTCCCTTGTTCACTGACTGCAAGCGCCAGTACCAAGCGCCGCCTTCCAAGTCTACGGTAAGGTCGTTCAAACCGTTGGCGTAAATGCGGTGGGCGGGTTCGGCAAAATCTTTTTTGTCGCAAATTTCAAGCAGCAAGTCTTCGTCTTCTTCCAAGCGGACGGACTTCCAGCTAAATTTAACCGGCGTGGCCTTTCCTTCGTGGAACAAGAATTTTTGGTCGGGGCGCGGGCTCTTTACGCTAAGCGGCAAAGCCTTTACGCTTCCGTTTTGTCCAAGGATAACCGCGTCTTCTTGAGAAAGCGCCGTTCCTTCTACAGTCGCGCGTCCGTTAAGCAAGCGCAAGGCCACGCCTCCGCCCTGAACAGCGTCGCCCGCAATCTCGGCGGCCACTGACGCTCCCTGCTGGATTTCCACGCTGGTTCCGCCAACGCTAAAGCTCATTCCGTTTTCGGCTCCGCTAGAGTCGATTACCGCGGAACCTTCGGTCAACTCGGCGCCAAACGACTGGTCTTCGTGCAAGAAGACCTGGGCCATTGTGTTTTGGCTTAGCTCCATTTCGTTTCCGTCGGTAAAGTGAACGGTGGCTTCGCTAAGCTCGCCGGTGTGCAAAGTGTCTCCGTTGTAAACCGGAGAGTTTTGGACAAGTCGCGTCCACAAGTTGCGGTCGATGAATTTTCTTTGCGCGGCTTTGTATTTGAACGTAATCGTAGCGATCGGCGTTTGGTCCAAACGGCTCATCGCCATAAAGTATGACTTGCAGAAAAGCCAAATGTTTGCTGCCGCTCCCATCGCGCAAAAAAGCACGGTAAGGATGAACGGAACAAACAGAGAATTCTTGGAAAGGTGAAATCGCTCAAAGGCGACTGCGTCAGCTTGGCTTGACGACAGTTTTGTTTTCTTCTTCATTTAAATTCACCTTTTCAAAATCTGGAGTCGGAATGCCCAAGAGTTCTCGAACTTCCTTCATATTCTTTGGTCCGCGAGGTCCAACCGCGCGGGCGCAGTCCGGGTCAACCTTAAAGTCGGGATCCGAACCTTGGAAGAATTTTTCAATGTCAAAGCGCGGCATGTTTACTACGCCGTAGAAGTGCTGCTCGCCCTTTCCCTTAACTTCGATCGTAACGGGAATGCGCTCGACGACGATTTCGTCGTTGGCCAAATCGTCGGGCAACCTAAAGTGGTTTTCTTCGCAGCGGATGTAATCCATCTTAATAAGATTGTATGTGTCTTCGGTAATCAAGATGTCTGTGCCGCAAGGCTTGTTGGTGGCTTCGGTTCGGCTGGCAAAGTTTACCGCGTCGCCGATGGCGGTATATTCCATCTTTTCGCCGCCGCCCATAACGCCGGCTGTTACGCGGCCTGTGTTGATGCCGCAACCGATTTGGATGTGCGGCTTGTAGCGGGCGCGAGGCTCGTTGGCGTGCTCTTTAGTAAAGATCTCGGCCGCCTTGTTGTATTCCATAAGAGCGTAGCGCATGGCGATGATGCCGCGGATACAGTTGATGGCGTCTTCTTTGACATGCCTTGCGTGCTCGATTGTAAGCTCTTTCTTTTTGGGGTCAGTGTCGGGAAGCTTTTCAAAGCTAAGGTCGTCTTCGCGCAAGATTCCCCAAACGCCCATGATGGCGTCTCCTTCGAACTTATCGATGTTGCCGTGGCTGAGCGTAACGCAGTTAACCATGCGGCCCATGTAGTCGTTAAGGAAGGTGATGATTTCGGCGGCGGACTCTTCGTTAAAGCGAGCCTTAAAGCCGTCTGAGATTTTTGTAAAGCCGCGGATGTCGCTAAAGAAGATTGTGCAGTCCTTAAGGTGCGGCTCAAAGTCGATGGATTTAGTGGCGATCGCTTTGGCTACGCCTTGGTTGGTGAACTTGGCGAACGTGTTCAAGAACTCTTGCTCGTCGCGGGTTCCTCTGTTAAGAACGCCGATTTCGTCTCCGCGCTCAAAGTTAAGTCGGGAGATTACCGGAGTGTTAAAGTTTCCTTTTTGAATCTCGTAGGCCGCGAGCGAAAGTCGGCGCAAGGGGCGCGAAATCACAAAGCGGGCAAAGAACAAGATAAGGATGATCGATATGCAGAGGATGGCGGCTGTCAAGTAAAAGTTGTTTTTTGTAGCCGTTCTCGCTCCCTCAAGAACGTTGTCCAAGGGAACGATTGTCATGACAACGATATCCGCCAACGGAAGCTTTTGGTAGGCTCCGTAGTAAGGAACTTTCTTTGAAGTCTCCGCGTCGATGTCGTTAAAAGGAATCTGTCGCGCGCTGTCGTTGTTCTGGTTGTTGTCGCGCATTTCCTTTACAAGCGGATAATTCTTCATGCTTTCGCCGCGGATGATTCTGTCGCTGTCGGGGTGAACCAAAAGCTCGTCGCTGTCGTTGATCATAAAGCTGGTGTTGAGGGAACCAGTACCCAAAATCTCGGCAAGGCTTTCGGCGCTGAACGTAACGCAGCAAGTTTGGTCGCGTCCGTTCTCTTGGTACGGAATCATAAGGCACAAGGCGCTGCGGCCAAACAAGGGGCTTGCGTTGGCGGCGATCGTTTCGCCCGCGCACGAGCGGCGGATTATGTCTTGGTTGTCTCTAAAAAATTGTTCCTGAACGCTTTCGTCAATTTCGTTTGAAATGAAGAAGCGGCTGTTGACCATTCTTATGTCGCTGGAGTTGTTGCCCTCCACGCTGTCGGCTGACAAAACGTAGATTGAAGCGATGTCGGGGTTGCGCTCAAAGAAGAAGGATTGCGCCTGGCGCGAAAGGGCTGAGTTCCTTCCGCCCGAAACGACGCTAAGCAAATCCAAAAGCTGGAAAACGTTTGACCTTATCGTGTTAAGGCGTTCCTCGATCGAAGACGCGGAACGAGAGTTAATCGTAAGGTTGTTTTCCTCGGCGGTAAGGCGCGCGTCCTTGCTTTGGAAGTAGCTGTTAAGGAATGTTACTGTGCCAAGCGAGATGACAACAATAAGTCCAATAATGAGGGCAAGCGTGATGCCAATTGGATGCTTTACGCGAATAGACTTTTCGCCTTCAGACTTTTCTTTTTTCATAACTTTATTACACTATCCCCAACTTTACAATAATAACTAAACAATTTTAGCGCGGTTTTCTTCTATTGTCAACACTTGAACAAGGAACGCAAAGGGGATAGAATGGCGGCATGACGCTGGAAAAGCTGCGCGAGATGGTGGAAACCAAGCGCGAGGTCGAATTCGTTCACCAAAAGCAAAAATACCTCATCACCTACGAAAAGGAAGACGGCGCGGACGTTATCCAGCTGGGCCGCGAGTTTGAAAAGCCCCTGCGCTTTAAGACGTTCACCGAATTCATGGCCGAGGCTATGGTCGGAAACCATTTTTTGCGCGAATACATTCTGAGCGTTTAGGCGGCAACCGATGGCGGACAAAAAGGCGCAAGAAAACCCGGATTTTCTTACAAAGCAAATAATTACATACATTGGAAACAAACGCGCCCTTTTGGCCGACATTCAGGCGCAGGTTGAGGCCGTTCAAAAGGCTTTGGGAAAGAAAAAGCTTGTTTGCGCCGACCTTTTTTCCGGCTCGGGAATCGTGGCGCGGCTTTTAAAGCGTTCCGCCAAAAAGATAATCGCAAACGATTTGGAAGCCTATTCCTACATTTTGAACGATTGTTACCTTACAAATGTAAAGGATTTTCCGCAAAAAGAGTACGCTTCCGTCCGGTCAGCCATCCTGAACGCCAGCGCCCGCAAAAAAACGCCCGGAATCATCGCGCAAAACTACGCCCCGCAAGACGACTCCGACATCAAGGCAGGCGAGAGGGTCTTTTACACGCGGCAAAACGCGCTTTTGCTGGACACCTACCGTTCCCTGATAGACAGCGAATGCCCTCCAGACCTAAAAAAGTTCTTTTTGGCCCCCCTTTTGACCCAAGCGTCGGTCCACGTGAACACAAGCGGGGTCTTTAAGGGCTTTTACAAGGACAAAAACACGGGTCTTGGCTGCTTTGGCGGAGCGGGAAAAGACGCCTTAAAGCGAATTTTGGGCCGGGTGGAACTTGAGCCGCCGATTTTTAGCGCTTTTGACTGCCAGCGCGAACTGTTCCAGGAAGACGCGGAGGCTTTGGCCGCCAAATTGAAGGGCTTGGACCTAGCCTACCTTGACCCGCCCTACAACCAGCACCCCTACGGCTCCAACTATTTTATGCTGAACTTGCTTGTAAAGAACAAAATCGACGCCGAGCTAAGCCCCGTAAGCGGAATCGTCCAAAACTGGAACCATTCGCAGTTCAACAAGGCAAAGCTCGCGCTGGCCTCCTTGGAGAGGATCGTCGCGGCCTTAGACGCAAAATTCGTGATTATTTCCTACAATTCGGAAGGCTTTATCACAATGCCGCAGATGACGGCAATGCTAAAACGCTACGGCAGCCTAAAAACGGTCGAAATTCCCTACAATACCTTCCGCGGAAGCCGAAACCTCTCCGGCCGCGACATCCACGTAAGGGAATACCTGTTTGTGGTGAAAAAAGATTAAAAAACAAAAAAAAACGGCTCCCAGTTGCGGCCAGCATCACGGAACCGCTAGCTAGCGTCGCTACACGCTGTTTGCGCTTGTAACTATCCCACCTGCCGCTAGCGCGGCAGCGCAAAACAGAGTGTTTCCGCGATGCTGTCCGCGCCTTCGCGCCGTTTCTTGTTAACTAAAACTTTATCGCCCCAACCACTTATTGTACGCTTTATACGTAGTTTCCAGCAAGGTGTCCACGTCGGAATGCTGGGCCTTCCAGCCCAAAACGTCGGCGGCGTACTTGGCGCTGGCCACCAGGCTTGCCGGGTCTCCGGGGCGGCGCTCAACGTAGTCGGCCGGGATGGGCTTTCCGGTGATGCGGCGGGCGGCCTCAACCATTTCGGTTACGGTGGTGCCCTTCTCGCTTCCAAGGTTTACCGTAAGGCTCTTGTCGTTTTTGGCGATGTACTCCAAGGCCTTTACGTGGGCGACGGCCAAGTCGGTAACGTGAATGTAGTCGCGGATGCAAGTTCCGTCGCGGGTGTCGTAGTCGTTTCCAAAGATTTTCATTTTCTCGCGCATTCCGCAGGCAACTTCCATAATTATCGGAAGGAGGTTGGCGGGATTTTGCTCAAGGCCGTAAATCTCTCCGTCCACGTCATAACCGGCGGCGTTAAAGTAGCGCAGCGCGGCGAATTTGAGGCCACGGAGCTTTTCGTACCAAGCCATGAATTCTTCTATCTTGAGTTTTGTAAATCCGTAATAGTTTTCGGGGTTCTTGGGATGGGCCTCGTCAATCGGCAAATACTGGGGCTCGCCAAAAACCGCCGCGCTGGAGGAGAAGACCATTCGCTTGCAGCCATGCTCAACCGCGCTGTTGATGATGTTCAGCGTTCCGGTGATATTGTTTACAGAATACTTTTCGGGGCTGACCATCGATTCGCCCGCCGCCTTAAAGGCCGCCAAGTGGATAAAGGCGTCAAAGCCCTGCGCGAAGGCCCTGTCCAACTGTTCCTTTATGAGAATGTCTCCATGAATGAATCCGTTTTGCTTGAAGAGATTCTGGCGCAGGCCGCTAGAAAGGTTGTCAAAAACCGTAACCTTGTGCCCCTGCTTGTTCAATTCCTTTACTACGTGGCTTCCGATGTAGCCCGCTCCGCCAATAACCAAAACGTTCATAATTTGCCTCCGAATGATTGCATTTTTAGTATACGACAGTTCCAAGGAAAAAGCAAGGCAGAAAAAAAGGTGTTTTATGACATGAAATATACAAAAGTACAGATTTGTCTTGCAGACACTGTTTAAAATCAAGATTTTCTCTTCTGCCTTTCTTCAAGCAGAACTTGAATCATTTCGTCTTGAATGTCTTTTGGAGATTGAAGCAAAATTTCAGGATTATTTACAGCAATAACTCGACCATATTCGTTGAACCTGAAATAATCCTTATAGGTTTGATTGCAATAAGAACATTGCGGAATTGTATTGTCAAGCGTTAATGGAAGCCGAGGATTCATGTGTCCTTGTTGCAAAGAGACGACTGTTCCATCCCGAACATCCTTTTTACCTTCTTCAATTCCGCAAGTGGCACATCTATTGTCGTAAGCCAGCTTTAATTGGTCAAAGTTTTTTGCCGCAAGTCTTCCCGCTCTTTTTAACGCGGCTCCAATCACTTTAGGATTTGGCATTTCCAAAGACACAAGATAGTGGTATCCGCTCGGAACTTTTATATTCACATCAGGAATTTTCATTCCCTTATTCAAAACATTCCATCCTAATTGAGATCCCAAATGGCGAACCTGTTGATCAAGAGCGGCTCCAGGAATGAGAGAACGAACGAAGGCCGAAACAGCGTCTTTATGAACAAGCTTCTTTGCGTATTTACATAAAAAAATTAACTGGAGTTCCTTGCCGTCTAACCGAGTGACAAATTCTGAATCTGGCAAAGATTCATATTTTTTCAATTCTTCACTATTCCAAAGTGCTTTCACGCCATATTGATGCAAACAAGTATCATAAGCGGCTACAATCTTATTGTGTAACGCGCGAATTTCTTTATTGGAGAGTTGAATGCTTTTTTCATCGGAAGCTTCTATGCGCTGAATCTCTTGCTTTTTGCCCATGAAACATCTCCTTTCTTCAAAAATGAAAAAATATGAGCGATTATATCAACAGTCCAACCATTTCCAATTATTTCGTTGCGTTTTTGCTTCGACACACCTAAAACATTGGTATAATTGTCTGGCAAAGTTTGCAAGCGCTCGCATTCCAATACAGAAAGTCGGCGAATATTATAGTTGCCGTTAGAAAGTTTTGTTTTATATTTACCGTCAAGAATTCCGTTTTTAACGGTATGCACGCCATTTTTATTTTTTACAAAAAGCAATGTTGCGCAAGATGAAGTCACCATGCTTCCACGCGAAAGCGCACAGCCTTTGTCTTTTATTTGAGAAGCGTTATAAGCATTAAATCTTTCCGGAATATAACCATATTTCTTTATCATTCTAGGGAAACTTCGTTGAACAGTCAAACAGTAGAAAACATCAGACCTGTCCGCATCATCGGAAAGAATATTTTCCAATAAAACATTTTTGTCTGTTGGCTGGACCACGTTTGGAATGTTTGTCCAATAAAGCCTAGGACGGTTTTGAGCTGAAAGAAGAGAACTGTTTATTTGAATCGGCTCAACGCCTATGTTCTTGGTTATTATTGACTCCCATTTTTTTGCCATCACAACATTTTCAAGCAGAAAAAAATCAGGATTTATTTCTCTCAAAAGCCTAACATATTCCCAAAAAAGATAAGATTGTCCTTCAAAAATTGACTTTTGGCTTTTTAAATTTAGATATTGCCTCAAATCTTTAATTTCAACATTGCCAGAAAGCATCCCGTTCGCATATCCGATTGAACTAAAATTAGTACAAGGACTGCCGCCGATTACTAAATCAATATGACCAACATTGAAAGTCCCATTCTGTGTACGCAAAATTCCTTTTTCATAAGAAACTTCACAAATATCACCAATTTCAATTATATCCGGGAAGTTATGTTTTGCGACTTTGATTGCGTTTTGTTCTATTTCGGAAGCGTAATAGGAATCAATCTGCATTCCTATTTTTTCAAGAGCAAGACGACCACACCCGATTCCATCAAACAAACTTAACACTGTCATCGCTCTTTCCTCCCAATTAGAATCCATTCAAATATATAGTATTATCTCCCCGCTGTCAAGTTTTTTTTGCAAAATTTAAAAAAAAACAAAAATCTCCCCATATAGAATATTTTTCCATTTTGCGCTAGAATATCAATTCTATGAAAAGAAGAATATTTTCGCGCTCCGCTATCGTTTTTGCGGCATGCGCGCTCGCTTGCGCCTTGATTTTGGCCTCTTGCCACCGTTCCATCGGACACTCTGTTTTGCTTTGGGACATTCCGCAAAACAACTTGCAGGACGGACAAATC
>JAEEVR010000035.1 GCA_016290995.1 Treponema sp. | reverse complement strand
ACGTTCATATCGGAGCGGGACTAGGACTTGAAGTTGAGGCTCCAATTTCCAGCCGCTGGTCTTTTAACATTGGCGGAATTTTCACTTGGGACAACGCAAACCTTGGATCAAACAAGCGCATGAGGCCGTTTGACTTGTCGTGGGAATACCAAGCGCAACTTGGATTCCGCTACTCAAAGAAAAAGCTGAACCCAAAGAGTTTTGTAAAATACACTCCGCGACCGCCAAAGAAAAAGAAAGTCCGCGCGTTAAAGCCAAAGGCTCCAGCGCAAGACCAAGCCCTAAATGTAACGGAAGAAGAATAAAAAAAAATGCCGCAGAACGCGGCATTTTTTTTACGCCTTTTGAGCTTCTTGCTTGGCACTTATCAAATCAGAAATAGTTTGAATCAAAAGTTTTGGATTGATCGGCTTTGACAAGTGCGTGTTCATTCCGGCATCCAAACATTTTTGAATGTCTTCTTGGAAGGCGTTTGCGGTAAGAGCGACAATCGGAACTTCTTTTGCGTCGCCGCGTTCCATCTTGCGCAAGAGACCGGCGCTTTCTATGCCGCCCATAACAGGCATCATAACGTCCATCAATACAAGGTCATAGAAGTTTTCTTGGCTCTCGCTAAACTTATCCAGCGCAACCAAACCATTTTCCGCGATGGTAACTTCCATTCCGTTCTTTTGAAGAACGCGCTTTGAAATTTCTTGGTTGAGGGCGTTGTCTTCGACAAGAAGAATTTGCTTGCCTGTAAGATCGATAATTTCCTTTTCCTCTTTTTCCGCAACCGAAACCGCGCTGCCAATATTGGCTTCAAGAATCTCAATGGAAAGGTTGATTGTAAATGTAGTTCCTTCGCCAGGCGCAGAATCGCATCTAATCGTTCCACCCATAAGCTGGACAAGGTTGTTTACGATAGAAAGTCCCAAACCTGTTCCCTGCTTGTTGACGGAGTTGGCGTCTTGAGTAAAAGCCTCGAACATTACCTTTTGGAATTCTTTTGTCATTCCGCTTCCGGTATCGCTTACAATAAGTTCGATATTAAGATTCTTGTCGTCCTTAGAAAGAACATTCATTCGCAATTCAATGCGTCCGCCCTCTGGCGTAAACTTTGAAGCGTTTGACAAAAGGTTCATAACAATTTGCTGCAAGTGCATTCTGTCAACGTTCACAAAGTAATTCATATACATCTTTGAATCTTGGTTGCAGTAAAAGTTAATCTTCTTGGATTCACAAAGAGCGTTGGCTTGCGTGCAAATAAATTCAATCATCTCGCCAATGCTAGAACGAGTTTTGCGGATTTCAAGCTTTCCGCTTTCGATTTTTGCCATGTCAAGAATGTCGTTCAAAAGGCTTACCATATACTTTGACGACGACTTAATCTTGCGCAAGTCTTCTTTTATCGCGTCAGGCTTGTCAAGCTCGTCCTCGGCAAGCTCGGCGATACCGATAACTCCGTTCATAGGAGTGCGCAAGTCGTGGCTCATTCGCGAAAGGAAGTCGCTCTTTGAGGCGTTGGCTTTTTCTGCCTGTTCGATGGCCTTTGAAAGTTTTTCGTTCTGCAACTTTTCGAACAATGTAATGTCGGTGATGTCTCGGCAGATGAATACGATGATGTTTTGATTTCCGTTCAAGAAATATGAGTGGACCTGTTTGATCGCGATTCTCAAGTTGTCCGTAATAATCTCAAAAGTGCAGTTGGCCGCTTGCTTGTCCTTAAGCTTTACGGTCAAATACTTTAACGCAAAGAAATCCGCAACCGAGTCCCTGTCCTTGCTGCTTACAACATCGCTCAACATTGTTTCTATCATTAAGTAATAGTCAACTTCATCTTTGTCGGCGGGCAGCCAAGATACGTTTTTGGCGTGATGGATAAAGTGGCAATTGGCTGTGGACAAATCAAGCCAATAAATGTATTCAACTTCCTCGTCCAAAACAGAGTCTTTGGAAATTGACATAATCTTGGCGTTGGTGATGTCGCGCAAGTAAATGTTCGCTTCGATGCAGTTTGTGTGCGGGTTTGAAGTAAGCTCGACGCTCAACTTGAACCAACGGATTATTCCGCTCCTAAATTCATAAAAGAAGTCCCAGTCTTTGGAACGAGTTCCGTTCATGAACATAGTAAGCAACTCTTTACGGGTCAAAGCGCTCTTTAAATTTTCGTTTTGGCCGTGAGTTGTGGAAATATTTATTACCGCGTCCAATTCGTTGTCGGCAGTTGTGTCCGGCATTGAATGGTTCAATTCCGCAACGTTGACCATTCGTTCCATAATTACATTGCTGGTCAAATTTAAGCGCGTGTAAGCCGGATACTCTTTGTTGACAAAGGAGCGGTAGGACATCTCGCCCTCGTATTCCTCTTCGGCTCGCTTGCGGTTTGTAATATCCATTGCGGTGGCGATGGCCTTTGTAACCTTGCCGCCCTTTTGCTCGATGATTTTATAAACGATGTGCTTCCATCTTGTCGTGGTCAAGTGAGTGTGAATATCTTCTTGCAAAAGCGGCAAGTCAATGAACACAGTTTCTTTGCCGGCTTTTAGCTCACCGATCATCTCATTGTATTTTTCAAGATATTCTTCGGGAATGATGCCGCTGTCAATCCAACCTTGAGCGATGTCGCCTGTGTACGAAATGTCGCCGTCATCGTCGTCGTCAAGGAAGATGGCGTCGTCGTCGCGGTCAAAGTAACACTCCCAGAAAAGCGCGTCGCTCTGGCTTATGATGGCGTTAAGCTTTGAACGCTCCTCATCCAACTGGCGGTCCATTGACTTGAATTGGTTGATGAACAAAAAGGCCAAAATCGAAATCGCGACCAAAAGCAAAAAGCATACGACCAAAGCGGCCACAAAACGATTGCGTCCGTCAATAAGCTCTTGCTTATCGTTAATGTAAATTGTCTTTGCGTTCAGCGAGCTCTTTGTGATGTTGAACCTTTTCATCTGCTCGGTGTCAAAGTAGTAGCTGGGCTCAATCGGTTGGCTGGAACCGTAAGTGTTTGACATGATTCTGTAAACGCCAAGATTCTTAAATATCATGCTTCCGGCTTTGCAGATTTTTTCTATCGAAACAAAATATCCGCCCAAAACTCCGGAACCGAAGTTAATGTCGTGGCAAACAAAAATCGGATTGTCAGAATTTGCAGCGATTACCTTTAACGCTTCCTCCGCCCTAACAGGAAACTCATTCATCTCAAAGGCCGAAGGCAAGAAAAGAATCGAGCATTTTTCCAGACCAGAAATAAATTGTTTAAGCTCGTCAGCGGACATTCCGCCGATATTCTTAAACTCTGAGTCGATGTCAAACTTAAAGTCTACGCTTTGCAACGATTCCTTTTGACTGTCCGCGCAACCAATAAAGAGAATCTTTCGGCGGCGGGGAAACAGGGAATTTATAAGCTTGATGTTTTCCTCAATGTATGGAGAGTCCATGACAATGTGGGTGCTCATCATCTTTAAGGCATCGTCAAAATCTTGGCCCTTGGACATTCCCAAAACCAAAACCGGAATGCCCCTAAACAAATCGTCTTGCGTCTTTTTGACGAAATTCAGGGCCAAGTGGTCGGCGGCCACAATCAAGTCTACAGAGACGTCAGAAATAAGCTTTTTGTAAATTAAATACAAGCCGGCCATTTCCTCGTCGCTGTAGTTTTGGTTGTAATTCACATATTGGTAAACAAATTTTGTGTCGTTAGGAAAAGCCTTTGTAAGCTGCTTCATTTGCTCAAGGCTGGCTTGGCTTTCAATTTCGGAGCTTGAAAGATATAAAACATTTTTTGTGTTGGATTCCGGAGAAATTTCCGGCTTGGCCTGAACAAAACAAAGAGAAAAAATCGATACAATCGCAAAGAAGAATATCTTTCTAACGCGGAAACAGTTCATAATAAATCTACTAATTATATCATAGATTCCGCGAAAAATCAAATTATTTCAATATTAAGTTAAAAACCGATGAATGGCTGTAAGTCAGCGGATCCGACTGCATATAGAAAATCGTTCCGTCCTTTGGGCTTACAATCGTGGATATCACTTCATCTGTATAGGGGTCGCGAATTTCGGCCAAAAGGTCTCCGGCGCTGACTTCAAAGCCAACCTTGACTTTAGGAGCGAAAAAACCGGCGCTAGGGGCGCGCAAAGCCATCAAATCGGTCTGTGAATTGATGATTTTTGTCTCATAGCCGCCCGGAATGTCAGTGGTTATAATGCCCTTTGATTTTAAGAAAAGCAGTATGGAGCGCATTACAGTGTGCGCCGACGTTTTGTCGATGTAGTTTGTGGCGCTGGAATACAGGCTAAAGCCCTGGACGCCGTTCATCTGCCAGTTGTAGTTGAGCGTAGTCTTTTCAAAGGCGCGGGCGCTTCGGATCTGAACAAAGGGCATCTTAAAATCTTTGGCGCTTTGCTCGCAATCCAATTCCGTCTTGAAAATTTTTATGTGCGGCATAAACGTTCCGCTGATGTAGTAAGAAGAAAGCTGGATGCCGTATTGGTAGTCCTTTGTCGCCTGCAGGATTTTTCCCGCAAAGCGCTCTGTGCTGGCTCCGTCAACGTCTCCGGGAAAGGATCGGTTTATGTCAAAGTTGTTGATCGGCCAAAAGCGCTTTCGCGTGTTGAATGAATAAGTGTTGGCGCAGGGAATCACAAGAATTTCATAGCCGGGAACAAGCTCGCCCTTTTCTTCGATTTCCTTTAATCGGTTTACCAAACGCGCGGCGATAAATTGCTGTTGGTATTCGTTTCCGCGCATAGGGCCAACGACGCAAACGGACTTTTTTCCGCTACCAAAAACAAAGCCGCGGACACGGTAGTTGTCCCGATAAAGGGCGGACGAATCAATTACGCTAATTTCCTTCATTTAAAAGTCTCCCCAAAGTCGAGCCGATTTCTACAATTGGATATTCGCGCAAGGTGAACAGTAGTCCCGCGCGCGGCGACTTTATTTGCGCCAAAACCGTTCCTTCCAAAGGACTGATAATTTCACCAAGCAACTCGCCCTTTTCGACGCGCTTTCCGCATTCAACTTTGCGGACAAAAAAGCCCGCTGTTTTTGAAACAAGCATTGTCATGTCGCTTTCTTGGTCGGAGTAAACCGGCTGGCGCGGCTGGACGACATCGCCCGTCCACATTCCCATTTTTTTCAGCAAGCAAAAAATTCCGTCAGTCAATTGGTCGGCAAACTGGCTTGTGTAGTTCATTCCGATTCCCATATCGATTACGGCTGACGGCGTTCCATTTTGGTTGAGCGTGTAAACCAAGGAATTTTCTTGCACCGAAGTATTGTCGCAAACCCACAGCAAGTCCATATTTAAAAGCTTGGCAAAAGGCAAGACGGCTTCTTTGTATTCAGGCGGAACGCGGACTTGCGGAAGCTCGCGGACAAAAATGTTGCTTGCGTGAACGTCAAGAGCGAAGTCCGCTCCGCTGGCGTCCTGCAAAATTTTCGACGCGATGTATTCTGTCATCGTTCCGTCCGCTTCGCCGGGGAATGTTCGGTTCATGTCCAAGTCAAAGGCCGGAATGCCGCGCGTGATTGAGTCTATTCCAAGCGGATTAAGCGCGGGATAAATGTCCAAGGTTCCATGGAAATTTTGCGGAGCGGCGTTTATCCGTTCCTGCACCTTGTAGCAAACAAGCTGGCCTTCCAACTCGTCGCCATGCAAACCTGTCAGCAAACAAAAGCGCTTGTCGCTTCCGTCGCCCTTAATCGTGTTCTTTTTTACCGTAAGTTTTTCATCCACCGGCAAATCAACGCTTGCCACAATCGTTACCATTTTAGCGCCCTTTCTATTTTACTAAAGACAAGCGGCGCCAAATAAGCGGCCGCAAACGAATACAAATATCCCTTTATAAATTTTGCAAGGCGCTTGTCAACATACTGTTTTGCAATCGAATAAATCACAAGGTTTATCACTATGCCAAAAAGCGCTTCTACAACTCCCCTCAAAATTCTTTGCCTTGCGCTAATGCCGTCTGTAGAAAATTTAACAAAGCGCTTTTCCAAAAACCAAGCGTGTACAAAGCCCAACGCGAAAGAAAAATCAAACATCGCGTCGTTTTGCATTTTCTTTGGGCTTACCAAAATTTCTCCGGCCGCGTCTCTGTCAATCGGATATGGCTTTATCAAAGCGTAAACGATTAAAATCGCAAACAAAATGTTTGCGGCGATAAAAAGAATTTTGTCGTTGCCGTCTTTCTTTTCAACAAAGGCCATCAACGCGGCCGTCGCCAACACAGCCAAAAAGCCTTCCAACACGGCGACCAAAACGTCTTGCGGCGTGTGGCAGCCCAAAAACATTCTGGTAAACACGACAACGCAGATGTACAAAATCAAAAGGACTGCAAGCAATTTGTTTTGCTTGTATTCCGCAATCATTTCCATAGAGCAAGAAGAAGCCGCGGCGGTATGTCCGCTGGGAAAAGAATAGCCTGTGGCGGCCGCCAAAGAATTTTTTGCGGGAACGATTTTAGGCTCTTTTATCCAAGGCCTGTAGACGCAAGCGGTGATTTTTACAAAAGCGTTGATAGTCACACAGATTGAATAGCAAAACAACACGCGGCAAAATTTCTTTTTGTCAACCATAACATAAAGCAAGCACATAATCACGACCAAAAAAGGCGTCGTGTCGGAAATTAGTGCCAATATATTTTCTATAGTCTCTCCAGCCTGCATTCTAATGTCTTGCAGCCAAAGCAAACATTGCAAATCCATACAATTATGGTAGCGCATTTTATGCGCGTTTGCAAGACAAAGACCGCGAGCGCAAAAAAAAGCCGCCCCGTTATGGAGCGGCGTCTTAGCGGCAAAGAGATTTATTTCTTAGCGCCGTTTACCAAGTCCTTAAGTCCCTTTCCAGGCTTGAACTTGGGTGTCTTGGCGGCGGCAATCTTGATTGTCTCGCCAGTCTTAGGATTGTGTCCTGTGCGAGCGGCGCGCTTTGAAACGCTGAATGTTCCGAATCCAACCAAGGCAACATCATCGCCCTTTTTAAGAGCTTTTGAAACAACATCTGTGAATGTCTTTACAAAAGTTTCTGTGTCTTTCTTTGAAAGTTTTGACTCATCAGCGATGGCGTCAATAAGTTCTGCTTTGTTCATTTTTTCTTTCCCCCAAAAAAATGTTCTAAATATTTTATAAATTTATTTTACAAGAAAATAAAATAATGTGTCAAGCCCTTTGCGCCAAACGAATTATATGCTACAATGAAATCATGACATCATCGCAAAGAAAAATTTTGTCCAGCGCGGCAAGCAACTTGAATCCTCTTGTAATAGTCGGACAGAACGGCTTGACTGACGGAATCGTTCAGAAAGTGGCAAAGGTAATCGACGACCACGAATTGATAAAAGTAAAGTTCAACGAATTTAAAGAAGAAAAGAAAGATTTGACCGCGGACCTTTGCGCGCAAACCTGCGCCGAGCTTGTGCGCATCATCGGAAACGTCGCGATTCTTTACAAGGAATCATCAGACCCCGACAAGCGCAAGCATTTGATTTAATCTTCGCTCCAGCGGCCAGCGCGGACCACGGCCTTTTTCCATCCGGCCAAAGCCTTTTGGCGGGCAGCGTCTTCCATTGCCGGAACAAATTCCCGGTCGGCTTCCCAAAACGAAAGAATCTCTTCTTTGCTTTTCCAAAAGCCGACCGCAAGGCCTGCCAAAAAGGCGGCGCCTGTAACTGTCGTTTCTGTATTCTGCGGACGAATAACTTTTGCGTTTAAATAGTCCGCTTGGATTTGCATAAGAATGTTGGAGGCGCTGGCACCGCCGTCAACCTTGAGCGCGCTTATCTTAATGCCCGAATCGTCTTCCATGCACTTTAAGCTGTCCGTAACTTGAAAGGCAATCGCGTCAAGCGCCGCGCGGCAAATGTGCGCCTTGTTCGTTCCGCGCGTAAGGCCAACCAATATTCCGCGCGCGTAAGGATCCCAGTAAGGCGCGCCCAAGCCTGTAAAGGCCGGGACAAGTATCGCTCCGTTTGAGTCGGGAACGGTTGCCGCAAGGCCGTCGCACTCTTTTGAAGCGCTGATAATGTTCAGCTCGTCGCGGAGCCATTTGACGACCGCTCCGCCCATAAAGATGCTGCCTTCAAGCGCGTACTCAACTTTTCCGTTAAGGCCAATCGCGATTGTAGTAAGCAATTTATTTTTAGAAAGATAGGCCTTGCTTCCCGTGTTCATTAACAAAAAGCAACCAGTGCCGTAAGTGTTCTTTGCCTCGCCGGGATTAAAGCAGCCTTGGCCAAAGAGCGCGGACTGCTGGTCGCCAATCGCGCTCGCGATTGGGATTTCAAAGCCGCAAACGTTCTTGTCGGTAGTCGCGTAGACTCCGCTTGAGTCGACTACGCGCGGCAAAATATTTTGGGGAATGTTCAATAAATGCAAAAGCTCTTTGTCCCATTCAAGCGTATGAATGTTAAAGAGCATCGTGCGGCTTGCGTTGGTGTAGTCGGTTACGTGCGCCTTGCCGCCGCTCAGTTTCCATATAAGCCAGGAGTCAATCGTTCCCGCCAAAATCTCGCCGCTTTCGCAACGAGCGCGAAGCCCCGGAACGTTTTCCAAAAGCCATTTGATTTTTGTTCCGGTAAAATACGCGTCGGGGATAAGGCCGGTGGCCGCGCGGATTTTTTCGCCGTAGCCTTGCGTCACAAGGTCGTCTGCGATTTGCGCGGTGCGGCGGCATTGCCAAACGATTGCGGGACAGACAGGCTTTCCGCTTGCCTTGTCCCACATTACTAAGGTTTCGCGCTGATTTGTGATTCCGAGCGCGGCCACCTTTTGGCCTGCGTCCGCTTTGGAGATTCCCGCCTTTTGCAGGGCCGCGTTAATCGTGGCCATCTGCGTGTCGAAAATCTCCTGGGCGTCGTGCTCAACCCAGCCCGGCTTGGGATAGAATTGCGTGAATTCCTTTTGCTCTACCGCGACCATTTTGCAGCGCTTGTCAAAAACGACGGCGCGGCAAGAGGTCGTTCCCTCGTCCAGGGCCAGGATGAATTGTTCCATCTACTACAGCTTAGCCAATTGTAACTTCGAGGCTGACTTCTTTTTGTCCGGCCTGCGCCTTTACGATTGTGCCGTCAACGTCGGCCTTTCCGTTTGTGACAACGATAGAAACAGCGCCGTCGTTCTTCTTGTTGATGACGTTGATCTTGTATGTCACTCCCTGGAACTTGCGGACAAGCTGGGCGTTCTTTACGTGCTCAGGCAAGCGGGGCTCAACTTCCAAGCCCTTCCATGTCGGGCGCAAGCCGCAGAGGTACTGCGAAAGCGTCACGAAGTTCCAAGCCGCAGTTCCTGTAAGCCAAGAGTTCTTGGCTTCGCCAAAGCGGCGGGCTGTCTTTCCGGCGATCATCTGAGCGTAAACGTAAGGCTCGGTGCGGTGAATCTCTGAGATGTCTTCCAAGTAAGCCGGAGCGATTTTCTTGTAGTGCTCAAAGGCGTCCTGCGGGCGGCCGTTGACGACTTCGCCGATGATGACCCAAGGATTGTTGTGGCAGAAGATGCCGCCGTTCTCCTTGTATCCCGGCGGATAAGAAGAAACCTCTCCCAATTCAACATGGTACTCTCTGTAGGGCGGATCCAAAATCACGATGCCGTACTTTGAGTCAAGGTATTTCTTAACGCTGTCCAAAGACTTTTCGGGATAGCCCTTGTCCTTTCCGATTTTGGCCATCGTTCCAAAGCCCTGCGACTCGATGAAGATTTTTCCGTCTTCGCATTCCTTTGAACCGATCTTTCTTCCGGCGTCGTCAAAGGCGCGGACATACCATTCTCCGTCCCAAGCGGCGTTGCAAATCTGCGCTTCCATTTTGGCGGCGGCGTCTTCGGCGCGCTTGGCTTCCTCTTCCTCGCCCATCAAGCGGCACATCTGAACGTAGTCGGGAGTTACGTAAACGAACATCTCGGCGATCATTACAGACTCGGCGTTCTTTCCTTCCTTGTTGGTGCAAGTCTGGAACGAGTCGTTGGGGTTGGTTGAGAAGCAGTTGAGGTTAAGGCAGTCGTTCCAGTCGGCGCGGCCGATAAGCGGAAGTCCGTGCGGTCCCATGTGGTTGGGAATGTAGTTGTAAGAGCGCTTGAGGTGCTCGAACATCGTTGCCTTGTTGGTCTCGCTGTTGTCAAAGGGAACGTCAACTTTAAGGAAGTCAACGTCGCCGGTTTCGCGAATGTAGTTGCCCACGCCAAGGATAAGCCAAAGCGGGTCGTCGTTGAAGTTGGAACCGATGTCGGCGTTTCCGCGCTTTGTGAGCGGCTGGAACTGGTGGTAGGCCGAGCCGTCCTCAAACTGAGTGGCGGCGACGTCGTAAAGGCGCTCGCGGATGCGGCTTGCCGGAAGCTGGTGCGCGGCTCCAAGCATGTCCTGGGAAGTGTCGCGGAAGCCAAGGCCGCGTCCGATTCCGCTCTCAAAGTAAGAGGCCGAGCGGGCAAAGTTGTAAGTAACGACGCACTGGTACTGGTTCCAAATGGCCATGCGGTCAAGCTTTTCGTCGCCGCTCTTAAGAGTGAAGTGGCTCAACGTTTCGTCCCAGAAGGCGCGCAAGTCGTCAAAGGCCTTGGCGACTTTTTCGGGCGTGTCAAACTTTTTCTGAAGCTCGTAAGCCTTTTCCTTGTTGATTACGCCGCTGGCGGTGTTTGTGCGCAAGAGGCCGGCTTTGAGCGCGGCTTCCTTGTCGGCGTCAGAAAGGAATTTTTTGGCGTCGTCGTTTTCGATGTAGCCCAAAACAAAAATCGCTGTCTTGGACTCGCCGGCCTTCAATGTTATTTCAAGCCTGTGGCTCGCGATGGGTGACCAACCGTCGGCTACTGAGTTTCCGCTCTTTCCTTCCACGACAGTCTTTGCCTGGCCTAAGTTGTTGTAAAGGCCAAGGAAAGTCTCGCGGTCTGTGTCAAAGCCGTCGATCTTTTGGTTGCAAGAATAGAAAGTAAAGTGGTTGCGGCGCTCGCGGTACTCTGTCTTGTGGTAAATCGCGCTGCCTTCGATTTCAACTTCGCCTGTGCTGAAGTTTCGCTGGAAGTTCTGGCAGTCGTCGCTTGCGTTGTAAAGACACCATTCAACAAAAGAAACAAGGCTGATTTTCTTTTCAGAAGAAGACTTGTTGGTCAAAGTGATTTGCTCGACTTCGCAGTTTTCGTGAACGGGAACCATGTACAAAACGTCGGCGGCGATTCCGTTCTTTTCTGAGGCGAACTTTGTGTAGCCAAAGCCGTGGCGGCACTCGTACTTGTCAAGCGGAGTCTGAGTGGGCTGCCAGCCGGGGTTCCAAATCGTGTCGCCGTCTTTGATGAAGAAGTAGCGGCCGTTGTTGTCAAGCGGAATGTTGTTGTAGCGGTAGCGGGTCAAGCGGCGCAAGCGCGCGTCAGTGTAAAAGGCGTATCCGCCCGCCGTGTTTGAGATTAGCGAGAAGAATTTTTCGCTTCCCAAGTAGTTGATCCAAGGATAGGGCGTCTGCGGAGTCGTAATCGCGTACTCGCGCTTTTCGTCGTCAAAGAATCCAAATTTCATAGATTGCTCCTGTTTGGTGATTTTTTCAACCAACTTGCTTTGATGGTATAGGAATAGTTTAACCGCGCTTTTGCCTTTTGTCAAGGAAAATCGGCTGTTTGGGGAAATTTTCAACTAACCCAAAGGCGTCGTAAGCCTAAAACGTCCAGCCGCTTGAACTCCATTCAAAAAAACTATATCCTACGACTATGAACATTTGCTTGTTTGAGCCAGACCAAATCGGGCGGCCCTTGGCTGCGGACGACGAACGCGCCGTACACATAAAAAAGATCTTGCATAAGGGCGTAGGCGACACCTTTGCCGCGGGAATCATAGGCGGCCAAGCAGGAACGGCCACAATCACCAAAATCGACGGCGCAAGCCCTGACGGCTCGCAAGCCCAAAACGCGGGCGCGGCGAACAACGGCGCGATCCATTTTACCTTTACGCCCCAGTCCGACGGAAAAACGCTCTTTCCGCTGCACATGATTATCGGTTTTCCGCGCCCCATCCAGCTAAAGCGCCTGCTTCGCGACATGGCAGCGCTTGGAGTTTCCAGCGTCCGCCTTTGCGGAACCGAGCTGGGCGAAAAATCCTACCTAAAGGCGCACCTTAGCGAGCCGGCGGAAGTGTATAAAATGCTTTTGGACGGAACCGTTCAAGCCGGCAGCACCCATGTTCCCCAGCCAATGTTCTACAACACGCTCGCGGAATGTTTGGACGGCCTAGACGAAAATAGATCGCAAGCCCAAGAGGCGCGGCCCCTGCTCCTTGCCTTGGACAACGTAAATCCCGCGCAAAGCCTAGGCTCCTTTTTGCAAGCAAATCCCCCCGCCGGCCGCCCCGTTTTTGCCGCAATCGGCAGCGAGCGCGGCTGGACCAACGCCGAACGCTCCCTCTTGGAAGAACGCGGCTTTACCCGTGTCGGCATGGGCATCCGCATAATGAGAACCGAGACAGCTAGTACGGTTAGCGCCAGCATAATTTTGGCGCAAATGGGCGCGCTGGAGTAAGGCGCAACCCAAGTTTCGAGACAGGCTTTTTATCGCAATTTTTGGCAAAGACACGGAGCGCAGCAAACGCTGGCGGCTGGACTTGTACAACGTCTTGAACGGAACGAACTACACGGACCCAAACGCGTTGGAGCTGAACACAATCGAAAACGTCATCTATATAAAGATGTATAATGACGTTTCCTTTTTGGTCGATTCACAGATGACGCTCTACGAGCAGCAGAGTCGCCCCAACTCCAATATGCCGCTTAGAGGACTTTTATATTTTGCTGAACTCTATCAAAAGCATTTGACACAAAAGGACTTGGACTTAAACTGGTCGTCTCTTGTGAAAAGTCCAAACCCGCGATTTGTCGTATTCTACAACGGGGAGCCAAAACGTCCGGAACGCTACAAATTGCGCCTGTCGGAAGCCTTTGAACTTGAGGACAAAAGCGGCGACTTTGAGTGGACGGCGGACGTTATAAACATCAACCAAGGCGCCAATGAAACCCTTGTCAAAAAATGCGCGGCGCTATATGATTACGTAAGGCTCGTGGGAAGAATCTCAGATAACAAGAAAAAGGAAATGAAAATCGACCAGGCCGTGCGCGAAGCCGTTGACTGGGCAATCAAAGGAAACTTTTTGGAAGGCTTTGTCAAAGAGCAAAAAGAGGAGATAATCGGCATGTACTTGACAGAATTTAACGAAGAACGCGCAATCCGCGGCTGGAAACAAGATGGCATTGAAATGGGCCGCCAAGAAAAAGCCATTGAAGCCGCGCGAAACGCCCTTGCGATGAACTTAACCGCCGAGCAAGTCGCGCAAATCACCGGCCTCCCCCTAGAACAAGTGCTGGACCTGCAAAAAGAACTGTCTGCCCAACCCGCCCAAAACTAATCGCACCACAACATCATCCCGACCATAAAAAACAAGCCGCGCTGTCGCGCGTCTTGTTTGTATCAATGTCTAAACACGAGCGGCTTAATCCTTTCTTTGCGCGGTCTCGATGAAGGCGGCGGATCTATCGCCCCACATGTAGCCAAGAACAGCGTTCTTAGTGCCATTGCCGTAAACATCGCCGTAGTTATCGGTGGTGTTCTTGCCGGAATCGACATGACAATCAGACGTTCCGATATTGCTTCCATTCGCCTTAGGAGCGGCGGCATCTGTTGTAGAATACGCGAGTGTACCGCTACTGTCCTTCCAAACGCCTACATTAATATTTTGCTTAACTTTGTTGGCGTTGTCGCTTACACGGACGGCGCTTTGAGTGGGAACGTTGGTAACTTCCCAGTTGCCTGTGTAGGAGTCGCTTTCATCCGCGCCATACATTTTATCCGCCGCAAGTGTCTTAATGCTGCCTTTGTCGGCATTCCAACGCGCAAATTTAGGACGCGAACTCTTGGATGAATAATAACCAATTTGCGGAATCGGATCTCCGGCAGCGTCAAGCGCTACATCTATCGTAAGATATTCGCCAGTACTGCCGTATGAGTCAACCTTGCAAACTTTGGCGTTGGCGGTGTCACTGTATAATGACAAATAAACATACCAAATGTCCATCTTCTTTTCATCATAAGCCGCAATATGAACGCCACCAGCCGCGTCTACCGCTATCTGACACTTGCTGTCACCGCCACTGACTTTGCCGCCAAAAATGTCGTCTGTCGTTTTCCAAGTGGCAGTCAATCTCTTGTTGTCCCCTGTTTTGCCATTATCTTTCATCGGGTTTCCATCGGTGTAAGCGTAGCTAACCTTGCTTCCATCGCACCAAACCATTACGACATGGTCGCTTGTAATATCGGCGCCTTTGCCGTCAATAGCCGCTATGCAAACATTGCCTGAGATACCAGATACTGAACCGACAATTTGAACATTTTTGAGCGAATCATTATACTTCATATTGTCACCAGTCGCCTGGTTTTTGAAGAAACCGTTCGTAAATTCCCAATATCTTGTTTTATTATTATCTCCGCCAGGATAACTGAGCGAACTTTTATAAGCCAATGTTGTCCAATCGCTAGCCCATGTTCCAGTCATTGAGCCCGCCCTATAGCGGATTTTTTGACTTTGCTTGTCAAAGTATGCCATGTACAAGCCATGCGTTGTGGCGGCTATGCTGGGCGACTGGATTCTATCCAGGAAGGTGGCGCCGTCGCTTATGGCCAAGTTTTCAAGCTTGCATGCGGCATGGACCTTTGTGTCCCAACTAAAATGGTTTCCGCTGGTACCCTGTCCTCCATTCTCGCGCCAATGTGTTGATTCCAAATAGAAGCAGTCACTGTTGCCTTTATTATTTACGTCTTGGCCTGCTACAGAAGACCAAACATAACCCGCTGGGTCATAAGCCAAAGCCGTGTGGCGGAAGTTTGTATAACCGTAGTTTCTATAAGCCCAAGAGTGGTCGCTGTTGGGCATGCTAAAGGCGTTGGAGGCGTTCGCAAAGGCAAAGCCGATTTTTCCGTTCGTAGTCACCGTTCCGCCGCCGCCTGGAGTGAAAGTAGTTGAAGTTTCTACATCGTCGGCAACCTTTGCCTGCTTTGTGACAGTCTTTCCAAAAGGCTGGATTTTCATCTGTGGATCTTCCACGTTACCATACATAGGAGCGGCGGCGTAAGCGTTAAGCTGCCATACGTCAAAGGCGATGTCGTCGGTCAAATTGTTGTTGTTGGCGTTGTTGGGCTGGCGGTTGTAGTAGTTTTTGTAAACATCGTAGTCGCCGCCTTTTTTAATCAATTCGCCTTCATCGTCAATATTTGTTCCCGTATAAGAGCCGTGAGCGTCGTTGTTGTTGGTGTTGTTGGTTGTGTCAATTCCGCCAACTGTCAACTTAAAGGCGCCTTGCTTGATGTTTTCACTGTTCAGAGTCACATAACCTGTTCCATAAGCGCCTTCTTTTGCCGTTCTAACCAAATCTGTTGAACCATATTTGGCGCCGGCAAGGTTAAAGCCATAGATTTCAACATCCTCGTTTTTCTTTGTGACGGAATCCGTGATTCCTGTTACCGTAGAGTTCTTGTAAATGTAAATCGGATACGCGCCCAAAGAGCTGCGGTCTGTGACGCCGTTCTTTGAGTCAACCGCGCTAAGGCTGGTCTTTACGCGAGTGATGTATGGAACTATGGCAAATGTGTAGTTTGCGGCTACCGGTGTTACGCTGTATTTGTTTACGCCGCTTACTTCGCTGGATTGAGCGGTTCCAATGGCGCTAAATTCGTCGGAGGTGTAGTTGGCTTTGTTGTAGGGGCTTGTCTTGTCGTCTTTGGCAAAACGGGCCTCAGCGTAGTACTTGCCCTTTTCGGCTTGTTTTGCGGTGGCGTAAACCGTGGCCGCGGCGCTTGTTTTTTCCGAGACCTTTGTGTTTTTGTCAGTTACCGCAAGAACAAATTCAACGCTGCTGGCTGTTGGAGCCGTTCCTCCGTTGTATTTTTCTGTGTCAAGGACAAGTGTCCAAGATACAAAGTGGCCGGCGTTGTTGTAGCGCTCGCTTGTTGTGTCTACTTCAAAATGGTAGCCGTTTGTGGCAAGGTCGCCCAAAGAGCTTTGAGTCCAGCGAGTGTCCAACGTCTTTGTAAAGTCGCAAGTCGCGGCTGTCGCGGCGCTAAGGCCAAAGCCCGGAATTGTAAGGCTGATCTTTGCGATTCCAGCGTTGTCAAAGGCCGTTCCCTTAAAGACGGCTTTGCCGCTTACAGAAGGCTTGTCGGCAAGCTCGATGTGGCCCTGCAAGTCGTCAAGGCTTTCGGCGCCGCCTTCTTTTGTCGTGTAAACGCTGTTGTCGGCAAGGCTCTTCCAATAGAATCTCTTTGTCTTGGCGGTCGGATTAACGATGTCGTTGACATCGTTGGTCATGCAAAGGTTGATGACGGCCTTTTGCGCTCCGCCGTCCGTGCTGTCCAAAATGTTTACGACATACTTTCCAAGGCCTGCTGTGGCGGTCTTTAGAGAAGTCGCGGGCAAAACTATGTCGCTTACAATTCTATCTTCGTTTTCCGCAGTCGGAGTGTCTGCGCTGATTGTTTGATCGGCGCTGGCCGTAGAGCTTCCAGCGTACAAGCAGTTCCACTTGATGGCGCCGTTTCCGCCCATAACTTCGGGAACAAGGATTACGTCTCCCTTGGCGGCAATCCAAGCGCGGACAGGATTTCCGTCAGCGTCAAAGTCGCCAAAGAAGACTTCTTTTTCGGCGTCTTCCCAAGTAATTTTTGTTTCAGAACCTTCTTCTTGACTTCTATCTTTGTAAAGCTTTTGGGTTTCGTAATCGCCGTCATACTTAGTGTCGTAGTTAAAGTCGCTCTTTACGGTAACGTTGGCAAGGCGAGGCGCGTTGTTGGAGACATAAGCGTCTTCTACCGAGCCATTGGAGTAGTTTCCGGCCTTGTCGTAGGCTGTGTAGAATACATCTATCTTTCCGTCAGGAATGTTCTTTGAGTTTATTTTAGCGGTCAAGTTGCATGCCGTTCCCTGAATATGGGCGTATTCCTCCATGCAGTCGCTGTCTGTGTTCATTATGCTGTCGGGATAGCCGTAGCCATAGCCTTCGTCGGTTTTTATGCCCGAGCCGATTTCTTGCTTAGTATTGTCAACGACAAGGCCGTAGGCAAACTGGGCCTCAGTATAAGAGGCTTCGATTTGGCTGTCCAAAGTGACGTTTAAGCCGTCGCTAGAAAGGCTCTTTATCACATAAATCGCGCCGCCAATCTTTACCAAACCGCCGGCGTGGATGTTGCCGTTCTTGGCCTTTAGCGTAAGAACATTAAGGTTTGTCGCGTCGCGAGTTTCAAGCTCTTGGTCAAACCAATACAATCCGTCAGCGGCGGGCGTAAGGCTTGAAACGTCCGCCCAGTTGTCTGGATTTTCCGCTCCGCCGATTTTCTTAGAAACCATCGGATCGTAAATCTTGCTTCCGCGCTTAAAGTAAACCACAAACTTGTCAAAGCCTGACTGGTTCTTGTTGCCATAAGTGTTTTCGGTCACGCTCGCGCCAATCGAGTAATAGCCGTTTGAGTTGTGGATGTCTTTACTGATGTCCAGCTTGCTTGAATCAATAACAGGATTTACGTTGTCGTAGTGAACGGCAAAGGCGTAATTGCTGTAGTTGCCTTTTTCGTCCGCGAACAAAACGTAAAGATACTTGCTTCCAACTCCGCTTGCGGGAGTCATGCCATCAAGCTTTGCGTGATAGCCGCTTTCGGTAGAGCCTGTTTTTACATAGCACCAACTGGGCTTTACCAAATGGTCGGCTGGAGTCGTGTCGTTCTCGCGCTCGGTTTCGGCGACAGCCTTTGCGTCGTCGGCCTTTGAGTCGCTCTGTCCTACATAAATTTTCTTTATGCTGTCGCCGTCGGTAAGGTCAAATTCAAGCGTCCACTCTCCGCTAACATAAATTCCTTCGCTGTATTCGCGGGAGGCCTTTGCCTGCAAGCTGGAGCCTTCATACTGCTTTAAGTATTGGCCCGAAATTCTTGGGCTGTCGGCGTCCACTACCATCGCTCTATATTGAGGCCAATTGAATTTCGCTCCGTCGTAAGCGTAGCCGCAAACCGCCAAAGCGTTTGTCTTTGTTTCTTCGGTGGCGCCGGACGGGTTGAATTCGTCCTTTTCGTTAATCGTAAGGTTCCAAGTCGTGCCGCCCTTAATTTCCAACAAAACGCCATAATCGTTGGGATCGCCGCTTCCTGCCCATGCATCAGAACTTGTGGGCGTATAGGTCCATCTATTTACGACTGTATAGCCGACCTGTTGTAGATAATCCAAGTCATTGGCCTTCAAATTAAACGCCTTTACGGAACCGTCGGCATTGTATTCAACAGTTCCAAAATCGGTTCCGCCGCTATAGCCGGTCCATGTGTGCTGCTTTGAGATGATTTGCAAGAAAGCCGCCGTTACGCCTTCGTCGTCGTCAACGCCGCCGTAAAGCTTTACTTGGCCGCCAATGCGAGCTTGGTCTTTTTCGGGGTTGCTGTAAGTAAATGTCGGGCGTCCGCCCTGCGGGTCAAAGTTGACCAATTGAGGCTCTTCGTAAACGTTTCCTACATCGTCAACGGCCTTTATCCAAACATAAATCTTCGCAACATCATCAAAGACATGCTTGGTGTTGATGGTATAATCGGTGGCGGTCAATTCAACATACTTGTCGTCGAGCAATTTAACGCCGTTAGCGTCGCTAACTTCAACTTCTATGCCGTCAATCTTAACTTTTCCGCTCTCTTTTTTGTATTCCTTTGTCTGCTTTATCCTCTGGTCGATTATGTAGCGCTCAAAAGTCTTGTGGTGGCTTTCGGTCGTTGTTGTGACGGCTCCGTCAAAGTAAAGGAACCAAGTCATGCCGGCGCCCGCGATGTCGGCGTAATCAGTGTCGGCTGGCTTGTCTGCCTTGTCGGGCGAAAGTCCCAAAGCGTATTTGATTTCTTTAGCATAATCGACAGTTCCGTAAACGGTGATGTTTCCGTGGACAGTGTTCAAGTCGGGCGAAATCTTTGTCACAGCGGGCGCCGTGTTGTCAACGATTACAGGCAAGGGCTCTGTAGTAACGTCCGCGTCATAAGTTCCCTTTATCTCAAGGCTCAAAGAGTAGGCTTCGCTTTCCAAGCCGCTTACATCGATGCCGGTGATTACGCAAGGATAGACGCCGCTTGCCAAAGCGCCGACAGTTCCCGCGTATGAAACGCCGTTAATAGTGGCCGTAACGGAAGCGATTCCGTTGGCGTCTTTCGCGTCAAATTCAAGCTGGATGAATTTTCTTTGGCCGCCTACAGTTCCCAACTTTTTGTGGTCACTTGAATCCGCCCAATCGTAAGTTCCAGCGGCGGCGGCGCTTACCTTGTAAACAAGGTTTTCAAATTCGGGGCGCTTTGTGTCAACCTTTAAGTAAAGGCGGGTGTCGCCGCCGTCAAAGCGGGAGTCCGTTCCAACCAAAACCGGAGCAAGGTACTTGTCAGCGCCGTCTGACTTTACAGAAACAAATTCGGTTCCGGCCTTGTCCTTTACCTTGAACAAGATTGTGTATTCA
>JAEEVR010000054.1 GCA_016290995.1 Treponema sp. | reverse complement strand
TGGGGCGATTCCGGCGATGACTGGGGCGACTCATCCGGCGACGAATGGACCGACGCTGGCGACGACTGGGGAGACTCGGCCGCCGATGACAGCGCCGAAGCCGCCGCTCCGACAAAAGAGTGGGTTGACCCGAACATCCAGCACGCAAAGGACTTGCAGCAGCAGGTAACAGTCCAGCAGGCCTTGGAAATGTTCGCCACCGCCTACACGGCGGCCGGCGGAAAGAACGCCACCGTCCAAGGAATGGTCACAGAGCTTGAAAAGCTTTTCAACTTCAACGGCATCGACTACTACGAAGTTCCTTACGACTTGGACAAATATCCTGCCGCCACCCGCGAAGGCTTGGCCAACCTCGTAAGCCAGTACTTGCTTCTTTACAGCGGCTCTCTTGACCGCTTCAGCGACGACCAGTTGGCTCCTAAGACAATCCGCATGCAAGTTCAGCTTAGATGCCACGACACCCACAAGATTAAAGAAATCATCCAGGAAGCCCAAGAATACGCGGCCGCCAAATTCCCGACAGGCTACACATTGGTTCCGACTGGAAACGGCGAGATGGAAGTTTCAATGACCGACATGGTTGTATCAAGCCAAATTACCAGCATCTTGTTCTCAATCTTTATGGTATTCCTTATCATCGCGATTTCATTCAAGTCGCCGGTTGCCGGTTTGCTTGGAGCGGTTCCGCTTGCCTTTACAATCATCCTTAACTTTATGACGATGGGCTTTACAGGAATCCGCCTTGACTTGGTAACAAGCATCATCGCCAGCGTCGCGATCGGAGTAGGCATCGACTACACGATCCACTTTATGGAAAGCTACAAGGCCGAACGCGCCAAGAGCGACAACGTTGAGGAAGTTACGATGAACACATTCGCGGTAAGCGGTTTGGGAATTGTAACAAACGCGCTTGCTGTTGGTTTAGGCTTCTTGGTATTGCTCTTCTCAAAATTCCAGATTTTGAGATGCATTGGTTTGCTGGTGGCCATCGTAATGTTCTCCAGCTCGTTCTTGGCTATGACGGTAATCCCTGGCGTTCTCAACGCCTTTGATCCCAAGTTCATTAAGCCAAAAGAAAACAAGTAATTTATTTTTAATACCTTAAGGAGGGTATGATATGAAAATGACAAAATTGATCGTTGCAGCCGCCGCGGCTCTCACAGTTGGAACTATGGCTTTCGCCCTTGACGGAAGAACAGTAATGCAGAACGCCGATGACGTTAAGAAACCGGCTTTCACTCGCGCCCAAGTTCAGATGATTTTGATTGAAAAGAGCGGAGCCAAAGAAGTCCGCGTAATCGATGAATGGGGAAAGAACGAAGGCGGTCTTTCTACACTTGTAATGCAGTTCAACACTCCCGCCAGCGTAAAGGGAACCCGCTTTAGCCAAAAGGAAAACGCTTCCGGCCCGGACACAAAGTTCATCTTCTTGCCCGATGTTGGAACGGTTCGCCCGGTTGCCGCCAGCCAAGGCTCAAGCTCATTCATGGGAAGCGACGCCACATACGACGACATGTCAACTCGCGCCGTTGACGCCGACACACACGAATTGCTTGCCGAAAAAGAAGCCAAAAACGGATTCGCCAACTGCGCCAAAGTAAAGTCAACTCCCAAAGACCTTAAGGAAGCCCAGTACGCTTACCGCATCTCTTGGGTAGACAAAGACACATGGGTTCCGATTTATGTAGAAATGTACAGCAAGAAGACAGGAAAGATTTGCAAGACTTTGGAAGTAAAGTCTCTTAAAGTAATCAAGGGCTACCCCACTCCGCTCATCAACGAAATGGTAAACCTCGAAACAGGCCACAAGACTCAGCTTGTTATGAGCGAAGACCGCCTCAAGTTTGACGAACCGATCAACCCCGCTTACTTCAGCAAAGGCTTCTTGCAGAACGGAAAAGTAGCAAAATAGGAACGACAACATGATTGCGACTAAAAAATTATTCGCGGCGGCGCTCGCTTGCGCCGCGCTCGCGGCTAACATTTTCGCCCAAGACGATTGGGGCAACGATGACTGGGGCGGAGACTCTTCCGCCTCAACAGAAAGCTCCGAAAAATCTTTTTGGGATAAATTCAAGATTAACGGCGACGCGACTTTGGCCGGCCGCGTTTACTTTGACGGCGAGAACGCCGAAAAAACTACGGTTACTCCAATCGCCCGCTTAAAGCTTGGCTTTGACTACGAAGGCGATTCAACAAAGTTCAGCTCAAAACTTCGCTTTGACGAGCAAACCTTGCGCTACGACAACGAAATGATTCTTGACGAATTTAACGCAGACTTGTTCGTTGGCGACTGGGTTTTGAGCGCTGGAAAAATGAAAGTCGTTTGGGGAAAAGGCGACAAGCTTCACGTGCTTGACAACTTTAACTCAAACAACTACTACGACTTTTTGATTCCCGACTACCTTGACCGCCGCAACTCCGAGTATATGTTCCGCGCCCAGTACAACTGCCCGCTTGGTTTCCGCGTGGAAGGAATCTACACTCCGATCATGCACGGCGAGACATACGCTCAAAAAGGCCCCTGGGTTCCGTATAGCGTTAATGAACTAAAATCTAAGATTAAGTTATACCCTCTAACAATAAACAACTATGGTTCACTGATGGACGCCGCCTCTAAACAGGACGACCTTTATCCAAACACATACAGCCTTGATTACGGCCAGTTTGGCGGCTACGTCAACTTCTCAATCGGAATCGTTGACCTTGGCGTGTCTTACTACAACGGCCGCTACAAGCAGGTTTCCGCTGACAAAACAGGTTTAATCGCTCTTGGTGCTGTTGCACAAGGCGCGTCGGCTTTGCTTCCGTATGCTAGCTTTCCGACGCTTTCTTATGACAAGTTGCAGTCCTTTGGCCTTGACGCTCAAACAGCCCTTGGCCCCTTTACCCTTCGCGGCGAATTTGTCTACAACTTGACAAAGGACACAAAGGGAAACGACCCATGGACCCGCAACAACAGCATCGGTTACCTCTTGGGCTTTGACGTTGGACTTCCCATCCACAATCTTACTTTGAACGTTCAAGCTATAGGAAATGTCGTTCTCAAAAAGGACGAGATTTTGGACGGAAAAATTGTTATTGGCGGCATACTTCCTGTTTCCACAAAAACATATGACGTTGACTACGATCCGACAGGCTGCTACACAAACCACAAAATCGTAGTCCAGTTGCAGGATAAGTTCTACTACGACAAAGTCACCGCGACCATCAAAGCCATTTACGGCATTGAGCGCGCCGACTTGATTTTGATGCCCGAAGTTTCGTTCAAAGTTCGCGACGGTTGGAAGGCCACGGCCAGCGGCTTGGTCATTCACAACTTTGGAACGGAAGAGCACAGCGAGTTTTACGGCTGGCTGAACAACAGCTTTATTCAATTGGCTGTAAACTACACATTCTAATATGGGAACGGCAGGTTGCTATGAATCAGGAAGACGAACTTTTAAGCTTATTCAAAAATGTAAATGAGTTTATACCAATATTCCAGGCCCTTGCTGATTCAGAACGCCTGCTGATTCTGCTAAAGCTCTTTTACGCCGGTCCAAAAGGAAAGAACGTGACAGAGCTTAGCGGAAAAACCCGCCTTTCGCGTCCGGCCGTAAGCCACCACTTAAAGGTGCTTAAGGCCGCTCGCATCATCAACTCGCGCAAAGACGGAACGCAAGTATATTATTCGCTTGACGCAAAAGAGAAAATCGCAAAAATTGAAAATCTAGTCAACCTTTTGCTGCAACACCTTAAATTGATTGACGCAAACCAAAACGAGCCCTTGGACGACGCGGCCTTGGAACGCATTGTCGCCAAAGCCCGCGACATGATAAAGAGCGCCTAAATCATTGCGGCGCCGTTCTTACAAGCCGGT
>JAEEVR010000034.1 GCA_016290995.1 Treponema sp. | reverse complement strand
TCACTTCTCCACCGGGCCGGTGTAGTCCAGGATGCCGCCAAACTCGATTAGGTTTGTGTAGCCTAGTTCAAGCAGTTTGTTGGCGGCGATTTTGCTGCGGCGGCCGCTGCGGCAGTAGATAAAAATCATCTGGCTTTTGTCGGGCAAAACTTTTGCGGCGCTTTCCTTTGTGATTTTTTCCAGTGTCAAAAGAAGCGCTCCGGGAATGTGGCCGGCCTTGTATTCGTCGTCGCGGCGAACGTCAACAATCACCGCCTCCGGATTTTCCTTGGCCATCTCCAGCCCTTCCGCCATAGAAAGCATCTTAAATCCTACAGCGTTTGCCTCCATCGCTACAATCGCCGCCAGCGCGAACAAAAAATTTTTCTTAGCCATCGACATTCTCCCTATTCCAAAACTTCCCAATGGCCGCCTTTGTCTGCTCCTACACGACGGACAATGCCCTGTTCTTGTAATTTTGCAATTGATTTTGCCACCGCTCTACGTGTTATCCCTAAATTGTCAGCCATTTCTTGAGTGGTAATCTCTGAATTTTGTTTTATCATCTCTATAATTTTCTGTGAACTTTTCTGTGAACTTTTCTGTGAACTTTTTTTCATATACTCATCATAATCAATATGAGTGAATCTGTTTTTTAATTCGTTGTGTTCATTGAGCAAAAGGTTTCTAAAGAATCGTTCCAAATATATGGGGTTTTCCTGTATTCCCTTTTCGACATTTGTGTAGTTTGCGCGAACCAGCGCGTTCCTAAAATACCAGCTGTTTTGAGCAAAAATGTCATTGTCCGCTTTAAAGCCTATGGAACGCAAATACTTAATTACAAAAACGGCTGTTGTTCTTGTATTTCCTTCGCCAAACGGATGAATCTGCCACAAGCGGGATACAAAGAACGATATATGCTTTATCTTCTCATCATCCGAAATTCCTGTGTAATTAAAACCGCTTTCCTGCTCAAAATCATAATTAAGCGCGTCTTTTAGTTCGTATGCCGCTCCATACATAACTGTATCGCCATTTAAAACCCATTCTCTTTTTGTAATGTCATAATCCCGAATCTTGCCGGCAAATTTAAATAAGCCTTTAAAGAGTTCTTTATGAATGGCTATCAGTTGCGAAGGAGCAAAAGTAAAAGACGGTTGGCTTAGAATGTGGGCTATGCGGCTTGCGACTTTATCGGCTTCTTCCGTTCGTTCGTCTTCATCTTTGTTTCGCGCGTCTTTTTTCTTATAGTAAGAATCAATGAGTTTTTTGGCTTCGTCAAAAGAAATGTCGCCTTCGATATTGCGCTTTGCGGTTTCATACAAATACAAAGACGGAGTAAGACCATCCACTTGCTGCAAACCGATAGCTGTAGACCAAGCCAGCGTCTTTTCTTTTTTGCTTGCGTCCGTGTGGCGAATATATTCTTCAAAATCTATTTCGTATGGATTTTTTTGCTTTGCCATAACTAGTTTATTATAGCGCTAGTTTAAATAAATTTATACCCTTTTACCTCGCCCACTCCCCCACAAACTCATCCAGTTTCTGCGAAAAATTCCCCAGCTCAAACAAGCTTTGCGAAAAGGCGGCAAAGCCGGGGCGCAGGTTGTCGTAGCGGGACAAAAATTCGTAGCAGGCGGCTTCCATTGCGGAGGGGTCTTGGCAGCCGGGGGCGCCGTTGTATAAGTGCCAAAAGTTTTCTACGGCGCAAAAATCGTCGGCGGCAAAGTGGGGACGCATTCGTTCCAAAAGGGCTTGGACTTTTACAAGCTGGTAGTTGTCGTCCTGCAGGTAGGCTTGCCAGACAAAGGGCTTTGAGGCAAGGCAGGCGCGGCTTAGGGAATCTTCTCCGCGGACAAAAAGCAAGTCTTGCGCAAAAAGGTTTTTGTCCCATTCCTCTTGCGAAAGAAAGGGCATTTGGTTGATCTTGAGCTCGCCCGCGTTTTTTGCGTTCAGGAAGCTTTCCTTTCCGGCGCCTTGGGCCAAGTTGATTTGCGCGTCTTTGTTCCAGCGGCTTATCGCGCGGATTATCGGGGCAAAGTCTTTTGGGTAGCTGAACATCAAAACTTGCGGCCCGGCAGTTTTGGTCTTGCTATCAATTCCAGTTGCTCCGCTCTTGGTCTTGCTATCAGTCTCAGGTGGAACGTCCAGTATCAAGCCGCCGGTCTTTGCGGTAAAGCCCGGCATAAAGTTAATCTTTTTTACAAGCGCGCTTCTTGTGCCGCTCTTTAGTTTGTGGAAGTCCTCGGCGTAGTCTTCGGCGGTCAAGTAGTCGATGTTGATGATGTAAGCGCGCGCCTCTTGGTCTTGCAAGCCATTCGCGGCCGCAGTCTTAGGCTTGCTTTCAATTTTGGAATCGCAAAACAATATTTCTTCCAGCCAGTCCGGGCGGCCGCATTGGAAGCATTCCAAAATTACTCTGGGCGGCCTTTGGCAAAACTCGGCGCGACATGTGGCGGCGTCGTTTGAGTCAAAGAGCGCGATGTTTGCGAGGCCGTTCCCCAGTCCTGGAGCGAGCATTTTAAATGTCTTTAAATCGTTTGTGATGATTCGGATTTGATAAGAGGGATTTACTTTGCAAAGATTTTTTGCCAGCCTGTAGACAAAGCCGATGTCGCCAAAATTATCAACGACTTTGCACAGAATTGTAAAATCAGCCGAGCTTTTTGGTCTTGCGTTCAATTTGCTCACGCGCGGTAGGCTTTTAGCATGCTTTCCAAAAGCGCGTTGGCGTTTTGGGCCACGTTAAAAAGGCCGCGGATTTCGTGGCCGTTGTCGATAAAGGAAAACTCGATTGTTTCCGGGCTAAAGAATTTAAACCAAGGCTTCTTGGGCGCCTTGAACTGCAGGCCGTCGATGTTGTTAAAGCAGAAGATTTGCTCCTCCACAGTCTTTACGCTGGCGCCCGCGCTGATCATCGACATAAGCGCCATCTCCTCGGAAGGAACGTAAAAATACAAACTGTGGGAACAAACAACTATCAAGCCCCAGAGGGACTGCTTGCTTTGCGGAAACAAATTCATCTCGCTGAATGAGCGGGCGGGAGCCACCAACTCGGCCATCTTTATTTCGATGACAATGTCGTTGACCCGTTCGCTAAAAGAGGTGATAAACTGTTGCCGTTGCGCTTCGTCCATAAAAATCCTCTGGGCTTGATTATATTACTTTGCGCTCAACAATTCAATGTCAAAGCCAATGTATGACATCGGCGGAATCACTCCCGGATATCCGCGCTCGCCGTAGTGCAAGTCCGGCGGCAAAAGAATCGTGCGCTTTTCGCCAACCTTCATTTGCTGAACCATAATGTCAAAGCCCGGAATCATCTGGCCGCCGGCGGTGGCGAACTCCAATGGTCCGCGACCGGCAGACTGGTCAAACACGCTTCCGTCAAGCAAAAAGCCCTTGTAGTGGACAGAAACATTCTTTCCGCCGCCGCAAACGTCGCCCTTGCCTTCTTTTGTCACTTTGTAGTAAATGCCGTTCTCGTCCTTTTCGCAGCCCGGCCACTTTTTCTCGATCAACTTGATCTGGCTTTCGTACTGCTTGGCCTTGGCTTCGCGCGCCTTTTCAACGGCGGCCTTGTTCAATGCGTCAAAGTCGGCTTGGCTTGCCTTAAAGGCTTCGGCGTCGCTTCCCTGGCGGACAATCGTAACCTTTTCAATCACGTCGCCCTGCAAGGTCTTGTCAACGACTTCCTGGCCGCTTATTACCTTTCCAAAAATCGTGTGCTTTCCGTTAAGCCAAGTTGTCGGAGCCACCGTGATAAAGAACTGGCTTCCGTTCGTTCCCGGGCCGGCGTTGGCCATCGCCAAAACGCCCTTCTTTTCAAAAGTGTACTTGCTTACAATCTCGTCGGTGAATCTGTAGCCGGGGCCGCCGCGTCCGGTTCCTTCCGGGTCTCCGCCCTGAATCATAAAGTCCTGGTCGTCGCCGTTGGCCTTGCTGATTACGCGGTGGAATTTAAGTCCGTCGTAAAAAGGCTTTCCCTTGGCGGCGTCCATCGTTCCTTCGGCCAAGCCCACAAAGTTTGTGACAGTCAGCGGCGTGTCCTTGTAAAAAAGTTCAAGGGCAACCTCGCCCTTTGGCAATTTAAGAACGGCAAAAACACCTTCCTTTCCTTTCAATGCGTCCATAGTCTTTTTCTCCATCTTGTTGTTTTGGGCGCAGCCGGAAGCGAGCAATACCGCTCCAACCAAAGCCGCGAACAAATTTCTTTTATTCAAAATTTTCATTTTGCATGAATCTCCTTTACAAACCAAAGGTAAATCGCCTCAAGCCGCGCGTCAAAGGAATTGTTAAGCCTTTGCTTTAGCGCGCTCAGGATTTTAAATTCGGCGTAGTCGCACATGTAGACCAAAAGCTTGTCGCCCGCGTCGATGACGTTGGCGCACATCTTGAATCCTCCGGCTTGCACGGCCTTTATCGGACCGTAGCAAAGCGGCGACACGTTTTCCATGAACATCGCAAGCTCTTTTTCGCTCTGCCTGTAGGTGATTTTGTACTTGCTCTTTCCAAAGGTGTGGTCGTCCATAAAGGCGTAGATTGTCTTTCCGTCGGCGCTTCCTTCGGTCAAGTCGGCAACGGCCTTGTCGCCCTTTGGCCCGTCTATTCTGTAGGCGGAACTGTACAAAACGCCCCAGTCCTGGTCGCTTCTGCTGTAGTAAAGCATTCCCTGCATTTTTCCGATGGAACGCATCAAGGCGCCAACGTCTTGCATGGAAAAATCCGCGCCCAGCTTTTCCTTGGGAACGGCGTAAACCTTTTCGACGGCGTGGCCGCACTTTTGCGTCCACGCGCCAAAAACGTAATTCTTAATCGCGTCCGAAAACTCGCCGGCCGGCAAAAGGCGCAAGTCGCGGTCCTCAAAGCTAAGGACGCGGCTCTTGCAATTCTTTTCGGCCTCAAGGCGCTCCGAGTCTGTTTGGCCAAAAGCGGCCGCGCAAAACACAGCCGCCGCGCAGGCCAGCCAAAGCGCCTTTTTGTTCAAAAATAGTTTCAATGCAAATCCTTAGATGACGCCCTTGTAAAGAACGCGCACCTGCTTATATAAACCATCTCCCTCGGATTTGGTTTCAATGTCCGGGATGTCGTTCAAAGTCGTGTGGATAAGGCGGCGCTCAAAGGGATTCATCGGCTCAAGCAAAATTGACTTTCTGTAAGAGCGGACCTTGTCGGCCGTCGTGTAGGCCAAGCGGACCAAAGTCTCCTCGCGGCGGATGCGGTAGTTTTCCGTGTCCAAAATCACGCGGATGTCCTCGCGTCCAAGGTGGCCGGCGTAAACGTTCATCAAAAGCTGCAAGGCGTCAAGGTTCTTTCCCTTGCGTCCGATCAAAATTGAAGAGCTTTCAGACTGCAGCTTGATTCCAATCTTTCGCTCCTCGCGGAACATAATCTCAACCTTGACCTCGTAGCCCATCTTCTGGATGACCTGGGTCACAAAGTCGATGAGCTTTTGCTCAAACTCGTCCTGGGGAATCGGGTTGGCCACGTGGCTTCTCGGAGCGCGAGGCTCGGCGGCGTAGTCCTTTTCGGCGACCGGAGTGTTTCCTTCGGTGTGGACGCGGATTTTCACAAAGCCTTTTTTGAACAATGAGTTCTTTTGCGTTTCAAGAATCTCAACGTCAAACTGGTCGCGCTCCAATCCCAATTCCTGGGCGGCTTTTTCAATCGCTTCCTTTTCTGTTTTTCCTTCGTACTCGTATGTCATATATTTCTCCCAAAATATTATTTTCTTTTTTTGCCGCCATGAACCTTGGCCTTTACGTCAACCACGTTGGACTTTTGGGCGGAGGCGGCGAGCTTTGTCTTGTTGATGATAACTTGCTGAATCATTTGAATGACGTTGCTCACTGTCCAGAACAAAATCAATCCGCTTGGCGCGTTGTAGAACAAGAAGAAGAAAATCAAGGGCAAGCCGTAAGTCATAAACTTCATCTGGCCGGAGCTTTGCGCGCTTTGGAGCGTTCCGCCCATCTGCGTGATCTTTCCGTAGAACAACTGCGAGACCAAATAGATTACAGGCAAAACGCGGATGTGGTTTCCCACAAGCGGAATGAACGTCTTAAGCTGGTAGACGCTGTCGCCGTCGCTAAGGTCGTCAATCCAGCCCTTGATAAAGCTGGCGCCGCGGAACTCAAAGTAGTTGTTGAACAAGTTGTACATCGCGAACAAGCAGAGCATTTGGAAAATCATCGGAAGGCAGCCGCTCATCGGATTGTAGCCGGCGGCTTGGTAAACCTTGGCTGTCTCGGCCTGCATCATCTGCGGGTTGTCCTTGTACTTGTTCTGGATCGCCGTAAGCTTTGGCTGCATTTCCTGCATCTTGAGCGTTCCAAGCGAAGACTTCATCGTAAGCGGGAACAAGGCGATCTTGAGGATGATTGTCATCAAGATGATGCTGATTCCCCAGTTGTGGACAAACTTGTAAAGGGTTTCCAAAATGAATTTCAGGATCGCCTCAAGCCAGCCCAAAAAGCCGCTGGACTCAAGCGCGTCCGTCAAGCGGATGCCGCTAAGCTTCCAAGCGTTTGCGTCGGCGACCAAATATTTTTTTAGGTCCTTTTCGTTTCGCGGGCCAACATAGATGTAATAAACGTCATTGGTCTGCTTTTGCGTCGTGGGCTTTCGAACAAGCATGGCCTGCGCGTCGCTCATCACAGAGCCGGAAGCGTTTGTCGAATACCAAGCCGTTTGGAAGTTTCCGTTTTCGGCTGGAATCACAAGCTCGCAAAAATACTTTCCGCCGATTCCCGCGATGTTGAAGGGCTTGTTGTATTCCTTGTATTGGTTGGTTCCAAGGCGGATGCGCTTGCCCTTTCCTTCGTTAAGCGCGATGAATGAGCGGCTTTCGTAGCGGTCCACTTTTGGGTTGAACTGGGGTCCCACTTGCGGAGACGTCCTCAAAGTGTACGAAGCGTTGCCGCCGCTCTTTGTGGCAAAGTCAAGCGCGGTAAAGTTTTCGCCGCCGTCAACCACAACGTTCATCTTGAACATGTAGTCGTCGTCTTTGAATGTGTACTGCTTTACCAAGGTAAAGTCCGAATACTTTTTGGCAAAGGCGATTTTCTTTTCGCCGTTCTCTTCGGGGAACTCCTTTACGACGAACAAGTCGTTGACGACGCTGCCGTCCGTTCCGCCAAAGTTAAGGGCAAAGGCGCGGTTTGAGGCGGTGACGTTTTCCGCCATCTCCACGCCGCGGCCTGTCTTGTTGTCCTTGTGGTCAAGCAACTCGTAGCCTACGATGTCGCCGCCCTTGTTGGTGAAAGTCACGCGGGCTTTTTTTGTTTCGATTACATACTGCTGTTCTGTAATGACAGGCTCGTTTGTGTCTTCCGCTTGCACAAAAGACTGAACTTGCGCGTTGGCGGCCTCGGCCTTTTCGGCCTCGCCCTCAGCTTGCGCGGCGTCCGCGGCAGTTTGTTCCGTCGCCTGCTCAGCTTGAGGCTTCGGAAAAAATTTAACCTGAACGATTGTGTAGCCAATCAATACCAAGGCCGAAAGAACGACGGCCATAATGGTGTTTCTATCCATTCTTTTTCTCCCAAATTAGAATGGCCTATGGATTCACGGAACCGGATCGTAGCCGCCCTTGCAAAGCGGGTTGCAACGAAGAATTCTAGCGAAAGACATGGACAAGCCCCGCCTGGCGCCGTATTTTTCTATCGCCTCCATCGCGTAATGCGAACATGAAGGGTAATAGCGGCAACACGGCCCCAAAAGCGGAGAGATTGTGACTTGATAAAGCCGGATTCCGGCGCGGAAAAACTTTGGCAAAAGTTTATTCATCTTTTATCAGTCCTGCCTTTTTGCATAATGTTCGAAATTGAACACACCTTGAGTTGAACGAATCGTTTCCGGGATAAACTAAGAATAGAATGTCGTATCCGGTGTTCAGGAATGTTTTGTAAAATCGGTATGCTTCGCGGCTGTAGCGCTTGGAAGCGTTTCTTTGAACGGCGTTTCCGTAACCGCGCGGCAAAGGAAAGGCGATTCTGTTAAAGCCAAGGTCGTTTTTAGCAAAAAACAACTTGGCCCCTTTGACCCCTTCCCTGCCGCCGTTTTTAAACAGATTCTTTATCTCGGCCGGACTCTTTATCCGCTCAACGCGCTTAAACTTTCCGCCTTGAACCGAACCTGTTTCCATAGGCAATCCAGACTAAAAACTAGTACTTCTTGTGCTCGTCGCAAACAGAAAGCTTGTGGCGTCCCTTGGCGCGGCGGCGGGCCAAAACTTTGCGTCCGCCCTTAGTCGCCATTCTTGCGCGGAAACCGAATTTTCTGTTGCGCTTTACTTTGCTCGGTTGATATGTCCTTAACATGGCATATATCTCCTATATAAAAAAATAATATTCCAAAAATAGTGGTTGTCTAATATAGCATTAATTGGAGAAATTAGTCAATAGCCGCGTTTTTCTATAGCAAAAAAGCCCAAACTATGCTACAATGGTTACACCTATGGACAACGCAAAAATCAAGGAAATGCTGCTTAAAATCCACGAGTCCAAATTGGACTTTACCGTGACCCAAAGCGGAAAGGAAAGCAAGCGCGTAAACGGTTTGTACAAGCCCGACACGCACGAAATAATTCTGCACAACAAAAACTTTAAAAGCGACTCGGAACTGGTTTACACCGCCGTCCATGAATACACCCACCACTTGGTCACCGAGGAAGATATCGCCCTTTACGGCCCCGACTACGTTTCAAACGCAAAGAGCCACACGGCAGCCTTTTGGGCCCGTTTTCAGGAACTCTTAAAAATCGCCGAGGACATGGGCTTTTACAAAATCGACATTTCTGTTTCGCCTGAGCTGGTGGAACTTACCAACAAAATCAAGTCGGAATACTTGGAGCCAAACGGAAAAATGATGGCGGAATTTGGCCGCCTTTTAATCAAGGCCCACACCCTTTGCGAAGAGGCCGACATCCGCTACGAGGATTACATCGACCGCGTCTTGTGCTTGCCTCGCAATTCCGTCCGCGACTTAAAGCGAGTTGGAACGGTTCAAGTAAACCCGGCCATCGGCTTTGAAAACATGAAGCTCGTAAGCTCCATCAAAAAGGCCGACGACCGCGCGGCCGCCGAACAGCAATTGCTTTCGGGCACCAGCCCCGTCACCGTAAGCGAGATGATGAAGAAAAAGGCCCGCACGGCCCAAGACGACGACCCTAAGGCAAAGCTGGAAAAAGAAGCCAAGCGCCTGCGAAAGACAATCGACCAATTGCAGCAGCGGCTTGAATACGTGGAGGAAAGCCTTGGCAACATGTAAACTCCCCACCGCTCTCTTTGCCGCAACAGCCCTTTCTCTTTTTGGAACGGCGGCCTTCGCGCAAACTTCCGCTCCGCAAAGCCCCAGCGCTCCAGCAGCGCCAGTTGCCCCTGTCGCTCCGGTCCAGCCTGTAAACGTTTCGCCCAGCGTTTCAATGCCCAGCTTGCCAAGAGTTTCGGCTCCGGTTTCTGGCGGAACCTTTTACACGCCCGGAAAGCGCTTTCTTAACCAAAACGATTCCACAACGCAAAACCAAAACGCCGACGGCTCGACAAAAAAGTCCGCCGCTTCCAGCGAGTTGGAGACAAGCCTTTTGACCGGCCAGGGCGCGGATTTTTCAAACCTTTCGGCGCAAGACTTGGTTCAAATGGCAAAGAGCGGCTCGATCACAAACGTGTCGTCGCTTTTGGGCGCGTCAAACTTTTACAAAAACTCAAACGCCAGCGCGGCGGACAACCAAGTTTTGTTGCAAAAAATTCTTTCGGAACTAACCGAAATAAAAAAGGCGCAAAGCCAAAGCCTCGCCTCCTCGTCAACAGGAACAAAGCCGTCCGCTCTTCCGCCAAAAATATTGCGCTTTGTCGTAAACGCCAACGACGTGCTTTCAAAATGCGTCCAGGTTTACTTTAGCGACACCGAAAGCGACGGAAGCTTTTTGCTTACCGGCGACGCCAAATGCCTTTTTGAAAACGAAAACATTTCCGAAACCTTTTACCTTTTGTTCAAGGCCAGCGGAACGCAAAATTCCAAAACAGTCTACACCATAACGCCGACGCTCTCGCAAAGCAAAGACGCGGCGACCCCCTTGCAAAAATTTTGCGCAAAAACAAATTTGACCGCTTCGCGCGTCGGAAACCTTGTCACCCTCCATTCGCTCCAAGACGGAACGATGGCCGACCTTCTTTTGGACATCGGTAGGTAAATGAAACTTATTCAAGGCTTGCAAAAATTAAATTTTCCGCAGGAAGAAATCGACCGCCTAAAGCCCTTGATGGATTCCTACATCAACGAGCTTGTCTTGTTCAACTCCGCATACAATTTGGTCAACACCAACGACCGCGACGAAATCATCGTCCGCCACATTTTGGACAGCCTTGCGGCGGCGGAACAAATCAAAGCGCTGGCCAAGGACCGGGACGCTACGATAGCCGACATCGGTAGTGGCGGCGGGCTTCCGGGAATCCCTTTGGCGGCCGCCCTGCCCCAATACAATTTTGTTTTAGTTGAACGTATGAGCAAGCGCTGCGCCTTTTTGGAAAACGCCTCGGCCATCTTGGGCTTGCGCAATGTTCAAGTCAAAAATTTGGAATTGGAAAAAACGTCCGCCGCCTCTTTCGACATCGCTACTTTCAGAGCCTTTAGGCCGCTGGACAATAAAATGCTAAAAAGCCTTTTGGCAGTGATAAAGCCCGGCGGATTTTTGGCTGCCTACAAGGCCCGCCGCGAAAAAATCTTGGAAGAAATGGGCGCGCTTGGCTACGCCGAACAAGACTATAAAACAATTCCGCTGACAGTTCCGTTCCTAACGGACACCAACAGCGGAGACGACCGAGAAAGAAATTTAGTGGTTATTTCAAAGAAATCTTTTTGAGCAGCTGCATCAACTGCGTTTTTTCAATCAAGTCAATCGGACGGCCCTCGACATACTTGTGCGCCTCTTCGCTAAATGCGCCGGGAGAGACGCAAAAGCCGCGGTCAACCTTTTTGTCCTTAAGCTTTGCGTGAAAGTCGCGCGCAAACAATTCGCCGACAACGCCGGTCGTTCTGTAAAAGCGGAACAACTCGACGTCTTCCCATTTTGGCGTTTCCACTTCGCAAAGAATGTCCACTGTTTCCTGCAAAACTTCAACGTCGGAAATTTTTACATAAGAATGCGCGTAGAATTTTGTGACAAGGTTTCGGCACAAAACGACAAAGTCGCTGGTTCCGCTTGTAAGGTAAAGCTGCAAGTTTGTGTTTTGGTTCAATTCTTTGTAGCGGCTGATAAGCGAAGAAACGTCCTTGTAATTCGGCACAGTGTTGTTGATTGTAGTCAGACAGGTCAAACCTTGCGCGATTTTATTGGTGGAAAAATAGCATTGCGCCAAACGGTAGTTCAACTCAAGGAAAGTTTCCGTCGGAATGTCCTTAAGCTTTAGGCCGATTTCATAGTCTTGAACGGCGGCGTCGTTCTGGCCCATTCTGGCATGGATTACGCCGGCCGACAAACAGGATTTTGGTCCGTAAACAGGATCCGGCCTAAGGTGGACAAAGACCTTAAGCGCTTTGTCGCCCGCTCCGCACTCTTGCATGGCGTCGGCCATAGAGAACAAAGCCTCTTTGTTTTGCGGGTCGTCGTTCAAGGCCTTGCGCAAGACCGGAAGACAGTCGCGGTATTTCTTTGCCTTGTACATGGCCATTCCAAGCGGCATGGTGATGCCCGTCGCTTCGGGGTTTATCGTGTATGCTTTTTTAAAGCAAGGAATCGCTTTTTCATAATCCTTGTTTTCGTAGCATGCCAAGCCCAAGTAATAGTTTACGTCAAAACTGTCGGACTGCAATTTGTAGACAGTCACCAAACTTTTTAGCGCTTCGGGAATTCTCTTAAGCTTGTAGCAACAGATTCCGTGGCGAAGGCAAACCAAGGCGGGGTCAACGTCCGGGTGGGTGGCGGCCAAATCGACCAAAGTGTTGTAAAGGGTCACCGCCTTGTCCCAAAGATTTTCGCTAAAATACAAGTCCGCCAAAGGCAAAAGGGCTTGCGTGTTGTATGGGTCGTGAGAAAGCTTTTTTGTGCAGTCGCGAATTATTTGGGCGCGGTTTTTCTGTGAGGAGCCTCTTGGCCTGCGTCCCTTGCTTTCGCCGCTTCCGCCTCCAGAAGATTTTCTTCCGCCAACGATGCTCAAAACGGCGATAACTGCGAGACATGAAATAACCGCAATAATTACTGGTAACATATCTTTTCTATTATCGGAAAAAAACTAGATATTGTCAACCTCAAAAAAATCTTTGCTTAAGCTGTGGGCGAACAAAAGCTGCGCCGCGTAATAAGTGACGTTGCTAAAATTGTTCATGATTTGGTCGCCCGCCCAAGAAAGCTTGCACACCTCGTGGACAGAGAACTGCAAAGAAAAATCGGAAATCAAAAACAAAACGCCGGCCGTGACCACAAGGCGCCCCATCGTGTTTTTAAACGAAAGAGCGTCCACTGACTTTAAGGCGCTTCCCACAACAAAAACGGAATAGGCGGCCAGCGGAACAAAAAGCTTTTCCAAAGCGATCAGCGGACAGAACCAGTCAAAAATCAAAATGGCGCAAACGACGGCCAAAACCAAAAGCGCGTATTTAAGCGAAGGCTTTTTAAATTCGGTGAACGCCAGGAAAAAACAAATTTGCGCGAGCAAAAAGCCCAAGATTCCCGTGACGATATTGTATTTTATAAAAACGTCCGCCACGAGAGAAAAAACCAGCGCCAAAATAATTTTTATCGAGTAGCGCTTGAATCCCGCCGACTTTTCTTTGCTTACAAAAAAATTCCAGACAGCCAAAAAAACAAAGCACGCGCTGCTTAGCGCCTTAAAAATCACTGTCCTAAAAAAGGCGCCTTCAACAGAGTCTTCGTAAAAATAATTGTAGCGATAGCCCGCGTAAAAAATTGCGAACAATACAAAGACCGCAATCTTTACAACCACATTTCTTCGCGCTAAATTCATTTTGTCTCCTCCTTTTTGGCGGCGCCTTTTTTTATTCTTTCAAAAATAGCGTTCAATTCCGGCGGCAATTGGTTGGCCGCGCTTTCGCCGCCTTCCTGGCCTTGAACGCCTTCCCCGCCCGCGGCGGCTGGTTTATTTACATAGCCCATTTCTTCCAACCTTTTTTGCTCTTCGTCAATTTTTTGCGCGTATTTTTCCACTGCGCGTTTTGCAATCTCGTCAGGGTTTGCTAAACTTGCTGTACTGCCCTTTACCCTAAAAGCAAGCGAATCAATTTTAACGCCGCCGCTCAATCGGTTCAGTCCTGTAAGAATAAATTTTTTGTGAAGCTGCAGCATTTGGCTCCAACCGGGATGGTCGCATTCAACCAAAAGAATTCCGTTCTTCAAATCAACGACGGAAGAATGGGCGGCGAGTTTTTCTCCGTTGCCAGAAATTTTTGAAACTGTTTCTTCCCACGCTTTGTGTATTTTTGCGTTTTGCTCAATGTCATTGGAGGAAATGTTTTTAAAAACCTTTGTGATCATTTGGGCGCCGCTTATGAATTCATCGCTCATTTTTTCCAACCCCCATTCTCAATAAAGTAAACGCTTGTCGTAGACTTCATGTATCTTTCGTAAGGCTCGCCGGGCAAGAAGGTGCAGAACAACTGTTCGTATTCCGGAAGCAAGCTTGTAAGCTTTTGCCTTTTGTCGGGATCCAATTCCAGCATGACGTCGTCCATCAACAACACCGGCTTTTCGTTTATCGTTTGGCTGTAGTAAACCGCTTGGCTAACGCGCAACAAAAGCGCTATCAATCTCCGTTGGCCCATCGACGCGATCGGAACGAAAGGCTTTCCGCCGCAAAAATAACGCAAGCGGTCGCGGTGCGGTCCGCTCAAAGTCGTTCCCATTATAAAATCACTGTCCCGCTTGCTCTTCAAAACTTCCAAAACTTCTTCCTTGCTTGGAAGCCTGCTTGAAACTCCGTCCTTCACTTCTTTCCAACTGGGCTCGTAACTAATCGTAAGTCCTTCGATTCCGGTGACTTGTTCGTAAAGTCGGGTGAATATTTCATTGAATTTAAATACGGCTGTCTTTCTTTTTTTTTGGATTTCCAAACCGTTCTCAACAAGCTGAATGTCGTAGATGTCCAACATCTCGCGCTTGTTTTCTTTTATCAAAACGTTTCGATTTTTAAGAGCGGTTCGATAGCGGCGCAAAAGGTCGATATAAAGAACGTCGTACATTGAAAGGCTTTGGTCCAAAAAAAAGCGGCGGTCGCTTGGATCCCCTTCAACAAAGCGCAAGTCGTCGTGGCAAAAAAGAATGCAGGGCATCGTGTTTATCAATTCTTTTCTGTCGCGAATTTTTTTTCCGTTTTTTTCGATTGTTTTTTTGCCGTCTTTGTAAATGACGTTGACGCTGCGTGTGCCGCCGCCGCTTTCTTGATACAGCGCGCGTATGCTAAAATCTTTTTCGCCGCGCCTAACGATTTCCGTGTCGCTGTGGGTGCGGAAAGAATTTCCGTAAGCGCAATAGTAAAGGGATTCTAGAATGTTGCTTTTGCCCTGGCCGTTCTGTCCGACAAAATAAACTTCCTTTGAGTCAAAATCGATCTTGTCGTTTTGCAAATTGCGGAAATTATAAAATGACAGCGACAAAAAGGCCATTCAATTAAAGAACTAGTTCAAGTTCATTGTCATGATTACGTGGAAGTAATCAGACTTGGGCTCCGTTCTCATGATGGCGGCTTTGTTGGCGTCCTTAAATTCAAAGGCGATGCGTTCGGCACTTGTCAACTTGAGCGGCTCTTCCACAAAGCGGAAGTTAAAGGCCAACATGACTTCTTCGCCGTTGTACTCGCAAGGAATTTCTTCGTCGGCGCTTCCCAAGTCCAATTCCGGAGAGAAGATTGTAAGCTTTCCGGGAGTAAGCTTGAAGATTGTGCGCAAAGAATTTTTGTCAACGTAAATGCCGATGCGGTCCATAGCGTCAAGCAAATCTGACTTTTGAACTTGGAATGTTTTGTCCAAGTCGGAAGGAATTACGCGACGGTAGTTGGGGAATTCTCCTTCCAACAAGAGAGAAGAGAATTCGTAGTTGCCGAACTTAAAGAAAATCTTTTTGTCGATTACGGCGACAGAAACGTTTCCTTCGTCGCTGGCGTGCTTTAAAACGCAGTCCAAAATTTTTGTAGGAACGATGGCTGACGGAAAGTCAGGAATTCCCTGAGCCAAATTCTTTTCGGCGTATGAAAGGCGGCGGCCGTCTGTGGCAACCATAATCAAATTGTCGTTTTGTTTTTCAAAGTGAACGCCCATCATAAAGTGGCGGTTTCCGTCTTCGCTAACGGCGAATGAAGTTTGCTGGATCATTTCCTTCAACTCTTTTGAAGGAAGTTCAAAATAAGTTCCTCCTTCCAATGAATTGATTTCGGGGAACTTGTCGCTGGCAATGCTTTTCAATGTGAAGCGTCCCTTTAACGGACGAATTGTAACTGTGATGTCGCTTTTTTCAAATTCAATTTGTCCCTGCGGAGCCTTTGAAATGATTTTCATAAACTTGTCGCAGTAAATTGTTGTGGATCCTTCTTCCTGAATTTCTACAGGAATCTTTGTGATGTAATCCACCATTGAGTCTGAAGCTTTTATTGTTAGCGTGTTGTTTTCGGCAATTAAAAGAACGTTAGAAAGAACTGAAATCGGACTTTTGTTTGCGATAATTTCCTGGGCAATGGCCACTTCCTTAATCATCGCGTCGCGATCAAACTGAAATTTCATTTTTTAAGATCCTCCCTTAAACTTTTAGACTTCTATTATAGCGCAATACTTTGTTTTTGCATAGGGTCTTGTAAATTTATTTTTTTTATGGATTTTTTGTTTTTTCTTTGCTAATAAATTGTGGAAAACTTTTTAAATTGTGGAAAAGTGTAATTTTTGTGGAAAACTCCTTTAAATTTTTAACATCTTTATTTTCTTTTTTTATAAAGACTTAACCCATCTTTTAACTTTTCAACACTTCTTATTATTATCATTATTAAAATTTATAAATTTAATATAATTTAAGCCTATTGAAAAATCTCTTACTTTTTGTTCTTGATGTCCTTAATCATATTCTTAATCGCGTTGTCCAAAGTAGCGTCAATCTTTATTTGGTCTTCAATTTTTTTGCAGCTGCTCATAATAGTTGAATGATCCTTTCCTCCAAATTCGCTTCCAATTTCAGTAAAGGACATTTCAGTCAATTTTCTGGCTATGTAAATGGCTACATGCCTTGGAAAGGCTATTTTTTTGCTTTGCTTTTTGCTCTTTATTTCCTGGACGGAAATTCCATAATAATCGGCGACTATTTTTTGAATTGTGTCGATTGAAACGTTTCCTCCAAGATTTGAACTAATGTTTTCCTGCAAAAGCTGCTTTGCCACATCCAAAGTCAGCTCTTTGTTCATAAAATCCGCGTAGCCTACAACTTTTTTAAGGGCTCCTTCAAGGTCTCTAACGTCGCTTTCTATGTTGGCGGCAATAAAGTCAATTATTTCGTCATTTAAAGTTCTGTCCATCAAAGAAAGCTTTTTTAAGAGAATGGCTTTTCTTGTTTCGTAATTTGGAGGCTGCATGTCAATGCAAACGCCGTTGCTGAATCTTGTTCTTAAGCGTTCTTTTATGCCTTTAAGCTCGTTTATAGGACGGTCGCAAGTAAATACCATTTGTCCTTGTTTTTGGTATAGGGCTTCAAATATGTAGAATACTTCGTCCTGAATTCCTTCTTTTCCTTCCAAAAAATAAATGTCGTCCAGCAAAAAAACGTCAACGTTTCTGAATTTATTCTTAAATTTTTGTGGCGACTGTTTTTGGAGGGAATCGGTAAACTCATTCATAAGGGATTCTGTATTTATGTATGCTAGTTTAATTTTACCCTTTTTTTCTTTATATATGTAATTTCCGATTGACTGCATCAAGTGGGTTTTTCCCAAACCGCTTCCGCCGTACAAAAGAATAGGATTATATTTTTTTCCTGGATTTTTTGCGGCTGCCATTGAGGCTTGGTAAGCGTACATATTGTTGTCGCCTGGAACAAAGGTTTCAAAAGTGAAGTTTTCGCTAAGGTCTGGATGCTTTTTTATTTCTTCTTCTGCGTTTTTTTCTGTTGGAACGGCTTTTTCAGCTTTTTTAGAGGGTTTTTCCTCTTCCTTTTTATTTTCCTCGTTTAAAACGCTTGTGTTTTTTACTGAAAATTTAATTTCAATGTCGATTCCGCTGATTTCTTTGATTTTATTCTTGATTGTTTTGATGTTTCCCCTTTCTGTCATTTGGGAAAGCATAAAGTCGCTTGCGACAGCCGCGGTGATTTCGTTTCCTTGGTCGCTCACATATTCAAGATTGAACCAAAGGTTAAATTCATTTTCGCGTCCGTTTTCTTTGTATTGGTTTCTAAGCTGATTTAAAGCTTCTACCCATATTTCTTTATAATTGTTGTCGCTCATAACTATTCCTAGCCCATTATAAACTTACTTTACTTTTTTTTTCAATACTAGTATAATAAAATGATTGTCTTTTTTCTATTTTAAATTAGTTTTATAGGAATTATAAAAATGAGCGAAAATTATTCAGCAGGCAACATTCAAGTCCTAAAAGGATTGGAAGCGGTAAGAAAGCGCCCTGGCATGTACATTGGTTCCACCGGACCAAACGGCCTTCATCACTTGGTTTACGAAGTCGTTGACAACTCCATCGACGAAGCGATGGCAGGATTTTGCGACACGATTACAGTCGCGTTGGAAAAAGACGACATTTGCCGCGTAGAAGACAACGGACGCGGAATTCCTGTAGACATTCACCCGACGGAACATATCAGCGCCTTGGAATTGGTATTGACCAAGCTTCACGCCGGAGGAAAATTCAACAAGGACAACTATAAGGTTTCCGGCGGTTTGCACGGCGTAGGTGTTTCTTGCGTAAACGCTCTTTCCACTTGGATGGAAGCCGTAGTAGAGCGCGACGGAAAAAAGTACCAGCAAAAATACAGCATCGGAAAGCCCACTACAAAGGTTGAAGAATTGGGACCCAGCGACCGCCACGGAACTACAATCCGCTGGAAGGCCGACAAAACTATTTTCCAAGAAACCACGACATACAACTTTGACGTTTTGGCCAAGCGCCTTAGAGAGCTTGCCTTTTTGAACAACGGCATAACGATCATTTTCCGCGACGAGCGCTTGGAAGAGCCCAAGGAAGCCGTCTACAAGTTTGAGGGCGGCATCACCCAGTACGTCAAGGAAATGAACCAAAAGACAACGTCTAAGTTCTACCTTCCCGAAAATCCGATTTACATAACCGGCGAGCGCGACAACGTCGTGACTGAATGCGCCTTCCAGTACAACTCAGGCTATTCTTCAAGCATCAACACTTACGTAAACGACATCAACACCCGCGAGGGAGGAACCCACCTTGACGGTTTTAAGAACGCCATCAACTTTGTCCTCAACAAATTCCTTGATTCAAACGACAAGTTCAAAAAGCGCCTGGAAAAAGCCGATAAGGACGAAAAGCTCCGCATAGAGGACATACTTTCCGGAATCGTCCTTGTTGTTTCTATGAAAGTGCCGGAGCCTGAGTTTGAAGGCCAGACAAAGGAAAAGCTTGGAAACACCGAAGTGCGCACAATCGTTGATGCGCTTGTAAAGGAAAAGCTGACGCTCTTCTTTGAGCAAAACCCCAGTGTTTTGGAAGCCCTTTTGGACAAGGCTTTGGCTGAAGCCACCGCCCGCATTGCGGCAAAAAAGGCCAAGGACGCCAGCCGCAAAAAGTCTTTGTCGGACGGCTTTGGCTTGCCCGAAAAGCTTTCAGACTGCTCGCTCAAAGACCCCGAAATGTGCGAAGTCTACATAGTCGAGGGTGATTCGGCGGGCGGTTCCGCCAAAAAAGGACGCGACCCAAAAATCCAAGCAATTTTGCCGCTTTGGGGAAAAATGCTCAACGTTGAGAAAGTCCGCCCTGAAAAAGTAATGAACAACGACAAGCTGGAGCCTGTAATCGCTTCGCTTGGCGCCGGCTTTGGAAAAGACTTTAACATTGAAAAGCTGCGCTACCATAAAATCATCATCATGGCCGATGCCGATGTTGACGGAAGCCACATCCGCACTCTGCTTTTGACTTTCTTCTTCCGATATATGCCGCAGCTTATAGAAAACGGCTACGTCTACCTTGCCATGCCGCCGCTCTTTAAGGTGCAGCTTGGAAAGAAGGAGCCCGTTTATTGCTACTCCGACCAAGAGCGCGACGACGCTTTGGCGGCCTTGGGCGACCAGCGCGAAAAGGCGGACGTCCAGCGCTACAAGGGTCTTGGCGAAATGGACGGAAAGCAGCTTTGGGAAACGACGATGGATCCCGCCCGCCGCAAGATGCGCGTGGTCACGATTCCCGACGCGGAAGCCGCCGACAAAATCTTCAGCGTTTGCATGGGAGAGGAAGTCGAGCCCCGCCGCGAGTTCATCGAAAGCAATTCCAGCTACGCCAATTTGGATATATAAAAGATTAGGAAAGAGATATGGAAGAAATCAAAACGCCTGAGGGTGGAACTGTAATACAAATTCCGATTGAGGACGAAGTTAAAAAGGCTTACATCGACTATTCGATGTCGGTAATCGTCCAGCGCGCCTTGCCTGACGTTCGCGACGGCCTAAAGCCCGTTCACCGCAGAATCATGTACGCGATGGACAAGCTTAACCTTACTAGCGGCGGAAAGACAAAAAAATGCGCGCAAATCGTCGGCGAAGTTTTGGGCCACTACCACCCGCACGGAGACATGTCGGTTTACGACGCCTTGGTGCGCCTTGGACAAGACTTCGCGCAGCGTTACACGACCGTAACTCCGCAGGGAAACTTTGGTACTATTGCCGGAGACCCGGCCGCCGCCTACCGTTACACCGAGGCCAAGATGTCAAAAATCACCGAAGAGATGGTGGCCGACATCAGCAAGAACACGGTTGACATGTTGCCCAACTTTGACGACACCACCGTAGAGCCTTCGGTTCTTCCGGCATCCTTCCCCTTCTTGCTTTGCAACGGAACGACGGGAATCGCGGTTGGAATGGCCACCAACATGCCCAGCCATAACTTAAGGGAAGTGGCGGCGGCCATCGCGGCCTACATCGACAACCCGGAAATTTCAATCGACGAGCTTTGCCGCTACATAAAGGGACCCGACTTTCCTACCGGCGGCGTAATATACGGCCGTGACGGAATCAAAAAGGCCTACAAGACAGGCCGCGGCAAAATTACGATTCGATCAAAGTTTATGGTCGAGACCGACAAGCACGGCCGCGAGTCGATTGTCTTTACAGAAGTTCCCTACGGAATAAACACGACCAACATAATCCGCCGCATAAAGGAGCTTGTACGCGACAAGCAGATAGAAGGAATTTCCGGCGCCAACGACGAGTCTTCCGACCGCTCCGGAATGCGCCTTGTTGTTGACCTAAAGCGCGGCGCCGTGACAAAACTGGTCTTGAACCAGCTTTTTGCCAAGACCGACTTGCAGTCAAACTTTGGCGTAATCAACTTGGCTCTTGTTCCGCAAGTTTTGGAAAACGGCGGAAACCGCTACGACGAGCCGGGAATGCTCACGCTTCCCAAGACTTACCTAAAGCCGGAAGTGTTGACGCTAAAGCAGCTGATACAGCACTTTGTAAACCACCGCGACGAAGTAATCACCCGCCGCACGATTTACGACTTGAAGGTGGCCAAGCACAGAATGCATATTTTGCAGGCGCT
>JAEEVR010000013.1 GCA_016290995.1 Treponema sp. | reverse complement strand
AAAAGATAATCGAAAAAGATGACTCAATAATGATAATAGATGAATATCTGGGAGATATGTTTTTATACAGTGAAACATACAGTAAAAAAAATGGCATGCTTATATTATCACAGCATGGCTCATATATTTATGAATACGACGAAAACACAGGGGTACCAATAAAAGAGTCATTCTATAAAAACGAAACCCTTCAATTCTATAAAACAAACTCCTGGAAAGGCCATCAATTGCAGAGCTCCATCTATTATCTTGCAGACGGCGAAATCGAGCAAAAAATAGATTATACATATGACAGCGAAACAAAGAAACGAATAAAAGAGATTTACTCCGATGGCAACGGCAACATAACTTGCTTAATAGAAAACGATCCGCAAACAGAAAAGATTGTAAAAAAATACGAATACAACCAAGATAAAATCTTAAAATCATTAACTTTATATAAGAATGAACTACCTGCTGAAAAAATATTTTTTACAAACGGGATTAAAGAAGACATAAAAAAAATTTTCATTTCCCTGCCAGATGACACGGAATATTATCTTAATGATGATTTTTATATAACATCAAGCAATTACACTTGTTATTCAACCGTAACAGAATGTGAAGAAACCAAACTCAGCAAAGTGATAGATTGGGATGATGGACATGTCGCAAGTTTCAAAAAATATGCCTTCACAAATAATGACAAAGCATACAACCCAATTCAAAAACTAAAAGAAAAAGATTTATTGATACCTTCTTCTTACATAGAATTGCATAAAAAAAATTCTGATTCGTTCTTTTATTTCGATGTTAAAGACGATGAGATAGATCTTTCATCATGCTATAAAATTGAAATTAGTAAAAAAACAAACAAATTCTTCGCCGCAATGAACAAATCGGGCAAAAACAGCGGGCCATTCGGCTTTGATATCGGGATGACTTATGAAGAAGTGAAAGCCGCCTGTGGGGGACGTGAACTTAAACATATTTCCGGAGACTGCTATCAAGTCTCTCCTCAAAAAAAACATCCGCTATTTGAAGAGTATACCGTTTGGATAAGCAGAGAATACGGACTTTATTATGTAAAAGGTTTAACTCGAGACATAAACACCAATAAATACGGAACGGAAATAAAAAACAGATTCGCCGACATACTTGACGCCCTTGAAACAAAATATGGTAATTTTAGGATAATTGACACTATTGATAAAGACTATATTTTCAGCGATGAACAATATTGGATGACCGCATTAAAAGACGGAGCCAGAACTTACAGGGCGAGTTGGTATACATTAAAACCGGAAGACTATAATGGGCTTGAAAGCATTGGATTAGGCATTAAATGTTCGAACAAATATTCCTCTGACGAGGCTTTTATATGGCTTGAATATGGATTCACAAATAACGACATCGCTCAAGAAGCGTTGGACGATGTACTATAACTACAATAGGAGGGCCAGCCATATGATTTATGATTTTTCTGACGACGATTTTATTCTCCCGATGAGCGACAACATGGGAATAAACTCGGATGGCGAACTTCGCATGCGCATGGGCGACAATCTTTCCTTTGACTTGGACAGCGGCGACATACACTTTACAAGCCCTTGGAAGAAAAGCGACGGCCTCTTTTCTGACGACGACGATTCCAACAACGGACTTTGGGGATAAGAATGGGCTGCGGTCGCGTTTTGCTGTGCATTATTTTTCCTCCGCTTGCGGTGCTGGACAAGGGCTGTGGCTCAATCGTCATCGTCACTCTGCTCACTTGCTGCGGCTGGGTTCCAGGCGTAATCGGAGCGTTGGTGATAAATAATAAGTAGTTTAATAAGACGCGGAATTTATGATATAATAAATGCTGCCAAAATCAAGAATGGACTTATTTTATGTCTTTATTAAACAAATTATTTGAAAACAGCAAGAATTCCACTCCCAACAACGAAAACGCAAAGACTATTCTTGAGCTAAATGAATTCATAGAGAAACTTCTAGGCACAGATTCATATATTGCAAAAAGCGAATATCTAAAAAAAATTGATTCTTCTAAAGAGGTTGTAAACTATTTCAACCAATTGAAAAATGACGGTTTACTTTCAGATTTTTGCAAAAAGAACAAAACATCTGAAAACACAATTCTTACAGCTCTAAAAAATTATTCAGACATAGAAGAACTGGTTACAAAACACAATAGTGATTTTATTCAACAAAAACTGAAATCCGAAAAAGACTATCTTGACACAATTCTGAAAGACGTTGATCCAAACATCATGCTTGACGACGACCAACGCAAAGTCGTTTTGACGGATGAAGATTACTGTCTTGTAATTGCAGGAGCGGGAGCCGGCAAGACGACAACAGTAGCCGCAAAAGTGAAATATCTTGTTGAAAAGAAAAATATTGATCCATCAGAAATTCTTGTAGTCTCTTTTACAAACAAAGCAGTAGGAGAACTAAAAGAAAGAATACAAAAACAACTAAAAATCGACTGTCCAATTACAACTTTTCATTCAACAGGAAATGCAATTCTCCATAAAGAGAGTGAAGAAAAACTGAATATTGTTCAAAACGAAAAACTGTATTTCGTGCTTGAAGATTATTTTAGAGATTCAGTTTTACAAAATAAAAAACTCGTTGATGATTTGGTAAAATTCTTTGCAACTTATTTTGACGCGCCAATTCAAGCGAAAAACAAAGAGGAATTGTATGAAAGACTCGCCTCATCTAACTTTTCCACGCTCAAAAGTGAACTTGGCGAAGTTGACTATCAAAATGAATTAAAGAACTCTCGCGATAAAAAACATACTACAATACAAAACGAAGTTTTGCGTTCACAAGAAGAAGTCCAAATCGCAAACTTTTTATATTTAAACAATATTGAATACGAGTATGAACCTCGCTACAAATTCAACATCGAAGGGGCGAAGAAACCTTATACGCCAGACTTTTTGATTAGGCAAAATGAAAAAGAAGCATACATTGAACATTTTGGAATAAAACAATCAGGTCACAGCGATCGCTACTCGAAAGAAGAACTTGAAAAATATAAAAAAGCCGTACACGACAAAGTGGATTTGCACAAGCAACATGGAACGACACTTCTTTACACATTCTCTGAATTTAATGACGGCAGGCCCTTGCTTGACCATTTAAAAGACCAGTTAGAAAAAGCCGGTTTTAATTTAACTCCACGTGACAATAAAGAAGTTATGCAAAAAATTTCAAGCCTAGATGGAAGCAGATACGTCAGAAAGCTCATAAACCTCGTGGACAGATTTATATCCAACTTTAAGACGAATGGTTATTCTGCAGAACAATTTGATAATTGGGCAACACAATCCAAAAATGTGCGCACAAAACTTTTTCTTGGAATATGCAAAGAATGCTATCTTGAATACGAACGATATTTGCACAAAAACAATGCCATAGATTTTTCTGACATGATTAACAAATCTGCCAAATTATTAAAAGAATCAGAAAACGTCAGAGAACAAATAAGTTTTAAATACATTATTGTAGATGAATATCAAGACATTTCACGACAACGTTTCGATTTAGTGGGAGCTTTGCATGATGTTACCAATGCAAAAATTGTTGCAGTAGGCGATGACTGGCAATCGATTTACGCTTTTAGCGGGTCTGACATAACTTTATTTACAAAATTTTCCGAAATAATGGGCTATGCGCAACTTTTGAAAATTACCAAAACATACAGAAACTCGCAAGAAGTTATAGATATCGCTGGAAGTTTCATTCAGAAAAACACATCTCAAATTACAAAAACTCTTAAATCGCCAAAAACAATAAATGATCCTGTAATCATTTACACTTACGATTCAAAACCCAAAAAATATGGCGGCAATCCGAACAACAACCTCGCGAAAGCCTTAGAGACAGCAATCGAACAAATTCTCGCTTTTAACAAAGCAGAGGGAAAAGACCCTAAAAAGCAAGAAATTCTATTGCTTGGACGATTTGGATTTGACGGCAAAAATCTGGAACGCTCAAGTTTATTTGAATACAATGACTATGGCAATAAAGTAAAATGCCTCAAGTATCCTGACCTAAAAATTTCATTCATGACAGCGCATGCATCAAAAGGCTTAGGATACGATAATGTCATTATAATTAACTGTAAAAACGAAACATATGGATTCCCATCCAAGATAGAAAATGATCCCGTTTTAAATTTCGTTGTAAAACGTGATGATTCGATAGAAGCTGCGGAAGAACGAAGACTTTTTTACGTCGCAATGACTCGCACAAAAAACAGAGTATTTTTCATCGCTCCAGAAAAAAATCCATCTGAATTTCTTCTTGAAATAAAGCATGATTACAAAAATGTCGTTCTAAAGGGTGAATGGAACGATGAGCTAAAAGATTTTACAAGTTTTAAGAAGGCTTGTCCAATGTGCGGCTATCCATTGCAACACAAAATAAAATCAGCTTATGGCCTCAATTTGTGGATCTGTATGAACGATCCAGAAGTTTGCGACTTTATGACAAACAAAATAGAGGCTGGAAAACTTTCCATTCAAAAATGCGACAAGTGTGATGGTTACTTAATTGCAAGACAACAAAAAGACGGCCGTTACTTTTTGGGATGCACCAATTACACATTTGATGGAAAAGGCTGTGACAATGTAATTTGGAATGAAGATTATTACCGACTAAATGGGCTCTCGCCAGAACCAGCACCCAAAAAGGAAATTCCCAAAGGTTTCGACCCCAAAAAAGCTAAGTAAATCTTCCTCCCTCGCGTTAGGGATGCGCAAGGCGCGTAGCGTTGCGAAACGCAGTGGAGCAATGCAGCGAAAGCGGAACCTGGAGCAGCCCGGCCGACGCGCGCGGCGGCAACGCCCGTCTCCCTTGTCCACGCCTCCCCTCTTGCGCTAATATAACCCTATGAACGAAATCTACGACTTCATAAAAAAATGCGGGGTGTATTACCTTGCAACGATGGACGGCGACCAGCCTCGCGTCAGGCCCTTTGGAACGATCGACTTGTTCGACGGAAAGCTTTACATTCAGACTGGAAAGTCCAAGGACGTTTCAAAGCAGCTTGCGGCCAATCCCAAGGCGGAGCTTTCTTGCTTTGACGGAGCGGCGGGAACATGGCTTCGCGTGGCGGGCCAGCTTGTGAACGACGACCGGGTGGAAGCGAAAAAGCACATGCTCGACAACTACCCGGACCTTCGCAGAATGTACGACGAAAACGACGGCAACACGCAAGTCCTTTACTTTAAGGACGCGACGGCGACGTTCGCCAGTTTTACAGCCGCGCCAAAAGTCATTAAGTTTTAACCAAAATTTTTTAGGAGTTTTTTATGCCGATGATTCAAGCAAAGGTGACGATGGAGTTGCCGCAGGAAAAGCGCGACGTTCTCAAGGCCGAATTTGGAAAAGCGATCAGCCTTATGAACAAGCCCGAAAGCTATCTTATGATCGACCTTTCGGACAAGGCCGACTTGTATTTTGGCGGAAAGAAATTGGACAAGGGCGCTTACGTCGAAATTAAAGTTTTAGGGAACGTTGACGCCGGCGCTTCTAGCAAAATGACGGCGCGCGTTTGCGAAATCCTGCAAGCGCAGTTGGGCATTCCGGGCGACGCGGTTTACGTAAGCTACTTTGGAACTTCCAACTGGGGCTGGAACGGAAGCAACTTTTAGGCGCGATGATTTTTGACCTGAGCGTCGTAATAAAGGCGCAAGAAGAAAGCGACAAAAATTTAATTCAAAAAAAACTCAACGCGGCGCTTAGACAAAAATATTCTGGCGACGAGCGGGCCGAATTTGTCTTTGTAAAAAAATCGATCGACGCGCGGCACGGCCAGCTAAAGCTTTGCCTGCGCTACAAAGCGTATGTCGGCCAAAAACCCGGCCAAGCCCAAAAAGAATTTTCGTGGCGCAAAGCGGACGGCGATAAAAAAGTCGTTGTAGTCGGAAGCGGCCCCGCCGGACTTTTTGCCGCCCTAAAACTTTTGGAGCGCGGAGTCCAACCAATCATAATCGAGCGCGGCCGGCCAACCAACGAGCGAAAGCGCGACATCGCCGCCATCAGCGTAAAAGGCGTCGTTGACGCCGACAGCAACTACTGCTTTGGCGAAGGCGGGGCCGGCACTTTTAGCGACGGAAAGCTTTACACGCGCAGCAACAAGCGCGGAAACATCGACGAGATTTTGCAGATTTTCGTTCATTTTGGAGCGGATCAAAAAATTCTCACAGACGCGCATCCGCATATCGGGACAAACAAACTCCCGCAAATCATCAACAACATGCGACAAAAAATTGTGGAGTTGGGCGGAGAGTTCCACTTTGAAAGCCGCGTCGTGGATTTTATCATTGACGGAGCGAACGCAGCCAAAAATGTCCGCGGCGTTGTGGCGCAGACGCCGGACGGATCAAAAAAATTCTTGGCAGACGCGGTGATTTTGGCCACGGGCCATTCCGCCGCGGACATCTACGAAATTATAGCGCGCGCAAGCCCCCAATCTTTGGAAGCAAAAACATTCGCCGTCGGCGTCCGCGTGGAGCACCCGCGCGAATTGATCGACACAATCCAATACCACGGAAAACGCGGCCAGACAAATCTTGGAGCCGCCGAATACCGGCTTACAACGCAAGTCCAAGGCCGCGGCGTTTACTCTTTTTGCATGTGCCCAGGCGGCTTTGTCGTTCCGTCGGCGACCGGCCCTGAAGAAATCGTCGTCAACGGCATGAGCGCCGCCGAGCGCAATTCCGCTTGGTCCAACGCGGCCATCGTCGTGGAAACCAGGCCGGAGGACGTCGCGGATTTTGGCCCTGCGACCGATCCGCTTTCCGGCTTGCGCTTTAGGCGCTGGCTGGAGCGGGAGACGTGGCGGCAGGGCGGCGCGAGTCTTGGCCTTGAAAACAATCCCAATTCCAACGCGGCTCCGGCCCAGCTTATGGTTGACTTTTTAGCGGGCCGGCCAAGCCAAACGCTCCCAAAAAGCAGCTACACGCCGGGCTTGGTTCCCAGCCGCTTGGACCAATGGCTGCCCCAATTTATTGGAGAACGGCTAAAAAAAGGCTTTAAGGCCTTTGACAAAAACATGAAAGGCTTTATAAGCCCGGACGCCCTTTTAATCGCCAGCGAAACCCGTACTTCCACGCCCGTCCGCATTTTGCGCGACAAGGCTAGTTTTGAGTGTTTGGGCCTTAAAAACCTTTACCCCTGCGGCGAAGGAAGCGGCTGGTCGGGCGGAATCGTCTCCAGCGCCATGGATGGCCAAGCGTGCGCGCAAAAAATTCTTGATTTTTAAATATGTTAGCGCTAGAATTATCCTATTGTGATAAAAAAACATTTTTGGATACTTATTTCATTTTTAGCACTTAATGCTCTCCTTGCCCTTTTCATAGTTCAAGAGAGGAACTATGTAAACCAGGCAAAAGACATCGCCGTTCAATTTAAGGCTAATTTCTTAAAGGATTCCGTCACAAACTTTATCCACGAGTTTGAACGGAATAGAGAAGACTCAATCGAAAATTTTGACTTCGCCGTTTCGGAGCGCGAAAACAACTTGGCGCAAACCTTGGCCTACGCCTATTCGGTCAACGCGGTTCAATCGATCGTGGACAGAACCTTCACTTCCAACGACGCTCGCGGAATGTGGGGCTATGCCCTGGTCGTAGGCCTTGACGAGCAAATCGCCTTGTCTCAAAACGTTCCCGACGACTGGGACAAAACAACCCGTACTTTGGACGGAATCTTTTGCGCCTGGCGCGAGGTCGAAAATCCCGTGGGCCGCTTTTACTTTGGAATCACGCAGGAACATCTTTACAACACGATGGTTTCAATCGTAAGGTCAAAAGTCTACGACTCGCACTTTGTCGAAGAAACTTATTATTGGGTCAACCAAGTCTTAAACTACAAGGGCGGAAAAGACTACGCCGTCCGCTTGATCCACCCCAACCCCCGCTCGTCGGAAGGCATGATGCTTTCCACAGACATGCAGGACGCAATCGGCGACCGCCCCTACGAAACCGAGTTGGAAGGAATCAACAAAGACGGAGAAGTTCTCAGCTCCTACTACTTTAAGAAAAAGGATTCCGACAACTTTGCCCGCAAAATCACTTACGCCAAATTGTACAAGCCCTACAATTGGATTGTCTGCATGGGCTCCTACTACGACGACATTTACGACTACGTCGACACAATGAACAAAGTCCGCGGAAAGTCAATGATGAGAATCGCGCTTCCCTTGGTAATCATTTTGGACCTTTTGGCGGCCTTCTTTATCGTACGGCTGTTTTACACCGAACGAAAGGAAAACAACGATGCAAAAAGGCAGCTTAACCGCGACCAATTGACAGACGCCGACTCAAGGGCGTCCGGCGAGCGAGAGCTTAAGAAAAAATTCAACGAGTTCAAATCCACAAAAGAAAGCCCAGCCATAATGATTATGGACGTTGACAACTTTAAGACAATAAACGATTCCTTTGGCCGCGAAACCGGCGACTTTGTCTTGATTCAAATCGTAAACATTTTCTATGAGCAAAGCCGCGTCAGCGACATTTTGATTCGTTGGGAAGGCGACCAATTTGTGGCCATCTTTAACGGAATGCAAAAGTCCGTTTGCTGGACCTACGCTCAAAAATTGCTTGAAGCGATTTCGCAAAAGAACATTCAATACAAAGAAAGGCATGTTCAAGCCACAGTTTCTTTAGGCTTCTCGTTCTTCAATGAAGGAGACAAAACACATCTTCAAGTTTTGGAGCGCGCGCAAAACGCGATGCTGGAAGCCAAGGGCGCTGGAAAGAACAGAGCAAGAGTAGACTAATGCAAGCAACCGGTCAAACCGACCCGCGCGAAAAAACAATCGCGCGGGTTTCTCTTATAAGCATATTGGCAAACGTGACGCTGGCGGCCTTTAAGGCTGTGGCGGGATTGGCGGCTTCGTCAATCTCGATCATCCTTGACGCGGTCAACAATCTTTCGGACGCGCTTTCGTCAATCATAACGATAATCGGAATAAAGCTGGCCGGAAAAAAGCCCGACAAAAAGCATCCTTACGGCCACGGCAGAATCGAATACATCAGCGCAAGCATTATCAGCGCGATCATTCTTTACGCGGGCTTTACGGCCTTAAAGGAATCGATTGTAAAAATAATCCACCCTACGCGGCCAAACTATTCCAACCTAACATTGATTATTTTGGCAACCGCGATTTTGGTAAAGCTTTTGCTTGCGTCTTTTGTAAAAAAGGCCGGAAAAAAAGCGATGAGCAAGGCCTTGGAAGCTTCGGGCGACGACGCCAGGAACGACGCGCTTTTGTCCGCTTCGGTTTTGGCCAGCGCGCTTGTGATGAGATTTTTTGGCCTTTCGCTTGAAGCTTATGTCAGCGTTTTGATTTCTGTCTTTATCATCAAAAGCGGAATCGAAATGTTAAAGGACACCTTTGACGACATTCTTGGCGCGCGCGTCTCCAGCAACACCGCAAAAGCGATTAAAAAAACTGTTTGCCAGGTTCCCGGCGTGTACGGCGCCTACGACTTGTTCCTTAACGATTACGGCCCCAAGCGCTTGCAAGGTTCCATCCACATAGAAGTTGACGACACGATGACCGCCGCGCAAATCGACGAGCTTTCCAACAAAGTTATGCTGGAAGTCTTTAACAAGCACGGAGTGATTTTGACTGCGGTGGGAATTTATTCGCGCAACACAAACGACCAAGAAGCGACGGCAGCAAAAGAAAAAGTCCTTAACATCTTGGAAAACTACAAAGACGTTTTGCAAATGCACGGCTTTTACCTTAACAGAGAAGTCAAGATCATAAAGTTTGACGTAATAATTTCTTTTGAGGCCAAAGACCGCGAGGCCGAGTACGCCCAGATTTTGCAAGAGGTTTCAAGAGAGTTTCCCGGCTACAGCGTAAAAATCAACCTTGACACCGACATGTCAGACTAGCGGCGCGACAAACTAAAAAAATTTTTTAAAATCCTATTGACACTTTTTTTCATTAGCGCTATAAATCACAGCATAAGACGATGAGGTCGCAGGAACTGGGTGTTCCCGCGACCTTTTTTTCTTTAAACGGCGATGGGGCCGGACTTTTCGCGCGAACGCGTGGCGCGGAGGTCTGGCCCCGTCGTTTTTTTTTACTCTAGGAGGAAACGTTATGAGTGAAGTTTGGAGCGTATGGTTCCTAATCGGCGCCGCTCTTGTATTCTTTATGCAATGCGGTTTTGCCATGGTCGAAACAGGTTTTACGCGAGCAAAGAACGCGGGAAACATCATCATGAAAAACTTGATGGACTTTTGTATCGGAACTCCGATGTTCATGCTCTTGGGCTTTGGCCTTATGATGAGCGAGAACTATTTGTTCGGCGTTATCGGAAAGCCCAACTTGCAGCTTTTCACAAACTTTGCCGACCTTGACTGGTCAAGCTTTGTGTTCAACTTGGTCTTCTGCGCCACAGCCGCCACAATCGTTTCCGGCTCAATGGCGGAACGCACTAAGTTCAGCGCATACTGCATTTATTCCGCGGTAATCAGCGCGGTCGTATACCCGATCGAAGCCGGTTGGGTTTGGAACAGCCAAGGCTGGTTGGTTCAGCTTGGATTCGTTGACTTTGCCGGCGGAGCGGCAATCCACTCTGTAGGCGGTGTCGCCGCTTTGATTGGCGCCATCTTCCTTGGTCCCCGCATCGGAAAATACGATTACGACAAGAACGGCAAGGTCACAAAGGCCCACGCCATTCCCGGACACTCTCTTACGCTTGGCGCTTTGGGAACGTTCATCTTGTGGTTCGGTTGGTACGGATTCAACGGCGCCGCTTGCACCCAGTTGGAAGGCGTTGGCGGACTTGCGGCCGTTTTCACAACGACGACAATCGCTCCGGCTGTTGCCGCCATCACAACAATGTTCTTTACTTGGTTCAAGAACGGAAAGCCTGACGTTTCAATGACATTGAACGCCTCGCTTGCGGGCCTTGTCGCCATCACTCCGACTTGCGCCACGGTTGACGCTCTTGGAGCGACAATCATCGGCATCGTTGCCGGCATCATCGTAGTAATCGTTGTAGAAGGCTTGGACCTCAAGCTTCACATCGACGACCCGGTTGGAGCCGTAGGCGTTCACCTTGCCAACGGCATTTGGGGAACTTTGTCTGACGGTTTGTTCAACGTAGAGAGCGGCGTTTTCTACGGCGGCGGATTCGGACACCTTGGCGTTCAGGCCTTGGGCGAATTTACAATCGTCGCTTGGACGACAGTGTGCATGATAATCACGTTCACTTTGATTAAAAAGTTCCACGGCCTTCGCGCCAGCCGCGAGGAAGAGGTCATCGGCCTTGACAAGTTGGAGCACGGAATCGACAGCGCTTACGGCGGATTCATCATGGCTCCGCAAGTTATGACAGGCGGAGAGGCCGGAATCGGAGGACTTAGCGCCGCCAACCTTTCCGAAGTCACTGGCGACGTTCCTGTTGAGAAGGCCGTTCCTGTAACAAAGGCTTCAAAAAAGCCCGGCGCCAAGTTCCATATGGTTACGATTATCACTCGCGCCAGCAAGTTCGACGAGCTTAAGAGCGCGATGAACGACATCAGCGTTACCGGCATGACGGTTACAAACGTTTTGGGTTGCGGCGTTCAGCACGGACACGTGCAAAAGTACCGCGGCGTAGAAATGGAAATGAGCTTGCTGCCTAAGATCAAGGTTGACATCGTAGTAAGCGAAGTTCCAGTTGACCTTGTAATCAGCGCCGCAAAGGAAGTTTTGTACACCGGCCACATCGGCGACGGAAAGATCTTTGTTTACGACGTTCAGAACGTCATCAAGGTTCGCACCGGCGAAGAAGGCTACGAAGCCTTGCAAGACTAGCCCATAATATAAGTAAAAATATCTTGGTCCGCCTTACTCCTGGGGCGGGCCTTTTTTTGCCCTAAAAAAATATGAAAATGAAAACCGTTTTCATATTGACAAAAAGCTGAAAATTCCTCATAATGCGGCATATGAAAAAACAAATCAAAAAAATCGCCGCCATTATCGCGGCCCTAACTCTCAGCGCCGCGGCTTTCGCCGCCTCCAAAAAATCCATCGTTTGCGTGTCTTATCCCGAGTACGATTGGGTAATGAACATTCTCGGCGACAAGGCCGCAAACTTTAACGTCACGCTCCTTCAAAACAACGGAACGGACTTGCACAGCTACCAAGCCTCAATCAAGGACATCGCGAAAATTTCCGTTTGCGACATGCTGGTGTTTGTAGGCGGCGAAAGCGACGAATGGATAGAAAAAGCCGTCGCCGAGGCCAAAAACAAAAACATGATTGTAGTGAACATGATGGAAGCGCTTGGCGACAAAGTCAAGGAAGAGGAAGTCGTGGAAGGAATGCAGGCCGAGGAAGAAGAGGAAGAACACAAGCATGAACATGATCACGACCACAACCACGAAGGCCACCATCACCACCACGACGAAGTTGAGTACGACGAGCATGTTTGGCTTTCTTTAAGGAACGCCGCAGCGCTTGTCCAAACGCTCGCGCAAAAAATTTCCGCGCTTGATTCCGCCAACGCCGCCGCCTACAAGGCTAACGCCGCCTCTTACGCAAAAGAGCTTCTTGACCTTGACGCACAGTGCAAGAAAGCTGTTGCGGCGGCCGCAAAGAAAACGATTTTGTTCGGCGACCGCTTCCCCTTCCGCTACTTGGCCGACGACTACAATCTTAAGTATTACGCGGCCTTTGTAGGCTGCAGCGCGGAAACCGAAGCCAGCTTTGAAACGGTGATTTTCCTTGCCAAAAAGGTTGACGAGCTTGGCCTCAACGCCGTTCTTACGATAGAAAAGAGCGACAAAAAAATCGCCAAGACAATCGTTTCCAACACAAAAAAGAAGAGCGCGGAAATCTTGGAAATGGATTCGCTCCAATCCATCACCCAAAAGGACATCAAGGCCGGCCGCTCTTACCTTTCCGCTATGAAGAACAACCTTGAAGTTCTTAAAAAGGCGCTTCGCTAATCAAGCGCAAGGAGGCAATGCATGAAAAAAATATTTTTCGCAATCGCGGCGCTTTTCTTTGCGGCCCTTTTCGCTCCGACAGCGCAAGAAGTTCCTTTTGCGTCGCGGCCTCCAAAAATGTCTCCCGGTCAAAAAATTGACTGGGACTTTACCAAAATGAATTTCAACATGGCAAGCGGCCTTGTCTTTGACATGATGGTTGACCCGCAAAAGTACAAGGACAAGACTGCCAAAATCAAAGGGCAATTCGCAAGCGACGTCCACCAAGGAAAGCGCGTGTTCGCCGTCTTTGTTTGGGACGCCACCGGCTGCTGCCCGACCGGCCTCAACGTTCTTCCGCTTGCAAACAAAAAATATCCCGCCGACTTTCCCGCCGACGGAAGCCTTGTCACCATAACTGGCGTATTGGAAATGGCGAACCTCTTTGGGCAGGAAGACCTCTGCCTTGTGGCCGAGCGCTGGGAATAGCGCAAAACTAGACACGCCAAATCTTTTCATTGTATTATTAATTTAAAAAAGGAACGCAACATGAAAAAAACTTTTGCAACCGCATTCGCAATCTTATTTTCGGTCCTTGCCCTGTCATGCCAAGAAGACAAGTCCATTTACGATTATGGCTTTGGCAGCGCAAAGAAAAACCACTTAATGTACAAAGGCAAGCCTGGCTACGAAATTTCGGAAAGCCCTGCGGATAACATTCAACAAAAATGCGGATACAACAAGCGCTACACTGTGATGAGCGAGCCCATTTCCATCACTTATTTAAAAAATTGGAAGGGAGAAACGCTTGCCAGCGTTATCATATTTAAAAAAACCGACTTGCATCCGCTTGGCGCTTACATCGGAAGTTCCAAAGAAGAATTGTTGAAAGAATTTCCCCTTGGCGACAACGACATCGAGTCAGAAAAAGCGACTTTCTTTAAGTCAGACAAAAAACACAGAATAGAAGTCGGCGCGATTTACGTTGACGGCATTGTGGATGGATTTACAATTCTCAATTGCGAGTATGTAGATAAATTTAAAAAGTCACGTTGATGATTCTGACAATCGTTTTGGCCGAATCAATGCCAGCGACGTTTTCGCGGACAGATCCGTCGGAACCGTCGGGCGAGCCGGAACCAATCAACTCAAACGTCAGCTCTTCTTTTTGTCCCGCCGGAATCAGGGCCTGGTAGACAAGCGAAGGCTGGCCGTTGACGCCTGAATTCTTTTTTGTCCAAGTTGAATTGTAGTCAAAGCTTGCGTTGACTTCCACCTTGATTACGCAAGAAGTGTCGTCGATATTTTGCTTGAAGACAAGGCCGCCTTTGGGAGTGGCGCTAGTCACCGCGTCGATTTCTTTTTCAGCGGGGGAACTGTTCTTGGCGGCGGACTTTTTGGAGTCATGCTTTGAGGCGTGGTACCAAACCGGAAGGGATTCGGGCCGACCTTCTTTAGGGCCAAAAAACCAAGAAAGGCCGCTGGCTTTTTGGGTTACGTAAAGGGTCTTTAAGTAGCGGCCCTGCTCGTCTTCCAACCAAACCGCAAGCTGCGGCTCATGTCCGCTCTTCCATCCGTCGCCCGCTCCAACCGAAAATGTAATTTCTCTTGCATGGGCGAACGCAGCCATTGCGGCAAGCGCGTACAAAGCGATAAAAATTTTCTTCATAAAGAACCTCGTTTTTTTAATTTTTTTTAGGAACGCAAAAGCAAAAAATATTCTATGCCGGCTGTCATGAAGCCGGGGCTTAAAATCGTTAAAACTCTTTTTTCACGATAATCTCAACCTTGTCGCCTTGCAAGTTGACAAGCACATTGTCGGCAAGGTTGGAAATGATTGACTTTTCAAGCTCGTCCCAAATTTCACCCTTTTCCTTGCGGGCCTTTTCTTGATAATCGTTCAACGACCATATGACCGACGAATCGCCGTCTCCTTCTTTAAAAACATCGACGTATATTGCGGGGATTCTCGCCCTTCCGCGCTGATAATCGACAAGCATAAATTGCGCCGCAAGCTTTATCTTTGCCATAATTCCGACGGCGGCGGAGTTTTTTCCGTCAGAAGAAACGGAAATAAGTTTTTTGCGCTTATCCGCCGTAAGAAATTCATTGGGGCAAAGCGAAACGTGAAGGTCAAATTTTTTGCCTTCGCTTTCAATCCAAAAGCTGCCGTCGGAATAGCCGAGCAATTCGGGCAACATTCCAATAAGTTCCTCGGCAAGAAGGGAAAGGCGCAACGCCTCTTTTGCGCCAAGATTGGCGTACTCCGCCGCTTTTTTAGTTTCTGCAATCAAGGCCAAAAGAGAGGCTTCGTCTTTTGTAATTTTTAAAACGTCTGATTTCATTTTTTCTCCCGTATCATTCAGAATAGTCATAGTCTACAGCAATGGAAACTTCATAATCCGCAAAAAGCTTTTGGACCCTTTGCGCAATCTCGTCGCGCAGAGCCTTTTTGTTTTTTGTGTCAAAGTCAATCACCAAGTCAAACTTGACGACCATGTCAACTTTGTCCTTGTAAAAGCCGTGCATTTGCAAGACGTCTTTATATTCGGAAAGAATTTCCTTAACTTTCTTTTTGTCGTTCGCGGTCTCTTGGTTGGCCACATTCGTCGCGTACACAGTTATTCCTATAAGCTCAACGCCCGTGTCATCCAAAACTTTCTTCGCGACGCTCCGTTCAAGCGTGTCAAGATACAAAGCCGTCAGCGACTCGGGAACTTCGATGTGAGCGGAACCCAAAAGGCGGTCTTTTCCATAATCATGTATGACAAGGCAGTACACGCCGTCAATTTCAGGGAATGACTTTATGGATTCTTTTACCGCCTTTGACAATTCCATTGGAACGCGCTCGCCAAGAATTTTGCTAACAGTGCCATAGAGCGTTTCCATTCCCGCCTTGATAATCAAACCCGAAAACACGAGGCCCAAAAAGGCTTCCACATTGAGCCCAGTAAAAATAAAGACAAGGGCTACTATAATAGTTGAGATTGAAATGAAAGAATCGTTGAGCGCGTCTTTTCCGGAAGCGACAAGCGACTCCGATTCAAGTTTTTTTCCCGATTTTATTGTGTAAAGGCCAAACAACATTCGCGCTACAACCGTAAGAGCGATTATTTCAAGCGCGAGCGGGCTGTAATTTGGCGCCGCCGGATGCATGATCTTCTTAACCGATTCGATTACCGAAAACAAACCGGTGTAGCTGATAATTATTCCTATGGCCATGGTGGAAAGACATTCAATTCTGCCATAACCATAAGGATGCTTTCTGTCAGGATCCTTTACCGATAGCTTCACGCCGATAATCGTTATCAGCGGCGCCAGCGCGTCTGTCAAGTTGTTGACAGCGTCAAGCGTTATAGAAGTTGAGACTGAACGAAGTCCAACCACCAACTTTAAACCAGCCAACACTACATTGGCCAGTATTCCTATAACGCTTGTTTTTATTATTTTGCTAGTTCTGTCCAATTTGCTTAGAAGCTTGCGCTTAAAGGTTCACAACCTTTGAAAGGATAGAAACAATTGTGTTAATCGCGTCTTTCTTTTCCGCCTCTCTGTTTTTCTTGCTCTTTGCAAAAAGAACTTGAGCCACGTCAGAAATCAAAACGCCCAAATCTTCAAAAATGTCAATCTGTGAATCTTCAACACTTTCCAAATCCTTTACGGCCGCGTCAACGCGGGCAAGAATTTGCTTAATTTCTTTGTTCATTGCTGTCATAATAAAACCTCTATATTAGTATTTTTATTTTCCGTTCTTGACGGTTAAAGTGGCGCCGATGATGAGCGCGTTCTTTGCCAAAACCAAAAGCCAGTGCAAAACCAAGATTGACGTCCATTCCTTGATGTAGAAAATCAATGTTATGACTGTGACGATTATCCAAAGAACGATTGTGACATATTTTACATAGTCGTCGAACTTTTCAAAATCCATGCCAAAAGCTTTGAGCGCGAACATGATTCCGCAAACGCCCAAAATAATTCCGATGGCAATGCTGATGACAGGCGCGGCCTTGCCAAAAAGCGCGGCGACGGCTGTAATTTCAGCAGACGAAATTGACGAGCCGATTTTTAAAATCAAGCAGGCTGCGGTGACCACAAAGTAAATCGCCAAAGCCAACTGGCACACAAAGATGCCCCAAGTTCTAGGTTGTTTTGCCATAATTACTCCTTGCAAAATTTGATAATTAATTATAAAACTGTTTTTTTCTGCTGTCAAGTTTTATATCTAGTAAAAAATTAAAACTTGACAGAACTTTAGAGCGACAATATACTGTGAAACACATTTCCACAAGGAGGTTTATATTATGACTGGAAAATTTGTTATCGCCAAAGCGAAGAATGATGGCATTTACTTTAATTTGGTTGCCGCCAACGGTGAAATCATCGCGACTTCAGAAGTGTATGAGTCAAAGACGAACGCGCAAAACGGCATCGAAAGCGTGCGAACAAACTGTGTTGCTGGAATTGAAGACCAGACTGTGGACGGTTACGAAACGCTCAAGAATCCCAAGTTTGAAATTTACAAAGACAAGGCCGGCGAATTCCGCTATCGCCTCAAGGCTTCAAACGGCGAAATTATCGCAAGCGGCGAAGGCTACACCACAAAGCAGAGCGTTCAGAACGGCATTGAGTCAATCAAGACAAACGCTCCCACTGCCGAAATCGTGGACAAAACGGCGGAGTAAAATAACGAGCGCCTAAATTAAAAAGCGGCTTTCCATTGCGGAAAGCCGCTTTTTTTTTGCAAGAAAATTATTTTACTTGGTCGGCGTTGCCAACTAAGCACATGCGTCGCGCCTTCGCGCTCCGCGTTGTGTTAGGAAATTTTCATACACGTCGGACCGCTCTATTGAGCTGATCCGACGAGACACATCCACTCGGCCTGCGCGGCGAGCTCGTCGCCGACGAAGGCTTGGCCGGACTGCTTGATCATGCGGTCGCTGACGCGAAGGTTTTTGATCTCCATGCGGACGGTGTCGCCGGGGCGAACCTGGCGGCGGAACTTTACCTTGTCAACGGTTCCCAAGAAAAAGAGCGAGCCTTCCTTGAACTTTTTTTGGAAGCTCAAGGCGGCTCCTCCGGCCTGCGCCATCGTCTCTACCAAGATTACGCCAGGAACGACCGGGTACTGCGGAAAGTGGCCCTTGAAGAAAAAGTCTTCGTCGGTGAACTTGCGGGTGCTTACGCTGCCCTCGTCGTCGGCGCTTACGATTTCGTCAACGAACAAGAAAGGCTTTCTGTGGGGCAGCAAACTTTCGATATCATTTGTAACGCTCATGCTATTCTCCTACTTTACCTTCTTGATAACCACAACGCCGTTGTGGCCGCCAAAGCCAAGCGTGGCGCTCATCGCGCAGTCGATGTTCATTTCGATTCCTTTGTTGGGAGTGTAGTCCAAGTCGCAGCCGCCTTCGATGTCCGGGTTGTCCAAGTTGATTGTGGGCGGAACAAAGCCTTCAGCGACAGCCTTTGTCGTGATGATCGCTTCAACCGCTCCTGTGGCGCCGAGCATATGTCCTGTCATGCTCTTTGTTGAAGAAATGTGAAGCTTTTTGGCGGCTTCGCCAAAAGCGATTTTAACCATTTGTGTTTCGCCAGAGTCGTTCTTGTGCGTTGAAGTTCCGTGCGCGTTGTAGTACTGAACGTCTTCGGGCTTGATTCCCGCGTCGTTCAACGCCTCTGTCATAGCGGCGGCTCCCTGAAGTCCGTCCGGGTTAGGGGCGGTCAAGTGGTAGGCGTCGTTTGAGCTTCCGTATCCGGCAAGCTCGGCGTAAATCTTGGCGCCGCGCTTTTTAGCGTGCTCGTATTCTTCCAAAACCAAAACGCCGCTTCCTTCGCTCATGACAAAGCCGTCGCGGTCCTTGTCAAAGGGGCGGCAAGCTTTTGTCGGGTCGTCAACGCGCGCTCTTGAAAGAGCCTGCAAGGCCGCGAACGAATCAATCGTAAAGCCGTTGATCGCAGACTCCGCTCCGCCGGCAAGGCAAACGTCGCGGCGGCCGCTTCTGATCAAGTCAAGAGCGTCGCCAAGAGCGTCGGTTCCGCTTGAGCAAGCGGTGGCGATTGTGTGGCAAGGTCCGTGGATTCCAAAGGCGATCGCGATGTTTCCGCTGGCCTCATTGGGAATCAACTGAGGAATTGTCATAGGATTGACGCGCTTTTTGCCAGACTCATACCATTTGATACAGTTGTTTTCGATGACTTCAAAGCCGCCGATTCCAACTCCAAGGTAAATGCCGGCCTTGGCCAAAACGTCGGCGTTGCCAATCAAGCCAGCGTCGTCAAGCGCCATCTTAGCGGCGGCAACGGCGTAGCGAGTGAACAAAGCCATTTTGCGCGCGGCCTGCGCGTCCATGTATTTTTCGGGCTCAAAGTTTTTTACTTGGCCGGCATACTTAATGTTGCTCGGCGTTGTGTCGTAGCGGTCAATCAAAGCGATTCCGCTCTTTCCGGCCTTGATCGCGGCCCAAGTCTCTTCAACAGAATTTCCAAGCGGAGTAACCGCTCCCAAACCAGTAATTACTACTCTTCTCATTTTTATATCTCCTATTTTTTTTAGCAGCCCATGCCGCCGTCAACTCCGAGGACCTGCCCCGTAATGTATGTGGACAAGTCGCTGGCCAAGAACAAGACGGCGTTGGCAACGTCGTCAACCTGTCCCGCGCGGCGGAGCGGAATCTGGGTAATCCAATTTTCACGAATCTTTTCGTCAACGGCCTTTGTCATGTCGGTGTCGATAAAGCCTGGCGCGACGGCGTTAACGCGAACTCCGCGGCTTCCAACTTCCTTGGCCAAGCTCTTTGTGTAGCCGATCAAGCCCGCTTTGCTGGCCGAATAGTTTACCTGGCCCGCGCCTCCGTGAAGGCCGACGATGCTTGTCATGTTGACGATTGAGCCATGCTTTTTGTGAATCATGTCGTTGGAAACAATCTGCGTCGCGACAAAGGCGCCGGTAAGGTTTACGTCCAAAACTTTTTTCCAGTCGTCCATCTTCATGTGGAACGAAAGTCCGTCCTTTGTGATTCCGGCGTTGTTGACCAAAACGTCAAAGGCGCCGGCTTCTTTGAGAGCGGCTGTCACAACTTCTTTCAACTGCTCGGCGTTTGAAGCGTCGGCGTAAATTTCGTGGAAGGCGACGCCGTTGTCGGCGGCAAGCTTTTCAAGCTCGGCCTTTCCGGCGCTTTCCTTTGTGCAAAGGCCCCAAACTTCGGCGCCGTTTGCCAAAAAGACTTCCGTGATTTTCTTTCCGATGCCGCGGCTTGAGCCGGTTACCAAAGCTTTTTTATTTTCCAAAAGTTTCATATTTATCTCCTAATTACAATGCGTTAAACGATTCCGCTGAATTAACCGGCAAGCACTTGAGGTTTTCGGCGTAGGCTGTCTTGGCCCACAAGCCGCTCAAAACTTGTCCGGGACCCGGCTCGTAAAGTTTCCATTCGCCGCCGTCGGCTTTGACAAGCGCGGCCAAAACGTCTTCTTCGTCAGTCCAGCGAACCGGATGGGTCAAGTGAAGGACGGCGGACTTTTTGGCGTTCTCGCCGCTGGTCTCTTCCTTTCCGGTAACGTTGCTGAACAATTTAATTGTAGGATTGTTAAAGGTGACGCCGGCAATAGCTTTTTCAAACTCGTCGGCCGCGCGCTGCATCAAGGGGCTGTGGAAGGGGCCGGCAACCTTAAGGCGCACGGCTCTCCTGGCGCCCGCTTCTTTGGCGGCGGCTTCAGCCTTGTCGAGCGCGGCTTCAGTTCCGCTTATTACAGTCTGAACGGAAGAGTTCAAGTTGGCGGCGTAGGCGTCGGGGATTCCCGCGGCGATTTCAGAAACCTTTTCGGGCGGCAAGCCAAGAATCGCGCTCATTCCGGGAGCGTGGCCTTCATTTTCGGCGGCGATTTTTTCGCAAACGGCCTGCATGATTCTACCGCGGTCAAGGACGACCTTTATCACGTCTTCAAAGCTCAAAACGCCCGCGATGTGCAAGGCGGGGAACTCTCCAAGGCTAAAGCCCATAGCCGCGTTGGGAACGATTCCCTTTTCCTTAAGGGCGGCGCAAATGGCAAGCGAGGCGGCTGTAATGGCCAGCTGGCTGTTGTCGCTTCGCGAAAGGGTTTCCGCGTCAGACTCCCACAAAAGCTTGGGAACGTCCGTTCCCGCAATCTGGGAAATGTCGTCCAAAACCTTTTTGGCTGCGGGAAAAGCTTCCGCAACATCCTTAATCATTCCGGGAGTTTGCGCTCCCTGTCCAGGAAACAAAAACGCGTACTTAGCGGCCATAATCGTCCTCTTTTTGTTGAATTTGATAAAATGACAAAATTTGTGAATATGTCATTTAAGCGTATTTTAGCATATTTTTGGGGAACGTGTCAATTAAATTCTCTATTGAAACATTCTATAAAAAATGTTATTATTACTCTCAAATTTCGCTTTTAAAGGAGTTTAATATGAGCTTGACTCTTGATGACATCAAACACCCAAAAATCAAAGCTTGGGTCGAGGAATGTATCAAAATGTGTGAACCGGACAACGTGGTTGTTGTTGACGGCTCTGACGAAGAATATGACCGCCTTATGCAGCTTTGCGTTGACAAAGGTCTTGCCACACCGCTCAAGAAGAAGGAGCACTCTTTCCTTTTCCGCTCTCTTCCTTCAGACGTTGCGCGCGTAGAAAGCCGCACTTTCATTTCTTCAGTTAAGGAAGAAGACGCCGGCCCGACAAACCACTGGATCGACCCCAAAGAGCTCAAGGCCACAATGAAGGGACTTTACACAGGCTGTATGCACGGACGCACAATGTACGTTCAGTGCTTCTGCATGGGACCCCTCGGCTCTCCGATTTCTAAGAACGGCGTAGAGGTAACAGACTCTGAGTACGTTGTCTTGAACATGGACATCATGACTCGCGCCGGAAAGAAAGTTTTGGACATCTTCAACAAGGATCCCAACGCGGAATTCGTTCCCTGCTTGCACTCAGTAGGAAAACCGCTCAACAACGGAGAAAGCGACAACGGCATTTGGCCTTGCGCTGACGTAGAGCACAAATACATTTCACAGTTCCCGGACGAAGGACTCATCTGGTCTTACGGTTCAGGATACGGCGGAAACGCCCTTCTCGGAAAGAAGTGCTTCGCTCTCCGCATCGCCACTGTTCTTGCCCGCAAGGAAGGCTGGCTCGCCGAGCACATGCTCATCCTTAAGCTCACAAATCCTGAAGGAAAAGTCAAGTACGTCACTGGCGCCTTCCCGTCAGCCTGCGGAAAGACAAACTTGGCCATGCTTATTCCGACAATCCCCGGCTGGAAGGTCGAGACTGTCGGCGACGACATCGCTTGGATGAAGTTTGGCGACGACGGACGCTTGTACGCCATCAACCCCGAAGCCGGCTTCTTTGGAGTCGCTCCCGGAACTTCTGCCGAATCAAACAAGAACGCTCTTGTTTCAGCTGAAAAGAACACAATCTTCACAAACTGCGCCCTCACAGAAGACGGCGACGTTTGGTGGGAAGGAATCGGATATCCGGCCAAGGGCAAGTTGGTTGACTGGAAGGGCAACACACGCGACGCCCTCCCCAAGGACAAGTCTCCCAAGGGAGAAGAGTTCGCCCACCCCAACGCCCGCTTCACGGCTCCCGCCAAGCAGTGCCCCTGCATCGCAAGCGACTGGGAAGACCCCAAAGGCGTTCCGATCAGCGCCATCTTGTTCGGCGGCCGCCGCCCGTCAACTGTTCCGCTCGTTCACCAGAGCCGCTCATGGAACCACGGCGTGTTCCTTGGATCTATCGTAGGATCAGAAATCACAGCCGCCTCTACAATCAACGCCGCCGAAGTTGGAAAGATTCGCCGCGACCCGTTCGCCATTCTTCCCTTCTGCGGATACAACATGGGCGACTACTTCCAGCACTGGATCGACGTTGGCAAGGCTGCCAAAGACCAGGACAAGCTTCCCAAGATCTTCTACGTCAACTGGTTCCGCAAGGACGAGAACAACAAGGACCTTCCGGGCGGATTCATGTGGCCTGGATACGGCGACAACAGCCGCGTATTGGCTTGGATCTTCGACCGCTGCGACGGAAAGGACAACGCCGTTGACACTCCGATCGGACTTATGCCCAAAGAAGGCGCCATCAACACAGAAGGCTTGGCCGACTACTACAAGAAGACATTGCCTGAGATTCTCAAGGTTGATGTCGAGGGTTGGAAGAAAGAAGTTAAGGACGTTCGCGAGAACCACTATCCCAAGTTTGGAAAGCACCTTCCCAAGGAATTGTCTGAGATTTTGGACGACCTTGAGAGCCGCTTGAACAAAGCGTAGAAACGTCAAAAAAATTGTCGGGGCGACCCGGCAATAAAACGACGGCCCGCGATGTTTCGCGGGCCGTTTTTTTTGCCTGAAAATCAATCGATTTAGAAAGCGTTTCTTGGCTTGCAGGCTTCGACTTCATTTCTTGGTATTGAAACGAATATGTCCACCAGTTGCGTGTCAAACTGCGTTCCGGCGTTGTCTCGCAGAATCGCGACAGCCTCGTCGTAAGATTTCGCGTCCTTGTAGGCGCGCCTCATCGTAATGGCGGAATAGCTGTCGGCCACGCAAATGATTTTGGCTTCCAAGGGAATTTCCTTTCCTTTAAGGCCGTAATAGCCGCCTCCGTCAATGCGCTCGTGGTGGTACTTGATCCACGGCATGATGATGTCAAAAGTTTTTATCGGAGCGAGCATTTTTACGCCGGCGTCCGGATGGGTTTTCATAACCTTCCATTCGTCTTCGTCAAGGCCGACGGGCTTGTTTAAAATCGCTTCGGGAACGGCAAGCTTTCCAACGTCGTGCATAAGGGCGGCGTACTCGATGCTTACAGGATTTATTTTATGCTTTAGCGACATTGGCAAATGCTTGTACAAAAGTTTTGTAAGGTTGCGGACGTAAACGCTGTGGCCGCTAAGGTTGGGGTCGCGCGCTTCGATCATGCCGATAAGCATTTCCGAAATTTCAAGCGTTCGATTTTTGACGACATCCGTCAAGTTGAACATAATGTTCAAGACAATCCAAACAAAAATGCTTCCGCCAAAAAGAATGCCGCCCATCATAAAGTCGGGCGAACCAAAGACCGCTGTAAATACGTAACCCAGCAAAAAGAAAAGCAAAAGAACCAAGCCCAACGCGCGCAAGGCCGTGGACTTTTTGTCGCCCAAAGAAATAACGTCGCTCATTCCGCTAAGGAACAAGGCGTAGCGGATGATGTTCCACTGCATCAAAACCGCGCCGGCGATGATCATAATAAAAATTATTGATTGCGAATCAAACCTCATAACTTACTCCTAGGCGCGCCTTCTACGCGTTAAGCAAAAAAGCGCGGTAGCCCTTGAATGATTCGTAGATGTCAACCTTGCTTGTTATTTCCCAGGGCGCGTGCATGTTCAAGACGCCGACGCCGCTGTCAATTACGTTCATGCCGTAGTTGGCCATAATGTAGGCGATCGTTCCGCCGCCGCCTTGGTCAACTTTTCCAAGCTCGCATATTTGGAACGAAGCGTCCGCGTCGTCAAAGATTTTGCGAACCTTGGCGACAAATTCCGCGTTGGCGTCGTTGGAGCCGCTCTTTCCGCGAGAGCCTGTAAACTTGTTGAGCGCGATTCCATGGCAAAAAAAGCAAGCGTTCTTTTTTTCCATCACGTCAGGGTAGTTGGGGTCAAAGGCGGCGCTTACGTCGCTTGAAAGCATGTTGGAATTGGCCAACGCTCGGCGCAAGGCAAGCTCGCTGTATCCGCCGCAAAGCTCGTAAACTTCGGCCACGGCGTTTTCAAAAAAGCGCGAATGCATTCCAGTGGCGCCAACCGAGCCGATTTCCTCTTTGTCAACCAAAAGGCAAACGGCGGTTCTGTCGGTCTTGGGCAAGCCTTGGATCGCGCGCCACGACGGGTAGGCGCAAACCTTGTCGTCCTGGCCGTAAGCCATAATCATAGAGTTGTCCAAACCGTAATTTTTGGCCTCGCCGGCAGGAACCGCTTCAAGCTCGGCGCTCAAAAAGTCCTCTTCGTCGATGCCGTATTTTTTCTTGAGAATTTTCAGGATGTTTTCCTTTACTGGATTTTTCTTGGCTCCGTCCTTGCCGTCTTTTGCAGCCTTTGAAGGCGCGGCCTTTAGAGGGATGCTTCCGACCAAAATGTTAAGCGCCTCGCCTTCGACAACCTTGTTGCCCCGCTTTTCCAGCTGGTCGGCGCTAAGATGGATCAACAAGTCGCTGACGCCCAAAACGCCTTCCTTGTTGTCCTCGCCGATCACGACGTTGACTACCGTTCCGTCCTTTTTGGCCACAACTCCGTGCAGCGCCAAAGGGAGCGTGACCCACTGGTACTTTTTGATTCCGCCGTAATAGTGGGTGTCCAAAAGGGCCAGGCCGTTGTCCTCGTAAAGGGGATTTTGCTTTATGTCCAGGCGGGGCGAATCGATATGCGCGCCCAAAATGTTCATTCCGGCTTCAAGCGGCTTTTTTCCGATTTGGAAAAGGGCCACGATTTTGCCCATCGCGCTTGCGTAAACCTTGTCGCCGCATTTTAGCTTTTTGCCCTTGGAACGGGCCTCTTCCAACGAAATATAGCCGTCTTTGCGGGCCTGCTGGATAAAAAAAGCCGCGCATTCGCGCTCAATCTTGTTTTTAGAGATAAAATTGCGGTAATCCTCCGCAAAGTCCATAACCTGCTTTGTATTGTCGTACTTTAGCCAAGCGTTTTTCTTTTCCATAATAGAATATTCTATCACGGTTTGCGTGATTTTGCTAGTGGAAATAACGCTTGCCGCCTTGTTTTCAACGGCGGGAGCGGAATTTTCCACAATTTTCCCACAAAAAAAGTTGAAAATTTTTTATAAATTTTTATTTCTTTGTAAAACCGCTATTTAGAGAAATTTTGTTATTTTCGTTATTGACGGTTTTAATTCTTTATATTATAAGTAATTAAAAATTCAAAAAACGGATTTCCGCTAATTTTATTTTTAATTGACAAACGAATAGGTATTGACAAGTTTTGTTTCAACAAATTTTCCACAAATTTCAACAAAATTTTCCACAGGAACGGTGGAAACGCGGCCATTTTATTCCCCTTGCGGAACGGCGGCGTTCAAGCTTTTGTTGCGGTAATTGAGGTTTGTTCGCAGCGTGTAGCCTTGCCTTTCCCAAAAGGCGTTGGCGGCCTCATTGTCCTTAAAGACAAGCCCAAAAATTTTATTTATGCCCTCCGCGCGCAAGGCTTCTTCGGCCTTGGCGACAAGCTGGGCGGCTATTCCCCCGCGGCGAAAGTCCGGGTGAACGCACATATGGTGGATTATCGCGCGCCTTCCGTCGTGGCCTGTAAGAATAACCCCGATTATTTGAGCCGCGTCGCCCGTTCCGTCCTTTAGCGTCGCCACAAAGCAAGTGTTGGGGTTGCGCTTCATGTAGCGCTCGATTCCCTCGCGGCTGTCGTCAACGGGGTTCATAGCGCGGCGGCTTTGCTCCTCGCTGTTCCACAATTCCAATATTCCGTCATAATCCGCGATTGTCGCAAGGCGGATTTCTATTTTTTTGTCCATGGGGGAATTGTAGCGCGTTTCGCGCGATTTTGCCAGTGGAAATGTTATGCAGCGTCCAGCGGACGCGGTGAGACCGCTCGAACAAACAATCGCAGTCCTTCGTTCGTAAACACGAGCGGCTCTTGCGCAAAATTACAAAATCATTCATAATGGATTATGGAAAACATCTCTTTAATACTTTCTGACTTGGACGGAACGCTGTTCCGAGACGACAAAACAATCTCCGACTACACAAAAGAAATTATCGCCGCCGCGCAAAAAAAAGGAATCCTTTTTGGCATTTCCACCTCGCGGGCAAGAACAAACGTCCTTAATTTTTTAGAAGGAATCAGCCCCGACATTTTGATAACCAACGGCGGCGGCTTGGCCACTCTCAAGGGCCAAAAAATTTATTCCTGCGAATTTTCGATAGAAGAAACGCAAGCGCTGCTCAACGCCGCCTTGGACGTCATGGGCGACAGCGGTTCCATCACGATAGACAACGAAAGCGGTCTTTACTCAAATTCAAAAGAAGGATTTTCCGACAAGTTTTGGACTTACAACGACTTCAAAAACTTTTCGCAATCCTGCATGAAGCTTTGTGTCCAGACTTTGGACAAAGAAAAAGTTTCCGCCATCGTGGAACGGTCTGGAATCCAAGGCTTGGACACCCACCCCTTTTCCGATATTCCTTGGTTCAAGCTTAGCAAAAGCGGAGCCACAAAAGAGCGCGCGATACAAGAGCTGCGTTCCAGCCTGAACATTCCCCAAGAAAAAATCGCGGCCTTTGGCGACGACTTTAACGACATCGGCATGCTTAAATTTTGCGGCCGGGGAATCGCCATGCAAAACGCCATCGCCGAAGTAAAGCAAATCGCCGACGAAATCTGCGCCTCCAACCAAGAAGACGGCGTCGCCCGCTGGATCGAGCGGCTGCTGTAAAGCGGAGTTTGTGCGTGAGCGCAAACGTCCCTCTTGACAATTTCTCCACCGCGCCTTATACTACAAACATATGAGCATTTGTTCATATGTTCAATACTAAAACTACAAGGAGGCGGCTATGGCAAAAAAAACGGCTGGAACGCCGGACGAAAACACGCTGATTGACTTGTCGGAACTTTTCAAGATTTTCGGCGACTCGACTCGAATAAAAATACTTTTTACCCTTTTGGAGGGCGAGCGTTCCGTCAACGAAATCGCGGCGGCTCTAAACATGACCCAGTCGGCGATAAGCCACCAGCTGCGCATTCTAAAAACCAGCCGCCTTATCAAGGCCGAGCGCGACGGAAAGCTTAGCATATATTCTCTCGCAGACACGCATGTCGCGTCAATTTTGAACCAAGGCCTCGATCACGTAAACGAATAGGAGGAACAATAATGAGTTGTCACTGCCACGATCACGAACACGAACATAATCACGAGCATCATCACCACGAAGAACATGACCACGGCGGCCACTGCTGCTGCCACGGCGAGGAAGAAGGCGGCCTCAAAAAAATAATCGTAGCCGCAAGCCTCTTTGTCGTCGCGCTCCTTTTGGAACACATACCCGGGGCCGAACGCGCCTTTACCTCTCGCCTTTCCGACGTGGCGCAAGCTCCGGAAATTTTTAACGCAGTCAAGCTTCTTTTGTTTGCCGCCGCCTATTTGCTTTGCGGAAAGGACGTTCTGATTTCGTCCATAAAAAACATTTCGCGCGGACAAATATTCGACGAGCAATTTTTGATGGCCGTCGCCTCGATCGCCGCAATCGCAATCGGCGAATATCCGGAAGCGGTTGCCGTAATGCTTTTTTACCAAGTTGGCGAATGGTTTGAAGACTACGCGGTTGACAAGTCGCGCGACTCAATCCAAAGCCTGGTAGGTTTGCGGCCGGACAAGGCCTTTGTCCTTCGCGACGGAGCCTTTGTCCAAGTAGCCCCTGAAGAAGTCCAAGTCGGCGACACAATCCAAGTAAAGCCCGGCGAGCGCGTCCCGCTTGACGGAACGGTAATCGAAGGTGATTCTTTTGTAGACACCAGCGCCTTGACCGGCGAAAGCGTTCCCCGCCAAATCACAAGCGGATCGATTGTAATGGCCGGCTTTGTAAACCAGCAGGGCTTGATAACCGTTAAGGTAACAAAGAGCGCGGAGGAATCCAGCGTTTCCCGCATTTTGGAATTGGTCGAAGACGCGGCCGACAAAAAAGCGCATGCCGAAAAATTCATCACCCGCTTTGCAAGAGTTTACACGCCGCTTGTTTGCCTTGCCGCGGTATTGGTTGCAATCGTTCCGCCGATATTCGCAAACGCGCAATGGCCAACCTGGATTTACCGCGCGATTATGTTCTTGGTCGTCTCTTGCCCCTGCGCTTTGGTCATTTCCGTTCCCCTTTCCTTTTACGGCGGAATCGGATTGGCGTCAAGCAAAGGCATTTTGATTAAAGGCAGCAATTACATCGAGCTTTTGTCGCGCGCAAAAATCGCGGCCTTTGACAAGACAGGAACTTTGACCCAAGGCGTTTTTGTGGTCAACGAAATTCATCCCAGCCCCGACGCTAAAATCAACCAAGAGGAATTGATCGCGATCGCCACGCACGCCGAAAAATATTCCGAGCACCCGATTTCAAAATCGCTAAAGCTTGCCCACCACTGCCCCAAGTGCGACAGCCTCGCGCTTAAGGACATACAAGAAATCCGCGGCCAAGGAATCTGCGTAAAAATAGAAGGACAAGAAGTTTTGGCCGGAAACTTAAAATTGATGGCCGCCTTTGGCGTTCAAGGCATAACGCCCTGCCAAAAAGAAGACGTTGGAACGATAGTTCACGTTGCGGTGGACAAAGTTTACCAAGGCCACATAGTCATTTCCGACAAAATTAAAGAAGCAAGCCGCGACGCTTTGGCCGCCCTTAAAAAAGTTGGCGTAAAGAAAACCGTAATGCTTACCGGAGACGCAAGCCTTGTGGCCGATGCCACCGCAAAAGCCTTGGGCGTTGACCAAGTCACCGCGGAGCTTTTGCCCGAAGACAAAGTAAAGCGCGTTGAAGAGCTTATCGCGCAAGGTCCAACCTTGTTTGCCGGAGACGGAATCAACGACGCGCCTGTCTTGGCCCGCGCCGACGTTGGAATCGCGATGGGCGCTCTTGGAAGCGACGCGGCCATAGAAGCGTCCGACGTTGTCATAATGAACGACGACTTGAACAAAATTCCGGCCGCGATAAAAATCGCAAAAAAGACGATGCGCGTCGTTTGGCAAAACATCGCGCTTTCATTGCTGGTCAAGTTTGGAATAATGGCGCTTGCCGTTCCTGGAATCGCCAACTTGTGGCTTGCGGTTTTTGGAGACGTTGGAGTTTTGTTCCTTGCGGTGCTGAACGCGCTTAGGCTAAGCTTTTTTAAGCGCGAAAAAAATTGATGTCACTGTATATGGTTCAGTTTGATGTAGTTTTCAATCTTGTCGCGAATCTTTAAGAAGCATTCAACCAAGACAGGATCAAAATGCTTGCCCGAGGCTTCTTCAATAATCTTGAAGGCCTCGTCGCAAGAGAAGGGCTCTTTGTAACAGCGCAAAGAAACCAAAGCGTCAAAGACGTCGGCCAGCGCCATCAAGCGGGCGCAAACAGGAATGTCGTATCCGCTCAACTGCTGCGGGTAGCCGGAACCGTTCCACTTTTCGTGATGGCAAAGCGCGATGTCGGCGGCCATCTGAACGTACTCAGGATCTGAATTGTCTTCAAGAACTTCGTGAACGATTCTGGCGCCTTCCACCGTATGGCGCTGGATTTGCAAGAACTCGTCAAGGGTAAGCTTTCCGGGCTTTTTTAGAATCGCGTCGGGAACGACAATCTTTCCAATGTCGTGCATAGGCGCGGCCTTTACCAAAAGCTCAATGTACCTGTCCGTCAATATCTGCTGGTATTCAAGAGTCTTTCGCGCTTCCATCGCAAGCACTTTTACGTAGAAAGAAGTTCTCTTTACGTGCTCGCCGGTGTCAACGTCGCGGTTTTCGACAAGGTTGGCCATTCCGATAATCGTGTTGTTCTGCATTTCGATTACCTTTTGGTTCTGGCTCTGAATCTTTTGCGCCTGTTCGTGAATCTCCGAGACGTGAGTGTTCTCAACGAACAAAATGAAAAGCGTGAACAAAGTGATAAGGGCCAAAATCACGACCGCGAACAAAGAAACGTTTATCGTCCTGATTACAAAAACCATTTTTTCGTCAAGCTCGAATATCGGCGTAAACAAATGCGCCATAACTTCGACCGCGACAAAAATCGCGCACGAAAACGAACCTAACAAAAACGAAAGCTTGGGATGATTAAAGAAAATGATGAAGGGAATCATTCCCATCAGCAAGATAAAAAAATGGAAATCCGTTTGAGAGCCGATGTAATATTCCGCCAAAATTTGATGGACAACGACTTCCAAAAAGCAAACGGCGTACATCCAAAAGGCCGGCCTCCAAGAAATCACCAAGCCGCCCATGGCAGTAAAAAGCAAGGTGCTGCCGATGTTAAAATAAAACATCGGGAGAACGCCCAGCGAATAAAATACCCACATGAATGAAAAGTGGTAGATGAAAGCGAACGAAGCCACAAAGGCGGCCAAAATTTTTGACCGCATGGACGTTTCCAAAAGAGGCTTCATTTTGTTGCGAAGATTCACCAAATTCATTATATTTCCATTATAGCGCATTTTTGGAAAAAGTGGAAGAAATCGACAAAAATAATGGCCCAAAAATCAACGTTTTTCTCTGCGTCTTTGTTGGAATCGCGATCGCCCTGCTTGCAAAGGCCTTTGCCTTGGACTTTTACAGGGTCAGCGGCCAGTCGATGGAGCCGGCAATCAAAGACGGAACGTTTATAGCGGCCAATAAAACGGCCTACGGCCTGCAAAATCCCTTTAAGGCGGAGCTGTTGTTCAACTGGAACAAGCCTAAAACAGGCCAAAAAGTCCTTTACATGTACCAAAACTACTGGGTCGTAAAGCGCTGCGCCGCGACCGCCGGCGACAAGCTTGAATGCGTTGAACAAAATGACAACTATCGCCTGCTTGTCAACGGCCAAAGCTTCCCATTAACCCCGCTCCAATACCACAAGCTGTGGACCACAAAAGCCGTTCCCGACGGCTACATTCTGGCAATCGGAGACAACGCAAGCCTTTCGCGAGATTCCCGCGACTACGGCTTTGTCCCCATAAAGAACGTGCTTGCCCGCGTTTACTGACGCCCGCTCGCTTTGCGGTTGTCCGGGAAGCGTCACGCTCTAGAACTTTTTGCAAAAATCGTGTATAATTATCGCTTGGTGGGAATATTCTAATGAACGGCTTTTTTCCAAAATGGCGCATAATTGTCTTTTCCGTTTTTTGCTGCTTGCTGACGGCGACGATATTGATTCGCTACGCGCGCTTGTCGGCCAAGACGCCCGAAAGAATCGCTCAAAAGCCTCCTGCGGTGGAACGCGGTTCCATCGTGGACAGAAACGGAAAGCCGCTTGCCGTTGACACAAACTTTTTTCATATGGGAATCAATCCCCACAAAATCAAAAACCCCGAAGACTTTGCGCGCGACGTGGCTCCCATTTTGGAAATGGAAGAGGACGAAATCATCGGCATCATAAGAAAAGCGCTGGAAAAGAAAAATTCCCGCTTTGCCTACATAAAGAAAAAGATGCCCCTTACCACTTACGAGGCCGTCAAAAAAATCACCGACCAAAAGCAATACAGGGCCGCCGTAAGCTACGACAAAATTCCCGGACGCATTTATCCCGAAAACACTTTGGCATCGCAGTTGATCGGCTACATGGGCGACGACGGAAAGGGCCTTGCCGGAATTGAATACTCAATGCAGCCGATCTTGCAGCCCCAGGCAAAAGCGGGCGAAACAAAACCCGAGCAAGGAAAGAACGTTTACCTTACGATTGACGCGAACTTGCAATACAAGTTGGAAAAGATCGCCCGCGAGGCGTTGGAAAACACGCAAGGCGCCAACTTGATGCTCTTGGCCGCCTACGCAAAGACCGGCGAAATTTTGGCCTACCTTAGCTTGCCCGAAGCCAACCTTAACGATTACGGAAACGCCACGATAGAAGAAACGATTGACAGGCCCGCGATGACCTTTTACGAACCTGGCTCTGTATTCAAAGTATTCAGCATCGCGGCGGCCTACGACGCAGGCCTATTTAGGCAGGACGAATCATTTTACTGCGACCGCGTTTTTGAAAAAGTCATGTCAAACGGAGAGCGCGTCCACATCAACTGTTTGTCAAAGCACGGATACCTTACCGCCCGCGGCGCCTTGGAGCAATCGTGCAACGACGTAACGGCGCAAATCACCGACAGAATGGACACCGACTCCTTCCTTGCAAAATTGCGCCAGTTTGGCTTTGGACAAAAAACCGGCGTCCAGCTCCCAGGCGAAAGCGCCGGCATGCTTCCCGGAAAGAACAGCCGCTTTTGGTCTGCCCGCTCCAAGATGACTATTTCAATCGGACAAGAAGTCGCTGTTACGGCCTTGCAAGTGATCGAGGCGGCGACGGTTTTGTCCAACGGCGGACATCCGGTAAAGCTTTCGGTAATCTCTAAAATAACCGACAACGAAGGAAACGTAGTTTTCCAGCATCAGCCCGAACGCAAGCAGCAAGTGATTTCGGAAGAAACCGCCGCCTACATTTTAAGCTGCATGCAAACCGGCGCCGAAAAAGGCATCGGTTGGCGCGCCGCGCTTGGCGACATAACTATTGGCGTAAAGACAGGAACCGCGCAAATGGCCGACCACGAACACGGCGGTTACAGCGACACTGACTTTTTGTCAGACGTTCTTGCGGTGTTCCCGGTCGAAGACCCGGAAATCATTTTGTACATCGTCATCCAAAAATCGCGCGGCATCAACTTTGCAAGCCGCATCGTAGCGCCTGTAATCAAAGATTCCGCCGACGCCATCATCGACCACTTGGGAATGAGCCGAGGCGACGCCGCTTCTTTGGCCCACTCAGGCCGCATTTCCATTTCTTCAAAAGAAGGCGTCAAGCTTGGAAAAACTCTTCCAGACTTTACTGGAATGTCCAAAAAGGATTTGCTTCCGCTCCTTAACCGCAAAGACATTAAGATCAACATTTACGGAATCGGCTGGGTAACAAAACAAACGCCGCCGCCTGGAACGCCAGTCACGGAGAACATGGAAATTGACATCTACATGGAATGAAAACTTTTCTTTGTTCACCGAGCGCTTTGCCGCCTTGGCGCGAATGTTGGAACCGCTAATCCCGGCAAACTTATCGCGCGGCCTAAAAGCGGCCGGCCAAGATTCTTTGCAAGGCCAAGATGCGGTCGCATTTCTAAACGCAACTTTTCCCTTTTACAATTTTTCAATTTCCAAAAGCGGCGCCTTGACCGCAAGCCAAAACGGCCTGCCGCTTCATTCCGCCTACAATCCAAAGGCCGAAGCGGAACGCGCCGCCGCGACGATAAAAGATTCGGAAAAAGAAATTATTGTTTTTGCTGGAATCGGCCTGGGCTACCTTCCAATCGCCGCCGCGCAAATTCCCGGAGCGGAACAAAAAACTTTTGTAATCCTAGAACCGTCGGCGCCGCATTTTTTTGCCGCCTTGGCCTCTTTAGACTTTACGGAACTTTTTAAGATCCCAAAACTATTTTTTGTAATCGGCGCCGACGTGGAGCAAGCGGCGACTTTAGTCCAATGCGCGGGCGGCTTTGAAAAGTCCCAAACCTTTGCGCAAAAATCGCAAACGGCGCACGCCCAAGAATGGTTTGACGCTTTCTTTAAGCGCGGCCAACAGCACAAAGATAAAGCGCAAGTAAACACAAACACTTTGGAAAAATTCGGCCGTTTGTGGCTAAAAAACGGCGCGCGCAATTTAAGGCAAATGCAAGAGCTTGCCGGTGTGTCGTCTTTTTTTGGCGCCGCGCGTTTTGGCCAAGACGAAGCCTTACCTTGCGTCTTGCTTGCGGCCGGTCCTACGCTTCAAACTGTCCTTCCGCATTTAAAGGAAATCCAAGAGCGCGCCGTTACAATCGCGGTGGACACAGCCTTGCGCGCATGTCTCAAGGCCGGCGTTCAGCCTGACTTTATTTTTTTGACAGATCCGCAATATTGGGCTTGGCGGCACTTGGCCGGCCTTTCTTCGCCCCAATCGATTTTAGTCGCCGAAAGCGCGGCCTATCCAAGCGCCTTTAGGTTTGACTGTAAAAAAATCGTCTTGATGTCTTCGCTTTTTCCGCTTGGAAAATATTTTGAGGAACGGCTTGGCAAAAAAGGCTCGCTTGCTTCGGGCGGGTCAGTGGCCACAAGCGCCTGGGATTTTGCCCGCGCGATTGGCGCGAAAGAGATTTACGCCGCCGGTCTTGATTTGGGCTACCCAAACAAGCAGACGCACATAAAAGGCAGTTCCTTTGAAGAAGCCGCCCACAATTGCTCAAAGCGCCAAAATCCCGCCGAAGGCCAAACAGCCCGCATTTTGTTCTCGGCCAAAAACCAAGAAGCCTTGGACTTTGAAGGAAATAAAATCATCACCGACGAGCGAATGAAGCTTTTTGCCTGGTGGTTTGAAAACGCGATCTCCGCCTCTCCGGCGACAAAAACCTATTCTTTTTCAAAGAAAGGACTTGCGATTAAAGGAGTTGAATTCCGTTCCATCGACGACTTCCTAAAAAAGCCAAAAATCACCGAACAAAAAGCCGCCTTCTTTGACCGCGCCGAACGTTCCGCCGCTGCAAGCCTTTACGACAAAGAAAAGTTTGCCGCCCTGCTTAATGAATTGACTTGCGGCCTTAAAAAAATCGAATCGCTTTCCAAAAAGGGAATCGCTCTCTGCAACGACATTCTTTGCGGAGACAGCCGGGCCGCAAAACGCATCGGCGAACTGGACGCCATCGACCAAGAAATTATGGGAAGCGACGCCAAAAACATCGCCGCCCTTGTTTTTCCCACCGCGCGGCAGCTGGAAAAGCTGTTTTTGAGCGTAAATATCCCGCAAAACCCATTTTTGGCCAACGCGGCAAAAAGCAAAATCATATACACAGAATTGGCAAAATCAATTGAAGAATTTTTAAAAATCTGCTAAACTTTTATAATCGGTTTCCGACAATATAAATGTAACGAGTTCAACAATACAGACGTAACGACATCCAGACGCCTGTATGAACTGATAATGCATCAAAGTTGGAGGCTGTGTGAGGTTTCCAACTTTTTTTTTATAGAGGTTTAAAAAACGGATGAATGCCTTTGAAGTTAACGCCCTAAAACCCGCGTTGATTTTTACAGACCACTTGATTCTCGACAAAGAATTTCTCGTTTTGGGAAAAGGCTTTCCTGTAACTCAAGAACTCATCAAAGAGCTTATAACTTGGGGCTTTACCTCTGTTTCTTGCGATGGAACGATAGACGACGGAACAAAAGACAAAGAGATTATCAACCGTTCCGCCGAAGACCTAATTTTGGAAACCCAGCAAGAGGATGCCGAACGCGCCAGAGAGCGCATGCAAAAAAACAATGAGTTAAAGAACAGCCTTCAAGACGCGTCTAGATTGATCCAAACGCTCAACACAGAAGCGTCGCGAATGGAAATGACCCACAAGGTTTACAAGGATTATTCCGACTACATCGAAAGCCTCTACACCCATTACTCAACGCACAAAGAAATCGACAAAGAACAACTGGCAAAGGTTGTTCAAGAGCTTATAATTTTTGTACGCGAAAACCGCCGCTTTGTTCTCCGCATCAATCCGCGCGCCGAGCAAACTGACAAAAAATTCTTGGTAAACCACGCGATGCGTTCAACCGTAATCGCTTTGACAATCGGCACAAGGTTGCGCTTGCAATTCAATCAAATGGTGGAATTGGGCGAGGCTTGCATTTTGCACGAAATAGGAATGTTGCGCTTGCCGCCCCAACTTTACATCACAGACAAAAAATTGCAGCCGCAAGAAAAGGCCAAGCTTGCCAGCCATCCGATCCTTGGCTACGAATTGCTTAAGGAAGTCGGTTTTGGCCTTCCAATCCAGCGCGCGGTTTTGGAGCACCACGAAAAAGAAAACGGCTCAGGCTATCCGCGCCATATCGCCACAGACAACATTTCAACTTACGCAAAAATCATCGCCGTAGCCTGCGCCTTTGAAGCGATTACCGCTCCGCGCCACTACAGAAGCGCCCGCCCCAAATATGAGGCTATGTTGGAAATCTTGCGCAACTCAACCAAGCAATACGACGAGAACGTAATCAAGGCCTTGCTTTACTCTTTCTCGGTTTTCCCAATCGGCGTTTACGTTTACTTGGCCAACGGAAAAATCGCGCAAATCACAGACACAAATCCAGACGATCCAAAACATCCGATCGCTCAAATCCTTGGCGAAACAGCCGCCGACGGCGATCCCCGCACGGTAGAAACGGACGAAGCCTCAAACAAAGTTGTCCGCGTTTTGAACCAACAAGAAGTTTCTGACGTATTAAAATCGTTGGGAATTTCTGAAGACTAATTAAAGAAATCCCTTACTTTTTCAACCTCAGCCTTAAACTGTTCGTCGATTACAGGCGGATGGTCGTTAAAGTAAAGAATCTGTTCCAACTCTTCAAGGTTTCTAACGCCCCAAAGGGGAACGACGTTTTCGAATTGGTAAAGGTAACCCAAAGCGAGCGGCGTGTTTTGGACCAAGCCGCCGTAAAGGGGTTTCATCGCGATAAAGCCAATGTCTTTTTGCGCCGCTTCTTTTGCAAGCCGCTCGCCTTCTCCGTCAATCAACATATTAAAGGGAGCTTGAACCGTTTCAAAAAGTCCAAAGTCAATCGCTTTTTGGGCGATGTCTAAATTTTCCGTCGCAAGGCCAAAGTGGCGGATTTTATTCCGTTCCTGCAAGCGCTTCATTTGCGCCACGACTTGGTCAAAGTCAGCCAAGCCTTTTTCGTCAACTTCGTATTGGAACAAGTCCACGTAGTCGGTTTGCAAGGCGTCAAGGCTGGCTTCCAAATCTTCGGCAAGCGAGCGCGCGTCAAGGACGCAGGCCTTTGTGCTAAGAATTACGTTTTGGCGGATTCCGTGCAAGCAGGCGCCAAGGCGTTTTTCGCTTTCGGGAACGGTATGGGAAATGTCAAAAAAATTCACGCCCGCGTCGTAAGCCTTGTGAATGAGAATCGCCGCGTTTTCTTCGCCGTCGATGTCCTTTAAGGACATCGCGCCAAAGCCAACGCGGCTTGCCATTAAGTTAGATTTTCCCAACCCTACGTAATCCATCTTAGCGTCCGGCCAAAATTAGCGCTGAACCGGCTTGTAGTTGCGGATTGCGTTTTGGATGTAGGCTGTCAATTCGCTTACCTTTACGCGCTCCTGGTCCATGCTGTCGCGGTCGCGAACAGTGACAGTGTCGTAGTTGGGCGAATCTTTTGTGATTGTGTCGTAGTCGATTGTAACGCAGAAAGGAGTTCCGACTTCGTCCTGGCGGCGATAGCGCTTGCCAACCGTTCCAGAAACGTCAAAGTCTGTGGCGAACTCTTCTTTGAGAGTGTGCTGAATTTCCTTGGCGCGCTCGGCGAGTCCGTCCTTTTTCATCAACGGAAGAACCGCGACTGTTATCGGAGCCAGCTTCGGATGCAAGTGCAAGACAGTGCGGTAGTCTTCCGCTCCGTCCTTTCCAACATTCTGCTCCTCGTAAGCCTCGCACATAAAGGCCAAGAAGTTTCTGTTCAAGCCGGCCGAAGTTTCGATGACATACGGAGTGTAGTTCTTGTTTCCGTCTTCCTGGTCGATGTAGCCCATGTCCTTTCCGCTTGTCTTTGTGTGCTGAGAAAGGTCAAAGTCGGTGCGGTTGTGGATGCCTTCGATTTCCTCAAAGCCGATCGGGAAGTTGTACTGAATGTCGTAAGCGTCCTTGGCGTAGTGGGCCAACTTGTCGTGGTGGTGCCACTGCAAGTTCTTTTCGGCGATGCCATACTTGAGGTAGAAGGCCCAGCGGTACTTGCGCCAGTCTTCAAAGATTCCGTCGTCGGTTCCGGGCTTGCAGAAGTACTCCATTTCCATCTGCTCAAATTCGCAAGTGCGGAAAATAAAGTTCTTAAAAATAATCTCGTTGCGGAACGATTTTCCAACCTGGGCCACGCCAAAGGGAAGCTTCATTCTTGAAGACTGAACGATGTTCTTAAAGTCTGTGAAAATGCCCTGGCAAGTCTCTGGGCGCAAGTAAATCAAGTGCGAGTCATCGGCGACGGGGCCCTGGTATGTCTTGAACATAAGGTTGAATTCGCGGACGTCCGTGTACTTGCGGTTTTTGCTTCCGCAAGTGGGGCAGTTGATTTTGGCGTCGATAAAAGCCTTCATTTCTTCATGGCTCATCGTGTCAACGGGCTTATCTGTCGTTTCGTTGTGGGAATGGCAGTAGTCCTCGATCAACTGGTCGGCGCGGAAGCGGGCGTTGCATTCGGTGCAGTCGATCATCGGGTCGCTAAAGTGCGCCACATGGCCGCTGGCTACCCAAGTCTTGTGGTGCTGGAAAATCGCGCTGTCAAGGCCAACCACGTCGTCGCGAAGCTGGGTCATGTAATGCCACCATTCGTTTTGAATGTTGCGCTTAAAATTTACGCCCAACGGACCGTAATCCCACGCGCCGGCCTGGCCGCCGTAAATTTCTGAAGCCTGATATACAAATCCCCTGCGCTTGCACAAAGAAATGATTTTGTCCAAAGTGCATTCGTGTCCTGTTTGGTTAGCCATATAAATTACTCCAAATTCATTAAGTTATAATTAATCCATTTTATCAAAATCGGGGGATTGTTTCAAGTATTGATTATATTGAACAAATTCTATATACTAGTTTTATGGCTATATTGGAATTGCAAAACGTCAGCAAAATTTATCAAATGGGAAAAATTACGGTCAATGCCGTTCAAGACGCGACCTTTTCTATAAACGCTGGCGAATTTGCGTCCGTTTCAGGCCCTTCCGGAAGCGGAAAGTCAACACTTCTTAACTTGATGGGTCTTATCGACTTGCCCACAAGCGGAAAAATCATCGTTGACGGAACCGACGTCTACGGCGACCGAAATCTTGCCGGCCTTAAATCAATTCCATCCAGCCTTGACCGCCACATGACGGAATTGCGCCGCCTTAACCTTGGTTTTATTTTCCAAAACTTCAACTTGATTCAAGTCCTCAACGTCCGCGAAAACGTGGAACTGCCCTTAAAATTGGGCCACCTTCCGCAGAGCCGCGCAATGGGAGCCAAAGAGGCCGCCGAATGGGTTGACTACTTGATTGAAACTGTCGGCCTCACCGATTGGAAAAACCACAAGCCCACGGAACTTTCCGGCGGCCAACGCCAGCGCGTAGCCATCGCTCGCGCCCTTAGCGCAAAAGCTCCCGTAATCATGGCCGACGAACCCACCGCCAACCTTGACTCAAAGAACGGCGACCAAATCTTGCAATTGATGAAAAAGCTCAACAAAGAATTGAACACAACTTTTGTCTTCTCAACCCACGACCAAAAAATCGTAAGCATGAGCGACCACGTAATCCACATCAAGGACGGCGTTGTGACCGGCCAGGATTACGCCAACGCTTAGTAATCAAGGTTAAGAATCACCTCAAACACAACGCCATACTTTCTCTGCGTTCCATAATAGATCGGAACGGCAAGCTTTAAGTCTGTGTATTTGATTATGCTGTTGATTTGAACTCCAGGAGTAATGCTTCCGTATTCGCCGCGAAGGTCGTGGAACCAATCAATGCCAAAAGTCCATTTCTTTCCGCCAATCCAATGGCCCCATCCGATTTGCGCCGCGAACAAGTGCTGGAAGCCCTTGTATTGGCTGATTTCTTCAGAAACAGAAGCGGTCTTTTCGGTTTCTTTTTGCGTCGCGTCCAATTGCGAATGCAAGTCAACGGAACTGATTCTTTTGCTGCCCCAAACGCCTTGGTACTCAAAGGCAAGGCCAAGCATTATCGGGGCCTCAAAATACTTGTAAATACCTGTAGTCCACTTTACGCGGCTTACGACATTGTTTATGTCCGAAAAGTGAACCAAGCCCTGCGCGAACATATTGGAGTTTTTTCCAAGAGCGGTTGAAACGACTTCCATTCCAAAGCAAGGATCGTATTGGTATTCATCGGCGGTGGCCCAACGCTTTGCCAAAAAAGCCACCGAAACGTTTTTTATAGTGCCTTCAATTTTCGCGGCGCAAGAAATGTATTCGCCGATTGAAATGCCGGTGATTGTATCGGTTTCGTACTGGGCCACCGCCTGCAGTGAAAAGTACGAAAGGAAAGGAACGGTTAGCGAAACAGTAAACTTTGAGTCGTTGGTTGTTCGCTGCTCTCTTTCCTTTTTCTTTTCAGGATCGTTGTTCACAATGACCGAAGTTTTTTCGTCGATTATGTTTGTGTTCAACATTCTTGAAAGGCTCCAAGAAATGTCGCGCTTTCCGGCGCTTAAGTCGGCGCGGCCAAACATCGTGTAGTTAAAGTAAAGCTCGTAAATGCCAAAATCCATTTTTGGAAAGGCTGTCAAAAGCGAGCCGTATACAAAAAAGTCCGTAGTAGGACGGCCGATAAATTTTAAGATGTTTCTAAAAGTCGCGACAGGCTTTGATTCATCATAAGGATAGGCGTAAATATAGGCGCCCAATTCCGCCTTTAAATTTCCGCTAAATTCAATCGGCTTGTTCTTTGCGTCGATTTTTACGATTTCGGTCGTCGGCGTGGAAACGGCATGCTCAGTGTCGCCTTCAGCGTCGTCGCCAAAAAGCTCGTCAATGGAATCGTCTTCTTCAAGGTCCTCTGTTTCATTCTGCTGGGACAAGCGTCTTTGCCTCTCAGCCTCGTCTTCAGCCTCGGCCTCGTCGTTCAGACGCTCAACTTCCTTAACGTCCTCATCGGCAACTTTTTCCATAATAATGCCGGTTTGCGAAACGGAAGTCTGCGCAAAAAAAACTTGCCCCGCAAAAACAAAGAAAATAGAGAAAAAAAAGGCGAGCCTAAAAACTCGCCTAATGTTTAATAGTTCAAAACTTTTGTACATCTAAAGGCTCATGTTTTCAAGATACTGCTTAGAGTATACAACATCTCCCAACTTTTGAAAAGACACATTCGACACTGTTATCTGGGTGCTTTCGTACTTGACTTTTCCGTTGATTTTTTGGCCGCGCAAACGGTCCTGGATTACCATTTTTGACGGAACCGAGCGGCCGTCAACCTTTTGGTAGCTGGGAATGGCGCTGACGCGCAAAAGCTGGCCCGAAAGGCTGTAATCCTCGCGCTTGCGGGTAAGGCAGTCGTCTTTTGTGGCCCAAATCTTGATTTTGGGATAGTCAACGTCGTTGGCCGACTTTTTGTTTACCGTCAAAGTAAAGCAAACGCAGTCAAGCTTTCCAAGAACGACGTACTCAGCGCTTTCAATGTCGTAAAAGTCCGAATAATGCTGGGGGCGCAAGTCGCTGTTGTTTACGTTTGTGTTCTGGAATTTGTCTTTTGGAGCGGTAAAAGTAAACTGCTTGTTTGACGGATCGTAAAACCAAATGTTCTTGTCAAACTGAACGTAGCCCTTGCCCTTGTCCGATTCAGGACCAGTAATGCGAATGGTGCACATAGCCTTTGAGTCGCGACGGTACATAATCGCGCTTGTTATGCTGTTTCCTTGGCCGGGCGTTTCCTGGACAAGAACGTACTCGCCTGTAAAATCCGTTCCAAAATAGCCTGTGTTCTGGTCAATTTTCTTCAAAATTTCTTTGGCCTGATCCATAGGAACGCTCTGGGCAAAGAAAGGCGCCGCAAAAGCCAAAAGACCAATAAAAGCAAAAATAATCTTCTTCATAATCACTCCTATACATCCGACAGGTTAAGCCACCGTGGCCAACGCTCCCACCGGACTGATGTGAACTAACTTACGCAAAGTAAACAACACGGCGCCTAATGTGGTTACGAAAATAATAGCCAGCAAAAAGCCCGCCTCGGCCGCGTACAAAACCGGAGCCAAGTGTCCGCCGGTCAAGAACAAGTCAAAGCCAGACACAAAGGAAAGGTTGTAGATTGAGACGACATTCACAATAATAATGGAAGCGACAAAGCCCACCAAAGAGCCCGAAATAAGCAAAAGCAAAATCTCGGTAAAGTAAAGGGCCATAAGGCCGCTGGGCTTCATTCCCAAGGCGCGGAAAGTTCCGCTCTCCACCGCGCGCTTTAGAACGATTACCCTAAAGGTGCTTGATATTCCCACAGAAATAATCACAACCAGCATAACGACAATCAAGGCCACAATGGCGCGCAAAGCCGTAGAAAGCTTTTGCAAGTCGGAAACATTGGCGTTTAGGGGAATCAAGGCGTAAATTCTTTTTCCTTCTGGAATTGCGTAATCTTGCCAAGCCGACTTGTCGTAACTAAGAGGAAACATGTCAAAACGCTTTTCCAATTCATTATGAACGCGTTGCAATTCTTTTTTATTTGGCACGCCATTAGAATAATAGACACAAATTTCATCAATCGGGTATGACATTTTATCAATGCCAGAAAAACCTAAACCTTCCATAAGAGCCAAATAATCCACATACGATGTGTACATTCCAAAAACGCTTGAATCTTGGAAAATGCCCGTAACGACAAGGTTTACAGTATTTTGATTCCCATAAATAGTTTCAATTAATAAAACAATATTGTCCCCTATATGAACGCCAAGTTTTTCGGCGGCCGGCTGCGAAAGCAAAATGCCGTCATGACTAGGCCTGTCCTCAATTCCGCCCTCAATAAAATTGAATTTCTTAAACAGTTCTTTCTCGTCAGAAAAAACAACGCCCTGAATCGAACGCTGCTTGACGCTGACGCCTTCAAAGAAAAGGCTTTTGTCGCCTGAACTTTTTTTGTATCGATATGAAATTTGAGCGCTTGTGGGCAAAACTTCTTTAAGCGCGTCAATCAGTTTCTGATAACTTGCCAAAGAATCCAAAGAATAATCTGAACCGCTGTCGTCGCCCAAAACCATAAAATCGCCGCCGTAATATTGGCGCATTTTTTCAGTCATTGAATCGATCATTCCGTCCGTTATCATCAAGACGGAAAGCATTACGCAAACGCCAACCGCGCAAACCGCAAAAAGCGATTGGTACTGCTTGGCTCGGCTTATCAAAGACTTTATCGCAAAATTAAAGTAAAGGCTTTTCATTATCGAACGGCCTCCATCGCGGCGACTGGGCTTGTGTTTAGCGCGATTCTAACCGGATAAATCCAGGCAACTACCGCCAAAATAAGGGACAAGGCCATTCCGCTAAGGATATTGGGCATGCGGACAACGGCGCGCAAAGTGTCGCCGCCAAAAAGCTGAACCAAGTAAGTGTTGCTAAAGTGGATCGATCCGTTTGACAAAAACGAGTTTCCGACCACGCCCAAAAGGCAGCCCAAAATTCCCGCGGTGATTGTAAGCATCAAAGTTTCGGCCAAGTACTCCAGCGCGATAAAGCGGCGGCCGGCGCCGATTGCCCTAAGCGCGCCTGTTTCTTTGGAACGGTCCAACGCCGCGATTACAAGCGTGTTGTTTACGATGATAAAGCCGGTTCCGATTATGATTATAAGGCCAATGTTAAAAATCAGGCGCATCCAATAAATGTATTGCGCGGCCATGCCGGCGGCGGCGCGCCAGTCAACAGCCTGGACGGGCCATTCGCGCTTGGCAAACTCCCGGTTCATTTTTCGTATGGCAATGCGGGCGGGAACGCCTGCCTGGACGGAACAAACGATGTAATTCCAAATTGTCTCTTCGCTAACCTGTTCAGGCTCTTCAACCGTTTGCGCCGCCGCTTCTTTGGCTGGAACGGCTTCTTCTTCAAAAAAACCGTCCGCTTCAAAGTCTTCGCAGTCGCCAAAAAGGTCGTCGATTCCGCCTTCGTCAAGGTTTTCCAACAAACCGGAATTGTCTTGGGTAAAAAGGCTTGCGTCGATTTCGGTTGAGTTCAAGCCGATCAAGGGACGAAGAACAGAAGGATTTATCAAAACGATTTTATCCTGCAAGTCGTTGTGAACGGCGTACTCGTAAACCGCGCTCAAAACAGCCGCCCTTAAAGTGTAGGAGGAACCGGTAAAGCCCGCAAGTTGGATCTGGTCTCCAACTTGGAGCGATACATTGTATTCCTCGTTGATTTTTTGGAGCATTTCCTTAGAAAGCATCATCGCGTCTTGGTCGCTGGAATAAGGCTGGCCGCTAAGGATTTTTATTCCCGGCATAAGCTGAGCGTATTCCTGGCCGTCAACTCCAAAAAAATATGCGCCGAAATTTCTGTCTCCAAAACGCAAAACCGCCTGTCCAGTAATTTGCGGAAGCGCTTGCTTTACATAATCCAAGCTGGAGACATATTCGTAAATGTCGGTGTATGGAATCAATTGCGGAAGTTCGCTCAAATTGCCGGTGACAGGCGTTTCGTCGCCGAACAAGCTCATCGGAAACTGCGCCTTTGGACGGATTACGATGTCTCCCGTAAAATTTTGGCTGAATGTTTTTTCGATTCCGGACTTTGTTCCGTCAAAAACCGCGTTGGCCATAACCAAAACGGCGATGGAAAAGGCGATAAAAAGGATAATCACCAAGGAACTTTTGCGCGAAATGATATTTTTAAACGCGAAATTCAGCGTAAACATAAGACATTTATTATAGTAAATTGCGGCGTTTTTTTCAAGTTGCCCAAACGAACCACAAAAGCAAGGCGGCGGCGCCTGTGGTCAAAAGGGTAAAAGGCAAGCCCAACTTTAGCCAAGAGGCAAAATTCATCGGCTGGCCCTCTTTTTTTACGATGCCCATAGCAACAACATTCGCGCTGGCGCCATAGGGGGTCAAATTTCCACCCAAGCAAGAGCCGATCAAAAGCGCGAACATATACAATTCCGGCGCGCTGCCGACAGATTTTGCCAGGCTTGCGGCCACGGGAAGCATTACGATTATATAGGGAACGTTATCGATAAAGCCCGAAAGGATTATCGAAACAATAAGTATCAAAACAAAGGCGCCCAGCTTGCTTCCGCCAGTAATCCTAGACAAGAAATTGGCAAAATCCAAAAGCAAGCCGGATTCGCTCAACGCGCCGACAACGACAAAAATTCCAATCAAGAAAAATATCGTTTCCCAATCCAGGCCTTTGACCAATTCCCAAATTTCGCCGGCGCTCTTTTTTTGCGACAAAAAATGCCAAGCAAGGCCAATTAACCCAAGGGCAAGTACAAAGCCGCCGCTGGCAAAGGCGCATTCAATTTTAAGGAACGAAATAGCGGCCAAGCCTACAATCATCAAAAGCAAGAGCGCCGTCGGAAAAAGAGAAATGACTTTTGTTTCTTCGACTTCAATTTTTTCTTTTGCGTTCTTAAAAATAAAATAGAAAAACACGCAGCCCACAAGCAAGCCCATCTGGATAAAGAAAAATATCGAAATGCGGCCGTCATGCAAAAAGAAGTCGTTAAAAGTGTATCCGGCAAAAGAAGCGAAAATCATTGACGGCGGATCGCCTACCAAAGTCGCTGTTCCTTCAAGGTTTGACATAACAGCCAAGCCCATCATAAAATTTGTTGGATTAAGCTTTAGCTTTTTGCAAAGAGCCAGCGCGATCGGCGCCATAACCAAAACGGTCGCGACGTTCTCCACAAAAATGGAAATGATTCCCGTCATGGCCAAAATCAATACAATGGCGATTCCGGTGCTGGGCGAAAATTTGATGATGGAATCCGCGACTCGCGACGGCGCCTTTGAATAAATGAAAAGCGCGGCGATTATCATCGAGCCGACATAAATCATCAAAACATTCCAATTGATTAATTGCGTCAGCGAATGCCGCAAGGCAAAAAGCCGGCCGCTTCCTTCAAAAACGCCTGCCGGAAAAACCGTTCCAAGAACTATCGCGATTGCGGCGGCTCCCAAAGACCAAAAAACTTTTTTTTCCTGAAAAACAATGACAAGCGCGTACATTACCAGCGCTAAAGCCAAAATGAAAAATTTCACTTAGTGACATCCTGATCGAAGTATTTCAACGATATTCTTTCCAAGGTTCCGTCGGAACGCATTGACTCAAGCGCTTTGTTCATTTCCAGCAACAAAGTCAAGTTTTGCGGATTCCTTCTGCATGGAATCGCAATTTGATGAACTTGGTCATACACCGCGACTACTTTTATCGCGGCATTGGGATTTTTTTTCATGTAATAAGAAAAAGTGAAAAATGAGTTAATCGTTGTGTCAACGCGATTTTCCAAAAGCAAATTAACCGTTTCCTCAAAAGTGTCAATGACAATCGGAATGGCGCCGTATTTTGTCGCGATTTCTTCATAAGTGCTTCCTTGCGAATTGGCCGCAGTTTTTCCCGCCAAATCTTCAAAGGATTCGATTGTGTTGTTGTCCTTGCGCACGATCAGCACAGACCTTCCAAAAGCGTACGGATCTGTGTAATAAAAGCGCGCCTGTCTTTCCGGAGTGACGGCGACGCCATTCATCACGATGTCGCACTCGCGCTTTTCCAAACTGTTCAACAATCTTTCCCATTCAATTTCCAAAAACTTAGCGCGAAGCCCCATGCGGGCGCACATTTCTTTCGCGATTTCTATATCGTATCCAACCAGCTCGCCGCTTTCGTCATGAAAATTCCAAGGCTCCCATACGCCTTCTGTGGCAATGACAAGCTCGCCTTTAGCCTTTATTTGGTCAAGCAAAGTTTTTTGCGGCGACCGATGGCAAGCCAAAAGTGAAAAACAAAAAAGGCCGGCAAACGCAATCAACAGTTTTTTCATAACACCCTCTTTTTATATCCACATGGCTTGCTGCAACAACGCCGCCTCTTGCGGAGACAAGTTGTCGGAAGCCGTTTTAAACTTCAATTCCTGGTTCTTAATGCTGACGACAGTTTCGCTGGCGACAGACTTGGTGACAAAAGTGTTGCCGCCAATCACAGAATTTTTTCCAATAACCGTATCGCCGCCCAAAATCGAGGCGCCCGAATAAATCGTAACGTTGTCCTCAATCGTAGGATGGCGCTTTACGCCCTTTAATTGCTGGCCGCCGTTTGTGCTCAAAGCGCCCAAAGTGACGCCTTGGTACACTTTTACGTGTTCGCCGATAACGGTGGTCTCGCCGATTACAATTCCCGTTCCGTGGTCAATAAAAAAATACTTGCCCAACGTCGCGCCGGGATGGATGTCAATTCCCGTGCGGTTGTGGGCGTATTCCGTCATGATTCTTGGAATCAAAGGAACGCCCAAAACAAAAAGCTCGTGCGCCAAGCGGTTGACCGCGATCGCAAAAAAACCCGGATAAGACAAAATTATTTCAGTCTTGTCAAAAGCCGCAGGGTCGCCGTCGTAGGCCGCCTGCAAATCGCTTTCCAAATATTCGCGGACGCGGGGTATCCGATCAAAAAACTCGTGGGTAACCAACCGCGCCCGCTCGCGAAGCTTTTCTTCCGCCGCCTCCGCGTTTTCCGGAAGCTTTTTTAGCGCCAAGAAAATCTGCTTGTTCAAGACAAGCATGACCTCGCGGCACAAGACTGAAATGTAATTTTCAAAGTCGCTAACTTTATATTCGCGCTCGCGAAAGTATCCCGGAAAAAGGATCCTAAAGAATTTTTCTATCAATCCCTGGACCAACACAACGTCAATTTCGACTTCATCGTCGGTCTTATTGATGAAAAAATCCTCTTTTTTGTAATGCTCAAGGATTCCGCGAATGGAACTTGTCTCAAGCATTTCATATTTTTCCGGCATTATTCTAGAATAGCGCCTTTTTAATTATTTTTCTAGTCTGTTGACCAAATAGGGAATCGCCTTTTCAAACTTTACGCCGTAAAAGTGCGAATCGTCTCCAAGAGTCTTTTTCATGGACTCAACGACAAAATCCGCGGCGATTGAGGCCGCCTCCAAGGCGCTCTTGCCCCTCAAAAGCGAGCCGGCAAAGGCCGAAGCGTAAACGTCTCCAGTTCCGTGCATGGCGGCGGGCAAACGCTCGTGAAAGTAATACTCGATCTTTTTTCCGTCAGAAACGGCGGCTCCCAATTTTGAAGGTTCGTAGCTTACGCCTGTAATGACGACATTCTTGGCGCCCAATTTATGCAAGCCGGCGATCGTTTTTTCGATGTAGGCCTGGTCGTAGCCGCTTTCGATGTATTCCTGGCCAAGAAGGAAGCTGGCTTCGGTCAAGTTGGGAAGAACGTAATCCGCCTCCGCCACAAGTTTGGCCATTTCTTTTGGGAAGTCCGCGTCAAAGCCAGCGTAAAGCTTTCCGTTGTCGGCCATGGCGGGGTCAACGATTTTTACCGCTCCGCTTGAACGGGCGGCCTTTTTAAAGATGTCCAAAATGTGCGGAATCTGGGCTTTAGAAACGTAGCCTGTGTAAAAGGCGTCAAAGTCGATTTTTTCCTTAATCCACTGGTCAAGAATTTTTGGCATTTCGTCGGTAAGGTCGCGGAAAGTCCAGGCGCTAAAGCCCTTTCCTGTATGGTTAGAAAGAACGGAACTTGGCAAAATGCCGGCCTCAATTCCGCAAGCGCTGATAATTGGAAGGGCGACAGTAAGCGAGCACTGTCCCACGCATGAAATATCCTGAATAGTAAGAAGTCTGTGATCTTGTGACATAAAATGCCTCCTTTTTTTTAGAGATATTTTAACGAAAAAAGAGCGTTATGCATATACCTTTTTTTATACTTTTTCGCTATAATCAGCGATAAAGTTTTGCTATAAACAAAAAAAAGGGGGCGGCGGCTTTGCAAAAATTTCAGATTCTTTTCCAAGACCAAAACATCGCGGTCATTTGCAAAAGCTCCGGCCTTTTGAGCGTTCCCTATCCAGGCTGCCGCGCGAAGACCGCCCTTAGCCTTTTGGAGGAAGCGATGAGAAAGCGCGGAACTTTTTCATCCAAGCATAGGCCATTCGCCGTCCACCGTTTGGACAAAGACACAAGCGGCGTTATGATGTTCGCGCTTAACGAACGCGCGCAAAAAACGATTATGGATTCTTGGCAAACGATGGTCACCCAACGCCTTTACCGCGCCGTCTCCGAAAACACCCGCGGCGCCGCACAAAAGCTTCCAGACGAAGGAACGATTGACAGCCCGCTTGCCTACAACGCTTACAACATCGCCTACGTTCCCAAAGGAGGAACGGACGGAAAAGGCGGCGGAAAGGACGGAAAATTAAAAACGGTTTCGGCGCGAACAAACTACAAAATCATCGCGCGCGGAAAACAATTCACAATGTTCGAGCTTTCGTTGGACACCGGCCGCAAAAACCAAATCCGCGCCCACTTGTCAAGCCTGGGATTTCCATTGTGCGGCGACAAAAATTACAGGGCCAAGACGAACCCCTTTGGCCGCCTGGCCCTGCACGCGCGCGTTTTGGAATATGTAAACCCGTGGACCAAAGAGCAACAGCGCTTTGAAATCCCCGAGCCTCCGGAATGGCTTAGATCTTGTAGCTCTTGATAAGCTCCAACACTTGGTTGTTCAACTTTGTGTTGTTTTCCGATTCCGTAGACGACTTTTGAGCCTGCCCCAAAATCTCGCCGATTGAATTCTTGATGCTGGCAGTAAGAATGGTAATTTCGCTGGCCGAAGTTCTAAGCTCGTCCATTTTTGAGAATACCTTTTCGCTCTGCTCTTGCATTTCTTTGCTGGCGCTTTTGATGGACTCCGAAGAAGTTTCGACAACGAACATCGACTCAAGCAAACTCTTTGTTCCCGCCTGCTGCTCGTTGACGCTGGCCAAAACTTCGGAAAGCATGGCTTGAATTTCGCTGATTCTTGTGTCCAAACTTTGGAAAGAAGAAAGCGAAAGCTTTGACGCGTCAACGATTCCCGTAATGGCCTCTGTAATCGACTTGATCAAATCGCCGATGCTCTTTGACTGCTTGGCGGAACTTTCGGCCAAATTGCGAATCTCGCCGGCAACAACAGCAAAACCCTTTCCAGCGACGCCGGCATGGGCGGCCTCGATCGAAGCGTTCATCGCCAACAAGTTTGTCTGGCTTGCGATGTTGCGGATAACGGCGTTGGCTTCCTTTAGACGGCCGGCTTGCGCTTGGATTTCGCCAACCTTGTCCACAACCGTCATTTGGTCTTTTTGGCCAGTCTTTGAGTCGTTGACCAAAAGCTCGTACTTTTGCGAAATCTTAGAAATGTTCTCGTCGATGCTTTGAATGTTTGCGGAGATTTCGTTCGCATGGTCAGAAATCTCGCTGATCGCTTCTGATTGCATTGCTATTCTTGAGGCAAAAAGCTGGATGGACTTGCTTACGTTAGAGCTGCTGTCGGCGACCATGTCCATCGTTTCGTTTTGGGTTTTGGCGCGGACGCTGATTTCCTGAACGCGCTCCGTTGTTTTTTGAACGTCGCCGATTGTCGATTGCGAGTGGCCCTCGATTTCCGTTCCTGAGTATACAAGAGAGGCGACGGCTTCCTTGATTTTCTTGAACATGTTGGCAAGGCTTTCTGTAAGATTGTTGCAGCTTTCGACCAGCTCGCCGATTTCATCCTTTCTCTTAACGGGAATCTTCTGCGACAAGTCCGCTTTGCCAATGGCGATGTCGTTTATTTCCTCCGTAACTTTTTTAATTCTGGCAAACAAACCCTTTAAGGCAACGTTAACGATAAAGACTGTCGCCAAAAGCAAAAGGACGGAAAGCGCGATTATGTGGATGATAAGCCATTTGATTTGCGCGCGGACGGGGCCAGCGTCATAGTCGGCGGCGATAAAGCCGATTGCCTGGCTTCCGTCCATAATGGGCGCGAAAACGGTTATAAGCCAACCCCATCCTTCTTGCTTTTCCATTTTGCTGGCCTGAATTTTTCCGGTTGACATGGCAAGCAAAGCGGGCTTTCCATAGTTGTCCTTTGTTTCCAAAGTTCCAAGCGGAGAAAAATTTTCCTCGTCATCGGGATCGCAAGAGCCGTCAACGACATACATATATTCTTTGTCGTTTGCGGGAACCATTGTGTAAAAATATTTCGCGGAAGACGTTTCCTTCATTGAAAGCAAGCCTTCGTGAAGGTTTCTAAAGCGCAAAGAATCAGGATTTTGCTCTTCCAAAACCTTGCGAAAGTTCGCTATGTTTCCGTTAATGTATTTTGCGCCGCTTTCAACAAGAGGCGTTCCGTCAGCGACAAAAGTGTTGACGCAAATCTGAGCGGCCTTTTTTATTGCAAGAACCGAGAACAAAACGATGGCCGCCGCGAAAAAAGCGGAAATGAAAAGGGTGTATTTTACCCGTAAAGAAAGTGTCTTCATAACTAAACATTATATATCCGAAAATTGACTTTTTCAAGTTTTTTTTTAATAATATGCTTGCAATGATTAATCCTAACAAACTTTTCCAGTTGAGCGGCGGCCAGCAAAGGCGAAAGTTAGCCCTTTGTTTTGGAGCCTTGGAACGCGACATTTTGGGAATAGCCGAAAAAGGCTCGGAATACAAGTTTTCCACCATGCCCAGGGCGGACTACATAAAGGCCTTGTGCCGCGTATTTTTGCAAGACCCAAAGATTTCGGCGGACGCGGCCCAAAAACTTTCCGCCATTCTCCAAGAAGAGCCTTTTGACGAACGCCTTGCCTGCAATTTGGCCCGCAACGAGCTTTTGGCCATAATCGGAACCTTTCCCGCTGAATGGGACTTGATCATCGCGCCCCACCCAAACGCCGGGCCGGAGGGAACGGTTGCAAAACGCGATTTTTTTCCGGGCCTCAAAGTTTACGCCGAGGACATCCGCTCGCCCTTTAACTTGGGCTCGATTTTTAGAACGGCCGAAGGAATGGGAGCGGAAAAGCTTTACCTTAGCCCTGGCTGCTGCGACCCCGCCCATCCCCGCTCGCAAAGAAGCGCCATGGGCTGCATAGAAACATTGCCTTGGGAACGCGCCTCGCTTGACGATTTAAAAGAAGAAAACATTTTTGTCCTGGAAACGGGCGGAACCCCGATCGACGATTTTGAATTTCCTAAAGAGGGAGTTTGCATTATCGGCTCGGAGGAATTGGGAGCCAGCCCGCAAGCGCTTGCAAAAGCCAAATACGGCCGCGTCACGATTCCGATGAAAGGATTAAAAGCCTCGCTTAACGTCGGCGTGGCCTTTGGAATTTTAATGCAAGCTTGGGTGTCCGCCTTGTCTGATTAGTTTTGGTCTTCTTGTTTGTTAAAAGCGTCGCGCAACTGCTTTGAAATCTTTTGGAACTGGCTTTCGTTTGTAAGCTTAAATTCCTTAAGCACGTCCACGTCGATTTGGTAGAAAGCCACTTCTTGTCTCTGGTAGTGGGTCATAAGGTCGGCCAAGTAAACTACGTGAACCAATTTCTTCACTTCTTCGGGAGCGGAGTCGGGAGCGTGGTGGTAGCGGATCGCGCTTACAATTACGTCCGGGAAGTTCCAGTTTTCGGCTACGCGCGCTCCGATTTCGGCGTGGTTTACGCCGGCCACAAGCTTTTCAAAAATCTCGACCGAAAGGTTCTTTTCCACGCTCATCTTGCGAACGCCGTTGATAAAGTCCGGATGGCTGGTTTCAAAAATGATTTTTCCCATGTCGTGAAGGAGGCCGCAAACATAAGCGTCCTCAACGACGTTGCGGTTGCCTGAGAAAAAGTTTCGCGCCAAATTGTATGAATAGAAAGCGACTTGATAGGCGTGAGACCACAAGTCTTCCTTGCCGCCGGTAACCTTGGCGAATGACTGAACCGCTCCGATTGAGAAAAGAAGGTTCTTGATTCCGCGCAAGCCTACAAGCTTTACTGCGTCGTAAATGCTGGAGCAAGGGCTGGCCAAAGCAAAGGCGGCGGAGTTTACCAACTTGAGCAATTCGGCGCTGAGCGAAACGTCGTTTGAAATCTGCATGGCGATATCGCTCATCTTTGAATCCGGGTTGCTCAAAAGGCGGTTGATCGCCGAAATGTTCTCCGGGAACTGGGGAAGCTCGTCTATGACCTTTACAAATTCCTCGGAAATAAAATTGATCTCTTCCAAGGTTTTTGAATTAAGCGGAAGAATGATGCGGGTGATTGTCTCGCCGTTTTCGCAAATAACCTGGAAGTTTTCTTCGGTAAGGCCGATCTTTTCAAGCATCAAAATCATGATTACAAGGCCAAGGCCGGCGCCTTCGGAGTTGTCCAAAATTTGCTCCATCGCCTGCTCTACCGAAGTGTATTGCTGGGCGCGGCTAAGCTTGTCGTGAATGCGCTTGTATTCAAAAATAGTCAAGTCCGAATTGTTGCGGACTTCGATTTTTATCTTGTTGTTGCGGAACTGCAAAATCAAGCGGACGTAAAGGCCGGCCTTTTTTTGCAAGCCCAAAAAGTAGTTGATGTCGTTGAGCGTGTCGTCCTTAAAGGTCTTCATTCCAAGCTCATAGTCGGCCTGGTTCGTTATGTCCAGCTTTTTGAATTTAAAGTACACGCGCTTGGTGTTGGCCTTTTTTGCGTTGGTGATCAATTCGCTCAAGCAGTACGAAAGGTACTCAATCATTTGAGTCTGGTCGAGCTCTTCCAAAAAGGCGCGCAGAATGTCGTCCATATACACTTCCATCTCGTGAGGAAGGGTGTATGTGGTGAGAGAAAGAGGGATTCCCGCGTTGATGGCGGTTCTTACTTTATTTCTGTCAACTTCTACTCGCTTGGCCTGAGGTGCCGGCATAATACGCTCCGAATACTTTTTATCCGATTATATTATCATAAAATATAATAAAATTCAAGGGAGTTGAGTCCCAAAACAGCGCCTTGAATTTCTTCCTATATTTCGCTATAATTTTCGTTATGGTCTTTAAATTGATTTTTACTATCGCCTTGCTGGTTGCAGTGGCGGTTTTTACCGGTTTTAACTTGGGAAACAAATGCGACATTTGGCTTTTTGGAAAACAGTTCAACCAAGTGCCTGTCTTTATAACAATCGCAATTTCATTCGCGGCCGGCATATTGGCCGCCCTTCCGGCCGTGTTTTTGCGCGGCGAAAAGAAAATGACTCCTGAACAGGCCCGCGCCATGGCGGAACGCCTTGAGCAAGCCGAAAAAAAGAGCTTGGAAAAGCAGTTGAACCGCCAAAAGAAATTGGAGGAAGCCAAGCAAAAGGCTCAGGCCGCCTTTGAAAAAAAACCGCGCGCCGCCAAAAAAAGCGCCCAAGAGTCGGCCCCGGCGCAAAATTCCGCTCCGCAGGAAAATAAATGAAGCACCTTGCCTTATTCTCATGCCTCATAATTTTCGCAAGCCTTGCCTTTGGGCAAACCGCAAAGGAAATATGCCAAAAGGCCTTGGAGGCTTCGTCGGCTGGAGAAACGGTGGAAAGCTTAAAAAAACAAATTCCCCAAGCAAAAAACGCGGCGGACAAGCGCGCGCTTCTTGCCTTTTTGGGCGGCCTGCAGGAACAGTTGGGCGCCTACAAGGACGCCTCGGCTTCATACGCGCAGGCGGCCGGCATTTCCGCTCCCAACGTCGAAGGCTTTGCAAAAAAGACGAACCCGCAATTGGTTTTGGACGCGGTTAGATGCTCCCTTTGTTCCGGCGACAGCGCGACTGCCGACAACTACCTTAATTCCGCCGTCCGCAATTCCCAGGACGAAACGATTCAGGCTTACATAAAACTTTACGAAGTTTGGAGCCGCCTTTGCCAAATCGAATCCAATTCCCAGCTGGACGAAAGCGTAACGCTTTTAAAGGCTTACTCGGACTTTCCTTCGATGAAGGCCGTGGCGCCCAGCGTGTTGCTTACCCTTTGGTACATTACCGGCCAGGAAAGCTGGGGCAAAAAATTGCGCGCCGCTTTTCCAAAAAGCCCGGAGGCGGCGATTGTGGCCGGCAACGTGCAAATGATGCCCGCGCCATTTTGGTACTTTATGCCCAAAAAAGGAAAGGCCCTTGAAGCCGCCGCCGAAAACGCCGCCGAGTCGCAAACAATTCCGATGGAAAAATCAGACGACAGCGCGAGTTCGGCCAACGCTAGCGGCGACACAAGCGACGGCGCTTCCGAAAAAATAAAGAAGCAACAGCTGGGCTTGTTCAAAAGCCGCGACAACGCTCAAGGCCTTTGCGACAGGCTAAAGGAAAAAGGCTTTAAGCCATACATCACGGAAGAAACCAGGCCCAGCGGCACGACATACTTTATCGTTGTCGTTGACGAAAACGCAAAGGGCAACATCGGCGACCAACTTAGAAGCGCCGGCTTTGAATGCTATCCAATTTTCTAAAATTTTTTATTGAGGTATAAATTATGAGCCAAGAAAAGAATCCCCTGCTCTGCCACTGGGCCGACCAGATGGCTGACAAAATCATCGCCGAAAAAGGCGACCGCGACTCCTACACATGCGCGTCCGGCATCACGCCCAGCGGAACCGTTCACCTTGGAAACTTCCGCGAAATCATCACCGTTGACTTGGTTGTCCGCGCCCTTCGCGACCGCGGCAAGAACGTCCGCTTCATTTACTCTTGGGACGACTACGACGTGTTCCGCAAAGTTCCGGCCAACATGCCCGATCCCGACACGCTGGAAAAATACTTGCGCTTCCCGATCACGATGGTTCCCGACACGACCGGCCGCGACGAAAACTACGCGCGCCACCACGAAGTTGACATCGAAACCCAGCTTCCCCGCGTCGGCATCGCTCCGGAATTTTTGTACCAAGCCAGCCGCTACCGCGCAAACCGCTACGCCGAGGGAATGAAAAAGGCGCTGCAAAACCGCGACCTTATCAAGGAATGTCTCAACGAATACCGCGACGAGCAGCACAAGATGAAGGCGGAGGACGTTTACTGGCCGGTCAGCATTTTCTGCGGAAAATGCAACAAGGACACGACAACAATCACAGGCTACGACGGAGAGTACGGCCTCACATACAAGTGCGAATGCGGCTGCGAAGAAACAGTCGACATCCGCAAATTCCAAGGCGCCAAGCTTGGCTGGCGAGTTGACTGGCCGATGCGCTGGAACGAAGAAAAGGTAGTCTTTGAGCCGGGCGGAAAAGACCACATCAGCCCGGGCGGAAGCTACGACACAGCCAAGCTTGTTTCCAAAAAAGTTTACGGCTGGGACGCGCCGATCACAATGCGCTACGACTTTGTCAACCTTAAAGGCGTTCCCGGAAAAATGTCCTCTTCAAAGGGAAAAGTAATCGCGCTTCCCGACGCGCTTGACGTTTACCAGGCCGAAGTTCTCCGCTACATCTTTGCGGGAACCCGCCCCAACACAGAATTCGCGATCAGCTTTGACCTTGACGTTCTTAAAGTTTACGAAGACTACGACAAGACAGAGCGCATTGTTTACGGAATCGACAAGGCCAAGAGCGACGACCAGTTCAACAAAGAAAAGCGCATTTACATCCTTAGCCAAATCGACGGAAAGATTCCCGAGACGATGCCGTATCAAATCACTTTCAGAATGCTCACAACCCTTTTGCAAACATACTCCGGCGACATCGACGCTGTGATAAAGTCCCTTGGAGACGTAAAGCCTGACCAAGAAGAACGACTTCGCCGCCGCGCCGCTTGCGCCTGGTTCTGGATCCAGCACTCGGCTCCAGACTGCGCCCCGGACTTTTGCTTCGCCCTCCGCGACGACGGATCAAAGCCCCAACTTTCCGACGAGCTTGCGACTGCCGTCCGCCGAGTGCGCGACGAAGTCGTTCCCAAGCTGGACAGCTTTACGCTTGACAAAGAATGCCAGCAGGCGATTTACGACGTGGCCACCAGCATGGGTATGGAATCAAAGGCGCTCTTTACCGCCTTGTACCAAACGCTTATCGCAAAAGACCAAGGCCCGCGCCTAGGCTCCTTCTTGCGCATCATCGGCAAAGAAAAACTGCAAAAGATTTTGGGCGCGCTATGATTGGATTTTTTCTAAAGAAAAATTTTTGCGACGGCTGGGACAACATTTTCTTTTTGATTGTCCCAAACATCATCGTGACGCTTTACGCGGCGCTCTCGTTCTTTTTGCTGAGCGTCGTGTTCAACCTTAACACGCCCTTTGCCCTGCCATTGTCGTGCCTTGCATTTGTGATTCTTATGGCGCTTGGAATGGTTTTGGCAATGGCCAACAGCGAAAACGCCGCCGCGATTGCCAATTTTCAAATGCCTTCGCTCGCCGCGTATTTTAGGCAAATCCCAAAAGTTTTTTTTGACGCCGTTCGCTACGGCGCGCTTTTGGGCGCTTTGATTGTCGTTGCCTTTATAGGAATCCCAGTTTATTTTTCGGCCGGCGGCGTGTTGGGCTTTGCCTTGTGCGCGACGCTGATTTTCTTTGAGGCGATTTTCGCGCTGGCGTTGCAGTGGTTCATTCCGCTAAGGGCGCTTTTGGGACGCGGCTTTGTCCAAACGATAAAAAAAAGCTTTGTGCTTTTCTTTGACAATGCGGGCTTTAGCGTCTTTATCTTTTTCTTTAACTTGTTTTTGCTCGCGCTTTCGTTCATGATTTTTTTCTTGGTTCCGGGAACGGCAGGAGTCGTATTGAGCGGAGTGAACGCCCTTCGTCTTCGCCTTTACAAGTACGACTGGCTTGACGCCCACCCCGAAAACAAAACGCCAAAACTCCGCAAAAAAATCCCCTGGGCCGCCCTCATCAAAGAGGACGAAGAAAACCTGGGTCCCCGCGGCTTTAAGTCCTTCTTTATGCCGTGGAAGATTGATAATTAGGAACGAGTCAAGGCACGCTTCGCTCAAGGCCTTGACTCGTTCCTTTTTCGGCGCGATTAGTATTATCGCGCCGAAATAGAAGGCACGCCGCAATGGACAACTAACATAAAAAAAACCGCTCCACAGGAGCGGTTTTTTGTTCCACGAACTTTTCAGTCCGTTTTACTTTGTCATCAACATCGTCTTGGAATCCAAGTTGACGCTGCCAACGTTCTCGTTTGAGTGTTCCTTAAGAACGTTCAAGCTGAGGTTTCCGCCGGCGGCTTCGATGTGGGCTACAACGGCAAAGTAAGAAACGATTTCTGAGCGGACGCTGTCAAGCAACTTGTTGCTTTCCTTTGTGTCGCTGAACCATACGGTGATCTTTTCTTCCTTGGCAAAGTCGGCAACGGCGGCGATGTCGTTCTTGGAAATCTTGTCCAAGTCCAAACCGTCGATTACCAAAGCCTTAACGTTGATTCCGCCGCTCTTCAAAGCGCCGATTGTGTTGATTACTTTGGGCAAAGTGAACGACTCTTGGTTAAAGTTCAAAATTGTGCGGTCGCGCATGATTTCGTCCTTCAACTCAGAGGCGTTGGAAATGTTCTTCTTTTTGGCAATTTCGCTGAATACGCTTGAGTACCAAGAAATTACGTTTGAAGAGTGCTGGTCAAAAGAAACGTGAACCAACGGATTTCCGGCCAAGAGAGCGTCCATTCCAAACTGAACCAAAACGGAAGTCTTTCCCAAACCCTTCTTGGCTGTCACCAATCCAATCTCGCCTTCCTTGAGGCCGCCGTTGGAGGCCGAGTCAAAAAAGCGGATGGGGCTTGATTTATACAAATCGTTCTTATCCATGTCTAATCTCCTTACTTCTGAGCGGCCTTGCGCTCTTCCTGATACTTCTTCTTCAATTCGTCGGAAACGGCGTTAGGAACCTTTCCGTACTTGAGGAATTCCATCGTGAACTCAGCCTTGCCCTGTGTTGAAGAGCGAAGGATTGTAGAGAAGCCGAACATTTCCGAAAGAGGAACTTCAGCGTTTACAGTTGAAGTGTTGTTCTCGTCGGTTGTGTCGATGATTACGCCGCGGCGCTGGTTGATAAGGCCGAACATATTTCCCTGGAACTCAGTCGGTCCAGAAATTGAAACCTTCATGATCGGTTCCAAAATGCAGGGGCCGGCCTTTTCGTAACCTTCGCGGAAGGCGCCGATGGCGGCTGTCTGGAAGGCGATGTCGCTTGAGTCTACCGGGTGGTACTGACCGTCGTTGATTGTGCAGCGAACGTTAACTACAGGAGCTCCGATCAAAGAACCCTGCTGCATCGCGCGCTTAAAGCCCTTGTCGCAAGACGGAATGTATTCGTTGGGAATCGCGCCGCCCTTGATTGAGTCAACAAACTCGTACTCTTTATCTTCGCACGGTTCCATAAAGCCGGCAACGCGTCCGTACTGTCCCGAACCGCCAGTCTGCTTTTTGTGAGTATAGTTGAAGTCGGCGCGCTTTGTGATTGTCTCGCGGTAAGCTACCTGCGGCGCTCCCGTCTCAACTTCGCACTTGTATTCGCGCTTCATGCGTTCTACGTAAACGGCAAGGTGCAACTCGCCCATACCCTTGATGATTGTTTCGTTTGATTCCGGATCCATGTATGTCTGGAATGTCGGGTCTTCTTTTGTAAAGCGGTTCAAGGCCTTTGACATCTGGGCCGCGGCGTTCTTGTCTTTCGGTTTGATTGACAAAGAAATAACCGGGTTGGGAACGTACATAGAAGCCATTGAAACGTTCAATCCGCCTGAGGTGAATGTGTCGCCAGAAGCGCAGTCAACGCCGAACAAGGCAACGATGTCGCCTGAGCCGGCTTCGTTGATGTCTTCCATCTGGGCGGCGTTCATGCGGACAAGGCGGCCTACCTTAAAGCGCTTGCGGCTGCGAGTGTTGTAAAGCTCGTCGCCCTTTACGATGCGGCCCTGGTAGATGCGGGTGTATGTAAGCTGACCGTACTGGCCGTCGTCCAATTTGAACGCCAAGGCGACTGTCGGCTTGTTGTCGTCGGAAACCAATTCGATTTCGGCTTCGTTGTTGTCCAAGTCAAGGGCAACGTTCTTAACTTCTGTCGGATCGGGGAGGTAGCGGATAACGCCGTCAAGCAAGGGCTGGATACCCTTGTTCATGTGGGCTGAACCGCAGAACACGCCTACAAACTGCTCGGCCAAAGTGCCTTTGCGGATGGCGGCGATGATTTCTTCTTCTGTCTCTGTTCCTTCGAGAACGTGCTCCATCAAAGTGTCGTCGAACATTGAAGCGGCTTCGACCAATTCCTGGCGGTACTTCTCAACGTCGTCCTTCATGTGGGCGGGAACTTCGGCATAGCGGAGCTCGTTTCCGTCGTGGCCTTCAAAGTAAATGGCCTTGCGGCTGATCAAGTCTACAACGCCTTCCAACTTGTCTTCCAAGCCGATGGGCAATTCCATCATGTAAGCGTTGAGTCCCAACTTTTCGCGAATCTGCATGCGCACGCGAAGAGGGTTGGCTCCCTGGCGGTCGCACTTGTTAACAAAGGCTACGCGGGGAACGTGATAGCGCTTGAGCTGGCGGTCTACAGTGATTGACTGAGACTGAACGCCGGCGACAGCGCACAAAATCATGATGGCGCCGTCAAGAACGCGCAATGAGCGCTCTACTTCTACCGTAAAGTCTACGTGGCCGGGGGTGTCGATTACGTTGATTGTGTAATCTTTCCACTGAACCTGAGTGGCCGCAGACTGGATTGTGATTCCGCGCTCGCGCTCCAATTCCATTGAATCCATAACAGCGCCGACGCCGTCCTTTCCGCGGACTTCGTGAATCTGGTGAATCTTGTTGCAGTAGAACAAGATGCGTTCCGTTGTTGTGGTTTTTCCAGAGTCAATGTGGGCGCTGATACCGATATTTCTCATTTTAGAAATATCCATAATATTACCTCTCAAAAAAAAATTCTTTTGACAATAGTTTTAAAATTATAATGAATTCAAGCCCTTTGTTCAAGGGTTTTCCGCTCGTTTTTTAAAAAACCGACCATAATCGTTTTTTCGAGCGGATTTCGCGCAAGCGCGGCTTGATTGCCTTTTTTTTACCAAGTGAGCGGAAAGGCGGCCGAGACGGAGGCGTTGATCCGGACAGCCCTTAGGCGGACCAAAAAATTGGCGGCCGCGGACGGCTCAAATTTATGCCTGCCGTCCTTTTGGCTTGCCGAAAAGCCCGCCGACACGCAAGAAAGAAACCCGCGCTTTGGGTAAAAAGCAGCCTTAAAGCGTTCGGTCCATTCCCGTTTTTGCCAGTCCAGCTCCGGCTGGAAGGAGGCGCCGCCGCTTAGGACAAGGCGGCCTGCAAAAGGCCCGTCAAATATATGGGAGTAATAAAAAGCGGCTGATATTTTTGGAAGCGGCGGCGCCTTTTCTTGGCTTGGATTTTGTTCCAGGACAATCGGGCCTACGCTTGCGGTAAATTTTGCGGAATCCCGTTTATGGCAAAGCTGAACGCCGGCGGCAGCCTTGGCTTCTATAGAGGTCCGCTCGGTCTTTTTTGAATAGTCCTTGATTTGTTCCTCCAAAAAACCGCCCAAGCCGATTTTGAGGCGGCTGCCGTTCCGCAAGACAAAAGAAAGCTGGGGGCTGGCCTTGGCTTGCCAAACTTTTTTATATTCCTTTCCGTTCGCCGCCACATAAGGAGTTTTTTGGCCGCAAAAAAGATTGTCGCTTGCAAAAGCCGCCGCGGACAAAGAAAAGTTCCCCATTGTAAAAAGCAATTCTTGCGCAAAGGTGGAACGGCCCAAGCTTTTTTTGCCAAGGCTGTCCCTACCCTCGGCGATTCCAAAAGTCGTCCTGCTTTTTAGGAACGGAATCTCCACGCAAAAATCGACGGCGGAAAAGCTCGACAATTCGCTCCGCCAAATCGGAACGGAGTCAAACCAGTCGATTTCGGCGGCTTCCGACTTTTCCTCGCTGTAACGGCGGCCCCAAAGAAGCCCGCCAGTAGCCTTAAGCCAGTTTTGGTAAAAAAAGCCGCCTCTCGCGCTTGCCAAAAAGGGCGCCTTGTCTGGTTCGGCCGCGTTTTTTGTAACGGCAAATTCCGCCTTAATCGGCATAATGCGAACGCTCTCGCCGCCCCATTCTTTGGGAACGGAAAGCGCGGCGGCGGCGTAAATCGAATCGTCTTGCGGGCTGGAACTTTTTGTTGGGAGCGAAGCGACCAAGGCGCCTGAATCCGCCACGCCAAAGGCAAGGGGGCTTGCGACCGACGAAAACGGCGCGATCCGTTTTTGCGTGTAAAGCCTTATCGAGCCGGCCGCGACTTTTGTCTTTAAAACTTTTTGCCGCTTGGAAAAATCCAGCGCTACGCTCGCCCGCCGCCGGTCAAAAATCTTTTCATAATCGCCAAAACTTTTTACTGACCAAAAATCCCCGCCGCCTGTCTTTTTGCAGGAATTAAAAAGGCGAAAGTCCAACGCGTCCCAATTTAACTTTAGGCCGTAACTAAAGGCGTAGGAAGAATCCGCCGGAACGTCCCCTTCCATATTTTTTGGCGCGTAGTAAGAACCCGACCAATAAAGGTTCACCACCGGCTCGGCGGCTGCCGCAAGCGATAAAAAAAACGCTCCCAAAAGGAGCGTTGTAAAAATTCTTTTTCCCATGCCTATAAGATAGACATTTTTATCAATATTTTACGAAATTTTTGGAAAAAATTTTATTTTTTTTACTTTTTCCAAGCGTCGTATTTGTCGCACTCAAGAATGGCGCGGGCGTTTTGGACGCGTTCCGCCGTAGGAGAGGGAACTCCTTCCAAGCGGTAGGGGATGCCAAGCTCCTTGTACTTTGCGACGCCAAGCGTGTGGTACGGAAGAACTTCGACGCGCTGCACGTTTCCAAGCGAACGGATAAAGTCGCGCGTTCTTTCCAAGTACTCGTCCTTGTCGCTCACTCCGGGAACCAAAACGTGGCGGATCCAAATGGGCTTTTTTATTTTGTCCAAATAGCGGAACATCTTTATGATGTTGTCGTTGTCCAGCCCCGTAAGCTCCTTGTGCTCCGTCGGGTCGATGTGCTTTATGTCCATCAGCAAGAGGTCGGTCACTTCCATCAACTTTTGGAATTTTTCAAACCATTCGCCTTGGTCGCTAAAGGGGCCGCCCGAAGTGTCTATGCAAGTGTTGACGTTTTCTTTTTTTGCAAGGGTGAAGAAGTCCAGCAAAAAATCCAGCTGCGCGAGTGGCTCGCCTCCGCTGACTGTTATGCCGCCCTTCTTTCCCCAGTAGGCGCGGTCCTTTACCGCGTCAGCCAGCAAGTCGGCCGGAGACATTTTCTTTCCGTCGGCCATATTCCACGTGTCGGGGTTGTGGCAAAATTTGCAGCGCAAGGGACAGCCCGCGGTGAACACGATGTAGCGCGTTCCCGGTCCGTCAACCGCTCCGAATGATTCTATTGAATGGATGTAGCCGTCTGTCATTTGTAATCCACCGGAACAATTTTTATTTGAAAGAGTTGGCTTCCGTCAACGTCATTATAGTTCAAGATAAACCAAACGGTTCTTTCGTAAAGATATTCGTTGGAACCGTCGCTCTTTAGGGACTGGATGAAATTTTCCTTGATGATTTGCTGAGCGTCGTCAAGCAAGTTTTCGTGGCCTGTAATCGTGTAGTTCAAAATTACCTTGTGCCAAGAAGACGAGGCGGAATCCAGACTTGTCCATTCGTCAAGTTGAACCGGACACTCCGCCGCGATTGACCTAGCGCAATCCTCGGCGGTTTTTATAGACTTCCATTCCTTTAGCATAAGCGGAAGGAAGGCGGCGACGATGGCTATTCCAGCCAAGCGCAAATAAAAGTTTACGTTGACCGCGCGGCCTTCGCTTGCCGCTTCTTCCGGCTCGGCCTCGGGAGCGGGCAAATTAGGATTGGCGTCAAAAAATATTTGCGCGGCTCCGTCCAAAACTTGGCAGATTTTTTCCCACGAATAGGGCCAAAGGATTTCTACAAAAGTGAACGTCACCGATTTTGTGTCAACTTGAACCTTGGCCTTGTACGGCTTTTGCGAAAATTTTTGCAAGGCCTCGCGCGTTTGGTCCGAGATTTCAGCCGGCGCGCTTACAGTAAGAATCTTGCAGTTGCGGCCGTCGCACAAGCGGACGCGGCTGTTTCTTACCGTTCCTTTTACAAACTTTCCGTCGTCAGACAAATTGAACTTGTCCCTGACTTTTTTTACTCCGGGGAATAACATAGTTTCTCCTAATAATTTTTTGCTAAAAAAAGCCGACGACGAAAACCGCCGCCGGCTTGTGTAGCGCCCGCCTAAGCGGGAACTATTTGCTTACATAGAAGCATGGCATGTACGAGCGATAACGTCGTCCTGCTGTTCCTTTGTAAGGTTGATGAAGCGAACGGCGTAGCCAGAAACGCGAACTGTGAAGTTGGCGTACTCGGGCTTTTCGGGGTGAGCCTGGCAGTCCTTAAGCTTTTCAACGCCGAAGACGTTGACGTTAAGGTGGTGGGCTCCCTTCTCGAAGTATCCGTCCATAACGTTAACCAAGTTTTCAACCCGCTCTTCTTCGTTGTGTCCCAAAGCGTCGGGGTTGATTGTCTGTGTGTTCGAGATTCCGTCCAAAGAGTACTCGTAAGGAACCTTGGCGACAGAGTTGAGGGACTTGATAAGACCCTTTGTTTCCGCGCCGTAAGAGGGGTTGGCTCCAGGGCTGAACGGAGCGTGAGCCGGGCGGCCGTTGGGCAAAGCGCCTGTGGCCTTTCCGTATACAACGTTTGAAGTGATTGTAAGGATAGAAGTTGTCGGCTCGGCGTTGCGGTATGTGTGGTGCTTCTTGATCTTTCCGATGAAAGTCTTGAGGAGCCACTTGGCGATTTCGTCGGCGCGGTCGTCGTCCTGTCCGTAGCGGGGGAAGTCGCCTTCAACCTTGAAGTCGTAAGCCATGTTGGGAGCGAAGATCTTGTTGCCTTTCTTGTCCGTGATGTTGATGTCGCGGCGGAGAACCTTAACCTTGGCGTACTTGATGGCGCTGAGCGAGTCGACTACGTGGCTGAAGCCCGCGATGCCTGTGGCGAATGTGCGGCGAACGTTGGTGTCGATAAGGGCCAACTCGGCGGCTTCGTAGTAGTATTTGTCGTGCATATAGTGGATCGCGTTGAGCGTGTTGACGTACAAGCCGGCGAGCCATTCAAGCATCTGGTCGTACTTCTTCATAACTTCGTCGTAATCCAAGTACTCGCTTGTGATCGGGGCCAATTCAGGTCCAACCTGCGCGCCGGGAGTAAGGCCGGCTTCTTCGTCCTTTCCGCCGTTGATGGCGTAAAGCAAAGCCTTGGCCAAGTTGGCGCGGGCTCCGAAGAACTGCATTTCTTTTCCAGTCTGAGTGGCTGAAACGCAGCAGCAGATTGAGTAGTCGTCTCCCCAAATCGGGCGCATGATGTCGTCGTTCTCGTACTGGATTGAAGAAGTGTCGATTGAAATCTTGGCCGCGTACTTGCGGAAGTTTTCCTGCAAGCGCTTTGAGTAAAGAACTGTGATGTTAGGCTCGGGCGACGGTCCCATGTTCTCCAATGTGTGGAGGAAGCGGTAGTCGTTCTTTGTTACCATTGAGCGGCCGTCCTGTCCAAGGCCGGCAACTTCCAATGTGGCCCAAATCGGGTCGCCAGAGAAAAGCTGGTTGTAAGATTCGATGCGGGCAAAGCGGACCATGCGGAACTTCATTACGATGTGGTCGACAAGCTCCTGGGCCTGCTCTTCTGTGATGACTCCGTTCTTGAGGTCGCGCTCGATGTAGATGTCAAGGAACGTGGCGATGCGGCCAACTGACATGGCGGCGCCGTTCTGTGTCTTGATGGCGGCAAGGTAGCCGAAGTAGAGCCACTGGAAGGCTTCCTTGGCTGTCTTGGCGGGCTTAGAAATGTCAAAGCCGTACATCTTGGCCATCTCTTTCATCTGGCCCAAGCACTTGATCTGCTCGGCAACTTCTTCGCGCAAGCGGATTACGTCGTCGGTCATTGTTCCGTCGCCGATGTTGGCAAAGTCCTTTTGCTTTTGTTCGATGAGGAAGTCAATTCCGTAAAGGGCGATGCGGCGGTAGTCGCCTACGATGCGTCCGCGTCCGTATGTGTCCGGCAAACCAGTCAAGATGTGGGCTGAGCGGGCCTTGCGGATTTCGGGATTGTATACTTGGAAGACCGCGTCAGAGTGGGTCTTGTGGTACTCAGTGAAAATCTTGTGGAGCTCTGCGTTGGGCTTGTAGCCGTACATTTCGCAAGACTGCTCGGCCATGCGGATTCCGCCAAAAGGCATGAAAGCGCGCTTGAGCGGCTTGTCTGTCTGGAGTCCCACAACTTGCTCCAAGTCTTTCTTGGAACCGTCGGCGAAAATGTAGCCGGGCTTGTGGGCTGTGATTCCTGTGACGATGTCGGTGTCAAGGTCAAGAACGCCGCTTCTCTCTTTTCCGTCAAGGCCGACTGACTTTTTGTTGTACTCGGCCTTTTGCAAGCGCTGAAGCTCGTCAAAAAGTTCCTTAGTGGCCTTTGTAGGCGCAGCAAGGAATTTGCTGTCTCCGTCGTACGGAGTGTAGTTAAGTTGAATGAACTCGCGGACGTTTACTTCGTCCTGCCAAAGACGGCCGGCTTTAAAACCGTTCCACTCTTCTCTCATAGAAATGCCTCCATAAAATATTTGAAAGAAACGCCTTGCAAGGTTTGTCTTGAACTCGCCATGCAGTCCTTCTTCAATTCTCTTGATTTTAAGTATAAAGCGTATTGTGAAAAAAAGCAATAGCGTTTTAATAAAAATTGCATAAAATTAAATTGAATTCAATCTATTTAACTATACAAACATAGGGAATTCCGTCAAAACAAATCCGCGCGAGCATAATCTTTACCCTTGCGCTAAATGCAACAATTACTTGTAATTATTTCACTAGACGCAACAATCTCTGCGCGCTATAATTGGGTCGAAAAAAACGCGGGAGTTAGTGTTCCGCAAAAATATCATTCCCAAGGAGACAAAAAATGGGTGAAAATTATTTTAACAAAATTCCGTGGCGCGAGGCGCGCTTGCAGTTGGGACATTGCCGCTCTATGGCCAAGGAAGAATTTGCCGACGGAGTGAACGCTCTTAAAGGAAAGAAAATCGTAATCGTCGGATGCGGCGCCCAGGGCTTGAACCAGGGACTTTGTTTGCGCGACAGCGGCTTGGACGTTTCTTACGCCTTGCGCGAGTCTGCCATCACCGAAAAGCGCCAGTCTTGGAAGAACGCGACGGAGAACGGATTTAAAGTCGGAACATACGACGAGATGATTCCGACAGCCGATTTGGTTGGAAACTTGACTCCCGACAAGCAGCACACTCCCGTAATCACAGAAGTCATGTCAAAGATGAAGAAGGGCTCGGCTCTTTGGTACAGCCACGGATTCAACATGATTGAAGAGGGAATGATCATCCGCCCGGACATCACAGTCGTTATGTGCGCCCCCAAGGGACCGGGAACGGAAGTTTGGCACGAGTTCCAGCGCGGCTTTGGCGTTCCGGACTTGATCGCCGTTCACCCGGCCAACGACCCCGAAGGAAAGGGCTGGGCCTACGCCAAGGCGCTTGCCGTCGGAATGGGCGGAAGCAAGGCCGGCGTTTTGGAAAGCTCATTCATCGCCGAGGTTAAGTCTGACCTTATGGGCGAGCAGACTATTTTGTGCGGAATGTTGCAGGCCGGAACGATCGTTTGCTACGACAAGATGGTGTCGGAAGGAATCGCGCCTGAGTACGCGACAAAGCTTTTGATGCACGGATGGAACGTAGTAAGCGAGGCCCTTAAGTGGGGCGGAATCACCAACATGATGGACCGCCTTTCCAACCCCGCCAAAATCAAGGCCAACGCGCTTAGCAAGGAAATCAAAAAGCTCTTGGCTCCCCTTTACCAAAAGCACATGGACGACATCATCAGCGGAAAGTTCTCAAGCACAATGATGAAGGACTGGGCCAACAAGGACCACGACCTTTTGACTTGGCGCGAAGAGACCGGCGCTCTTCCGTTTGAAAAGAACGAGGAGTCAAAGGAAGAAATCACTGAGCAGGAATACTTTGACAAGGGAATCTTGCTTGTCGCGATGGTAAAGGCCGGCTGCGAATTGGCCTTTGAAACAATGGTTGACGCGGGAATCAAGGAAGAGTCGGCCTACTACGAGTCGCTCCACGAAGTTCCGCTCATCGCCAACCTCATCGACCGCAAGCGCTTGTACGAGATGAACCGCGTAATCAGCGACACCGCCGAATACGGCTGCTACTTGTTCAGCCGCGTCGCCGCTCCGATGATGGCCAAAGACTTTATGCCCAACATCCACACGGACGTTATCGGCAAAGGCCTTGACGTAAAGGACAACAGCGTCAACAACACCGAGCTTGTCAACGTCAACGCCGAAATCCGCAACCACCCGATCGAGGTTGTCGGCCGCCGCTTGAGAGCGTATATGACAGCAATGAAGCCGGTATTGTAATGGATACTGACTAGGAACGGCGGCAGTTGCGAAAACTGTTCGCTGCCCAAGAGGCGGCGGCCCGAATGTGGGCCGCCGTTTTTTTTGTTTGGGTATGAAGACTAATTACTTTAACAGCGGCAACACCTTAGGCAAAATGACGTCTGAACTTTATTTATAAATTATTTATATTCAACAACATTGGAACACATGATCTCTTTCTTAAAAAAGCAATAAGAAGCACTAGATGTTGCCTCATCCAAGAAAAATCTTATCTCTGTTCTTACATAAAAATTCTTTTTTCCTGTCGCCTCAAATGAAGCTTTAAACCATTCAAATAATTCTGAAGGCATATTTTCGAATCCTTCTATCTGCGGTGAATCATATGTCATCCAACGTTCGTTACTATAAGAGGTTCCTGAATCATCATTAGTTGCCTCAAAACCATACCAAATCCAAGAATTTGAAATCGGTCCATTTTGCAATGTGGGCGGATTTATCCCTGAAAGAATTACGCTAGGCACTTTATTCTCACAAGAAAGTTTTATTGCCGCCGATGATGACAAAATATAAGAAGGTTCCCCCAAGCCACCTACAGCATCAATAGAAATGGTTTCGTGGACACAATTTCCAGTTAATTTTTCGTAAACATACACATCGAACGTATAAGTTTTTCCCGCCCGAACAAGTGGATAAACACATGAAACTTGCATATCATCACTTTCTCCAAGCTCCATTCCCGTTCCGTTTGACTCCCAAAAATCTATATGACTAATTCCATTTGTAAAACCCTCCGGTTTTTTTACCGTAAAATGAATTCCATCATTTTCAGCTTTGGCAGTTACATAATCATCTATGTCAAAATTTTCAAAACTGGCAGTAACAGGATCTGCAATATATGAATGCGTACAGTATGTAAATTGATCAGTTGGAATGTCAAAATTAACAACAGTTTGATAAGAAAATGCATTACGATTATAATGTCGAAGACCACGCCCAATATCATTCCACACTTTAGATCCTTTAGCAAATTCCATTTTATATAAATCACTAGTTAAACCAGAAACAAAGCGACCATCCCAAGTTTGCGTGTCTTCATTCCAACCAGTTCCTATAAAAAATTGATGGACTATTTCAGGATTATGAATGGACAAGGGAAGAACTATACCTGTAGAATCAATACTAATTTTATTTCCATCAAGTAAAAGTTTAGGTTTATAAGCGGGATCAGGATAATATAAACCTCCAAGTCCACCAATAGATCTTATCTTTATCTTCTCACAAATATTATCACTACCACCAATACCTCGATCTAGATAGAAGCCAAATTCATAATTTTTATTTGCCTCGACAAGAGCATAAAGGCCCGTCCATGAGTTTTGCAACCTATTCTGCCAATTTTCTGGATAACCCCTTGAATCATCTCGATAACCATTACAAACAGTCAAATTTGTTATATATGCATTCCCACTCCATTCTTCATATTGATTATCAATTTTATTTAGAGTAAAAATAATACCATTTTCTGTTGCAACAGCACTAAACATTTTTCCATGAACTTCTGTCGGATAAATCTCATTCTCTCCACCCGTTCCCGTGGTAATACCGTTTTGCTCATTTTGATTGGAGGGACTTTCTTTTGTAGAATCTCCGCCAGACGCATTGCTACAACCAGTCATTACACTCGCAACCAGCCCCACAAAAACCGCGCAAAGAAATCCTCTAAAAAAATTTTTCATCTCTCGCCTCCAAAAAAAGCATCAAAAACCTCTACTTTTAATACACTTTAATGATAATAAATATAATCATACTCCCTTGTTTGCATACTGTCAATCTTCTTTAACATTAAAGTAGATACTATAAATACACATATTAAAGCCAAATTCCCCATAAACTTGAAGAATGAAAAGCAAAGAGATTCAAAAAAGAGTTGCGGAAAACCTTCGAAAATTACGCAAAGGCAAAAAGATGACGCAACTTGACCTTGCCGTAAAATGCGACTTGTCCGAGGCGATGATAAAAAATATTGAGCTTTGCCGTTCTTGGCCTAGCGAAAAAACTTTGTCGCAAATCACAAAGGCGCTGGACGTTGACGTTTACAAGTTTTTCCTTCCGCTCGCCATTGACTTTGAAAAAGCAAGCGAAATAAAACTTTCAGTTCAAGACGAGGTTGTAAAGTCTTTGCGCAAATTTGTTGACGAAAAATTAAACTCTCTGGAGCTAGGCTAGAACGCGAGTCGCATCCCTTACCCAATGACGCCCCTGCGAGAATTCTTTACGACCGGAATTTCAGTGTCGTCCAAATCGTCGATGCGCTTTCCGGCGTATTTTTTTGTTTCGCTTGCGATGACTCCGGAAAGGAGCAGAACCGCAACGATGTTGGGAATTGACATCAGGCCGTTAAGGATGTCAGCGATGTTCCAGATGAACTTTAGTTCCGCCAATGAGCCTGCGAAAATTCCGGCCACCCAAATTATTTTGTAAACTAAAATGGCCTTCTCGCCGAACAAATAGACTGTGCAGCGCTCGCCGTAATAGTACCAGCCCAGCATCGTGGAAAATGTGAACGTGATGAGGCCGACAACAAGCACGGGCTTTCCGACAATTGGAATTGTTGAAAAAGCCAGCGACGTAAGCTCGGAGCCGTTGCCGCTCATGGCGTCGATAAAGGGATGCTTTATGATGCAGGAAACAAGAACAAGGCCTGTCATAAGGCAAACGACAACCGTGTCCCAAAAAGTTCCGGTCATAGAAACAAGCGCCTGCCGTTTGGGGTTGCGCGATTGGGCTGCGGCGGCGACAAGCGGAGCGGACCCCATTCCCGATTCGTTTGAAAAAAGTCCGCGAGCGATTCCAAACCTGCAGGCGGAGGCTATCGTGCTTCCGATAAAGCCGCCTCCAGCCGCGCGGGGAGTGAATGCCGCTGAAGCTATCGTTGAGATTGTCTGCGCCATAACGTCGGCGTTCATTATCAATATAATAAGGCAACCCAGCACGTAAAAAATCGCCATAAAGGGAACCAGCTTTTCGGACACTTTTGTGATCGACTTTACGCCGCCGATGATCGCCACTCCGACCAATACGCAAAGAATAACCGCGATGGCATAAGTGAGGACTTGGCCGTAAGTTCCTGTCGCGTTGAGGTTTTCCTTTACTGTAGCCACAACCGCGTTCGCCGGAACGGAACAGCCTATTCCAAGGCCGCAAAGCGCCGCCAAAAATGCGAAGACAACTCCAAGCCATTTTAGCTTTAGCCCGCGTTCCAGCGCGTACATCGCGCCGCCGAGCATCGTGCCGTCCTGGCTTTTAACGCGGTACTTTAGAGCGATTACGGTTTCGGCGTACTTGGTGGCGATTCCAAAAACGCCGGTGAACCAAATCCACAACACCGCTCCAGGCCCGCCAAGCGCGATGGCCGTTCCAACTCCGATGATGTTCGCCGTTCCTACAGTCGAGGCGAGAGCGGTTGTAAGCGCTCCAAACTGCGACACGTCGCCCGGCGCGTCGGGGTCTTTGGTGACCGAAAGCTTTATGGCCTTAAAGATGTCCTTTTGCACAAAGCCGGTTTTAAAAGTCATAAAAAGATGAGTGCCCAGCAAAAGAATGATCTGCGGCCAGCCCCACAAAATCTTGTCCAATTGTTCAATTATTGTCGATGCGTTCATAAGTTCTCTCGTTTATAGGATAAGGGCAAAGGGAACGCCTGTCAAGAAAATTTCCTATAGAAAAATCGCGCGAAGCGCGTTACAATGTTTCCATGCAAAAACCATTTGAAGAAATCATAAAAACTTTTACCCCCTCTGACGACGGACGCTTGGACAGCCTTTTAAAGTTTACCGCGCTGGCGGAAGAGATGGACTCGATTGCCCGCCGCACAAAAATCGCGGACGGCTCGCGCGCGCAAAACGACGCGGAGCACTCTTGGCGAATCGCGCTGATGGCGCTTTTGTTCAAAGAATATTTTGCGCAAGATGTTGACGAGCGAAAGGCGGCGCTTCTTTGCCTTGCGCACGACTTGGTAGAAATATACGCGGGCGACACTTTTGCCTACGACGCCGCGGCGAATGTCGGCAAAGAGGAACGGGAGCAGGCCGCCGCGCAAAAACTGTTCGGCCAACTTCCTGACGACATCGCGCGAAAGCTCCGCGCGCTTTGGGACGAGTTTGAGCAATTTAAAACGCCCGAATCGCGCTACGCGAATTGCATGGACCGCTTGGAGCCTTTTTTGAACAACTCGCTTTCTTTGACCGGCGGAACCTGGGCCGAGGCAGGCGCGACAGTCGCGATGATTGAAAAACGCATCGGCCCTTTAAAAGAAAACATGCCGCGCGTTTGGGAATGGGTTCAAAAGAACATCGCGGTCGGAATCCAAAAAGGCTTTATAAAAGAATGAGCTTATGCCCATAAGCCTATCTGACTTTTACAAAAACAAGTTTGGCCGCAAAGTTTACAAGCTTGCCGTTGACGCGGGCTGTACCTGTCCCACCCGCGACGGAAGGCTGGACACGCGCGGCTGCATCTTTTGCTCGGCCAACGGTAGCGGCGACTTCATTCCGCCAAAAAATCTTCCTATCGCGGAACAGCTTGAGCGCGCCAAATTGTTGGTGCAAAAAAAAGCGCATGGCCGCGGCGGCCCGCGCGTTCCGGTCGTTGAAAAAGTTTCCGCAGAAGAAAAAAGTTCGCAAGCCCAAAACGCGGCTCCCGCTCCCACTTACATCGCATACTTCCAAAACTTCACCAACACATACGGCGACCCGCTCGTTCTAAAACAAAAATACTTGGACGCGCTCGCCGTTCCCGACATCGTCGGCGTGGACATTGCGACGCGGCCCGACTGCCTTGGCCCCGAAATTCTAGAAGTAATAAAGGAACTGTCGCAAAAAACTTTTGTCACCGTGGAGCTGGGCCTTCAGACCGCTCGCCAAAAAACGGCGGATTGGATGCGGCGCGGCTACCCCACAAGCGTTTACTTTGACGCGGTCGCGGCGCTAAAAAAAGAATGTCCCGCAGTCCACATCGTGACGCAATTGATTTTGGGCTTGCCCGGCGAGGACGACGACGACATGCTTGAGTCAGTCCGCCGCGTTGTCGCCGCAGGCTCAGACGGAATAAAATTTACGGTCTTGTACGTTTTGGCCGGAACTGATTTGGAAAAGGAATGGCGGGCGGGCAAATTTGAATGCCTTGCAAAAGAAAAATATTTTGAACTTTTAAAAAAGATTGTTCCGCTATTGCCGCCTGACATGGTCGTGCACCGCTTGACCGGCGACGGCCCAAAAAAGATTTTGCTCGC
>JAEEVR010000053.1 GCA_016290995.1 Treponema sp. | reverse complement strand
TCCCCGCGCTTTTTTTGGCCTTTCCATAATTCGTTAAGGCTATGAGAGGCGATTATAAAATCAAATTTTTTGCCGTCCAAGAAAGCCGCGCCGTTTTTGGGCTGGAAGATGTTCTCCAAATTGCAGACGCGCGTTTCGACGCTGGCGTTTTTTGCGTAGGCCGCTTCCAAGATTTTTTTGCCCAGGCTTAGCGCGTCTCCGCTGGAATCGCAAAGACAAAATTCAAAGGCCATGTTTTGCTCTCCGCGGCCTTGCGCCAAATCGGCAAGCGAGCAAGACGCCGGCGCCGGTCCCGAACCCAAATCCAAAACGCGAATCGCCCGCTTTTTGGCCTGGGAAGAAAATTCCGCGACGCGCTCAAAAAAGCGCGGGGTCTTTTGCAAGGCGGCCTTTGTTTGCGCGTAAGACACCGGCCAATAGTAAAGCAGGTATGCCTGCAAGCTCGCGCCCTTTTGCATGTAGCCGTTTCCGGCCAAGGCGCGGCTTCCAGTCAAGCCCCGCTGCAGTTCCACGACATTTTGCGCGGCGCGCTGCAAATTTATTTTCATTCCGTTGCTTTTTTTGCAGAGGGAGATGTTAAAGTCAATGCGCTTTTGCAGTATGTCCGGGGCGTTCTTAGGCTTGCGAACAGTTTCCGCCGCCGTCTTGGGTTTGCTAGCCGGCCTCTTTGCTTTGGAATCAATCTTCTTCATCGGCCGCTTTTCCTACCGAGCCGCCGCGTTGGCAAGCATAATCGCCGGAGCGATTTCAGCGGCGTAGCCCAAAAGGACTTCGGGCTTTTGCGCGAGCATCGCCTTTTTGTCGCCCATTCCCTTAAGGCAGGCGGCGGTCAAGGTTCCGGCGGCGTGACCGGCTCCGATGTCGGTGTAGCTGTCGCCAACCATTATCGCTTGGCTTGACTTTGCGCCCAATTCCTTTAGCGCCATGACAATTCCGTCGGGAGCGGGCTTTAGCTTTTTGACTTTGTCGCCGCCAATAAAGGCGCCAAAATATTTTTCGATTTTAAAGTATTCCAAAATCTCAAGCAAAATGTTCGTGGGCTTGTTGGTAACGATTCCCATTTTTATTCCTGCGTCATAAAGGCGCGCCAAAGCGGCTGCCAAGCCCGGATAGAGTTTTGTCTTTATGATCGCGTGGGAATAGTAGTAGTCCAAATAATAGCTTAAAATTTCCTGGCAGCGCTTTTCTTCCACCGGGAGCGGAGCGTCAAGCGGCAAGCCTTTTGAAGTCCTTATCGCCCGCTCAATCAAAACGCGCGCTCCGTTTCCTACGAATGTTCGCAATTTTGCGTACGACAATTCCTTCATTCTAAAACGCTTTAGAGTGGCATTGACCGCGTCGCTGATGTCCGCCGCCGAATTAATCAAAACGCCGTCGCAGTCAAAAAGGGCTGTCGTAATTTTCTTTTGCATAAATCGCTTCCTTACCTTTTGAATCTATATTATCGATATTTTTTTCACTCGTTGGACAAACTCAATTTTTCCGATCGAAATTTCTTTTTGGTCCTTGCCCACAAACACGTTCAAGTAAACGCCGTCCTCAAAATTGTTCCTGTCAATTCCAATCGGAAAGCCCGTGACCAACTTTGATTTTTTTGAAAGCCTAAAGATTATTTGCTCGCCCTCTTTAATCGCTTGGTCGATTACGTGAAGCTTTCCTTCGTAGTCCATTCCCTGTGCGGAATTTTTTTCAAGCGGAATCGCCGGAGCGCAAAGCTGCGAGTCGTTCACAATCATTTTGGCGCTGGCTACATTCCGCAAAACGTCTTTTTGCTCTTCGTCCAATTCCAGCGCCTCAATCTCGGAATAAATTTTTTGCAAGCGCTTTTCGCTTTCTTGGTTGCGTTCGATTTTTTTGGCGCCCGCTTCCTTGCTTGCAAAAGCTTCCGTCTCTTGCAGGGGAACAAAGCCCGTCAATTCAGGCTCGTCTTCCGCGCCCTTGATTTTTCCGATGTTCTCCACGCCGCAATTTTTTAACAGCGCGGCGACTTCATCTTCGTCCTTGCAGTCAAGCAAAAAGACTTGCGGCGCCAAGCGTTCCAAAACTCGCTTCTTTAAATTTGGATTGTGAAGCAAAGCCTCGCTTCGCTCTTGGCTCACCTTTAGGACAAAGCCTTTGTAAACGCAAATCGACTTGTAGTTGGCTTCCCATTCCTTGATCGAAAATTCCAGCGCCTCGGGAACGGCGAAATTTGAATTGTCCTTTAGAATGTTTATGATTTGCTCGGCGTCAAGGCCCTGGTCAAAGGCTCGTATGACGGAACTTTGGTTTATCTCAAACTGAACCACGGTGTCAAACTTCACTAGGTCAGAAAAGACCGCGATTTCCAAAACGCGCGCAAGGCCAAAGCCCGGCATCAAAGTCAAGCTAAAGCCCGAGTCAACGTTTACCATCGCGATGTTTTTTGGCGGAACGCGGCTCTCAAAAAAGCGCGGGTTTTTGTAAATTATTTTTTCGCCGTCAACGTTTTCGCCAGCGTCTTCAAAAAGCGCGAAGCCAAAAACTTCCGCCTGCTCCAACATGCGCTCAAAAAAAGCGCCGTTGGAATTTCCGCGCAAGTCCGCTTCCTCCTGCCTATGCGACTGGATGATTCGCGCAAAGCGGCTTTGCGAGCCGACAAAAGAGTCTTCCTGCCCGCTTTCCTTGCAGCAAAGCAAGTAGGCGCAGCGCAAAAAAGCTCCGCTTTTAAAGCCCTTGGCCGGAACGGATTTTAGCGCGTCCAAAAAGACTTGCGAATAAAACTTGGTTTTTGTCCTGCTGTAGCGCGCCGAAACCGACGCGAGCAAATACATGGCCTGCGACTGCGCGTCCATTTGCGCAAAGCTTTTGGCGCGCTTCCAGTCAACTTCAAAAGCGCCTTCCTTGTCCTTTAGAATCAAAAGGTTTTCCAAAGCCCTTGTAAGCAAACGCGCCTTTTCCAAACGGCCAGGAAACTTTTCTTCTATGTCGCTTTCGGCCTTTTTCTTAAAAGTTCCGTCCAGCTTGCAAAGCTTGGGATTTTTTGCCACAAAAGACAGATACGACGCGACAAACTCCGCGCCGACGCATTCCGCGCCCAAACGCTTTTCCGGCCCGTCGCATTCCGGAATCAGTTCCTCCAGCCGCAAGGCGTCGTCCAACGCGGGCGCCAAAAATGGATTTATCTTTAGCGCCTTAGAAAGGCCGTAGGCCACCGGCTGCTCGTAAATCAAAAGGCGCGCCTTAAGCTCGCGCAAAATGTCTTCAAGCGCTTCGCAAAAAAGTTCCGCCTTAAAAAATTCCTGCAGCTTTGAAAGCGTGGCGCCCGGAATGAATTTTATCGCGCACAAAACTTGCGTGTCCGCGTCGGAAAGCAGCGCCAAAATGTTTTTCTTTGTCTCCTCGCGGCGCAAGAAGGCTTCCAAGCTTTCTATCAACTTTTGCTTGTTGTATGGTGTCTTGATCTCGCCAAGATACAGGCGCATGAGGGTCAAAAATTGCTTGTCGTCCAGCCGCAAAAAATATTCGCGCCAGAGAGCCACTTCGTTCTTAACCATTTTGCGCCGCCAATTGGTCGGCGTTCAAAACTATTCTGTAGGAATAGCCTTGTTCCGCCAAAAATTTTTGTCTGTTGCTTCCAAAATCTTCGTCGCTGGTTTTTCGCGTGATGATTGTCCAAAATTTTGAAACGCGTTCCTTGGGCCGCAAAATGCGTCCAAGTCGCTGCGCCTCTTCCTGCCTGCTTCCAAAAGTTCCCGAAAGCTGAATCGCCATCGAAGCGTCCGGCAAGTCCACCGCAAAGTTGGCCACCTTGGAAACGACCAAAACGCGAATCGCGCCGCTCTTAAAGTCGCCGTAAATTTTTTCGCGCTCGGCATTGGGAGTTTTTCCTGTGATGATTGGAACGCCAAGCAGAGCGGCCATTTCTTGCAGCTGGTCCAAGTACTGGCCGATGATCAAGATTTTGTCGTCGGGATTTTGCTCCACCAATTTTTTCGCCGCCAAAATTTTCGCGGGATTGGTCGCGGCGATTTTGTGCTTTTCGCGCGGGGAGGCAATCGCGTATTCCATTTCCAACGCCACCGGCAAATCGACGCGAAGCTCCACGCATTCGGCGCTTGCGATGAAGCCGGTTTTTTCCAAGTCTTTCCACGGAACGTCGTAGCGCTTGGGGCCGACCAAACTAAAGAC